>NZ_JAQEHX010000001.1:403-650179 GCF_027666085.1 Sanguibacteroides sp. AM78-02pH3A | reverse complement strand
TTTGCCGAATTATCAAAGAAATAATTTTAAAACACGTTTACGATGAAGACAATATTCAAGATAGCGAAAACGGAATTACAAACGTTGTTCTACTCGCCGATCGCCTGGTTGATCCTGATCATATTCACGTTTCAATGTAGTATGACCTTTTCCGGTTTGATTGAAAATTTTGTTCGTCGGGAATCCATGGGGTATGGAAACTGGGCTCTCACGCTTGGACTTTATGGAGGCTGGAGCGGTTTGTTCACGGCCGTTCAGTCTTACCTTTACCTTTACATTCCCTTGTTGACGATGGGTTTGATGAGCCGGGAGCTGGGAAGCGGTTCCATTAAGTTGCTTTACTCCTCGCCGGTAACGAACACGCAGATCATCATGGGAAAATACCTCTCGATGATGGTATACGCTCTTGTTTTAATCGGCGTTTTGACGGTTTACACGATTTACGCCGCTTGCGTTGTAAAGGATTTTGATTTTCCGGTAGTTCTTTCGGGGATGCTCGGTATATACCTTTTGATCTGTGCTTACGCGGCGATCGGTCTGTTTATGTCGAGTTTGACCTCTTACCAGATTGTTGCTGCTGTCGGCACCTTGGCTATCTTAGCAGCTTTGTCTTACGTGAAAGGATTGTGGCAGGAGATCGATTTCGTGCGGGATATTACTTTTTGGTTAGCCATTTCCGGACGTGCCGGGGAGTTTGTAAACGGTTTGATCTGCTCGGAAGACGTGCTTTATTTCTTGATCGTTATCGTTTTATTCCTCTCGATGTCTATCGTTCGTTTGCAATCGCGGCGTCAGAAAGCATCTTGGATGGTAACATGGGGAAAATACGTCGGTATTTGGTGTGTGGCCATGTTTATCGGTTATCTCTCCTCCCGTCCGGCGTTGATGTCGTTTTATGATGCTACGCGGACGAAGACAAACACGTTAACTCCGAACAGCCAGAATATAGTGGCGAGGATGGACGGCAAGTTAAAAATTACCACTTACGTGAATGTTTTGGATGGTTTTGCCTGGTATGGTTTACCTTCCAGCCGGAATTGGGATTTACAACGTTTCAGACAATACCTTCGTTTTAAACCGGATATGGAAATGAACTACGTTTATTATTACGATTCGGTGAATATGGAAGAACTGGACAAGCGATTCCCTAACACGACGATGGAGTGGAAGGCTAAAAAGATGATCGAGAGTTTCGGTCTGGATTCCAACAAGGTATTGACACCGGAACAGATTCGTGAAAAAATCGATTTATCGGGTGAGAAAAACCGTTTTGTTCGTTTGTTGGAACGGGAGAACGGCCAGAAAACCTTCTTGCGGGTGTTCGATGACATGTCGGTTTTCCCTGGTGAGACCGAGATCTCTGCCGCTTTCAAACGTTTGGTGATGAAGTTGCCGAAGGTCGGGTTCTTGACCGGACACGGGGAACGTAACACGGAGCGCGAGGGAGATCGTGATTTCAGTATGTTCACCCAGGATAAACCTTTCCGTCACTCGTTGATCAACCAGGGATTCGATTTCGAAAACCTGACGCTGGATAAAGAGATTCCGGAAGATGTTAATATTTTGGTTATTGCCGAGATGCGTCAACCGATGACGGAGGTAGAAAAAGTGAACTTTGACAAGTATATCGCCCGGGGGGGCAACTTGTTTATTGTCGGAGAACCGAAACGCCAGGAGGTGATGAACCCCGTAATCGAGCAATTCGGAGTGCAGTTCATGCCGGGTATTCTTGTACGCCCGACGGAAAACTTTCAGGCTGATCTTATCGTTGCTACCCCGACAAAAGAGGCTGCTGATTTCTCTTATGTTTACAAACGTATGAAAGCCTGGGGATACGTGGCCACGATGCCGAGTGCCACGGGGTTAGATTATGTAACGGATAAGGGGTATACGGTAACGCCTTTATTTGTCAGCGACACGATCGATTGCTGGAACGAGTTGCAGATGACGAACTTTGTTGACGACACGGCCCGTTTCGATCCTTCTGCGGGAGAGATCCGGAAAACCTTCGTGACGGGTTTGGCTTTGACTCGTAAGATAGGTGACAAGGAGCAGAAAATTATGATCTTCGGTGATGCCGATTGCGTGAGTAACGGCGAATTCAGCCGAAGTCGAAAAGGTATTAAAGCTTCCAACTACATGATTATACAAGGAGCCTTCTTCTGGTTATCGGATGAAGAGGTGCCTATCGACGTGCGTCGTCCTCCTATTCCTGATAATAAAATATACGTGGGAGAAACGGGGGCTTATATTATCAAAATAATGTTTATGGGAGTATTTCCTGTCGTCTTACTTTTCTTTGCTCTATTTATCTGGATCAGGAGAAGAGGAAGATAAATGTCCGGCCTTTTTCGATCCAGAGAACGTGAGGAAGATTGCGAGTGATACTATAAGGGGAACGAATATGATTCGCTCCCCTTTTTACGATAATCGATTGAAAAATGCTTGCTTTTCTTTTGGAAAACTTTCCGGAAAGTAATTCATATTTGCAAAAATTTAAATACTATGGCAACAGTAAAGGTTAAATTACGCAATTCAACGGTCGCAGGAAAAGCCGGAACGGTTTATTATCAATTATCCCATAGGGGGAAAAGTCAGCAAATAACAACTCGGATACATCTGTTTCCTGACGAATGGAATTCGAATACCGGGCAGGTAATCTCTTCTTTTAGAAATGTGGTTCCGATACAAAAACAGATAGATAATGACCTGATGCATTTGAAACATATTATCAAGCTTCTCGATCGTCGGGGTAAGACATACACGGTAAACGATATTGTCAGACGTTATAAAACCGCTAACAGTCCAGTGTCCGTACTGGCTTTCATGCAAATGCAAATCGAATTTTTGCAACGTTGCAATCGGTGGGGAACGGCAAAAAATTATGAACGTACAAAGAATAGTTTTTCCTCGTTTCTCGCCAATATGGATCTGCCTTTTGTGGCTATGACCGAGGAGCTCATCGACGATTACAGTATTTTTCTTGTCAGGCGCGGGATTGTCCGTAACTCCATCTCTTTTTACATGCGTGTTTTGCGGGCGATTTATAACAAGGCGGTCCGGCAACGTATAGTCGAGCAGACCTATCCGTTTCAAAATGTCTATACCGGTGTGGACCAGACGCGTAAACGTGCGGTCGATGAACAAATCATACGCCGGCTTCATAAACTCGATCTGTCATGGAATGCAGCATTGGCATTTGCCCGTGATCTTTTTATATTCAGTTACTGTACGAGGGGTATGGCGTTTGTGGATATTGCCTACCTGCGTAAATCGGATATTCAGAACGATATGATTTGTTATACGCGACATAAAACCGGGCAACTGCTTTGTATTCGGCTTGAACCCAGTATTCGGTCTATTATCGTCCGATACGAGAAAGCGACTGAAAATTCGCCCTATGTTTTCCCGATCCTGACGACGGACGATAGGTCAGTAGCTTACAGACAATACTTGGCTGCATTAAATAATCATAATCGCCTGCTTCATAAATTGTCCGGATTATTATTGGCGGGATGTAAAATCACTTCATACACCTCCCGGCATAGTTGGGCGACTGCCGCTCGCAATTGCAATGTTCCGATATCGGTTATCAGTGCGGGATTGGGACATACGTCCGAGCGAACGACTCAGATTTATTTGACAATGTTGGAAAATTCCATCATAGATTCTGTGAATCAGGGTATTATAGAGATGTTGGATCAGTAGATCTCTATGCAAGAAACATGATATATTACTCGCAAAAATAAAATATTTTCGTCATTGAATCAAAGAAATTACAGCATCTTTTAACTAAAAAAAAACTATCCGATTGTGTAGAATGCTATATAATAGTATTTTATATATATTGTTAAAAAATCGAGATTTAATCATTTAATGTTAATAATAAATAAAATTTAAGATAGGATTATGAATCTGGAGAAATAAAAAATTATAAAATATATAAAAATCAAATCACGTCTTTTATTATTGTTCTAATAGTCAAATATTTAATCTACATAAAGATTTCTTGCATAGAGATCTGCAATTTGTTGTAGCGTATGTTGTCGTAGATAGAATATAGATATGAGAAAATGAAGATGAAAGTCGAAATTAGAACAATTCTGTTTTTATGCATGGCACTCGGAAGTCTATGTGCCAAAAGTCAGAATGTGGCGGTTAAAACGAATCTGCTTTATGATATTGCCGCTTATACTGTGAATGCAGGTGTAGAGGTGGGACTTGCTTCCCGTTGGACCTTGGATGTATCTGCCAACTACAATGGCTGGACACTTTCGCATGAGCGAAAGTGGAAACACTGGCTCGTTCAGCCGGAGGCCCGTTATTGGTTTTGCGACCGATTTGCCGGGCATTTCATGGGAGTACATGCTTTGGGCGGTCAGTATAATATAGGAAGCTTGAAGAATAGTATTTCTTTTCTTGGTACTGATTTTTCGAATCTTTCCGATCGACGTTATCAGGGATGGTTCGTCGGTGCGGGTATTGCTTACGGTTACACGTGGATACTGGGTAAACACTGGAACTTGGAAGCGGAGTTGGGAATAGGTTATATTTATACTCGTTATGACAGTTATCCTTGCGCTACCTGCGGAAAGAAACTTGCGAAGAATAAGTCGCATAATTATGTCGGTCCCACGAAGGCCGCGGTCAATCTGGTATATACGTTTTAATTCATGGGGTTATGGTTGTGGATAAAATAATGAAAATACTTTGCAGCGGCCTGTTGCTTCTGTTTTGTATAATGGAAGCCGGTGCTCAGACGATTATGAATGGAAAGGTAACGGTATCGAATCTTGCTGTTTCTAGTACGGAGGATAAATTATTCGTATCGATGGATATCGATGTTTCGGCTTTGGAAATGAAAAGCAATCGGGAAGTGATATTTACGCCGTTATTAGCCGGAGAGAGAGACAGTTTGCGTCTTTCTTCGGTAGTGGTCGCCGGTCGTAACCGTTACTACTATCACTTGCGTAACGGTTTTTCTTCGGATGATATGGCACTTTATCGTTGCGGAGAAGTTTCGGTTATCGAATATCGTACGGTGATACCCTACGAAAAGTGGATGTCTGCGGCGATGCTTACGATGGAGGAGGGAGAGTGTGGATGTCAATGCGAAGTATTGATGGAAAACGGCGAATTGCTTACCTCGTTAAATCTCGAGCCGGAAAAATTCAAACCGGAGTTTGTCTATATACCTCCGAGGGCAGAAATTAAGATGCGGGAGGAGAAGGGTTCTGCTTATATCGATTTTCCCGTGAACCGGACGGAAATCCATGAAAATTACCGGAATAACCCGGCGGAGTTACAGAAGATCAGAAGCACGATAGATGCCGTACGGAATGATCCGGATATGTGGATTACCGCAATCCGTATCAAGGGGTATGCTTCGCCGGAAGGTTCCTATGCCAACAACACTCGTTTGGCCAAGGGGCGTACGGAAACGCTGATGAGATACGTACAAGGGTTGTATGATTTTGCCGATACGCTCTTGTCGACCGCTTATGAGCCGGAAGATTGGGCAGGATTGGCCCGGTACGTGGAAAGTTCCGACTTGACCAATCGGCAAGGTATTCTGGAACTGATTCGAAGCAATATGGATGCGGATGTCAAAGAAAATAAAATCAAGTTGACTTATCCGGCGGATTATCGTTTTTTGCTGGAAAACGTCTATCCCGGTTTGCGGCATTCCGATTATACGGTGGAATATGTCGTGCGTCCGTACGCGAATGTTGACGAGATAAGAAGTCTTTTGGCTACCACTCCTCAGAAATTGAGTCTTCAGGAGATGTTCCTCGTTACGCGGGAAATGGAGCCGGGTAGTGAAGAGTTTAACGAAGTATTCGAAATTGCGGTGCGGATGTATCCTACCGATTCGACGGCAAACCTTAATGCAGCCAATACGGCGATGGCTATGGGGGATTTGAAAAAGGCAGAGCGTTATCTCCGTAAGGCAGGTAATGCTGCCGAGAGTGTATATGCCCGGGGAGTTTATGCTGCGCTCGCGGGCGATTACGATGCGGCAGAGAAATTTTTCGTTGAAGCCGGAGAGAAAGGTATTGTGAAGGCTGAAACGATGTTAAAACAAATCGAAAAACTGAAAAACGAATCGAGTCAAAAACAACCTCAGCATGATAATAATAAAGCAAATGAAACATTGGAGTAAAATTTTAGCTGTTTTTTTCATAGCCGGATTAATAGCTGGCTGTCACAGCGAAGAGAAAATTCCCGACGAATGGCCTGATGATAAAGGAGAGCGGGAGATGTTGTATATGAATGTTAACGTGGCATTACCGACCAAGACATTGGCGCGCAGTACGACGGGGAATACCGGTCAGGAGGTGGGCCAGGATTATGAGAATCATGTGGCTTCCATTCTTCTGGTGTTGGCCGATACGAAAGATAAATACGTGACACATGGTATTGTAGGCGGACTTCCGGCACAACCCGGAACCCGGGCTACTATAACCGCTACCGCGGCAATCAGTCGAACAGGTATCCAAAGATTGTATGATAACAACGGAATTTTAAAGGATCCGGGCAACAATAAAGTTCACGTGTATGTATTTTGTAATCCCACGCAGGACCTGATAGACGAGTTGTCCGACATGGAAGAAGGCCATGAAGCAGATTGGGCGAACAAGGTTTGCCGTGTGTTACAGAATGATATTGAGGGTAGCGACAAGAATACCACCATTTGGTCTAACGGGTTGTTTCTGATGTCTAATGCGGGAAAGGCCGAGCGGTTGATTCCCAATACGTTCCAAGAGTGGGTGGAGGCATACGCTACCGAAGCGAATCCCTTCAATCTGAGCGGGGATAACGGTGGAAATTACGATAATGCTACGAACGATAGAGGAGCGATCGATGTGGAACGTTCCGTGGCGCGTTTTGATTTCAGGGACGGGAGTGGTACCGGAAAGAATACGTACAACATCGGAAGGACGCCCGAAGGAAAGGAAGACGACGGCTTGCAAGTACAGTTGATCCGCATGGGTTTGGTCAATATGAGCAAAGAGTTTTATTACTTGAGGCGTGTGTCTGCGGACGGGAAGGGAGAGAATGCGGTAATCGGCGGCAAGGAAACCGCTTCCAATTACGTTGTAGATACGGATGCTGAGTTCAAACAAAATGATTTGAACACATCTGAGGTAATCAATAAACTGAAAGATCATTTTAATTTTCGACTGTTTAACAACGATGGCCGTATTGATGCCAGTACACGCAGGCAATGGGACAATTACTGGATCGACGATGTGATTAAGGGACGTGAAGACAATGACGAAGGCTGGACGCCGGAGGCAGGAACTTCGGTCGTGAAGGACTATCGTATCTGGCGTTATGTGACGGAG
Source organism: Sanguibacteroides sp. AM78-02pH3A (assembly GCF_027666085.1). Lineage (NCBI taxonomy): Bacteria > Pseudomonadati > Bacteroidota > Bacteroidia > Bacteroidales > Porphyromonadaceae > Sanguibacteroides > Sanguibacteroides sp. AM78-02pH3A. Next base: position 642,830 of record NZ_JAQEHX010000001.1, on the reverse strand, counting down.
AATACGATTCCGGGGAATGACGACCACCAGAAAAACGGCATTTCGACGGGGATCGTTTTTAAAGGGAAGCTACTTGCCGGAACCAATCTTGAAACGACGAATGAGCAGCTTTATAAGGCTATCCGGGGCGAATATACTTTGCCTGAAGGTATAAAGGGATACACGTATAACGTGGAAGGCAGCAATGCCGTTTACCCCATTTTGTATACTTTCCAAAATCAGATATACGTGGGATGGAACACCGGGGTGAAGGTGGCAGCACAACAGACTGCTCCGGGACATCCGCTCCATTCGGCAGCGAGGATCGGCGAGGAGAGCGGGCCGGATAAATTATACCAGCAGCTGATAGAGATTTGGGATGAGGGCAAAGGGGATGTGCAAAAAACGGAGGAAGCGCTTGCCGCTTTCCGTAAGGCAGCAACCGAAGCCGGTTTCACTCTTTATCAGGCAAGCAATGATGCGGAGATGGATAAAGACAATCATGCCGGAGTGGGATACTATTTCTACTATTATTACTGGAACCGTCATAACGACAATGGTTTTCCCGGTACGATGGGGACAATGGAATTCGGCGTGGTACGCAATAACGTGTATAAACTGGCAGTAACGGGTATCAGTAAGCTGGGGCATCCCCGTATTACAAGTAACGATCCCGACCCCGTGGATCCCGACGATCCGGATGAAAGCGGTGAGGTATACCTGACGGTGTCGGTGGAAGTGTTGCCTTGGACCGTACGTGTCAATAATATCGAATTTTAAAAATGAAAAATAACAGACAGTTTATAATATCACGCTTCATCGGCATGGTGCAGAGCGTTATGTTAGCAACGGCCTTACTTTCGTGCGAACGTATTTATGAAGACCTCGAACCTTGTCAGCATGGTGTGTCTCTGCGATTCGTGTACGATTATAATATGGAGTATGCCAACGCATTTCCGAAAAAGGTGGATTGTCTGACATTGCTTGTGTACGATGGGGAAGGCCGTTACGTGACGAAGCGGGTTGTGACGGGGACCGAGTTACGGGATGAGGCATACCGGATGACCTTGGACTTGGAGGAGGGAGATTACCGTTTCGTGGCGTACGGGGGATTAGCCTGTGAGAAAAGTTCTTTTGAGATGGTATCGGAGCCGGACAAAAGGGCTGTATATGACGATTTGCAGGTAGTGATGGACAGGGAGTGTCTCACGGTGGCCGGAAAAAAGAGGCTGCATGATATGTACTGGGGAGAATTGAGTTTACGGACGGCTGATTCCTACCGGGAAGGTGTGGTGGAGATGATGAAGAATACGAATAACATCAGGATTGTTCTGCAACAAACCAATGGCGATCCGGTAAACGATAAGGATTTCGAATTCGAAATTACGGATGACAATACACTTTTCGGTGTAAATAACGATTTGATCGACAACGGAGTGGTGAGGTATACCCCCTGGGCGCAGGGACAAGCGTCAACGGGGGTGATCGAGGGAGGAAAAGAGGCGATAGTGGCCTACGCGGAGTTTTCGACATCGCGGCTGATGACGAAAAATGCTCCCCGGTTGGTCATCAAAAGGAAGAAGGATGGAACGGAGATTATCGATATCCCTCTCAATAATTACCTGTTGTTATTGAAAAGTGAACTTTATGCCGAGATGGATCCACAGGAGTTTCTCGACCGGGAGAGCGAATGGTCGTTGATTTTTTTCCTTCGCTCGGATTATTCCTGGCTCAGGACTTATATCAAGGTTAATGACTGGACCGTGAGACTCAACGAAACAGAGTTATGAAAATAATAAAATTGTTGGCATATATCATACCGTTTCTCATGTGCCTTATTTTCATGGGATGTAGTTGCGAAGGGATAGAAGAGACACGGGAGGGAGAAGACAGGTTGGTAAATCTGGAAATCGATGTGGCTTTATCCGACGTACCGGTACGGATGCGAAACAGCGAGCCGGCGTCGAACGAAAACGAGAAGATGAAAACGTTGCGCATCGTCGTGGTGCGTCCCGACAATACGGTGGAAGCCAACCGTTTGCTGGAACTCTCATCGGCTGTCGAGACATACGGGAACGTTTTGTTCAGGGTGGTAGGCAAAGAGACCAAACGGATCTATCTTTTTGTCAATGAAGAGACGATGATTCCAACGAAGGAGACCGGGGTATTCCGCAAACTGCTGAAGGAGGATCTTTCGGCGATTTATGTCGGATTGCCCTTTCCGGAGGACAGGTTGGGGGGATTGACGATACAGTTAGACAATAATTCGGAGCAGATTCTCGGACCATTACCCATGAGCGAATGCCACAAGGTAGAGGTTGCGGACAGTGATGCCTATTGTAGGCTTTACGTAACACGGGCTGCCGTTAAATTCTCTTTCCGTATAATCAATCGTACCGGTAGCGATAGAGTATTCACCGGATTGAGTATCGACAAGATGGCTCGCCGGGAGTATTACCTGCCGAAAGATACAAAATATAACGAAAACAAGGAAATTACCGAATATGCTGTTCCCACGATAGGGAGTAACGAGTATTACACGTTTGAACGGAAGGAGAATATAAAATTACCTGTTGGACAGGAGATCACGTTGGACCCGATCTATTTGTTGGAAGGTAAATATACCGATCCGGGCGGAGATCCGAGAAATTACCGGATGTCCATCTCTTTGGACAAGGGGGCGGTGTTGAGCGATTATTTTCCCGATTTGTCATGCCTGCCGCGCAACACGCATGTGGTAGTAAAGATCATTATCAATGACAATCAGGTAAATTGGCAGGTCGATCTCGAACCCTACGGGGAGGTGGTCCTTGAGCCGGATTTCGGATTGTAACAAAGGAAGTATTTAAGAATATGAAACGCAATATCTTATATGGTATTTTGTACATTTTAATCATCGGACTGGCAGCTTGTACCGATGATTTGATAGATGGAGAAGATGAATTTGTGCCGAAGGGTGAAAGTTCCTTAATGGCTACCGTGGAGTTTAAACCGTTGGCTGCGGCTTTGACCGGGAAAGCTAAGACTGCTGGCAATACCATTAAAAGTATTGAAAATCTTTGCGTGCTATTGTATGATTTGGAAGGGAAGTTGATAGAGCGGCGTCTGCTTGCATCCGGACAATTTTCCGTACAAAACGAAAACAGAGAGGGAATCAATATCGCCGAGAGTTCTACGCCCCGGGCCGTGTTTAAATTGACGATACCCTATGGGCGCTATTATATCTATGTCGCTGCCAACATGGGGGATCTCGGTTCTTATGCAGAGAAAATCCAAACGATAGAAGGCCTTAAAAGTATCTCTTTTGATTGGCAAAACAAGGTGGCCGAAAATAACCAGATGTTCGGTCATTTTACCGAGGAAGATGAAATTCATGATGAGGCACCCGTGTTGACTGTCAATAAAAAAAATATGCGGCTACATGCGTGGATACGCCGTGCGGCTTCGAAAGTGACGGTTGCTTACGACGGTACGAACCTTGAAGAAGGGGTTTTTATCTACATTAAATCTGTGCAGATCAGAGATATTCCCGCTCGTTGTTTCCTTGGACAGAAAAATACTCCCGTTAAAACGGACGAACTCATTCGCGAAGGCGAAACGATAACATATGCCGATCCTAAGAATCAGCCTTACGACGAGACTTGGCCGGTACGTGTCACCAAGGGAAAACCGAAGCACGGAAGCGATCATTCCGAAACTGCCGATGCGCTTTTCTTTTATGAAAACATGCAGGGAGAAGGGAAAAGTAAGCGTCAGGATGCAAACGAGAAAGGAGTGATTGCCTATCCTAACGGGAATCAGGAGGGAGCCGACGGATACAAAGATAATAAGCCTTACGGCACTTATATCGAAGTTCGGGCTTACTATCGTTCCATTAATGAAAAAAGATTGGGAAACGGGGATATCGTGTATCGTTTCATGCTTGGTAAGGATACGGATAAGGACTATGATGCGGAGCGTAATCATCATTATAAATTAACATTGAAATTCAATCATTTTGCTAACGATGTGGATTGGCATATTGATTACGAAGAGGAGATACCGAGTATCCAGGTACCGGAGCCTTATTACATTTCCTATCTCTATAATCACTCCATGTTGTTACCCGTTAAAGTCAACGGCGGTCCTCATGAAGTGACGGAATTATCGGCCAAAATCGATACGAACGCGTGGGCTCCTTATAATGCTCCCCGTTTCGATTACTGGAGAAATATGGATCCGGAGGTGACTTCGAGTGCCCCTTTAAATCAGTGGAACGGCTTCTTGTCTCTCCGCAGGACAACGCAGACCATTCTTGAAGAATCGAAAGTCACATCGAACGAGATGTATTATAAAAACACCAACCGAGGAGAACGGGTGTACAAAGAGGTGACGACAGGCGTGTACGGGTCGGATACGGAGGACGGCCGGTATTACGTGGTGAAAGAACCTGAGGAAAATACGGTGACTTACCGGCTTCCCATGTATACTCGCGCTAAGCAGATGATTGTTAAAACGGGTTACACGGGTAATAATCCCTATGTCGCTTACCAGCGTAAAGCGGTGGTTACGTTCACGGCAACGTTGTCTAACGGAAAAAAAATCGTAAAGCCGGCTACGGTTATGCAGGTACGTCGTGTAGTGAACCCGAAGGGAATATGGCGTAAACACGATAACAAGCGGCCGTTCCACGTCGTGTTGAAACGACTACCGATGGAAAATGCCACGGAATTTCAAACTTTTACTTCAGAAGGAGCGTGGAAGGCTTATATCGTGCGGGGGGATAAACAAACCATCACTTTAGCAAAAGATACGGTGAAGGGCAGCACGGGTACTCCCATCGATTTTCAAATTTATTTTAACGGTTGTGATGAACATGAATCCCGTTGTGCGGTGATTCGAGTGGAGTATCATAACTACAGTTGTTACCATCTGATTTTTGCCCGTCAGGGGTACGCTCCCTTGGCGCTAATAGAGAATGGCAGGAAATGGCATTCGTTTAATATGCGTACGGCCACGCGAGAAGCGGAAGCTCCCACGGAGGAAGGTTCGCTGTTTAAATTCGGAAACTGGGAGCAACCGATCGACGCTACTAATAATAAAAACGATAAGCCGATTTGGATTGACGTATCCGAAAGTGATTTCAAAGATCATAAGGATACTCCATTTCTTATTGCCGGGACAGATACAACTTGCCTTTGGAGCGAAATAACCTCAAAGAATCATTTCGGGAGTTTTTCCGATCCTACTGTAAACGGGAAGAAAGTATCCGTGGCAACTTATAAAGATTATAATGATTTGTGGGATAGCGACGACATTGAACAAGGTTTTGGCGTACTCTACGGTGACGAAGCTACCGAGACCCTCTCCAAAATAGAGGAAGTTTATGGTTATCAGTATAATACGAATCCGAAATTCGGCATGCGCGGGGTTTTCGTGTACAACAAGTCGGAAACGTCAAAAGAGTACGGGGGCAGAAACGTGTTTTTTCCTTTGGGAGCTTCCGGGTACGGCCATCGGAAAGACGGAAAGAACGAAAATGGGAAAGTAGCGGTACTCAGATATGCTTCGGGGCGAAGTGCTCCCTTTCCTACACCTGATGATAAGCCGCTTTTCTATGATCTTTATATGCGACCGGGAGCTATTTATTGGTTAAAACAGAAAGAGAATAATGGAAGGGAAGGTAATGCTATTGGTTGGGATTTTAATTATTTTACTTTCGATTTCAATTTGATAAGCAGTTCTAACATTTTCAACAATAACGAGAGTGTGAATACCAGCGATGCATGTTTTATACGTTGTGTGGAATAGGCGACAGGACTGTCGAATTTATAACGAAATAAAGAAGATATGAAAATTGGAGGCGGAATATTCGTTTTATCGGTGTTGTTTGCCGTTTGTGGAAACGGTGGGACGGCTCAACCTCGTGATACGGCGATCTGCGATAAGATTTTAGGGGATACCTTGTCGTCTCGGGAACTTCCTCTTCCCGAAATCCCTTCGACTCTTCGTAGTGCTCCCGAAAGGGCGGCTTACGTTGTTACGCATTTCTGGGACGATATGGACTTCCGGGATACGCTATGCAGTCGTGATACGGCTTTTATGGAACAGAATTTTGTCAATTTTGTCGCTTTGTTTCCTCATGCCGAATCGACTTCATTGCAGCCGGCTGTCCGGAACCTGATGCGACAAGCCGAAGCCGACCCCGTGGCCTATACGCTTTTAATGGAAATAGCTGAAAAGTATCTTTATGAACCCGTTTCCCCGATGGTGAACGAGGAGTATTTTATCTTTTTTTTAGAGGAAATGGTGCGTACGCCTGTTTTGGGAGAGTACGATAAAATGCGTTCCGTCTATTTGTTGGAAGCGGCAAAGAAAAATCGCCCCGGAATGAAGGCTGCCGATTTTACCTATTTTACCCGGGACGGGAGGCTGCAGACACTTTACGGTACGAAAGGGCGTCGAATACTGTTGATCTTTTATGACCCTGATTGCGACCACTGTAAAAAAATGATGGAGAAGTTGCAAGGAAATGAATTTCTCCGGCAACAAATTCATGCACAACAGTTGACGGTACTCGCTATTTACGCGGATGACGACCGGAAGGCATGGAACCGTACGAAAAACGATTTTCCGACGGAGTGGATTGTCGGATTGGACCGGGGCGATATTCGTGAGCGGGAACTGTATGTCATGTCAGTCATGCCGACGCTTTATCTGCTTGATTGCGACAAGAAAGTGGTTTTGAAAGAGGTGCCGTTGCAGACACTGCTCGGTGTGTTGTCCGATGATTTATATCGATAATTCATAAAGGTATTTCAGAGGATATGGACCAACTTTTTTCAGTATGACATATGCTTTACCGCTGAATGAGCTGACTGATCAGAATTACAGTAATCCGCCAGAAAATTTTATCGGTCAAATTCCGCATTATTTGCAAGAGATCAATAAGACTTTAAAGAGCGGTTTGAAAAAGGCATAATGATTTTGAACGTCTTTATCCCGTAAAAACAAACCTATTAACGGGATTGCGATCCATTAAGTTGGTTAAGAGATTATTTTTAAATCAAACGGTTCTTATAAAAAGGGGCCTCTGCATAGGATTTTTTGCCGATAAATAAGTACTTTTGCCGATCGACAGAAGGAATAGAATGGAATATTTTTTAGAATATTTGGGCGTTGTGACGGGGATTGTATACCTGATATTGGAAATTTTTCAGCATCGGGCGATGTGGGTTGTCGGGTTCCTGACCTCTTTCGTCTATGTATTTGTCTTTTTCTTTTCCAAATTTTACGCGGACATGAGTTTGAATATTTATTATGTTTGCATGAGCGTCTATGGTTTCTGGCAATGGCGGAAAATGGGGAACAGGGGAGAAAAACGAGAGGTCGCTATACTGTATCACCATTTGAATCTGAAAATATTTTTAGGGATTATAGCGGTAACAGGAGTGTTGTACGGGGTTTTATTCCGCGTACTTGCCGATTATACAGATTCTCCTGTTCCGGTCGGTGATGCTTTTACGACGGCGTTGAGCATTACGGCCACGTGGATGCTTGCCCGCCGGATTTTGGAACATTGGTATTTTTGGGTAGTAATTAATTTTGTATCGGTGTATCTCTATTACCAGCGGGAACTTTATCCTACTTGCTTTCTTTTTATATGTTACGGAGTTTTGGCTGTCGTAGGGTGGGTCAATTGGAAGAAAAAGGGAATCTTATATGATGGAAAATTATAAATGTGTAGTTGTCGCTAATGGTTTGTTTCCTTCCGGAGAGTTAGCGTTGAGAATATTGAATCAGGCGGAGTATATCATTGCATGTGATGGAGCTGTAGTTCACCTGGAACAACACGGAATTGTTCCGGACGTTATTGTGGGGGATTTAGACAGTTTACCGGAAGAGTTGTGTACTCGTTACGCGAATCGTTTGTATCAGTTGAGGGAGCAGGAGACCAATGATTTGACAAAAGCCGTTCGTTATGCCGGGGAAAAAGGAATTCGTGAGGTGCTGATACTGGGAGCCACGGGGTTACGTGAAGATCATACATTAGGAAATATCTCGCTGTTACTACAATATGCTCCCGATTTCGCCCGGATTGAAATGTTATCTGATTATGGTTTGTTTACGCCGCTCTTGAAAGATGCGACCTTGTCATGTCGGCCCGGGCAACAGGTTTCGCTCTTTTCTTTGTATCCTCACGGGATGGTTTCGACCTTCGGTTTGCGTTATCCTATCCGGAAACGGAGGTTTTTATATTGGTGGGAAGCCACCCTGAACGAAGCTTTAGGGAAGACCTTTTCCGTTGTATTGGAAGAAGGGGCTAAGGTTATCGTTTATCGTCAAATGTGACTATAGATTCGTTTCGAATGAAGTAGTAATATTTGTTTTATGTGATTAATAGTCTTCCTTTTCTTCTTGCTTGACAGGTTCTTTTGTTTCCGGTAACGGATTGTTAAATATATCGTGTTTATCTTTAGGCTGAAGGTACTTTAACCATTGAAAGCCTTTTAGCCGAGCTTCCTCGGGATCAACAAGGAACAAGGGATTCAGTTCTCCTTCCGGCTTGTTTATAAAGATAATATCCGTTACCTTTCGGTTTTTTATTTCGATACGTATGTTTGAACTCGTGGCCCGGTTCATTCCTATAATGGCTCCTTTGTCGTCCGGATAGTAAATACTCTCTCCGTTTCCATCCACGAACACTCTATAAAGTTCGTTATCTTTAAAATAACCGGTCATGTTCCTACCCTTGAGCTGATCGAATATTTCGGTTTCCTCCCTTCGGGCTATCATCATAGCCTGATTTTTCAGGTAAAACTCTTTTACGGTTCCTTTTCCGGTAAGAATAGATATAATTTCTCCCGTCATTTGATTACCAGAGGCCCATATTACCGGACGCTTATAAATGGAGATCATAGAATCGACCGTTAAGTAGACCACGGAATCGCCTACTCCTTGTAGGTCTTTACTATAAAACCGGACCTTGTAGTAAGCTTTTAAAATATTATTGCCTAATGTATCCTTGTTTAAAAAAAGGGTATCGCCGTGTAAAAATAAAGAGTCTTGTTTTCCCGCGAGAATCAATAAAGCGCGATCGGTAACGAAAGCGTTGTTACTTTTTTGGTTAACCATTCCATAATTTCCTTTTACAATGACATCATTGACCGTATCGGTAAGTACTACATCGTCTATTAAAAGAGCTTCTTGCGTAATACTGTCGATGACCATGGTCTTGGCTGTTCCTCCATAAGTTAGGTAAGTGATATGATTATTTTTGTAAAGTTCGGCATGTCCTGTCAACGTGTTGTACCATCCATCCTCTGAATATAAAGTAGTACCCTCTTCGCCTTTTCCGTATATATTCGTAGGACCTAATATGGAGACCACTTTCGTCTCTGTTTGGTATTTTAGGGTATCCGAGTGGATAATATAGTCGGGAGCATCTACTCGTACACTATCTTTAAAGTACGCTAATTTGGTCTTGGTAAAGTAGTTTCCTAATTTGCTGGTTAGAACCGTTACGCTGTCTTTTATTTGTCCGCCATTAAAATAATAACCTATTTCAAACAAACCGTCGTAATCTAAAAAGTTGGTTGTTAAGGTGATCTTAGGATCTCTTAAAGAAACATTGTTTCTGATTTTCACCATTTTCGTGTTGCCGTCGTAATGCATGTAATCACCTGCCAAGTGTATGCTATCGTTCTGTCTGGCTCTAACATGTCCGAAAGCTTCAATATAGTTACTGTCCGGATATTGGTAAAGGCTGTCGCACCACATAAGCATATTTTCATGAGTCATATGAACATTGCCGATAAATTTATTTATTTTTTTCAGGTTGTCGATCTTAAGATTATCAGCATGTTTTATGTCGATCTTTGCCGGTTTTTTGTTTTGTGCGGAAATATTCCCAATCAATCCTCCAAGACAGATACACCATATAATTCCCCAGATACGTAGCATTTTGTTTACGATTATATTGATTAAAACGTGGCCTACTCTTTTAGGAATTTATTTGATCCAGCCGTCAAAATTAAACTTGGCATTCTTGTATTCGTCGTCAATATGTATATAAGTACTTTCTTGCTTTTCTTTTATCCATTTCTGAAAAGCCTTTTGTCGTTTCTCTATTAATAAATTATTCTCGAAGAAACTCCAGTCGTCTTGAAGATTGGCTTTGTGGGTAGGGTAGTAAGCCTTGATTTTTATAATTTTATACTCTTCGATAGGACCGGATTGATCCCAGAAAGGCTCTGAAATTTCTCCTACTTGAAGGTTTTTTACCTGTTTGGCCATTTCCCCTTTAATTATCTCCAAAGGGAGTTTGGGGTTGGCGTCTTCATCTACGATTAACCCGTAATTATTTCTCGTGTTTTTATCATCGGAACGCATTTCAGCCACGTACTCGAAAGGCACGCTGTCTCTTTGGATATATTTCACGATGGAATCCATTCTCTGTATGGCTTCTTGCCGTTGGCTGTCTTCTATACGCGGACGTAACAAAATGTGACGTACGTTTACTTTATCTCCCTGTCTGTCGATTCCCTGAATGAGATGGAATCCATATTCTGTTTCTACGATTTTAGAAAGTTTTCCCGGTTTTAAGGCAAAAGCCGCTTCCGCGAATTCGGGGGCTAATTGGCTTTTAGCTATATATCCTAACTCTCCTCCCTTGGAAGCAGACACGGGATCTTGCGAATAGAGTCCGGCCAAAACAGTAAAAGATTGTTTGCCGCTTAAAACTTCATCCCTGAATTCTCTCAATTGGTTTCTGATCCTCTCTTTTTCCGAATCGCTGATTTTTGGACGAATCACGATTTGTTGAATTTCGTATTGAGCTCCTACGTCTCTTATACTGTCTTTATTTAATTTTTTATAGTAGTAACGAACTTCAGAAGGAGTGACTCTCACGTCTTTTACGATTTTTTGTTGCATTTCCGAGGTAATTGCTCCCTCTTTTACAACGGTTCGCATTTCGTTTTTAAGTTCTTCTATCGATTTACCGAAATAACTCTCCATTCTTGCCTGAGAACCGATTTGATTAATATAACTATCTATTCTGGCATTTAACTCTCTTTCCACATCTTCGTCCGTCACAACGACACTGTCTACTTTCGCTTGTGCCAACAACAATTTGTTTACCAGGAGTTGTTCCAATACCTGAGTTTTATAATCGATTTGGGGATCGAGTATATTTTCACTTCTTAGGTGTATCAGCTGATTTTCGATTTCCGATTTTAATATGATCTCTTCTCCCACGACAGCCACAATTTTGTCTATAACATTATTTTGTGCTGAGGCATAGCTTATTAAGAATGATAACGTAAGTAGTACTAAATATCTCATAATTTATTTGTAAAGTTATTTCAATAAAAACGCTCTAAACTAATACTTTTTCTTCAAAAACACGGAATAATCTCTCGATTTTCTACGATTTCAATATATTTTGACGTAATTTTTTTCTATTCCCTCTTCGTTGATCTGTTTTTCCAAATTATCTTCGAAGTTCATTTTTTTCTTGTTCCGTAAAATAATTTCAATTTCCTGTTTCACGTAATCTGCCGGGGCTGTATCGTGTTCATTTAAGATCTCCTTGATTCTCAAGAAAAAGTAATTTTCATCATCTTCTATCTCAAGGTATTCTTTATTCTTGTATTTCTTTTCCCAATCTTCTTGAGTGATGGGTAGAATATTTAATAAATATCTTAATTCTATCCATTTATCATTGAAATTATCGTACTTTTTAGCATTGGTGATACAATACTCTTCTAAAGCCGCCTGATCGTTTGCTTCATTGGAGCGGATCCATTTTCGAACATTATTGATGTTAGATGCCGATTTCGGGATGATAATCAATTGAGCTCTGACGACGGGAGTTCTCAATACGAAGTTATATTTGTTTTTTTCATAATATTCGTCTATTTCTGCTTGACGGATTTGAGCCTCTAATTTTTGGGATATCAGTTTTTCCTTGTATTTATAAATTAGGATAGAGGAAGAGTATTCTTCTACCTGTTTGCGGATGTCTTTTTCTTTATCGGAAAGATTTTGCAGGGCCTTATTTAATAATAGCTCTTTTGTGATCCATTTTCTCACGTATTTTTGTGCTATCAAAGTACTGTCTGTTTTGGAGGTACCCGGAGGGATTATTTCATTTACTTCGGATAGAAGCAGGTATTTATCCAATACTTTGGCTACCGGTACATCGTTCGGATCGATTTTATTACCGCATCCGCTGAGGAGTAGAGTGAACAAGACAAGTATAATTATCGATTTCATGTTGTTGTTAAATAGTTGGGCGAAAATAGTAAAAAACCGTTTTAAATAGATCTTTTCGCGGATGAAAGTTGAAAATAGGAGTAGTAATTTTTTAGAAACGACTTATTTTGTACGTTTGTAGGGAAATCAGCTAAAAGATGGTAAAGATCGATGATATATTGAAAAAGTATTGGGGATACGATGAATTCCGTTCTCTCCAAAGAGAGATTATTTTGTCTGTTTTAGAGGGTAAAGATACACTTGCTTTAATGCCTACCGGAGGAGGGAAGTCTTTGACCTATCAGGTGGCGGGAATGGTTCTTGACGGCATTTGCTTGGTCGTGACGCCGTTAATCGCTTTAATGAAAGATCAGGTAGAAGATTTGAGGCGTAGGGATATTGCCGCTGAGGCCATACATACGGGAATGGATGCGGATGAAATCGCATCCGTGATCAACAAATGCATTTATAAAGGGGTTAAATTCCTGTATGTCTCTCCGGAACGTTTGACTTCCGGGCAATTTCGGTTGAAGCTGAAAGAGATGCCTTTGTCTTTGATAGCCGTGGACGAGGCTCACTGTATCTCTCAATGGGGATACGATTTCCGGCCTTCTTATTTGCGTATAGCCGAGATTCGTGATTTTTTTCCTGGTGTTGCGGTATTGGCGCTAACGGCGACGGCTACTCCTGAAGTCGTTAAGGATATACAGGAACAATTAAAATTTAAGGCGGCTCACGTGTTGTCAAAAAGTTTCCGTCGGGATAACTTATCTTATGTCGTCCGGAAAGTGGAAGATAAAGCCGGAGAGTTACGGATGATTCTTTCCCGGGTGAATGCTCCGGCTATTGTCTATGTACGTAAACGTAAGAAAGCGGAGGAGTTGGCTGACTTTTTGCGGAAAGCGGGTATACGCGCGGATCATTATCATGCCGGGATGTCGGCTGTGCAACGAGAAAAAAGACAGGAGGCATGGAAAACGGGAGAAGTTCCTGTCATCGTTGCGACAAATGCTTTTGGTATGGGTATCGATAAGGCGGATGTCAGAGTGGTTGTGCATTATGATATTCCGGATACTCCGGAATCTTATTTTCAGGAGGCCGGACGTGCCGGAAGAGACGGACAGCGGGCATATGCCGTTTTATTATACAATACTGCTTCTTTAACGGCTTTAAAAAATCGCGTAGAGAAAGAGTTTCCGGAAAAAGATTACGTGAAGCGGGTCTATGAAGCTTTGGGGAATCATTTCCAATTGGGAGAAGGAGAGGGGGCTGGACGAGTATTCGAATTCGATCCGGACTCTTTTGCTTCTTGTTTCGAGCTGGATCAGGTGAAAGTACTTTCGGCTATCGGTATATTGAGTGTGGCGGGGTATATGGAATGTACGACAGATATCAACTCTCGTTCCAGAGTTAGGTTTCTGTTGTTACGCGATCAGTTATACGACGTGGATTTGGGAGATGAGTTGTCGGAGCGTCTGATGGTTGTGTTGATGCGGAGTTATGCCGGTATATTCGTGCAGGACGTGTACGTGGATGAAGAGTATATCGCGGGGGAACTGAATGTGGACAGGTATAGACTCTATCACGCTTTTGTCGTTTTGGCCAAACAAAAGATTCTTCGTTATGTTCCGGGAAACAGCAGACCCTATATCTTGTATCATCAGCCTCGCTTACCCTTGTCTTATTTGTCGATCGGCCGCGAAGCGTATGAATGGAGGAAACAGGCCTACCAGAAGAAAGTGGGAGCCATGGTAGGGTATATCGAGTTGGGAGAGACTTGTCGGCAATTGTATTTGATGGCTTATTTCGGACAAAAAGAGTATAAAGGGTGCGGGATATGCGACGTATGCATAGATAGAAGAAAAGCTTCCGTAAAATTGGGAAAGGAGAGGATCGATCAGGAAATCCTTGCAGAACTTGCTAAAGGAGATATGGATATAAAAGAATTGGTTTGTTCCGTACCCGGCGATCGGGATGCGGTGATCGCCCGAATCCGTTTTTTATTGGATGAGGATCTTATTCATTATGTTACGCGTACCCGGCTGGGATTAAAAAGGTAAAGCAATGGAGGGTGTTTTTTTAGAGACGAAACGATTGATTCTTCGAAAAATGTCCATGGAGGATTTTTCGATTTTATCGACGATGTTACAGGACCGGGAGGTTATGTACGCGTGGGGATATACTTTTACAGACGAACAGGTATACTCTTGGATCGGACGGATGAACGAGAATTATGAAAGATACGGATACGCTTATTTTTTGGCGTGGGACAAGCAGCTGCACGAGGTGATAGGCCAAATCGGTTTGTTGCCGGAAGAGATAGAAGGGAAAAAATATATCGGTATAGGTTATATATTGTGTAAAAAACATTGGGGGAAGGGATACGCGACGGAAGGAGCAGGAGCTTGTATGGAATATGCTTTCCGTGTTTTGGGTGCATCGATAGTGATTGCCGATATTCGTCCTGAAAACCTATCGTCCCGTGCCGTGGCGGAAAGGGTCGGTATGAAAATGGTAGGTGAGTATGATAAAATAGTAAACGGTAGGGAGATGACTCATCTTGTATACCGTGCTACTAACTAAAGAAGAAGTCCTGTTATAGTGGATTATACTCCTTGTTTATTGCCGAAAAGAGAGAGGTGAAGACGGTCGCAATAGCGCCAGCCGTTACGAATGCAATGCTCCAAAGTCTTGGGAATAGTACGTTGTAACTCTTCGGGAGTTGCTCCCATGGGCATCAATAGAATATCTTCGTTTCTCCAATCCGTGAGCTGAGTCAATATCTTTTTTATTTCTTCCCCATCGTGTTCCGCGGAATAAACAAATTTGAGTTGAAAATCTTTTCCGTATTGCCGTGCATGAGTGATGAACGATTGGATGTTTCCTAAATTTATCCGGGTGGTACTGTGCCGACGGTCATGTGGCGACGGGGGAGTAGAACTGGCTAATTTAGGGGAGATGCTGAAAAAATCGATTTCGGCGGCGCAAGCTTCATTGAAAAGGGTTCCGTTTGTCTCTAAGGTGATATGAAACGGGTACTCTTTTTTCAGTTCCCGACAAAGCATAAGCACTCCTTCTGCTTGCAAAAGGGGTTCTCCCCCCGTAATGATGATGTGACGGATGTTTTCCCGGTTGTGTTTAACGATCCGAGTGATATCCGTAACCGGAAGCCGGAAGCTCTCCTCGATCTTAAAAGCGGCATAGGCCGTATCGCATTCGACGACTCCTTCCGGAGTTTGCCAGCAACAATGTAAGTTGCATCCTGCCAATCGGATAAACAGTGAAGGTATACCGTTCAATTTTCCTTCTCCTTGAATGGTTCCCGGAAAAGTAAACCCGGAAGCCGGAAGTTTTTTTAATGGATTACCTGCTTTATCCCGCGTAATAGGAAAGATGCCGTCTTTTGCCAATTGAATAAACATAACCGTTGAATGAACTCGATTCACTTTAATGTTTTCCACCATACATTGTCTTTCCATTCTTCCTGAATGGCTTCGGAGAAACGGATGTCTTTCAAGGAGAAGTCAACCAAAGACAGATCTTCCCGGAAGGCTTCCGCGTAACCGGTTGCCGTTTCATGTACCCGCACGGAATTTAACCGTACATTCCCTTCTCCGTTTTTATGTTCCGTACGTTGCAGGATTTTATCGATCAGGAATAGAAACAATAAAGCGTAGCCTTCGGCGGAGGGAGACACGGGGATCTCCGCTACTCGACGGTTATAGCGGTATACGAACTGTTTCAAATCTTCTTCTTCTTTTTGCCAGAGAGAGTAGGAGTGATCGAAGCTGTCGATCAGTTCCTTTACCTTATCTAATAGTACAAAATCCATGACCATGTAGCCTTTGTCCAGCTTGTCGGAGGCGATAAACACTTCAACGATATAGGAGTGGCCGTGGATGTTCTCTCTGCATCGTTGCGACGAACAGTTCCGTACGATATGGGCTCCTTCGAATTTAAACAATTTACGAATTAACATATGGTGTTTTTTGAGTTACTCTATCGCGGGATCCTCAATTCCGGCTTCGGCAAACGCTTTTGCCCGTAAGAGACAGCTGTCGCATGTACCGCAAGGTTTGTCGCCTCCCCGGTAACAACTCCACGTGAGACCGAAATCTACTCCCAGTGTCGTTCCTAAACGAACCTCTTCAGCCTTGGTCATATGCATAAAAGGGGCATGTAGGGTTATACGGCGTTTCTTTTCGGCCCCCAAAACCGTTCCCAAGTTTATGGCATTTTCCATGGCTTTGATAAATTCTTCCCGGCAATCCACGTAACCGGAATAATCCACTTCGCTGACTCCGATAAAAATATCAGTGATCTCCAGGGCATCCGCGTAAGAGGCGGCAACGGATAAAAATACCATATTTCGGGCCGGAACATAAGTAGCCGGAATATCGTCCCGTTCGATATTTCCGTCAGCAATGTCGATCTTTTCATCGGTAAGGGAACAACCGTCCCACTGGTTCAACATCAACTCGACGATTTTATGTTCTTTAACGCCGACGGCTTTTGCGACGGCTTTTGCAGAAAGTAATTCCTTATCGTGTTTTTGACCGTATAGGAAGGTTATAGCATACAGTTCGTCGAATCCCCGGTGTTTTGCCAGGTAAACTGCAGTCGTCGAATCCAATCCTCCCGATAATAAAACAATCGCTTTCTTCATAATGTCTTCTACTTCTTGTTTTGTTTTACAAAAGTAGTGAAAATATTTTGTAGAACAAGGCTGTTCCCGAGAGGCTTATTTGATAAAATAAATGAAAGCAATAAATGAAATTTTAATCAAATTTTGTGTTTGATGATCTTATTATTAAAATAATTGAAATCTGATTCATCCTTTTGTAATATTAGATCGTTCTTTTGTTGAGATAGTATATAAAAAGAGGGAATATACTGTATGTTTAATTTATTTTATATTTAAATTATTATGAGAAGAATTTAAAAAAAAAGCATGGTAGCAATACTGTTAATTGTATTATCTGCACCTTTATTTGCTTCAAAAGTAACTATTTACATTAAAAAACCCCTTAGTGATGGAGGATCTAAAGTTTTAGGATATATTATTGAGAAAAAAAATCTTGGAGCAGAAGAGTGGGTAAGATTGGTTAAGGATATTTTGCCATTACCTGGCAATAATCCGATGTATACCGTAATATTGGACCCTGGTATTTATGATTTTAGGGTAATGGCTGTAACTAAAGTCGGCACAAGTGCTCCTAGTGAACCAGGTCGAGCACGAGTTCCTTATAATAATTCGGAAAGTGAGGTTAGATTGGTATGTAACGATTGTCCGCCGATCAGTGGAAAATCAATTTCTAAGGCTTTTAGTACACCATTTGATTTTTTGAAGTTTAATAATAAGTCAGAAGTCAAAGTTCCGTTCCGACCGACAAAATAAAGAAGTATTAGCGAACAGAATAAAATTAAAGTGGCATGAGCTATAAAAATATAAAACAAATTGCAAAATATGAGGTTAAGATACTGATGAGAGACAATGGATTTCGATTCGTATCGCTATTTTGTATAGTATTAGTAACTTGTATTCATTTGTTAAGACAAGGAAATATAAAAAATCCAGATTGGATAGCTATTTCACTTCCCTCTGCTATTCCGTTCGCTAATGCCTATTTGATAAGTTTTTTTTTAATTTTTATAACTGTTTTTTTCGGAGGAAGATTCATTAGCAAAAGGCGTTATGATGAATCATTATCCTCAATCGATATTCGTCCTTTTTCAAATATAGATTATACTCTTGGAAAAATTGTAGGATTTATGATTGTTGTTTTAGGATTGGATTGTATGCTGGCATTGATTGCTATATTTATTAATATTTTGCTGAGTGATGCTCCTTTTGCTATTTTTCCTTATGTTTTTTACTTCTTTACTTTGACATTGCCTTTATTCGTATTTGTTTTGGGATATAGTGTGATGGTAAAAGGAGTAGTGAAAAATCAAGCAATGGCTCGGTTTGTTTTACTGTTTTTGTCTTTTATTTTAGTAAAGATTGTACCTGATTATTTCTTTGGTATTTTTGATCCGTTTGCCACTTATTTACCTAATGTTTTTTCTGATGTAACAGGTTTCTCTGTTTTGAATATTTATTTTATTCATAGGCTAATCTTTTTTTTAGTAGGAGTAGGTATGTTATTTTTAGGCATTTTGACTTTAAACCGTATTTGGAATAGTGATCGAGTACGAGTTTATACTGTCTTTGCAGGAAGTTCCTTTCTATTATTGGGATTTGTTCTAGGGTTTATTTATATAATTCATTTTAAGCGTGAAGAGGAGGAGAGAGAGAAAATTCGAATAGTATTCGAAAAGTACGATAAACAACTTAAAATAAGAGTTGTCAGTCATGATATATCTTTTAAACAAGTTGGCAATTCCTATGAATCGACAAGCGAAATGGTCGTGTATAATCCTTACGATAAACCTTTGACATCTTTTATATTATATTTGAATCCCGGATTAGAGATAACGAGTATGATGGTAGAAGATGAAATTGTTAATTTCACAAGAGAAAAACAGGTCGTTGTTTTAAATTGCAAGTTACAAGCGCATGAAACGAAAAAGATAACTTTATTGTATCATGGAAGGCCTGTCTCGGAACTTTGTTACCCGGAAATAACACATTTGTCAGATCGAATGGAGGAACGAACTTATTCTATTTTTAAAATGGGAAATGATTTCTTTTACCTGAGTTCCGATTATAC
Organism: Sanguibacteroides sp. AM78-02pH3A; assembly: GCF_027666085.1. Taxonomy (NCBI): domain Bacteria; kingdom Pseudomonadati; phylum Bacteroidota; class Bacteroidia; order Bacteroidales; family Porphyromonadaceae; genus Sanguibacteroides; species Sanguibacteroides sp. AM78-02pH3A. The sequence goes on along the minus strand of NZ_JAQEHX010000001.1, from coordinate 623,901 downwards.
TTTATTGACTCCTGAATGCATGTGGTATCCGATATCAGTTCCAACAGTAAATATTAGTTCTCCTTATTCGACTATAGAGAATTATACACGTTTTCGCTTGACTGTGACAGGAGAAAAGGAACGATGTGTAATTTCACAAGGAGAAATGAAGTGCCGGAAAGATACCGTAATATTCATATCTCCAATAAAATTAACCGGAGTATCGCTTTGTATGGGAAAATATATTCATAAAGCGATAAAACATGAGGGTAAATTGTATGAAATATATTTGTTTAAGGGACACGAATATCTAGTTGATCAATTTACTGATCCGAAAGAATTAATTGATTCATGGTCTTTTGATTTTCGTTATACTAAACATAAAGCCTATGTTTATAATAAATTAGCATTAATTGAGACGCCTATTCATTTTGCTGCTTACTCGAGAGTATGGAGAGACAGAAGTGAATATGTTCAACCGGAATTAATTTTTCGTCCGGAACGGGAGGCTCTGCTCTCTTCTGCTTTCAAGGTTTGGAAAAATGCTTTGAATGAAGGAATAAGCACTCCTCAGCATGAATTCTTTAATATGGTTTATCTTCAAAATTTTGAAAGTGTCCGTATTCTAAAAAAAGGAAATGTATTGTTTGGACCATTAGAGCGTGAGAAGGAGATAAAAAATGAATATGATATATCTTCTCTAACTCGGAAAAATCATTTTTATATATATTCTCCTGAATTCAAGGCTATTGATATCTTTTTTCAATATATACAAAAACGTTGGGATACAATGGCTAATAGTTTTGGAGAGAGTAATACTTTTCCTGCGGCAATAGCCTATCTTCAGGAAAATAGTTTGGAATATTTATTTCAGCAACCGAGGGAGAATGTTATTTTTGACCAAGTGATGTGGCTAAAAGCCAATGATTACTTGAAGCGATTGCTTTGTAAAGTTCCATTTGATGAATTTTATCTTTTTACCCAAGATTTTATTCGACGGAATACTTTTTGTGAAACAAATTATGAGGAATTTGGTAAAGCGTTTCAAGAACGTTTCGATGTGGATTTAATTGATTTTACGCGTAAAATATATAAAGAGACCAGACTTCCTTCCTTTCGATTAAGAGATATATGTTTATGGCAGGTTGAAAATCCAGATGGAAGTTTAGGTCTTTTACAAAGCGTAAAAGTTTGGAATAAAGGAAATGTTGGCGGAGTTATAACTCTGGCTGGATCATTTTTTGAAAGGAGTGTTCACTATTTTATTCCTGTCGGAGCTTGCAAAGAGATTCGTTGTTATTTTGATTATCGGAAAGTGGATAAATTTAATTTGGAAATTCAAACCAATTTATCTCAAAATATTCCTTCATCTTATTTATGGAGGGATATTAAGTTAGAGGAAGGTATGCTTATGAATCCATACGCCGGTGTTTTTGATGCAGATACGACCTTATTCATGTCTAAAAAAGGAGAGTATGTGGTTGACGATAGAGATTCTGGATTTTATTTGTTGGAGGATAAAAAGTTTTTTAGGAATATTTCTCATTGGAAATATTCTGATTGGGCCGGAGGCTATGGGGAACCAGTTGCCGGCTTTCTGGAGAAAAAAGGAGGAATTGGAAATTCTTATGCCGTGTGGGAAACTACTTTACCAGAAGAGGGGGAATATGAATTATTTGTTTATAATAATGCTAACGCGGTTGAAAATGAAATGTATTCGATGAATGCTGTTGACGGGCAAGTTGTAGTTAAAAAGGAACCTGTGCAAACCTATATTTTTACATGTAAAGAAGGAGAAAAAATAGTTTCTCTTACCTATACAGAGATGAAACAACCCGGCTGGATATCTCTTGGTAAATATGATTTTCGGATCGGAATGACTCAAATCAAATTAAGTGATAAGGGATCAGATTCTTATCAAAAAGTATTTGCCGATGCGGTGAAGTGGGTAAAAGTAAAATAATTGTTTTTTCATTCGTTAAAATAGGATATATTTGTCTGAAATGTAATATGAGTATGGATAGGACAAATGTAGAAGTAAGACGAGTGGCTTTCGACAGGAAACGTTATTTGGATTTGTTATTGGATGCGGATCCTTCGGAGGAGATGATCGATCGTTATATCGAAGAGGGAGATATGTTTGTGTTGTTGGCGGGTAAAACGGTTATCGGGGAGGTCGTGGTGGACCGGAAAGGGGAGATCAAGAATCTGGCTGTTTGTTCCTAGTATCGGAATAGAGGGTACGGCAGTTATTTATTGAATTACCTGACGGAATATTACCGAGATCGATTCGAATGCCTGTGGGGCGGGACGAGTGAGTCGGGAGTAGGTTATTACGAGAGAAACGGTTTTAAAACCGATCACACGCTCGAACATTTTTTTATTGCCAACTATCCGGAGCCGATATGGGAGGACGGCAAACAATGTATCGATATGTATTATTTAAAGAAACGGCTGTCTTAAAGGTTATTCATTATTCTTTTGAATTTACACGGAGTTTTGTGTAATAAGTGGAAAAAGTGAATTCAAACGGTTATATTTGTACGATGTATATGTGTTTTACTAAGAATTGATAGACTCATGGGTATATTCAGTAAATTATTCGGTAATGGCGGATGTGCTAAAATAGAAACTCCTGCCGATAAAATAGTTCGTGTTATTCGGGAAAAGACAACGACTCCCAGTATAAGGCTCCGTCCGGCTAAGGAAAAGTGTTCTTTATATAATAGTAAAATCGGTGGAGTTCCTTATTTGCCCGTGGATTTTCCATATCCCACGGAAGTGTCGGAGGAGGGGCAGGAGAGGCCTTTACGTCTTTTAGCTCAGATCAATTTTGAAGAGATACCTTCCTTAGAAGGATTTCCCGCGACGGGAATGTTACAATTTTATATTAGTGACGGAGGAATGTACGGGTTGAATTTCGAAGAATTGACCCTTCAAAAGGGATTTCGGGTCATTTATCATGAGAAAGTCGATAAAGAGGCGGAGTTGATTTCTGCACTTCCTTTCGATGAGGAGAGAAGGGACAAAGAAGTATTTCCCGTATCCGACGAATTGAAGTTGAATTTCGAATTAGGCGAGATGCCTATGGGCGGGGGGGATTTTCGTTTTGATAAATTAGTCTTGGATGCCTATAATGAAGTCTATCCCTCGAATCAAGTCTCATCTTTAGAACGGATATCCGAAGAGATTACGGATGGAGTATACGATCAGTTGGAGGGAGGTGGGCATCATATCGGCGGTTACCCGATGTTTACGCAAATAGATCCTCGGGAATACCATGAGAATTTGCGGGGGCATACCGTGCTATTGTTTCAATTGGATTCGGAGGAGACGAATGATTATTCGATTCTTTGGGGGGATTCGGGTGTTTGTCATTTTTTTATAAAGCCTGAAGATTTGGCCAGACGTGATTTTTCTAACGTCTTATATAATTGGGATTGTTATTAAAGACGTTTCGCATGAAAAAACACCCAAGAATAGTATCATTCTTGGGTGTTTTTCAATAAGTAATGACGGAAGTTTGTTTTTTGCCGTCCATCCAGACGGTCAACGGCTTTTTGAAACGGACTCGTCGGGCATAGGTTAATTCGTGAATGACATCCTGTTGTTCGAGTACGTCGAACCTAATAAATGAATCGGGGGATTCGAAGGGGATAGCAAAATAACCGATATTCATGGAGGTAACATTATGAAAAAAGTGAGAACCTAAAGAGGCATCCAACGGAAAATCAGGAAGTCCTTGTTCCACTATTATTTTTGCATTGGCGATATCGGACCATTGGACGGGAATTCCCGTAAGCGGGTCCCGTGTACCCCAGCGTCCCGGGCCGATCAGTATGAATTTTTCTTCTTCCCGGGCAATTTCGGCATTGAGTTGTTTTACCTCTTCTGCCATTTCCCGGGTTTTGAGTCTGTCGAATTTCCGAGGATCGATATAGACGACGTCCCGGATATATTGCAATTTTCCGTTTCCCATACCTTTATTGGCTTTAAGAAGAATCTTTTTTTGATCGATGTGAAGCGTATCGATATCTATAGAGTATTCGTTTTTAATTAACGGTTTGATTTGTAATAAATAGAATACTGGTATGCTTTCTTCTATATTAAGGGAAAATTCAATTTCAACGGGTGACCCCATGGCTTGCGAGAAGATATCCAGCAAGATTTGTAGAGTGGAGGCTAACGGAATATAATCGTATTGTAAGATTTTGGCAAAATCAATAATTCGGGGACCTTTTTCATTCAGATCATAGACGATACGATCGTTCATGAAATCATAAACCGAAGCACTGTATTCCAATGTGCCGTCTCGTTCGGCCTCTTTTAAATCATAGGCTTTAATTGCTGCATTTTCTCCGTCTCGGATTAAATCGTATCCCCGGTGTTTCATATCAATAGCGTAAAAATAATTTTGGGAGCTACGGATTTTGTCCTGTATGGAAGCTAATTGCAATTTTGGAAATGCCGGAGAGAAACGATGAGTCTTTTCACCTCCTACCACGTAAGCTCCGAGTCCTATGGCAGTAACAGCAAAACCGTCTTCCGGCCTGATATAGGAAAAGGGGTAGAAGTTATAAGATTGGGCGACCCCGCTGATATCGGGATAATATCGTCCGTTGTGTTCGTTCCCGATTACTTCCTGTATGATTACACCCATTTTTTCTTCCTCTATCATGCTGTCAATAGCTTTGAAATAAGCCCTCGATTCATCGGAAAAGACAGAGGCGTAAACTAATTTGATGGCATCTTCCAGTTCTTCCAATCTGCGTTCAAAGTCCGGATTATTGTTAGGAATCAAATAAGTCGCGTACACACCGGCGAAAGGTTGGCTTAAGGAGTCTTCAAACAGACCGGAAGACCGGACTGCTAACGGCTTGGTCATGACTTGAAGATACTGGCGTAGCTTTTCTTTCAATGGTAAAGAGAGGGTGGCCTGTTGAAAGGCCTTTTTTAGGTGGTCGTATTCGTTGTTGATATAAGTTTCTTTATATAAATCGTTTAATTCCAGAAAATTATCGAATTCTTCCACCCCGATGATGGCGGTTTTGGGAATAGCGATTTTTAAGTTGGGAATTAATTTTTTAAGGTAAACATTCTCAATAAAGTTGGATATAAATGCTAATCCGCGTCCTTTGCCTCCGAGAGAGCCGAGTCCCAGGCGAGTGATATAACGGTTGGAGTCGACCAATTCCGGCCGGAACGGAATAATACGTCCTCTTATTTTTTTTAGTTTGGAAGATTCGAAAACGTTGGCAATAAACTGGCGAATTTCATCGGTATTTTTAAAGTATTCAAAACTATACCGTCGTAATTTTTGAGCGAGATTGATTTCTCCCCTTGCCATTAACCATGTGGAAATACCGTTGCGAATAGAGTGGTATTCCAAAGATTCATCCGGTATGGTGGTCAATTTCCTTCGAAACTCTTTGATTGAAGTCGCTTTATCTATCGGGTGTCCTGATTTGTCTCGAAAAATAAAATTTCCGAACCCGAGACGGGTTTTGATAAAAGTTTTTATTTCTTGTGCCAGCGTGAGCGAGTTTTTATTGATGAATTCCGCATGGATTTTTTCTGCCCGTTTGGCATTTTCCTCTTCATGGCTTTGAAGAAGGCAGGGAATCTTGTATCCTAATCGCTGAACGTATTTAATCAACTCAACACCCGCATCTTCATCCTCGATGCCGTTTTTAGCGTAACGAACATCTGATATGACACCGATGATATTATTTTTGTATTTATCAATAATCTCTATCGCATCTTCATAGGTACTGACTAAAATCACTTTGGGACGTACCCGGATTTTCAATATAAGTCCCAGCTCGTCGTCCGATGGTTCGTCCGCGATGATTTTTTGTGTCTGGGTCATGATTTCGGTATAGAGTAAGGGTAAATAACGGGAGTAATATTTGACGGAATCCTCCACCACCAATATGACTCTGACATCCCCTAAACGTGTATCAGCTTCCAAATTCATTCGGTCTTCAAGATATTTGGCCATAGCCAAGAAGACTTTCGTCGAACCGTTCCAAACAAATAACCGTTCGATGGATTCGTGTACCTCTTTTTCGATGCGATGAAAGTAAGCAAGGTCTCCGTTGTTGTTAACTAACATTAACTGTTTGATATGGGGATGTACTTTTTTTATGTTACGGCTGATTATCAAAGGGGTCTGTTTATCTAAGCCGGCCATGATGATAATGAGATCGTAATGTCGTTCCCTTAATTTTTTCAAAGCTTCCGACTCGCTCGCTACAGAGGTGAAACGGGGAGCCGTAAATAAATTCAATTGCAGGTATTCTCCGAATATTTTGTCTGAAAATTGCCCTTCCCGTTCGATCGTGTAGGCATCGTAATAGTTTGCCACTAATAGAATCTCCTTTACTTTAAAGGGCATAAGTTCTTGAAAAATATCTCTATCGTTTTTTTTGCGTTTATATATGCGATTCAAATCTATTTTTTCCATAACAAGTTTTATTTTTATTCGCTTTTACGATTAAGTCGACTTTTCTGTTTTTTTTGTTGAATCGCTAAATATAAAAAAATTTTAGTAAATTGCAGCCGTTTATTATATCCGCTGTGTTGGGAGTTTATGAACAGAAGATATTTTTGCTTTAGATGCATGGTATACTTTTCCAAATGGAATCGTAAGGGATATGCTATTTTTGCCTCTTTGAGAAAAGAGGTAAGGATAGCGACGTTATCGATAGATATTTGTAAGGTAGCATTAGGAAAATCTTCTTTAAAGGGGATAATCGTTGATTTTTCCGGAGTCTCAAAGAAAATCATGGTAAAGGATAAGAGAGAGGAGTCGGATGGCGGACTAAAACAGGTATGCGAGGTGGTATCATCATGTGTTGGTGCGGAGTTTCCTGTAAAGCATGGGAATGAAAAATTTAATATAGATGGGTATACTTGTTGTGAACAATGGGTATACCTTTTTTGTATATAGATATGTTAATAGATACATTGAAAGAGAAAATCTTTAAAGGACAGTCGATTACTAAGGAGGAGGCTCTGGAGTTATCCCTGATAAAGGATAAAAGGGCTTTATATGAGGCTGCGGGAGAGATACGGGATCATTTCGTCGGAAATTATTTCGATACTTGTTCGATTATCAACGCGCGTTCCGGACGTTGTTCTGAAAATTGTAAATGGTGTGCCCAATCGGCAGTTTTTCGGACAAAAGTAGATGAGTATGATTTAATCGATGAAAAGAGTTGTATTGAATTGGCTCGTTTGAATGCGACTTATCGGGTGAATAAATTTTCTTTTGTAACGAGCGGAAGAGCTCTTTCCGATAAAAATATAGATCGGTTGTGTGATTATGCCCGAAAGATAAAGCGAGGGATGGATATCAATTTATGTGCCTCCATGGGATTGTTAAACAAGACACAATTACTTAGATTAAAAGAGGCTGGTATAACACGTTACCATTGTAATTTGGAGTCTTCTCGTCGTTATTTTCACTCCTTGTGTTCTTCTCATACGACGGATGAAAAAATAGAGACGATTCGTGCGGCTCAAGAGGTAGGAATGGAAGTTTGTTCCGGAGGAATTATAGGAATGGGAGAGACGATGGAAGATCGCATCGATCTGGCTCTGATGATTCGAGATTTGGGGATTAAGTCAATTCCTATCAACGTGTTGAATCCTATTCCGGGAACTCCTTTGGAGAATGCAGCACCTTTGGCGGATGAGGAAGTATTAACGACGATAGCCGTGTTTCGCTTTATTCATCCGGATGCCTTTTTAAGATTTGCCGGAGGTAGAAATTTAATAGCACATATAGAAAAAGAAGCGATAGAAGCCGGAATTAATTCGGCGATTGTCGGGGACCTATTGACTACGGTGGGATCAAAGGTTATGGAAGATATGGAAAAAGTAGAGAAAATGGGGTTTATCACAAGAAAGTAAAATCGAAAAATGAAGGTTATGGAAAATTTTATTGAGACAATGACGACGGAAGCGATGCTTCGCTTTGATCGGGAACATTTGTGGCATCCTTACACCTCTACGGTAAATCCGCTTCCGGTGTATCCGGTGAAACGAGCTGAGGGCGTGTACATAGAATTGGAAGACGGAACCCGGTTAATTGACGGCATGTCTTCCTGGTGGTGTGAAGTACACGGGTACAATCATCCGAAAATTAATGCTGCTATTGAAAAGCAATTGAAAAATATGTCGCACGTGATGTTTGGTGGATTAACGCACCGTCCGGCTGTAGAGTTGGCTGCCAAATTAGTGAAACTGACCCCTTACGGGATAGAGAAGGTCTTTTTCAGTGACTCCGGTTCCGTGGCCGTAGAAGTGGCGATGAAGATGGCCCTTCAGTACTGGTACGCGCAGGGACGGGAGGAAAAACGACATTTTTTGACCATTACCAAGGGATATCATGGTGATACCTGGAATGCGATGTCCGTTTGTGATCCTGTTACGGGAATGCATAGTATATTCCGGGGAACTTTGCCCATTCACTATTTTGTTACTTCTCCCCGGGTTCGATACGGACAACCTTGTCGTGATGCGGATATAGAAGAGTTCAAACAGTGTTTGCGAAATAATCACAATCGTATCGCGGCTGTTATTCTGGAACCGATTGTACAGGGTGCCGGAGGCATGTGGTTTTATTCCGCCGAATACCTTTGGAAAGTCAAAGAGTTGTGTAAACAATATGATGTACTTCTGATTTGTGATGAAATTGCAACCGGTTTCGGGAGGACCGGAAAAATGTGGGGATGTGATCACGCGGGTATCGTTCCGGACATTATGTGCGTAGGGAAAGCGATCACCGGAGGATACATGAGTTTTGCAGCCACGATGACAACAGAAAAGGTAGCCACGGGTATATGCTCGAAAAATCCGGGTGTGTTTATGCATGGTCCTACTTTTATGGGCAATCCTTTGGCTTGTGCTGCCGCCAATGCTTCTTTGGATCTGATCATGAGCTATGATATCGACACGATGATCGGTCTAATCGAAAGGCAGATGCGGACCGAGTTGGCCCCGGCCGCACATTACAGTAACGTTGCCGATGTAAGAGTGTTGGGTGCCATAGGAGTTATCGAGTTAAGAGAACCCGTGGATATGGCCTATATCCAATCTGCATTTGTACGTGAGGGCGTATGGGTACGTCCTTTCGGTAAATTGGTATATATCATGCCGCCTTACATCATACGTCCGGAAGAACTTTCTCGTTTGACACAGGCTTTGTTGCGGGTTCTTTCTAACCTGAAATGATATGAACAGAGAGCGTTACATCAATAAATTAAATAAGATAAAGGAGTCTGGAAATTATCGGGAGTTGAAGGAGATTCAGCATAATGGTTTTTTGATCCACCATGACGGACGCGAAATGTTGAATCTCTCCTCCAACGATTACTTGGGACTCTCTTCCGATCCGCATCTGTATGAAGAATTTCGTCAGGAGACGGATGTGAAATTGCTATCGTACAGCGCCGTATCTTCCCGTTTGTTATCGGGTAATCATGAATATTACGGGGTATTGGAGAATGATTTGCGGGAATTGTACGGTAAGGAGTCAGCATTGGTATTCAATTCCGGGTATCATGCTAATATCGGGATATTGCCTGCGTTAGCGGGTAAAAAGGATTTGATTGTTGCCGATAAACTTGTACACGCGAGTATTATTGACGGATTGCGGTTGAGTGAAGCGGAGATGTTGCGTTACCGGCATTTGGATTATGGACATTTGCGGGAGATCCTGTTTAATCATAGGGAAAAATACGAGAATGTATTTGTTGTGACTGAGTCCATTTTCAGTATGGACGGGGACGTGTGTGATTTGCAGGAATTATGTGATTTGAAAAAAGAGTACGATACTTTTTTGTACGTGGACGAAGCTCATGCCGTTGGAGTCCGGGGAACGAACGGTTTAGGATGCTGTGAGGAACAGGGATGTATGGAAGATATTGACTTTATTGTCGGTACATTCGGTAAGGCCTTTGCTTCATACGGGGCTTTTGTAGTCTGTGACGATCTTTTTCGAGAATTTTTGGTTAATACGCAGAGAAGTTTGATTTTTACGACGGCATTACCGCCGATAAACGTGGCTTGGACTCGTTTTATTTTAAATCGTATGCCTGATTTTTATTCCAAGCGTTTGAAGTTGATGACGATTTCTGAACGATTGAGAAATACATTGATAAACAGGGGATTTGAAACCAGGGGAAATTCTCATATCGTACCTTTTTTATGTGGAAGTAACGAAAACAGTGTTTATATGTCTGAGCAATTCCGGGATAATGGTTTTTTTGTATTACCGGTGAGATACCCTACCGTACCTAAAAACGAGGCCCGAATACGGTTTTCTTTGAATGCAGCCATTCCGGAAGAGGATTACGAGTGCTTATTCGAATTTATTGAAGTGAGTTGTTAGGATGCGGAGAGTTTGGTTAAAAAAAAACGGTAACAAGCGGGTAATTCTTTTTTTTAGCGGATGGGGTTTGGACGAAAGAGCCGTAAGTCATATGACCGGGGAGTCGGACGTGTTGATGCTTTACGATTACCGGAACATAGAAGGTGAAAAAGCTCCGGTTTTAAACGGTTACGAAAGTATAGATGTGATAGCCTGGTCCATGGGTGTATGGGCAGCTTCCGTCTTGCTTCCCTTGTGGAATTTACCCGTGGACAGAAGTACGGCAATCAACGGAACGGAACGTCCCGTGGATAATCTGTACGGTATCCCTCTTCATGTGTATCTGCTTACGGAGAGGGGGATGGATGAGCGTGGAAGAGATAAATTTTTTGTTCGGATGTTATCGGGAACAGGGGAACGCACCCGGTTTAAACAACATCATCCGGATAGGAATTTGGAGGAGCAATTGGAAGAGTTGAAAGCCATCCGGGAACAATCCGATAGATTAAAAGGAGAAATTTGCTGGAATAGGGTGTATATTTCGGAAAATGATATTATATTTCCGGTGACAAATCAAGAGAACTGGTGGAGGGGACGAAGTGAAATAAAAAAAATAGTAGGGGGACATTATCCTTTTTACGTATTTGAAAACTGGGATTTAATAATATAAATATGGCTGTAAATAAACACGAGGTTGAACAGCGTTTTCGTCGTAGTATAACTACTTATAACGCTAACGCAATGGTACAAAAGGCGATGGCTGTACGATTAAACCGAATGGTTATGTCCAGTTTGGATTATATTCCTAAAAATATATTGGAGGTGGGATGTGGAACGGGATTGTTCACGGAAGAGTTAAGACGCTGTTTTAAGGAAGACGAGATCTATGTCAATGATATCGTCGAGGAAGTTTGTTCCCGTACAGCACGTTTGTATCAGGTCATAGCTTCTCATTGTTTACCGGGGGATATCGAGGAGATTCCATTGCCGGGGCGATTCGACCTGATTGTTTCTGCCGCTACTTTTCAATGGTTGAACGAACCGAAAGCGACTTTCAGAAAATTATCCGAACATTTGCGGGAGGACGGTTTGATGATTTTCAGTACTTTTGGAAAGTACAACTTGCGGGAAATTCGATTGACAACGGGGGGAGGATTAAGATACCGGACACAGGAGGAGTTGATGGGACTTTTGGAACCATATTTTAAGATTGAACAAATCCGAGAAGAGTTCAGGTTGATGGAGTTTGACGATCCTTTGGCGTTGTTACAGCATTTGAAGAAAACGGGAGTAAATGTATCCGGTGATAAACGGGTATGGACCAAGGGAAAGGTTCAGGAATTTATTGACGAATATAATGCTCGTTTTGCTATGGATGGGAAAGTGACCTTAACTTATCATCCCTTGTATCTGGTATGTAGAAAGAAACCGAGGATTATGAATACCTATGGCGTTGCCAGTTGGTAAATGTAAATATAGATTCACGATATGATATATTTTGTAAGCGGTATCGATACGGATACCGGAAAATCGATTATAACGGGGTTATTAGCCCGTTCATTACGAAAAAAAGGAGTTCGGGTGGTTACCCAAAAGTTTATACAGACTGGTTGTACCGGGATCTCTGAAGATATTTTAAAGCATCGGGAAATTATGGAAATCGGTCCGCTCGAAATAGATCGGGACGGAACGACTTGTCCCTACGTGATGACTTACCCTGCTTCCCCTCATTTGGCGGCGGAGATCGATCGTGTGACTTTGGATACGGACCGGATAGCGGCTTCTTCCCGTAAATTGGACGAGTTATACGATATCGTATTGTTGGAAGGGGCCGGGGGATTGTATGTTCCGGTCACCAGAGACTATTTTACCATTGATTATATTCAAGAGAAGAAGCACCCTTTGATTTTGGTTGCCTCTTCCAAATTAGGCAGTATAAACCATACGTTGATGAGTTTGGAGTTATGTCGTCAACGGGGAATAGAACTTGCCCTGCTGGTGTATAACCGATTTCCGAATGATAGCGAGTGGATTACAAATGATTCCATTACGATTTTTCAGCGTTATTTGCATGATTTCTTTCCTTCTTGCCGTTTGATAGAGGTGCCTGTCGTGCATGGGAAGGAATATCCTGATATAGAGGTGGGGCCGTTATTGTCGAAATGAGAAGATTAGAACTTTTATCCCCTGCCAAAAATTTGAAGGTTGCTTTGGCCGCCATTCAAAATGGAGCCGATGCCGTGTATATCGGAGGGCCTGCTTTCGGGGCACGAAAGGCGGTGGGAAATTCTATTGAGGATATTACACGATTAGTCTCTGTCGCTCATCGTTTTTATTGCCGGGTATTCGTGACTATGAATACTCTTCTTTACGATGAGGAGCTGTCAGAAGCGGAGAAACTGATAAAGGCGCTATACCGGGTTGGCGTAGATGCCATTATCATACAAGATCCCGGTATCCTGAAATTGGATATCCCTCCTATAGCCTTGCACGCGAGCACTCAAATGCACAATTACGAGTTGGAACGGATTAAATTCTTGGACAAGATTGGATTTCAACGGATTGTGTTGGCCAGGGAGCTGTCGTTGGAAGAGATAAAAAAGATCAGGCGGGAGGTAAGTGCAGAATTGGAATATTTCGTGCACGGCGCCTTATGTGTCAGTTTAAGCGGACAGTGTTATATGTCGCATTATCTATTGGGACGTTCCGCCAATCGGGGGGAATGTGCTCAGGCTTGCCGTATGAAATGGAACGTGGAAGATGCGACGGGAAAACTTTTGTTGAAGGAGAAGCATGTATTGTCTTTAAAAGACCTGAATCTTTCCGATCGATTGTTTGAGCTTGCAGAAGCGGGCATCGATTCGTTTAAGATCGAGGGACGCCTGAAGGATACTCCCTATGTCGCTAATGTGACAAGCTACTACTCTTCGCGGCTGAATAGGATCGTAGAGCGGGAAAGAGGTTATGCGCGCGTGGGGTCCGGTAGTGTATCGGCCGATTTTGAGGCTGACCCGGAAAGAAGTTTTAACCGGGGGTATTCGGAATATTTTTATGCCGGGAGATCCGTCGGTTTGGTTAATATGGATACGCCAAAATCCATGGGGAAAAAAGTGGCGGAGGTAAAATGTACCAGAGGAAACCGATTGCAGGTAAATGCTTTTGAAGAACTTCATAATGCTGACGGATTGTGTTATATGGAGAACGGGGAGTTGAAGGGTATAAAAATCAATACGGTGGAAGGTGAATGGTTGAATTGCAATGAAAAGGTGAATATCTCTCCCGGTACCCCGTTGTATCGTAATTACGATCATCGGTTTGTCGTCCGATTGGAAAAAGGAAATGCCGTTCGGAAAATAGGAGTAAGGATTGACGTGTGTACGGAAGATCGAAGATTGATATTGTCTGCCACGGATGAGGATCGGGTTCATGTTACTTTAGTAAGCGAAGAGCGTTTCGATGAGGCAAAACAGCCGCAACAAGCTGAAAGAATTTGTCAACAATTGAAAAAATGCGGGGATACGGATTTTAGATGTGATTCGGTTGAGTATCGTGGAAAAGATGTGTTATTCATACAGGCGGCCGTGTTGAATACGTATCGTCGACAGTTATTGGATAAATTGCAGGAAAAGCGCGAAGAGTTAAGGGTGAAATGGATACAAGAACCTTTGAACGGTGAGTTGACGTATACCGGAAATTCTGATTGGAAGCTAAATATCGTTAATAAATTTTCGCGAGAATTTTACCGGGAACATGGAGTACAGATTCCGGAAAAGGGATTTGAAATTAGAAAAGATTATTGCGGAAAAGAGGTGATGACTACTCGTTATTGTCTTCTATTCGAGTTAGATTTATGTCGCAAAACGAATAAGTGCAGTGACTTAAAGTTTCCGCTATATCTTTCTAATAATTTAGGGCGTTTTCGGTTGGAGTTTGATTGCCAGTCCTGTGTAATGAAGGTGATAGCTTTAAAATAAAAAGTTGTTCCTTTCTTTCCTGAAAAGCTGTTTTCAAATAATAAAATCCGTAACTTATTTATTCCTTATCTAATTTTGATCATAAAACCTTTTCAGATAAATGCTCCTTGATTTATTCAAGGGCTATTTTTTTCGTTTTTTTCGCTATATTTGTTCTATAAATTATTTTATGAAGATTTTGTTTGTTCGAGGAATTATAAGCATTGTCGTTTTCTTTTGTTTGGGTGCTTGTCATGATGAAAAGATAAAGCCTCAAAAGGAGAGGACTGTATTGGTATATATTGCCGGAGATAATAATCTTTCCTATTTTTCATCCCAGAATATGGAAGGAATGATGAAAGGAATGAAAGAAGATAACGGTAATTTAATTGTTTATTGGGACCAACCGAATGTTGCCCCGAAATTACTTGAATTGGAGGTGATGAAAAACGGTTCCGTAAAGCAACGGGTGATAAAGGAGTATAAGGAGGAAAATTCAGCTTCACCTGCCGTTTTGGCACGGGTTATTCGCGAAACACAAAAATTGTATCCGGCCAAATCATACGGATTGGTTCTTTGGTCTCACGGGACAGGTTGGTTTCCCGAGAGTCCATCCGTGAAAGCTCGGAGTTTCGGAGAAGATCATGGTTCCGAGATGGATATTAAGGAGTTGGCGGCCGTTATTCCCGATAAATCTTTTCATTATATCATTTTCGATGCTTGTCTGATGGGAGCCGTAGAAGTTTTTTATGAACTGAGGAATAAGGCGGATTATATCATTGCTTCTCCTACGTTAGTTCCTGCAAAGGGACTTCCTTACGAACAAGTCGTTCCTTATTTTTGGGGGGAGGATTCGGATTTGGAAAAGATTTGTGAAGTTTATTACGATTTCAATAATACGACGACGGAAACGGCTACGATCACTTTAATAAAGACTTCCGAGTTAGAAGCTTTATACGTCCTTTGTCAGGAAATCTTGGAAGGAAAATTACCGGAAGTACAGACCCAAGACAAGAGTAGTGTTTACCGGTATTACGTGCCGCTTGCAGTTATAAATTATACCTTTTATGATTTTGCCGATTTAATCCGTCAGGTAGCTACTCGGGAGGAGCTCGCTAAATTCGATGCCCAACTGAAAAAGGTAGTCCTTTATTGTGCGGCTACCCGATATTTTTGGGATTATGTTCCCGTGGATAAAGATAGATTTAGCGGTATCAGCACCTATGTCCCTTTTCCGGATTGGCCCGGTCTAAATAACTATTACTTCACGTTATCATGGTCTGGAGTATATGGATTGTGATTTATTTCGTGTTTAGAATCTCTTGGGCGATCGAGTAAAACATACCCGCGCCGGATTCGATGAGCTCGTCCGGAAAATCGTATTGGGGGGAGTGAAGCGGGGGACAATTTTCTCCGGCTCCCAACCCGAACATAGCTCCTTTGTACTCTTGGGTAAAAAGACCGAAATCTTCTCCCCAGCTAAAAGGAACGTTCATTTCCAGGTAGGGTAGCTTGTTGGTTTCCGCTGCCTTTTTTATGTGTTGGACAGCTTGCGGATCGTTCACATTGGCAGAAAAAGATTCCAGCCATGTTATAGCCGAATTTAAACCGGGAGTAGCTGCCGTTTCTATTTCGATCAGTTTTTCTAATTTCTGCATATGCAGACGGAGTAGCCGATCGTTTTTAGCACGTAGAGTTACCCGGATAACTCCTGTTCCCGCTGCTACCCCGTAGGCTTCTTCTCCAATATGGATTTCTACCAAGGTCGCCAGGAAATAATCCTCTTTCTCTATATCGTATTGATTCCATCCTGTAAGCGTTTCGACTATTCTAAAGGTTGCGTTTACGGGATTGATTCCTTTTAAAGGTTCTGCTGCATGAGCTGTTTTGCCGGAGAGTGTAATTGCCGCACTGATGACGGAACAGGTGAAACTACCCGGTTTACATAATACGGCGGACGCGGAAAATCCCGGAATATTGTGAAGAGCGAAAACGTATTGGATATGGTATTGGGGAAGTACGAGATCGGCCAAAATGGCGGATGATCCGCAGCCAGTCTCTTCTGCCGGTTGGAATAAGAGCAATACCCGTCCTTGTCTCATCGGTTTTTCGGAAAGCATTTGGGCCAATCGTAATAGAATGGTCGTGTGACCGTCGTGGCCGCATTTGTGCGATATCCCGGTACGAACCGAACGATAGGAAATATTATCTTTCGATTCATCAATAGCGACAGCATCCATATCAGCCCGAAACAAGAGGGTTGGTCCCTCTTCGGAAAAGAAATACTCAGCCAGTAAGCCGTGTCCTCCTATGGAGCGAATGATTTTAGTCGGATGAAACGGGCGGAGAGAGGTTTCGATAAAACGGGCTGTTTCTCTTTCCTTGCCGGAGAGTTCCGGTTGTCGATGTAATTGGTGACGGATCGAATCAAAAGAGTGTGTTTGCATATATTTATTATTTTATAAGCATAAAATCAGTATTTGAAAAAGAACGATCAAATAGAGTTGTTATAATGGAGTAAATAATAATTTTAATGATGTAATATATTGATTTTTAACACATTGTGTTATATGAAATAATTCTGCCGCAAAGATAAATATATAATATTATAAACCCAATAACTATTCGGTCTTTATTTTGTTGTGTTTGTCCTTAAAAGATCCCGATAGATTCTGAAACAGAGTGGACTCTTTTATTTGATTTATCGGGAAAAATAGGGGTATCGACCTTTGATTTGGATGTATATTTTGTAATTTTGAGTTGCTAAAGAACGTAAGTATCATTTTAAATCCAGTTGTTTAGCCGGATTTATGCTATAAATCAGATCGAGTATGATTCAAAGAGATTATCTATTGCGGCAGATGGAGGTGTTTTTCAAAGCGCTTGATGAGAGATTCAGAGGAAAGAATAAGAATGAATACGAAGATATATCTGTTATTTTAAATGAATTTTATTCTACCTATTTTCATATCGACCGGGAAAAAATAACAGGGGAGGGAGAACAAATTATTAGTCACTGTATCTTGTATGAGCCTGTGGAAAAAGCGGAGATGCTTTCCGAATTGATATTTAAAGATGCTGTTTTTACAGTAGATACTCGTCGGAAAAATTATCTATTCCGATTGGTATTAAAGCTATACGACTCTATCGAATGCAGGTCGAAAACCTATTCTTCTCAAAGAGAAAAAAAGAGAAGGGAGATAACCGATTTTTTATCGGGTAATTGAATATAAATTTGTAAGATTTTTGCGTTTTATAGGTAATTGTTATGGGATCATTGGTCGCTTGGGGATATTGGGGATTATTTATCGGCTCGTTTTTAGCATCGACAATCATTCCGATGAGTGCGGATCTCTTATTGGTAGGGGTACTTTCCTTGGGAGGGAATACATGGATTTGTTTGATAATTGCCACTATCGGAAATTGGTTGGGAGGCTTGACCTCCTATTGGCTGGGATGGCTTGGACGTTGGGACTGGCTCGAGCGCTGGTTAAAAGTGAAGCGAGAGCAATTGGAGAGACAGAAGGAAAAGATTGATCGATACGGGGTTTGGCTGGCTTTGTTCACTTGGCTTCCCCTTGTGGGAGATCTTTTTGCCATCGCTCTCGGTTTTTATCGCGTGAGCCCTAAAATGTCGGCTCTATATATGTTGGTCGGCCGTTTTGTCCGTTTTCTTGTTTGGACACTTTTGTATATTCGGTATGCCGATCGGTTTGTCGAATGGATCCGATGATATAACATACTTTGTTCGCTTGCGTTATAAGTGAAAAAGGTATTTTCATGGATTCACTTCTTGATTTAGGATATTTGGGTTTATTTATCGGTTCGTTTATTTCGGCCACTGTAATTCCGATGGGAGCGGATGCCTTATTGTTGGGGATGTTGGCAGCCGGGGGAAAACCTGTATGGTGTTTAGCCATCGCAACAACGGGGAATTGGTTAGGTGGGACGTTGACCTATTGGTTGGGATATGCCGGAAAATGGACGTGGATACAGCGTTGGTTTAAAGTGACACCCGAAAAATTGAAACGGCAGAAAAACAGAATTGAAAAATACAAAAGCGTTATGGCTCTTTTGGTATGGGTTCCTGTTTTGGGGGATCTTTTCGCGTTGGCTCTTGGTTTTTATCGTATTAATGCCGTGAAATCATTTATTTTTATGTTTTTCGGAAGGTTGATACGATTTTTGTTTTGGTTGGTGTTATACTTACTTTGGACGGATAAATTCGTAAAGTTTATTTCCCATTTGTAGGATATATCGATACCCGTGGAATCGGTTGGTGCGATCCGGAAATAAAAAAACGCCCGTACTGATTTCGACGTACGGGCGGTTTATTGATATCTTTTTCAGTTTTCGACACGGATCATCTTGTAATGATGGGATTCCTCTGCCGGTAAGATAAATCCGCTGAAATGGTGTGTCTGCGGAACACTATTGATACCGTTGGCATTCACGCCGGTTGTTCCTTCGCTGACGGTGATACTGGCAGCATTACTGTCTTTGGTCAGGATGACGGTTACCTCTGCGGCAAAAGGATGATTGACGTAAAATTTGTAAATCCAGTTTCCTCTTTTATCTTGTTTCTTTTCAACTTTTTTTATCGGTCCGTCTTTGATGAGCTCTATATAACTATCGCTTTCACCATACGCTAAATTAGCGACTAACCTTTTTCCGGATGAACCGACGACATTAGGACGATTCCGTAGGGTCAAACGTTTACCCTGGGAGTTGTACACCTCTTTGGTCTCGAAAGCCCAGTCATTGGCTTCCAACGCTTTTAAAGCTTTGTCATGTGCTATTTTAGCCTGTTCTGCTTCTGCTGCCTTTTTTTCCGCTCTGATTTCACGTTTGCTCTTTTTCTGAGTTTGCGCTTCTGCCATTGTCGGTATTAGTACTGCAATGGCCATTAAAATAAAAAATAGTTTTTTCATAATCATTGGTTTATAATTACACATATATCGTTACCAGCTTCCGCTGGCACCGCCTCCTCCAAAGGAACCACCTCCGAATCCACCAAAGGAGCCATTTCCGCTGCTGAATGAGCCGAAACCTCCGCTATTGCTCCCGAATGGAATACCTCCGATAAAAAACGGACCGGAGGAGTGTCCGGGAGAAAATCCTTTACGCCGCCGAATAAAAAGAAACAAAATAATAAAGAAGAAAAGGGGAATAAATACCAAAAGCGAACCTTCCGATTGCTGTTCGTACTCTTCCGCTGTAAATTCTCCTTTTGTCAGATCCATCAATACATTGGTTGCTTTGTTTATCCCTATGTAATAATTCCCTTGCTGAAAAGAGGGAATTATTTCGTTTCGGATGATACGAGAAGCTGTAATATCCGGAATAACACCTTCCAATCCGTAACCGACGGATAAGGCGACTTCTCCTTTTTCATTTCCTTTTTTAGGTTTGATCAGAATCAATATTCCATTGTCTTTCCCCTTTTGGCCGATACCCCATTTTTCGGCCAAACGAGCCGCGTAATCGTTGATGTCGTATCCATCCAACGAAGAGACCGTTACCACGGCGATCTGGGTTGACGAAGTTTTATTGAAATGGGATAATTTTTCTTCTAAAGAAGAGATCTCTTTTTTGTTGAATAATTCCGTATAATCATTCACCAGCCTTTTGGGTTGCATCGGCTCCGGAAATTTTTGGCTGTAACCGGATACGCTGATTAGGCTAAATATGAATAATATAATGAGTTTCTGGATGTTCATGTTATAATTCATTTTACTTTTCGGATGGATTGAATGAAATGTCATCGGGTAGTTCATTAACGTCGTCTTGCCGGTAGGGAAAAAATTCCTGTAATTGTTTTCCGGCCTGAATGACGGCTTCGCAAATTCCCTCCGTAATATATCCCTGTTTAAATTTTTCAATCATACGGTTTTTCAATTCGTCCCAATACTTGTCGGGAACTTTGGCATTGATCCCGGCATCTCCTAATATAGCCATTTTTTTATCGACCAAGGCGATATAGAACAAAATTCCATTACGAAGGGCTGTTTTTTGCATTTTTAAATTGGCGAACACATCCGCAGCGCGATCCAGAATTTCTTTTGGGCAGTGGTTCTCGATATGAATGCGAATTTCTCCGGATGTATTTTTCTCCGCTTCCCTAATAGCTGCTACCATCTTATCTTTTTGTTCTTCCGTGAAATATTTTTCTGGAGACATAATAACAGGATTGAGATTAGATGTTAGAATTTAACTTCCGGGGCTTTTTCGGCACCGCTTGAGGCTTCGAAATAAGGTTTAGGCATAAAACCGAACATCCCGGCCAAAATATTTTTGGGAAAAGAACGGATGTATGCGTTATATCCCTTTACCTCTTCATTGAATTTACGTCTTTCCACGGCAATACGGTTTTCTGTTCCTTCCAATTGGGCTTGGAGATCTCTGAAATTCTCATTTGCCTTTAAATCAGGATATTGTTCGGATATGGCCATCAAACGGGATAGGGCAGAGGATAATTCTCCTTGCATATTGTTGAATTTCTGTAAGGTTTTTTCATCCAGCTGATCGAAATTGATTCGCATTTGAGTGGCTTTCGCCCGGGCATCTGTTACCTGTGTTAAGGTGTTTTGTTCGTGTTCCGCGTATCCTTTTACCGTGTTTACCAAATTGGGGATGAGATCCGCTCGCCTTTGGTATTGGTTCTCAACATTAGACCATTGGGAGGATATGGTTTCACTTCTGGTTACCATTTGGTTATAGCTTCCTTGAAACCATGCAAAAATGCCGATAGCAATGATGGCTATTATGGCTAATACGATATAACTTTTTTTCATTTTTGTTTCTGTTTTATGTAAAACTAATAGATCGTTTTTACAAAGATAAAATAAAAATTCAAACTAAAAAACGAGGCCGCAGCAATGCGGCCTCGTTTTTAGCGGGACTTGTACTCGTCATTTTACCAAATTCATTGTATCTGTAGCAATTACCAATTCTTCATCGGTGGTAATACTCATAACGATTACTTTTGAATGAGGTTTTGTCAATATTATATCTTTGCCGCGAACACCGTCATTCGCCTTGGAATCGAAATCTATTCCCATGTATTCCATATGGGCGCATACCTGTTGACGCACCTCACAATCATTTTCTCCTATACCTCCGGTAAATATGATCAAATCAGCCCCGTTCAGTACGGCTGCATAACTACCCACGTATTTTTTTACATCGTGAGCTAAAATGTCTAAGGCCAAACGGGCTTGAGAATTTCCTTTTGCTGCCGCGGCTTGTAACTCTCTACAATCGGAAGAAACTTCGGAAACTCCCATCAGTCCCGATTTTTTGTTGATCAGATCGTTGGCTTGCGGGATGTTTAACCCCTCCTTCTCACAGATAAAAAGCAAAGCACCCAGGTCCAGATCTCCTGTACGGGTTCCCATGATGACACCCGCGTTCGGGGTAAATCCCATGGAGGTGTCTACCGATTTGCCATGGTCGATAGCCGTAATGGACGAACCGTTTCCGAGGTGACAGGTAATGATCTTCTTTTCGCTTATGTCCCAACCCAATATTTTACAGGCTTTTTCTGCAACGAATTTGTGTGAGGTCCCGTGAAAACCGTACCGACGGATTCCGTATTGTTCGTAATATTTATAGGGTAATCCGTATACGTAGGCTTCCTTGGGAAGAGTTTGATGGAAAGAGGTATCGAAAACAGCGACTTGAGGAACTCCGGGAAGCAGTTGTTCCATAGTCTCTATCCCTTTTAGGTTAGCCGGGTTATGAAGCGGTGCCAACTCGCAACAAGCGGCGATTTTTTTCTTTACATCGTCGTCGACCAATACGCTCTGGGAAAAATATTCTCCCCCGTGAGCTACTCGGTGTCCGACAGCGTTTATATCGTTTAAAGATTCGATTACGCCATAAGTCGGGTCGACAAGAGCTTTTAAGATAAGATTGATACCTGTGATGTGGTCCTTTATGGACTCCTCTATCTCGTATTTGTCCTTTCCTGAAGGTTTATGGGTGAAGTTCCCTTTCGGGAGACCGATTTTCTCAACCAATCCTTTGGCTAATACAACCGGTTCTTCTTTCATATCTAATATCTGATATTTGATGGATGAACTTCCGCAATTTAAAACTAATATATTCATGACATTCGGTTTTACGTGGGGTGAATTATTTACTTGCGGCTTGGTTTACGGTAATGGCGACTAAATTTACGATATCACTAACGGAACATCCCCGCGACAGGTCGTTAATCGGAGCTGCCATTCCCTGAAGTACTGGACCTACGGCCTCTATGCCGGCAATGCGTTGTACTAATTTATAGCTGATATTGCCTACTTCCAAACTGGGGAAGATTAAGACATTGGCTTTTCCGGCAACGGGACTACCCGGAGCCTTGCTGGAACCCACGGAAGGAACCAAAGCGGCGTCAGCCTGCATTTCGCCGTCGATCATTATGTCAGGAGCCATCTGTTTGGCTAATTCGGTTGCTTTTATCACTTTATCAACCAATTCGTTTTTTGCGGAACCTTTCGTTGAGAAACTTAACATGGCTACTCGCGGTTCTATTTTGGCAATGGCTTTAGCCGTACCTGCTGTAGCTACGGCGATTTGAGCCAACTCTTCGGCCGTCGGATTCGGAAGTACGGCACAATCCGCACATACGATTAACCCGTTTTCACCGTATTCCGGTTTATCGGTTAACAGGAGGAATGCCCCCGATACTACGGATATACCCGGCAATGTTTTTACGATTTGCAAAGCAGGCCTTAGTACGTCGCCTGTCGCATTTTTGGCTCCGGCAACCTCTCCGTCCGCATCCCCGTTCTTAATCATCAAAGTCGCTAAATAGAGCGGATTGGTTACTAATTTAAGAGCCTCTTCCTTGGTCATGCCCTTACTTTTGCGTAATTCGACAAGCATATCCGCGTAAACTTCTTTTTTCGGATGATTTTCAGGATCGATGATGGTAGCTTTCCCGATGTTTTTCAGTTCAAATTTATCTGCCAGCGTTTGTATTTCTGCCGGTTTACCGATTAAAATAATCTGAGCAATTCCTTCGTTCAGAAGAATATCAGCAGCCTTTAGCGTACGCTCCTCCGTCCCTTCCGGGAGTACAATTCTTTTGTTGTACTTTTTCGCGTTTTCTTTGATTTGTTCAAGAAGGTTCATAAGTATCTTTTTTATGATAAGTTGTTGTTCATTTCTTTCGCGAAAGTAGAAATAATTTAATCAATAACGTAACTTTTTGTAAGCTATTGTTCGCAATTTTCAAGAATATTGTCAAGCAGAGATTGCAAAAATCGCAGAATCATTCCTGGAGCAATTTAAAACGAATCCTTAATCTTTGGTTTTCCATATCGTAAGAAATGATTTTAAAAATACCGATTTCGGCTGTATTAGCCACGTGCCGGCCGATGCAGGCACACGTATCGTAACTGCCTATGCGTACGATACGTAGGGTTTGACTGACGTTCTCGGGTAATTTGCTGAGATCAATCTCTTCCGGAAC
This sequence comes from Sanguibacteroides sp. AM78-02pH3A, assembly GCF_027666085.1. Classification (NCBI taxonomy): domain Bacteria; kingdom Pseudomonadati; phylum Bacteroidota; class Bacteroidia; order Bacteroidales; family Porphyromonadaceae; genus Sanguibacteroides; species Sanguibacteroides sp. AM78-02pH3A. The sequence continues at coordinate 600,113 of NZ_JAQEHX010000001.1, read as the reverse complement.
ATGATCTTTATCTACAAATTCTGCGGTTACCGGTAAATGCATACCGATGACTTCATTGACTTTACGTTCGACTTCGGCCATTTGTTCTTCCGAGGGAGACGCGGATAAATAATAATCACATTTGGATTTTTTCTTTTCAATGTGCGTGTTTTTAGATCTTTCGCAACCGAACATCCGGACCATCGTTTGATTCAATATATGTTCTGCCGTATGCATGGGAGGATGTTCTTGTTTATTATGATCGTTGAGTTGAAGTTGTTGTTCCATATTATCTAAATTTTTACGAGAATGAATCCATTGGAATGACAAATTTAATATTATTTCCCGGTAAAGGATAAATTTATTTATGTAGAAAGAAGGTTTCAATAGAGTTTCTCGGAAAGTATAAAACCGGGGTACCAGAATTTTCATTTTTCAATTAATTGACTACTTTTGTCTTCCGTTAGGGTAAAAAAGAGTAACGGGTTTACTTCATGATGCCTAAGGTTTAATTTAGTTTTAAAAAAGCTATTGATATGAGATTATTAGAAGGAAAAACGGCCATTATTACCGGAGCTTCAAGAGGTATCGGTAAAGCTGTGGCATTAGAATTTGCTAAACAAGGTGCGAACATTGCTTTTACTGATTTGAGATACGATGAGATTGCTCAGGAAACGGAGAGAGAGATTGCCGCTTTGGGGGTAAAAGCGAAAATGTATGCTTCTAATGCTGCCGATTTCGCCGCAACAGCGGCAACGGTGGAAGAGATTGCCAAGGAATTCGGACGCATCGATATTTTGGTGAATAATGCAGGAATAACAAAAGATACGTTGTTGATGAGAATGAGTGAAGAACAATGGGATGCTGTTATGAATGTAAATTTGAAGTCTGTTTTCAATTTTACAAAAACGGTTTCGGCAATCATGTTGAGACAGAAATCCGGTTCCATTATCAGTATGAGCTCTGTTGTCGGTGTTAGTGGAAATGCCGGACAAGCTAATTATGCTGCCTCTAAAGCCGGAATTATCGGTTTTACCAAGAGTGTTGCCAAAGAGTTGGGGTCCCGGAATATTAGAGCCAACGCGGTTGCTCCCGGTTTTATTATTACCGATATGACAGCGAAATTGTCGGAGGAAGTGAGAAACGAATGGGCTCAAAAAATTCCGTTAAAAAGAGGTGGTACGCCTGAAGATATTGCGAAGGTATGCGTATTTTTAGCTTCAGATCTCTCTGCTTACGTTACGGGACAAACCATTCATGTATGCGGCGGTATGAACATGTAATTTCAGATAGTGAAAAATTTAAATGCCTGATCTTCGGATCGGGCATTTTGTTTTGATTGAAGGTCAAATTTTGTACGTGATTTGATCTGAATTCTTGTTTGCTTTCAAATATCTCCTTATCTTTACATGAAATGATTATGGCTTACTTTTTGTTAGTTTTGAGATAACGTAAAAGAAAGTAATATGTATGATAAAAGAGGTAAGATAGTAGATCGATGCGTACGGGGGACTTTATTGTTTCTCGTGTTTTCTTGTTTAATTTCTTGTGCGGGTTATCGTTTACTCGATATCGACGTTTTAGAACCTGCAGACCGAGAGTTGAAACAAGGAGATATCAAAATTCTTTTTTTAGACCGTAAGTTGATATATCAATCCGATTCGACGGCGTTTCGGGAGTTGAAAAATCTGTCGGGATTGACCCGGGGGGATTTGGTGGAATGTTTTTACGACGGTTTTCAGGCTGGTATTCACAATAGTGCTAAAAAAGTAGTGTTGGGGCGTGCCGTCGGATTGAATAGCAAATACATGAGAGATACCATTACTCCCGCACCGTTGACTCTTTCAGAGTTGCAAACCGTTAACAAGGGGGTATACTCTTATGTCCTGGGGATAGAATCTTGTGTGTTTCGCTTGTACGATAGATATAATGCAGTGGTAGACAATGCGTTGTTTTTAAGATTGTACGATACGGAGAGTAATCAACCTATAGATACCATGTATTCCAATGTATTGAGATCCGCTATAACTGCCGGGGAAGATATAAATGCGATATGCGATTTCTATTATCAGTTGGGGCTGGATTACGCCAAACATCTGGTTCCGACCTGGCAGCCAGAAAAAAGGAGAATCTATATGAGTAATAATGCCTTGAAATTGGGATATTATTTTTTGAAAGATGAAAAGTACGATCAGGCCTATGAAATATGGAATGCGGCATTGAATATGAGACCGCTCGTGGCAGTGAAGGCTACTGTAAATATCGCTTGGTTGTATGAGCGGCAAGGTAATTTTCAGGGAGCGATCGATCTGTTGGAGGCGGCTTTAAGACATATGGAAAAATCCAACGTGAAAAATAATAATCTATCGGAATACATAGAGCATTATATTCAAATACTGAATCAAAGAATAAAAGACGATCGCAAATTATTAAATCAGTTATAAAAGCATTTTATATGGAGAATTTTAATTATTATAATCCGGTAAAAATTCTTTTTGGTAAAGGGAAGATTAGTGAGATTGGAAAATTAATCCCCAAGGGATTTAAAGTAATGATCACTTATGGTGGTGGCAGTATTAAAAAGAATGGCGTGTACGATCAGGTTATGTCCGCACTTGAAGATTTTCATGTAATCGAATTCGGCGGAATTGAGCCGAATCCGCATTATGAAACTCTGATGAAAGCGGTGGAGATTGCCAAGAATGAGAACGTGGGTTTTTTGTTGGCTGTTGGAGGAGGATCGGTGATAGACGGTACGAAGTTTATTGCAGCGGCTTCTTGTTTTGAAGGTGAAGACAAGTGGGACATTCTGGCTAAGATGGCTCCCGTTCATGCGGCTTTGCCCTTGGCTACGGTTTTAACCTTACCGGCTACGGGATCCGAGATGAATAGCGGGGCTGTAATTACCCGGCAAGAGACAGAAGAAAAATTGGCTTTTAGATCTCGTCATGTATTCCCGAAATTTTCCGTGTTAGATCCGACGGTTACTTTCTCCTTACCGAAGCATCAGATTGCCAATGGGGTAGTGGATGCTTTCGTGCATGTGATGGAACAATATTATACAACGACTCAGGATGTTGAAATTCAAGACCGTTTCTCGGAAGGAATATTGAAAACGTTAATCGCTCTCGGTCCCCAAATGATCGCAGCAGAACAACCGGATTATCAAACCCGGGCTAATTTTATGTGGGCGGCAACCATGGCGTTGAACGGATTGATCGCTTGCGGGGTAACGGAGGATTGGTCGACGCACCATATCGGTCATGAGCTGACGGCGTTTCATGGATTGGACCATGCGGTGACCTTGGCCATTGTTCTGCCGGGTGTAATGAAAGCCACGAAGATGTTGCGCCACGATAAATTGCTTCAATATGCACAACGGGTTTGGGATTTGGATATTTCACAGCCGGGGGCTGCCGATCAGGCTATTGCGAAAACAGAACAGTTTTTCAATGACATGGGAATCAAAACCCGTTTGTCGGATTATGGTATAGGTATTGATACCATTGATCGTATCGAGAAACGTTTCCGGGATCGGGGAGAGTTTGCATTGGGAGGAATTGACGATGTGAACGTGGATAACGTGAGAGTCATTTTAACATCCAGATTATAAGAGAAGAAGGTGTCTGGCTTTTGCCAGACACCTTCTTTTTAATTTCCATTTTAATGTCCAAATTGAAAATATACAGGGCTTCTGCCGGAGCAGGAAAGACTTTTGCCCTGACCATGGAATATTTTAAGATAGTCTTTGCTTCTCCTTTAGAATATAAGAATGTTCTGGCCGTGACGTTCACGAATAAGGCGACGGAAGAGATGAAATCCCGTATTATTCGGGAATTGAATAAATTGGCAGAGGGTGAAAAAAGTGATTACAATGAGGCTTTAAAATCGAATTTACGTTTATCCGATGAACAAGTTAAGGAGCGGGCTATCGTATTGCGTACATTGATTCTGCACGATTACGGTCGATTGTCCGTAACTACCATCGACCGTTTTTTTCAACGGATCATTAAGGCATTTACGAAGGAATTGGGGATATTTCCCGGGTATAACGTGGAGTTGGATAGTGATTACGTGCTATTGAGGGCGGTCGACCAGATCATGCAACGGATGAACGAGGATAAGGAATTGAGGGTTTGGATTACCGAGTTGATGAACAATAGCGTGGAAGAGGCTAAATCGTGGAGTGTGAAAGGGAAGATTGCGGAGTTGGGAAAAGAATTGTTCGGGGAGAATTACATGTTGTTCGATAAGGCCGTTCAACAAAAATTCGGTAATCGGGATTTTTTGAAAGCTTATCAGTCGTTTTTGCGGGGTATTGTGAAACGTTTCGAAAAACGATTGGAAGAGTATGGTAAGAGGGCATGTCATTTGATTGAAACAAATAATTTGCGGGTAGAAGATTTTAAAAATGGGAAACGAGGAGTCGTTAACTATTTTTATAAACTAAGAGACAAAAATTTAAACGGTATAACGGATTCGACCCGAAACGCTCTCGATAATCCCGATGCATGGATCGCTAAAAAACAGCATCCGGAAATTCGAACCCAAATAGAGAACCTTTATCCTACCCTAAATAGCTGGTTGGGGGAGAGCATTCAATTCTACGACGAAGAGGTGGTGGATTATCATTCTGCCAGATTGTTACTCGATAATTTGTACCAGTTGGGTATATTGAATGATTTGTATCGGGAGATCCGAGCCTATTGTGAGGAAAAAGGCCTTATGTTACTGAGTGATACTACCCGTATCTTAAACGTGCTGATTGCTGCTAACGATACCTCTTTTCTATTCGAGAAAATAGGAAATTTCTATAAACACGTCATGATTGACGAATTTCAGGATACCTCGGCCATGCAATGGTCCAATTTCCGGCCGTTAATTGTAAATACGTTGTCAGAAGGAGGAAAGGCGTTGGTGGTAGGGGATGTAAAACAGAGTATTTACCGATGGAGAAACGGCGATTGGCGTTTGTTGTCCTCCGGTGTGGAAAAAGATTTTAAAACGTTTGGGATTTGCGATGAGATTTTGGAGCATAATTGGCGAAGTGCGGGAGAAATTGTAATGTTCAATAACCTGCTGTTTTCCCAGGCGGCTTTGCAATTGAAAGAGATGTATGATAAAGAGGAGGGAAAGAACGATTACTCTTTCTCGATCTTGGAGGCTTATGCCCATACGGAACAGAAAATACGCCGCGATGAACGGGGTTATATACAAATAAAATATGGAGGGGATAAACAGGAAGAGGGGAGTGCGGAAGCCATTATGGAAGCCGTCGTGGGAGTAATCCGGAATAGTATGGGGAGAGGGGAGGAATTGAAGAATAGCGTGATTCTTGTAAGAAACGGTAAGGAAGGGGCTTTTGTAGCCGATTATATTATTGAGTATAATCGTCTGCACCCGGCTGCACCTATTCCTTTTATTTCGAATGATTCTTTATACGTGGCGGCTTCTCCGTATGTCGTTTTGATTATTAGTGTATTAAAATACATAATGACTCCTTATGACTTGGTAAACCGGGCCGTTTTGTCGTACCACTATTTTACTTATGTCAGAAACGAAAATTGGGATGATCAGGATACGCGGTTTAAGGCAGTCGCTTCAGAAGAGACCTTCATGACCTCTTTGGGTATTCCTTTTTTGCAGGAGATAAATCGAGAGACGACCGGGTCTTTGTATGAAATGGTAGAGGCTATTATTGCGGCAATGAAACTGAGGGACCGGGTAGATGAATTGCCTTATTTAATTGCTTTTCAGGATATTATATTCGAATATGAAGAGAACAATACGAGCAGCATACCCGTATTCTTGGAATGGTGGGAAAAAGAGAAGGATAAAAAGGTTCTCTCAACTTCGGAAGAGACCAATTCTGTTCGGATATTAACCATTCATAAGTCCAAGGGATTGGAATTTGATACCGTGATCATTCCCTTCTGTAACTGGGATTTGGACGATATGAGACATGCCCGTCGCCTTTGGTGCGATAACAAGGAGGAGGGGTTTAAAGATTTGGAATATGCTCCACTGAATTACTCTTCAAAGTTATCGGACAGCCATTTTAAAGAGGCTTATTTGGAAGAGCATATGAAGACCTATATCGATAATTTAAATCTTTTATATGTCGCTTTGACGAGAGCAAAGAGAGCCTTGCATGTTTTCCCTTATGCGCCTAAAATCAGTAAGGAAGGGCGACCGGCTGATATTGGATCTTTTTTGTATCAAGTGTTGGAAAGACTGGAATCAACTCGTTTATTATCCGGATGGAACAGCGGGGAAAAACAGTTAAGTATAGGGGAATACGGTATTTTGAAGGAAGGAAGGAAAGAGACGGTAGATAACAGGATTACGTTAAAAGAGTATCCGGTTTTCGATTTGAAAGATCGTGTCCGGGTACGTTATAAATACGAAGATTACACGGATATTGAAGAGAAGGGAAATTCGGCGGTAGACGAAGGAAAATTGTTTCACGAACTTTTCTGTCGTATCGAAAAAACGACAGATATAGAACGGGCGGTAAATGAGGTATATCGTACCGGTTTAATACATTATAATGAAAAGGAGATGTACCGAAAAAAATTAGTCGATTATTTGGATAATGTTCCTGTGGCTTCTTGGTTTGACGGCAGTTATCGCGTCATTACCGAACGGGATATCCTTTTTACGAACGCGGGAAGAGCTCGGCCCGACCGGGTTATGTTTGACGGGAATAAGGTCGTTATCGTAGATTACAAGTTCGGATACAAAGAGGAGGAGGAGTACAGTAAGCAAATGGGATTCTATTGTAAAATACTGAGACAAATGGGGTATAAGGAGGTGAAAGGATATATTTGGTATGTAAACATGAATAAAATATATCCTGTCGGGTCCGGCACTCAATTGCAGTTGGATTTTTAGTAGCTGTCTACGGTGCTGATTTGATCCGTGTTTTTTCGAATTTTGGGACGAATGATCGGGTCTGCTGGATGTCCGATAGGGATGATCAATTCTACTCTTTTATACGAAGGGATATGTAGTAAATCCTTTATCTTTTTTTCATTAAACCATCCCATGATGCAAGTTCCCAATCCTTCAACGGTAGCTTGAAGGCAAAATTGTATTGCCGCAATGCCGTTGTCGATTAAGGTAAAATCCTTATTCTTTAATGTTTGACCGATACGGGAAGAGAGATTTGCTTTTTCTCTAACCATGACGACGATAACAGGGGCCTGTTTGGTAAAATGATTCATGGGAAGAATTCCTCCCGATGTGGCGTCCGCTACCTTATTCTTTAATTCAGGGTCTTTGACGATGACAAACTTCCACGGTTGGGCGTTGCAGGCTGAAGGAGCCAGGCGGGCGGCTTCGATGCACCTCGATAAACTCTCTTGAGATACGGGTTCGCTGGAGTATCCTCTGACACTTTGTCGTTGTAAAAAGAGATTTAATAATTCCTGTGGTTCCATATATTCAAAAATAGAGGGTACTGGAACGGTACCCTTATCGGTTATTATTTTTTGTGTTTATACCATTCTAAGTTTTCTGTCCCGTTTGAAGTTGCCCATCGGGTATACTGCGGGAATGCTTCATCGATACGTTGTCCTTCTTTAGGAAAATCAAAAGAAGTTCCCACGATATGAATGGCAAACGGGAAATAGTTGTTGGATATGAAGTAGAGTCCTTTTGCCGGTTCGGAAAGATCATGCCCGTAATGCAGAAGGCTCATATCCATTAAATCCGTAGGCTTGTGATTAGGCAGATGTACCTCGCGGCCTCGTTGCTTATTGGACTCGACGATAATAAAAGGATTATAAGGTGGTAAACCTAACTCGCTGGATTTCATACCGCCTAAAGTCGTCTCTACGGTAAAAACCATGTCTTTTCCTGTTTTAACCACGTCTTCCGCATCGTCAAACAGAATGATCGTTGCCTTTGTTTGGTTGTTCTCCAGCCCTTTGCTATTCAAACTGAAACGGGTAGGAATCGTGTAGTCTGACGTTATATTCATTGATCGAATCATGCTGCTGCTGGTTTCGTATTGGTAAGCAAAACCATTTGTGTACTGGGCTCCGTTATTCTTTAACGTCCATACGTCTTTTACTTTAACGATTAAATTTCGGGCGTTCAGATAGTGAATGGTATTGTATTCCATCACGACGTCGTTCATGTCATAGTCTCCCTGGTAAGGCCATATATCCTCGAAAGCAACCGTTCCGTTGTATTTTATGGTGTAAGCTAATAGAGGATCGTCCGGAAATTCGTCATCTACGTCCGGAACACCATCCCCATCGCTATCCGTCAAATCTTTTCCGTCCGGAATGTTGTCGTCGTTGTATTCCACGTACGATGGATCGGCCTCTATGTAGAAAATAAAGTCACGGTAGTCTGCCTGATGGAAGTTTTTATCCTCGAAACCGATATAACGGATTTTCGTGTTGGGATCCCGGACGATCACGTTGTGTTTTCGCTGTAAATCGTTGAGTTCCGTATTGGAATAGGCATATACTTTCCAGGTATCCGGTTGGGATATGGCATAGGATGTGGAATTGAAACCTCCGACTAAAATAAACCATCCGATGGTTATTCCTTTTGGAAATTGGTCTATCCAGCTTTGGGTGGCTTCGTCCCAATATTTTAACCGAACGTTGTCTCCCAATTGTAAACCGGCTTTCGGGGCAAAAGTAGCGTTCGGGAATAACACGATTTTTTGAATATCTTCAACGGAACGGGGTGGTTTTTGAGAATCGTAATAATAATATCCCATCGTATTAGTTACCGTATTGCCGCTATTGTGTACAACGACTAAATCGATAATGGCTCCGTCTTTAACGATATTGATATTGGCTTCCCCGCTTTCTGCAATATAATTATCGACATTATCGCTTTTCGTGCCTAAACTTGAATTCACCATCTTTAGTCCGTCTGACGATACATTTTTGGGAGCGCCTAAATAATTCGGAACACCTTTAACATTCCATTTGCCGTCGTTTACTATTTTCAATTCGCTTGGACGGGTAGAGTAGATATAATCCGTTTCTCCTGTCCGCGAACTAACGGACTTGGATTTTACTTGTGTACCATCGATGGAATATTTTATTACAGAAGGAACACCTAAAGCATCAGTGTATAGGTATACTTCTTTAATAGATGCAGGGATCTGTACTAATTCCGAATAATTTCCGTCATTGTCCGTGATTCCTTTGAATAAGGTTTTTAAACCTTCTTTTTTCACGGGTTCATCATTTACGATCTCAATCGGATCTTCCGCGTAAGCTTCGAACGCTAACGCGTACCCTTCGGGAACACTATAATTTACATTTGCAGTAATGTTGTTTGCCGTACGGTAGTCAAACGCGTTTCCATCTCCCGGAGGAGGGGTCTTCGACATGTCTTTATCCGTACAGCCTATAAGTATAGCGATAAAAACAATAATTCCTGTGCTTACAATTTTGGTTTTCATTTTAGTATCTATTTAGGTCACATTTTGCAAATGTAATGAATTAATTTTCAGTTGCAAATAAATGGATTGAATACTGTTATTAATAATAATTATCAAAACGTAGATAATGTATATTTTTTCTAAATAAAAAAAGAGAACCCTTTGAATGGGTTCTCTTTATCGTAGCGGGAGCCTGACTCGAACAGACGACCTTTGGGTTATGAGCCCAACGAGCTACCAACTGCTCCATCCCGCAATATAAGCCAAAACAACTTTTTCTGTTTTGCGAGTGCAAAGATAGTTATTTGTTTTTACTAATCCAAATATTCGGGTAAATAAATCAGTCATTATATAAACTTCCCTATGTTTTCCTATCTTTGCAGAAAGATCGGTTTATGGAAACATTCATAAAGAAAAGGAGAGGGGTATCCGCTTTTGGGGGATACGTTTAATTTTTCCGCCATTCGCGTTCCGTTCGAAGTTGAAACGGTTACAATAAATTTGTTATCGAGAAAAACAAGTAAAAGGTATACATAAACAACAAGAATATGATGAATTTGATTAGAATAACAAGTCCTGACGATCGGAATCTGGATCGTTTGATTCCTCTCTACGAGGATGCTTTTCCGGCGGAAGAGAGAAGAGACATAGGGCAATTGAGACGGATGATAAAAGAGAAATCCGATATGTATTTTAGTGTCGTTGAATGTGACGGAGAGTTGTGCGGTTTTTTCGTGTACTGGGATATGAAGGATTTTTATTATTTAGAGCACCTTGCGGTATATCCATCCATGCGCAACAAGAAGATCGGGCAACAGGTTCTAAATTACGTGGCTGATCATCTGAAAGGGATTCGGTTATTGGAAGTCGAGCCGATGCAAGACGAGATGACTACCCGGCGTGTCCGTTACTATCAGCGGAACGGGTATCAGGTTCTGGAGGAGGAATATATACAGCCTTCTTACGACGGAGTCCGGGATTCTTGTCCGCTTTGGATTATGGGAAACCAACATTCCGAACGTTTACCCGAGTTTATAGAGACCATAAAACGGAAGGTGTATACCGATAATTACGGTTTAATAGAGAAATAAACAGCTGTAAAGGATCCGACGAGTAGACGGTTCAAACAAACTGGCTAATATTAAAAACCGTTCGAAAGAGAATTTCGAACGGTTTTTATTTAGTAGCGGGAGCCTGACTCGAACAGACGACCTTTGGGTTATGAGCCCAACGAGCTACCAACTGCTCCATCCCGCAATATGTGCTAAAACAACTTTCCTTGCTTTGCGAGTGCAAAGATAATGCTATATTCGGAATATACAAAGATTTTTTTGTTTTTGCGATATGTCCGGTAATTAAATAGAGAACGGGGATTTTACGATCCCCGTTCTTGTTTAATTTTTTGTGAAATTATCTCTTTAACATTTCGCATACTTCGTTATATACGTTTTCTCCGGTGAATCCGAATTTTTCATCCAATACTTTCGCCGGGGCCGAATAACCGAAATGATTTACTCCGTGGATTCGTCCGTTTATTCCGACAAGTCCTTCCAACGTGACGGGAAGACCGGCTGTCAAACCGTATTTGGGCTTATTGGCCGGGATAACTTCTTCTTGGTATGTTGAGGATTGCTCGCGGAATAATCCTTCGGAAATAACGGATACCACTTGAGAAGATATGCCTTTACGTTCTTTTAATAGTTGTGCACCTTCCAGTAAGGTAGATACTTCCGAACCGGAAGCGATCAATACGATATCGACATTCTCCGCGTTTTTGGTTACCACGTATGCTCCTTTTTCTGCTTGTAAGGCTTCATCGAATCCTCCCGGCAGGTCTTTGATATTTTGCCGGGACAGGATCAGTGCGGTAGGGGTGGAGGTGTTTTCCATGGCCATTTTCCACGCGACGGAAGTTTCGGCGGCATCCGCCGGACGAAGGGCCAACAGGCTCATTTTGCCGGAGTGATTATGAAGTTTCTCCATTAACCGGAGCTGTGCTTCATGCTCGATAGGTTGGTGAGTCGGTCCGTCTTCCCCCACGCGGAATGCATCGTGCGACCAGATGAATTTTACGGGGATCTCCATCAACGCGGCTAAACGAACAGCCGGTTTCATGTAGTCGGAAAACACGAAGAACGTACCGCAAGCTACGAATATACCACCATGTAAGGCAATCCCGTTACAGATAACAGCCATGGTTAATTCGGCAACTCCGGCTTGGAAGAAAGCTCCGCTGAAGTCTCCTTTTATCAGATTTCGGGCTCCGCCTTTGATGAATCCGTCTGTTTTATCGGAATTGCTTAAATCGGCAGAGCTGACGATCATGTTTTCAACCTGTTTGGCTAATTCGACTAATACGTCGGCCGATGCGGCACGGGTAGCAATTCCAGGCTTGTGTACGATGGATTTATAGTCGATTTCGGGAGCTTTGCCGGATAAGAAACGATGCCATTTTGCGGCTAATTCCGGGTTGGCTTTTTCCCAAGCGGCTTGTTCTGCTTTTTTAGCCTTGGCATAAGCCCTCTTCTGTTCTAATACTTTGTTGTAAAATTCTTTAACCTCTGGGAATATAACAAACGGATGTTGTGGATCTCCTCCTAAGTTTTCAATGGTTTTCTCGATAGAGGCGCCTGCGGCGCTTAACGGTTGTCCGTGAGTGGAGACCTTGTCGGAGAAATCTTCCCCGTCAGCCCCTACGGCTCCTTTTCCCATTAATGTTTTCCCGATAATAAGGGTAGGTCGTTCCTTCTCTTCGTTGGCAGCTTTCAGAGCCTCTGTGATTTCTTTCGCATCGTTTCCGTTTACGGTAATGACATTCCAGCCCCATGCCTTGTATTTCATGGCCGTATCCTCTCTGGTCACTTCGTTGACGCGGGTCGAAAGCTGCACCTCGTTTGCGTCGTAAAACATAATCAGATTAGATAATCCCAATGTTCCGGCAATACGGCCGGCTCCTTGAGAAATTTCTTCCTGAATACCTCCGTCAGAAATAAAAGCGTAGGTTTTATGGGCCATCCATTCACCGAATCGAGCGACCAAAAATCGCTCTGCGATTGCTGCCCCCACGGCCATGGCATGTCCTTGCCCCAGGGGGCCTGAGGTGTTTTCCACTCCTCGTTTAACATCGACTTCAGGGTGTCCCGGAGTCACACTTCCCCATTGACGGAAATTTTGTAAATCTTCCATACTGTAAGTCCCCACGAGACTGAGAATGGAGTACAGCATGGGGGACATATGTCCGGGATCCAAGAAAAATCGGTCTCTGTTGGCCCAACTCATATCGTCCGGGTCAAAATTTAAAAATTGGGAGTACAAAACATTTACAAAGTCGGCTCCACCCATGGCTCCACCCGGATGGCCAGATTTAGCTTTCTCAACCATGGAGGCTGAAAGAATACGGATGTTATCCGCTGCTCGATTTAGGATTTTATCCATGCCTATATTTTTTGAGATATTGTTAAAATTTTTGCGCAAAGTTACGATTTTCCCATGGGAAAACAAGAAAATAGACAGCGGGGATTCAATAAAAATCAGGATTATATATTCATCCTGATTTTTATGTGTTTACCATTCCGAAAAGGGGTGTTTGCTTAGCATCGAATTGTAGTATTTCCGCTTTCCCGTGACCTCTTCTCCTATCCATTCCGGTTTCGGAAAAGTATCGTTTTCATCTTCCAATTCTATCTCTGCTAAAATTAAACCTTCGTTGCCCCCGTGAAATTCGTCTATTTCGTACGTGAATTTGTCCGCTTTTACGTAGTAGCGGGTTTTATTGATGATTCCGGGTTCACAGATTTGTAGTAATGCTTCGGCTTCACCGACGGATATCTCTTTTTCCCATTCAAAACGATTCGCCCCGGTAGCATTACCCTTTCCTTTTACGGTCAGGTAGGCGCGATCTCCCTTTATGCGTACCCTTACGGAGCGTTCCGGTACGGAAGACAGATATCCTTGTGTGATTTGAGTCTTATTAAATGCTTGTGATTTGAAATCTCCGTTGACTAAAAATTTGCGCTCGATTTCCCGGAACATGATTATAAATTTTTATTTTTATACATATTCTCCCACCAGGCCGGTTGACCTTTTAAGTATTTGGCAAAGTAAGATAAAATGGTATTATTCCATAGGATTCGTTGATCGTAGTCGACTACTGCATGGTCGGCATTGTTGATCAAAACCAGATCCACCTCTTTGCCCAATAGTTTCAATGCCGTATAGAATTGGATACTCTCTCCGGTGGGTACATTCACGTCGGCTGTTCCATGTAATAACAATATCGGTTTTTTCACTTTGTCCGCGTTGAATAAAGGACTCTGATCAACATATATGTCTTTTCGGTTCCAGGGAAAAGAGTAAGCAGCTGCTTGGGTGCTGTAACTGTATCCCCAATATCCTTCACCCCAGTAGCTGGATATGGACGAGATTCCGGCATGGGAGATCGCACAGGCAAATATATCGGTACGGGTTTGCAGAAGCATGGTCGTGAAACCGCCGTAGGAGGCTCCCATACAGCCTACTCTTTGAGGATCTATGAACGGATGTGCTTTTAAGAAAGCTTTCGTACACGCGATGATCTCGTCTGCCGTGATGATTCCCCAGTTGTTTTGGTGACGTGCGGAAAACTCCTGTCCGAATCCCGTGGCACCAGAGGGTTGCATAACATACACGACATACCCGTTCGCCGCGTATAAATTAAACGGCCAGCGTCCTCCGAAAGTTCTTTCGACGGGAGAGGTCCCTCCGTAATAATAGACAATCATCGGATATTTTTTACTCGGATCAAAATCGGCCGGAAGGTAATAGCGTCCGTCAATAGTGGTGCCCCTTTTGTATTGGTAATCCCAATCCTTGACTTTTCCGAAAACAATATTTTTGTACTGTTCTTCAGCCGGGTTATCCCATAATTGCGTGCTCAGATCCGTGAGATTTAAGGTATAGACACGAGTGGGGTAACTTTGATCGGAAGCCGTGTAAACAGCTAAATCACCCTGTTGCGGTAAAGAGAGTCTTTGGATGACGTCTCCCGGACAATCGATCTTTTCTATTTTACCGTTTCGGTAACGAAACAGGTGGATATAATCCGTGTCGCCCGCGATGATATAAATAGAGCCGTCTTTATGCCAATAGGAAGTAGAGACTGAAGGATTGAAGTATTTGGTAATCGGATCTACCCGGTGGGTTTCCAGATCGTAAATGAAAAGTTGGGTATCGTATTCGTTTACGATTTGTCCTTTACGAATGTTAACACCTGTATTCCCGAAAGCGTTAGCGCCTCCGCTCACCAACAGTTGCTTATCGTCGGGAGAAAACGAGCAATATATGCTGACCGGGCGGTCTTGCCATAAGGTATCGATTTGGTTCGACGGTATATCCATCAGATAAACGGATTGCTTACTATACGGATATTCGTTGTAATCCGGACGGTTTGTAGTGATGACAACCTGTTTACCGTCGTGACTGATATCCATGATTGACGTGGTTTGATTTCCCCAAGTCAGACGGGAGTGGATTCCGCTTTTGAAATCATATTTACAAAGGAAATAACGGGTACGGTAATTGGGTTGGCGGTCTTCCATACCTTCGATTTTACGCAACTCCCACTCTTTTTCGCTATAATTTTCCGATTGGTAATAAAGCAAGTAGGTTCGATCGGGAGACCATCGGTATCCTGAGATCGAGCGATCGGCTTTGATGAGGCATTCTTGGCGTCGGGTTTCAGGATCATAGGTATAAAGTGAATGTCCTTTTCCTTCCGGTATCAAAAAGGAGAGTTTATCTTGCCCCGGTACCCAAGTGATGTCGGTCGTCTCTTTTCCGTAAAAAGAGTAAATGATTTCTTTATTTGTAAGTCGATAAAGATAGGTTATTCGGCTACTCTTGCCTTTTATGATTTCCGTTTCACTTAAAAGCAAATATTTACCAGAAGGGGAGGTTTGTATGTCTCCGATACGGGTTCCGTTCAATACATCGTAAATATTTTTTCCTCTCATGGGGGAAAGGGTAAACTCTACGGGAATGTTTTTGAACTCATCTCCTGCTTTAAAGGAGGCGGAAAACAAGGTTTGCGGGGAGTTCGGGAGTACAAGACTTTTTACGATTATCGTGTGTTTGCCCGGTATCCAATTTCTGCGTATCTCTTTAGGGACGTTTTCTTCTTCCTCGTTACAGGCTTCGTAAGTAAGTACTTTTTCTCCGTCTATAAATACTTCCGCGGGAGTACTGAAATGGAAAGTCATGCTGCCATCCATCCATTCCGTGTTGGCCATATAAACGGCGTTATAGACGATCGAAGGCTTTTTTCCCCGTGAGGAGTAACGGACTTTCCCGTCAACCGCATCCGAACGTCGCCATTGAAAATCTTTTGTTCCTTGTTCGATGCCTTCCGGAACAGGAGTGAGATTTTCGACGGATAGAGTCGAGAATTCTAAAAGCGAAACGGGAGTGAAAGATTGGTTGTTCCCGTTTTTTTGATCGTGAAAAGCGGGCATTTCCACAGGAATAGGAGGGAGACTCATCCATTCCCGGATTATTTGTCCTTGCACTTGAAAGGAAAATATAACCCAAACGAAAAGGAGTAGTTTTTTCATTCTTTTTTGATTATGGTATAATTGTTTATTTGTCCTTTTAAAACAGAACAAAGTTAATCCTAAAACGTAGAATGTTTGAAAATTCTGAATAAAATTTATTATGATGTAATTTTTATCATTAATTTTGCTCTGCGTAGATAAAAGATTTATAACATTTAAAGAAGGGAAAAAATGAAAAGTATTGTATTGATAATTATGTTGGCTGTCATTGCGGCCAGTTGCGGGACAAATAAAAAGGTATATGCTCCGCCTTTCGAAGAAGAGGAAGATGTGGTAATTGAGCAAACAGTTCCTACAACACAAACGCAGGAGAAGAAGACAAACGGTAAGCCTGTTGTTTCTAAGGAAGAGAAAGTAACCATGACCCACGGCGATGTTATGAAAAAGTATAACGTTATTGTAGGAAGTTTCTCTAATGAAGACAATGCTATTAGGTTACGGAACCGTTTGATCGGTGAGGGATATAATAGTATCATTATGAAAAATGATGCCGGAATGAATCGGGTAAGTATTGCCGGTTTTGACGAAGAGGCCCCGGCAAGGGCCGAACTGATACGGGTGAGAGAGAGATATCCGGAGTTTTCGGATGCGTGGTTATTGATTACGAAAGATAACTAAAAATCTGATTGATATAAAAAAATACCGCTTATGATGTTTTTCACTTCATAAGCGGTATTTTTTTGGATTCGGCCCGTTTTTTATATTAATTCAATACCTATCGCATCGTTCGGCGCATTTTCCTTTTTATCTGTCTGTTTTTCTTCTGTTAAAAATGAGTCCTCTGTTTTTCCTTCCTCCATGCTTTCGGCTTCCGTCGGCATCTGCTCCGATTCCAAGGACTCCATAACGCTTTCTTCCACAGGCATATTATTGCCAGTCGTGTTTATGACGCACTCTTCTACCGTTGAAGTCTCGTTTTCCGGATTCCGTGTTAATATTTCCGGGTTGCTCTCCACGATATTTTCGATCTCTTCTTCACTTAAGGGCGGGTTTTCCGCTACAATCTCAGAAAAAGAGTGGTCTTCAAGAATGGTTCCGTTTTCACATCGGAAAACCCGTCCGGGAAATTTGGTGATCAGGTCGTACTGGTGGGTTGCTATGATAACCGTCTTCCCGCTGTCACAAATGTCTTTCAGCAGTTCGATCAAATGGTAGGAGGTTTCCGGATCTATATTTCCGGTCGGTTCGTCTGCCAAAATAAGGGGAGGGGCGTTTAATAAAGCCCGGGCCAATACAATACGCTGCTGCTCTCCTCCGGAGAGTTGATGCGGGAATTTATCTTTCTTATCCGGCATCTCCACCTTATCGAGGACTTCGTCTATTCGTTCCCGGATCGCTTTTTTGTCTCTCCATCCTGTTGCCCTCAATACAAATTCTAAGTTGGCATAAACATTTCTGTCCGTGAGTAATTTGAAATCCTGGAACACGATGCCGCATTTTCGTCTTAATAGGGCGATATGGGATTTTTTTATCTTGCCTAATTTGAATCCGGCAACTTCCGCTTTTCCGTACTCTAAAGGTATTTCGGCATATATTGTTTTTAATAGAGACGTTTTTCCACTACCTACTCTTCCGATGATATAAACAAATTCGCCCTCGGCAATCTCCAGGTTAACGTTCTTTAACACCGTGTTCTTTTGTTGCCGGATAGCTGCTTGCTCCAGCTTGATAATAGTTCCCATAGACATAAGCGTATCGTTTTACTATTTTTTACACCTTCGGTCGGCGGATTATAAATTTTTCAATCCTTCAATATTTTTTTTCGGGTCCGGAGAGTTAAATACGAAACTCCCCGCAACCAAAGCGTCTGCCCCGGCTTCCACAAGCCGACGTCCTGTCTCGAAATTCACACCGCCATCGACTTCTATACAGGTGGAGGATGCTGTTTCCTTTATCAGTTTTTTGAGTTTTGTAACTTTCTGGAGCGTACTTTCTATAAAAGATTGTCCGCCGAATCCGGGATTGACACTCATAAGCAAAACCACATCGATGTCTTGAATGATATCGTCTAAGCCGTGTACCGGGGTATGCGGATTGAGAGCTACCCCGGCCTTCATTCCCAGTGATTTGATCTGTTGTAAAGTCCGGTGTAAATGCGTACACGCTTCGTAATGGACCGTCAATATATCGGCTCCTGCTTTATGAAAAGCCTCCACGTAACGTTCGGGTTGAATGATCATCAAATGCACATCCAACGGTTTCCGGGCTGCTTTCTTTATTTGTGATACGAGTGGTAGACCGTAAGAAATATTCGGGACGAAAACGCCGTCCATGATATCCAAATGAAACCAGTCTGCGGAACTTTCGTTAACCATTTCAACATCTTTGGCCAAGTGAAGGAAATCTGCAGATAGTAAGGAAGGAGAGACTATGATACTCATATAATTTATTCCGTTTTTTTAAATTACTTATACCAGCTTGCATACGTGGAATAGGAGTTTACGATACGCTCCACCTCGTCACGAAGTAATTCCGGCCCCATCTCTTTCAGTTTTTTGGCCGGGGCTCCGGCATATACCCAACCGGATTCAACGACGGTGCCTTTGGTTACCACGCTTCCCGCGGCGACAATGGAATTACTTTCTATAACGGCATTGTCCAACACGATGGCTCCCATGCCGATTAGTACATTATCATGAATCGTACACCCGTGGACGACCGCATTGTGCGCAATGGATACGTTGTTACCTATATTTGTTGGCGACTTTTTGTAGGTGGCATGGATGGTTGCGTTGTCTTGAATATTTACATTATTACCTATCTTTATATAATGTACATCTCCCCGTAATACAGCACCGTACCAAATACTGCAATTATCGCCCATTTCCACTTCTCCAATGATTGCTGCATTCTCAGCAATAAAACAATTTTCTCCGAACTTGGGAGAATGTCCGTTTAATTCTTTAATAATTGCCATAGTAAAATCTTCGTTATTTTCAGGATTCGAAATTACGAAATATGCATCAGAAAACAATTTCCTTTCGTGATTTTATATATTCTTTTTGTAACACTTTGGAATTTTCAACGTATAAGACGATGTACAATTAAACTAAACGATCACTTTTAATAGAGGAGGTAAAATTATGAGCATAGTGAAAAGAAATAGTGATTTAAGGCCATTTTATTCTAATCTCTTTGATGATTTTTTCGATACATGGCCTAAGACGATTAACGAACAAAGAGGGATTCCGGCTTTGAACGTGAAAGAGGACGATAAGAATCTGACGTTGGAACTTCAAGTTCCGGGGATGAAAAAAGAAGATATTAAGTTAGAGTATAAAGATGGTTTTCTGACAATATCCGGTGAACAAAAAGAGGAGAAGGAAGAGCAAGATGGTAAACAAAAATTTTTACGAAGAGAGTTTACCTCCGTCTCTTTTCATCGTACGATAGAATTGCCGGAGGATAAATACGATGTCGGTAAAGCCGAAGCGGTTTATAAAGACGGTATCTTGGATATTACGATGCCTAAAAACGAAGAGAGAGCTAAATTAAATAAGACGATACAGGTAAAGTAGGTGGTTTTATTTTGAGTGATCGGTCGATTTTTAAAAAAAAATCGGCCGATTTTTTTGTTCTTTTTTGAAAAAGAGTTTACCTTTGCATCGCAATAAAAGGCATGTGAGATGCATTTGATAATTTGCGAAAATAGCTCAGTTGGTAGAGCATAACCTTGCCCAAAGCGAAGCGTCATCGATGCAACCTTGGTAAGGTTTAAAGATGCCAAAAGTGTTATTGATTATATTTGCGAAAATAGCTCAGTTGGTAGAGCATAACCTTGCCAAGGTTAGGGTCGCGGGTTCGAGTCCCGTTTTTCGCTCCGGTAGAACGTCGTCCGATTTTAATTCGGACGACGTTTTGTATTGTTAAAAGAAATTATCCCTATTTGTAAAATAGTAAATTTTATTTGTTTTTTATCTACTATATATTTAGTTTTACAAAATCTAAATTAAATAAAGAAATTAGAAATTGAGGGGGAGATTGGTATTCGGACGGTGAATTCTGAATTTCCGTTAGTCTACCGACAAAAAGGAAATCTGATAACTATTTTTTACCGTTTTATAACCGAATGACTTATGAAAATGCGTGACGTGTTCCATGTAGCCGTTTACGAGGCGAAACAACAAAGCAGGGGATGGGTATTTTTGCTGTTTGTTTTCGTTTCTTTATTCAGTATTACCTTATACCAACTGTTTTTGCAGGGAGAGGGGTATTGTGAGAATTGGAAGTTAGTTGCTCTTCCGTCATCCGTGCCTCTGATAAATGCCTATCTGTTTAGTGTTCTGCAATCGTTATTCGTGATCGTTATAATGACTGATTTCCCGAGGAGGGAGGGGATGGGAGAAACCTTAGAGCCGATATATGCCCGTCCGATGGGGAATGCAGACTACACGTGGGGACGGATATTGGGGAATGTCATGTTGTTTTCCATTGTAAACGTGATTGTAATGTTAGCCTGCATCTTTTTTGTAAATTTAAACAGTTTGGCACCTTTGAATCCGTGGTATTACCTGTTTTATTTTTTCACGTTGAATATTCCTTCTTTGATTTTTATGATGGGGTTGAGTCTTTGGTCGGTTCGTGTTATGCGTTTTCGCTACCTGGCACTTTTGCTTCTGCTCGGCTGGTTAGGCGTATCGATCGTGTGGTTGCCTTATGTATTACATGGTACGGTAGATTTTTTAGCGACCGGGGTGCCTAATCTGTTTTCAGATGTGACAGGGCATCTGGGTTTAGGATATTATTTATTGCATCGTTCGATTTTTTTGCTGTTGGGTACGGGATTCGTATTTTGCAGCATAAAGGGAATGAAGCGTTTACCGAGCGTGAAAAAACGTGCGACCTTTTACGCCTATGGGGGGGGAACCCTTATCTTGTTGGGTATTGCGTGTGGTATTTTGCTTGAGGCCGCTTATTGGTCTGATCGAAGTACTCGTGAAAAATATCGTGAAAGTTTCCGTAATCACTGGAAGGGAAAACTTTGTCATATAGAACGTCATTCGATAAGGATGGAGCAACGGCAGGATCGGCTTTTCATGGAAAGCGATCTGATTTTGTGTAACCTGACAGAAGAAAAGATCGACCGACCTCTTCTTTTCCTGAATCCGGGATTACGGGTCGAAGACGTGGAGGAGAGGGGAAAAAACGTAAATTTTAAGCGGGACGGACAAATTATTATATTGGATCGTCCTATAGATGGCGGTGATTCCTTGCGGTTACGTGTGTGTTACTCGGGAAAAATCGATGAGAGTTTCACGAATTTGCAATTGTCGGATCAGGATTACGAGAATCCTTTCTATAACGATCTGTTCTTTCCCACGGGCCGGCGCAGTGCTTTTATCGGGGATGATTATTTGTTGTTGACACCCGCGTGCGGATGGTATCCGACGGCGATTGCCCCGGTACATCCTTTTATGCCGATGAACACGGGAAAGGATATGACGCTTTATTACCTGAAGGTGGTGGCTCCTCGTCAAGCTTCCCTCTTTTCGCAAGGGAGAGTTTCCGAACGGGGAGACACACTCGTTTTCATCTCTTCCGGTTATTTACCGGGGATCTCGGTTTGTGGCGGGAATTTTAAAACGAGACAGTTGGATGTGGATAGTCTGGTAAGGCTTTCCTTGAATACCATAACGGAACCCAAGGCTTTTTTTAAGCATTTTGCCGCGGCGAAAGTGGAGGACGTGAAATTATTTTTTTACGAAAACCCGTATATGTTTCCTGATGGATTGAATTTTGCGGATTTAACTTGGAAAGACGGGGCGACGGCTCGTCTGAGTTTGATAGAGACCCCGTTGTCGTTTCGGATAGAATCCAATGAAGGCAGAGTCCTTGGCGGTCAAATCGAACCCGGGATTTTTTTCTTGCCGGAAAGAAGCTATACTGTCGACATGTTCGATATACTCAATAAACCCGTTGGGGACGGATCTCCCATTCCTATTAATATCGGGGATGGACAGGTCTATATGCAAGAGGCACAAAATCCTACTCTGGAACAAGGTATTAATCTTTGGTACTGTTTGAGTAAGGACTGGACACCGGGATCGAACAGTCATCCTTTGTTAATGCAAAACAGTTATGCTTCGAATGCGGTGAAACTGAATCCGTCGGATATTAGTTCTTTAATGACGGATCGTCGTTTGTCGATTTACTCGGAACAATATCCCTTTATCAACATACTGTGGGACAGGTTTTATTTGGATAAGTCGTTTTTAATGGGTAGGGGGGGAAAATTTGGAGTCGGGGATATGGAGACGGCTCGTGATTACATCCGGGAACACAGTTTAAAAGAAGCTATGTTGGACGAGAATATCGCTCAAACAACGCGGTACAACGTGATGTTGTGGAGTTTACGCGATTTGGTGGACCATATAGGGTTGAAAGTTTCCGTGGATACATTCTTTAGGGCGATAGATGATATTTACCATACCCGCCGGGGAATGATTCGTTTTGAGGATTTTTGTGAAGAGCTAAAAAGTCGAACGGGAGGAGATGTCGGAAGAGTGTTTGAAAGATGGTTGAACGTTCGTCACAATCAATATTTTAAAATAAAAGATTTAACCTCTTACTTTTATCCGGATCCGATATCCGGTAAGTTCGTGACCGGATCCGGATGGGCAGAACTGGAAGGAAAAGTGAAGAATTGCGGGAAAGAGGGCGGCTTTGTCGTGGTCTGTATAAAAAATGAAGAGGCTATTCAACGTTACAGTTGTTATTTGAATCCCGGGGAAGCCAAATCATTTTATATGGCTTATTGTGCGAAATGGGGACCGAATGCGGAAGTAACTACCGGTATGTCATCCAATCGTCCGAATACCTTTATGGTGTGGAAAAGAGGAACCCGTGAAAAACCTGAAAAACTGGAAACGCGGGTTAGCTGGACAGATATAGACCCTGCTGTTTTTGCTTCGGACCCGCGAGAAACCATGGTGGATAATATGGACTCCGGTTTTTCATTTGATGATAAGGTAAACCAGACCATACTGCAAAAATGGTTCGGGATTAAGAAGAGAGAGGAGAGTACCCATTTGAATAGAGAAAGTGAGTCGATCCGCTTGTGGAAGAGTTTTATTGGTCCGAATTTTCAGGGGGATTCCGTGAGAAGTTGTTATTACAAGAGTTTTGGTTCGGGTAGTTGCACGGCAACCTGGAAAGCCCGGTTAAAGGAAAAGGGGAAATACAGGGTTATGGTAAAGGCAGGGTATATACCTTTTGACAGATACGTCAAAAGAGTTGATAAAAATTATTTATCCGATGTTGTTCTTTACTACACGGTAAAAAGCGAAGGGATAGAGGAACATATTGAAATAGAGGGGAATGATGCGGAAATACATTCTGTTTGGACTTCTCTTGGCGAGTTCGATTTCCCTGAAGGAGAAGTTTCCGTTACTCTCTCGGACAAGGACGAAAAGGGGAGAAAAGATTTAGCGATTGTTGCCGATGCTGTAAAATGGATAAAAATAGATTGATAAAAGAGATCAGGGAGACGGGTGTAAAGCATGTTGAAGAGGGGCGGATAAAATAGGGCTCTGTTTTTCGTAACGAATGTCTTTTCCGAAAATGAATAGCAGGGATCCCTCTTTTATCAGGTCGATGACTTTGCGGGATACCTGCCGGGGAAGGGCCGGACACCCCAGGCTGCGCCCGAGGCGACCTCTTGATGATAAAAGTGAGGGATCGCAATAGTCTGCACCATGGATTACAATTGCTCTCTCTTTGGCTCGGTCGTTTATCCCTTTTTCCAATCCTTCCAAGATCAACGAATAGCCGTTTTTACCTTGATACGTCCGTTCCGTGAGGAAGAATCCCAAGGAACTTTTGTACGAACTCGGCGTATTGGAAAAAGAGGTTGCGTAATTATTTCCGCTGTTTTTTCCATGAGCGACATGGGTGGATAATAGTAGTTTTTTTAGTTTAAGGTCTATAACAAACAGTCGTTTCGAAGTAGAGGGCTTTGTGAAATCAATGACGGTAAGAATCGGTTTTTTGACGGGAATTTTGTTATATCCGTCAATGGCGTATTTGAAAACTTTGTAATCCATCAACTGGTTTAATTTCATTTCATGGTAGAGGCTGAAACTATTGAGGGGTGTGTCGGCTTGACCTGAATTTGTATGAAAGACGAGTAATGAAATAAATAATAGGTAGCTGATTTTGTTTGAGATCATGATAGGTTGAGTTTATTCTATTACAATAACAATAGTTTTGTCTATAGGAGCCCAATCGTAAATGAATTTAGCATGAGATGTGGCATTACGTACGCACATATGGGAGCGGGGCGTAGTTCCGAGCGTGTAACTGTATTCGTGGATGACCGTATCCGGATAATTCACGGGTATGCCGTGAATATAGGCCCCTCGACTGAAACGACTGGCATAAGGTGCAAATCCTGCATTTTGATACGATCCGTCTTTCGTGTAATACATTTTGGGTATTTTGTTTTGTAGTACAAATATACCGGTAGGAGTCTCTTTATAATAGGGAGGCCGATGCAGGCCTGTCGTTGCCGGATTCATACTCCTGATCAGCCAAACCGAATCGGCGTTCTCCAATGTCGTCACGTATTGATTGGTACGGTCTATGAAGATCGCTTTATCGAAAGTAACCGAATCCAGGGTTTTTATGTATTTGCGTGGAACCATCCATACCCCTCGGAAAGAGGCCAATGTCACCTTGATGAATTGGGCACTGTCCTGTAAAATAGCAATTAAAGCTCCGTCCGGTCCGTAGCGTTCCGGTGCGGTTAAATCATTTGTCCGGTAAAGAGGAATGGCCTGATTTCGTTCTACCCCCAAGGTATCTTGTTGTTGATTATACTTGTTTTTTTGAATGTTCTTAACAAGAGGTGCCAATCCGTTTCTGTTTTTATAATTTTGTAATACTCCTAAAACGATATGTCGTTTTTGGAAGGCCGTGACATAATCTAATTGATGGGCTATTTTATGCCACTGGAATACCCGTTTCTGTTTTCCCGAGTTAAACGTATCTTTCAGGGAGTGGCGATTATACAGTAACGCTTTTTCTAACGTTACTGTTGGGAGCTTTTGCCCGTACACGAATAGACACACGAATAGAAAACATATTCTTATCATACTTGTACAAGTGTATTTTTATCTTCGTTAGTTCGATTAAATATACGTTATAAACCCGTAGAAAGATAGGGGTTTATGAATGTTTGTGAATTAAAAACAAGAAAACATATTTATTTAGTTATTGATGGGAAAATTGACATCTCCTTCCGTCGAATGGAGGGACAGGGTAGGCTGTCCGGTACTTTTTTGTATAAAAATTTAAAATAAAAATTTGCGTGTTGGAATTAATTATATACCTTTGTCCTGTTCTTAAAAAAGTATGCGAGTAGCTCGGTCGGTAGAGCACAACCTTCCCCCCGGAAGCTAAGCGTATAGAGGCAACCTTGGGTAGGTTTGAAGATGCCAAAACGTTGTTTGATGATAATGCGAAAGTAGCTCAGTTGGTAGAGCACAACCTTCCCAAGGTTGGGGTCGCGGGTTCGAGTCCCGTTTTTCGCTCGATAGGCGGTGATGTTTCATCACCGCTTTTATTTTATGTAAAAGTCGGGAGCTGTAATCGATAAAAATACTCATCTTTCTGTTTTTTAATATATTATAAAATAGCGAATTAATTAAAATAGGAAAGAATTGTTTTTGGACGAAAATAAAATTATTTTTGGAGAAGTTGGTGTAACGGATTCATCCGGTATGGATCCAATGAAACCATATAGTGAAAATCCAAAATGTAAAACGATATGGCCGACAAAAAAAATACTGTAAAAAACAGAGGTAAGAAAGCAAATCCTGAAGACGAGTTTAAGTTTAAAAGTATCCGGATAAGTAATCGTAATATCATTGATTATACGGGACATAAACGTTACCGTACGGTCTATCGTTCAAATGAAGTGGAGGCATTTTATATCGATACGGAATGGATAAACAAACGCTATGATGAAAGTTCATGGAATGCTTCGGTTGTTGTCGGTTTATTCTTTATGGATGAAGATAATCCAGTTATGGTGGCCAAGAAAGAGGAGGTAGTGGTTATTCCTAAAGATATGAATGTCTTTAACTATTCTGTTTCGTTTGTTTTAGCGGATCTGAATGGGTTTGTTTTCCGGGAGGGGGTATACCGGGTACAGGTGGTGGTCAACGGAATGGCCGCTTTATCGGATGAGATTCATTTGCTGGAGGCTCATGCTGATGTGGCGGATTATTTTAAGGTTGTTGATGCCGGATTTGATAAGTGTTGCGAGGAAGATCCCAACACGGAACGTCCCCACTCTTTTCGCATGTTGAACGGAAATAACCTGCAAGACGTACGTTTTTATCTTGTGGCGGAAAATCGTTTGAAAGAGGATTGGACCTATGAATTTCTCGTTAACATTATGGATCATAATGGAATGACGAAAGCAACCCGGATGGTTAAAGGAAAGTATTACGTATCCGATTCGAAGGGAAAACGATTGCTCTGTTTTGCCGTGGATTTAGGTGGAAAATTGGAGCATTTTTGGGAAACGGGAAGTTATACGGTGGAATTACTTTGTTTTGATCAGGTCGTACTCGTATTGGATTTTGAAATAGGGACGGAAGATGTACCGTATCGTTTTAACGAAGAGGTCGCATCCATGGAGCGTACCGATACGGTTCATCCGGGAAATGATGAAAAATGGATGGAAAAGGAAGATGCTTTAGAGCAACTATATCAATTGGTAGGGTTGAGGAACGTAAAAGAGGAGATTACCCGGGTGAACGAGTTGGTCGAATTTGTAAAAATGAGACAAGAGAACGGATTTGATGATGAGTTTCCTCCCATGCATATGTTGTTTATGGGCAATCCGGGAACGGGGAAGAGTACGGTAGCCCGACTTATAGGAAAAATATTTTATAAAGAGGGCATATTAAGCAACGGTGAGTTGCACCGGTACCGTCGGGAACATTTAACAAATCCCGGACAAACGGCAGAAGAAGAGTTGATTCGGGACGCCTTGTCCAAGAGCGAAGGCGGTATATTGTTGATAGAAGATGCGGACGAGCTCTATCCGACGAATAATCCGAATGATCCGGCCATTCGAATATGGAATATATTATTGAATATTCTGGATAACGAATCCCCTCGTGTGTTGGTTATATTGGCCGGCAATAAGAATGAATTATTGGCCATAGCGGAGGGAATTCCCGACATGAAACGTTGTTTCCCCACTCGATTGGTTTTTGAAGATTATTCTCCGGATGAACTTATGGAGATTACGCATCGGATGTTAACCTTACGTCAATATAAATTTACTCCAAAAGCGGAAGAGAAATTTGCCAAGCTTTTAAATGATTATTGTACGTTTAAAAATGAAGGATTTGAAAACGGGCATTTTTTAGAAGATCGTTTGGCTTCGGCCGCATCGAAATTGGCTAAACGTTTGATGGCTAATCGTTCCGGTAGTTACACGAAGGACGAGATGATGTTGATTCGGGAGGAGGATATCGATGCTTGCGAGCAACCGAGTCCGGAAGACTCATTGAAGAAATTGAATGAAATGATCGGATCTGACAAATTGAAAAACAGCATGATTAACTATATAAATTATGTCTATTTTATCCGGGAAAGGCAAAGACACGGATTTACGGATGTTCTTCCTCCGCTGAACATGATTTTTACGGGTAATCCCGGTACCGGAAAAATTACGGTCGCTCAAATGTTGGGGGAAATTTTCAATACGGCGGGAGTGTTGGAAAGTTCTGCGGTAACGGTAAGAACTCGGGGGGAATTGATCGGAGACGGAAGTGTATCTCCCCAGCAAATGGCATTCTATATTTATGAACAAGCTCGAGGGGGGATTCTTTATCTTGAGAATGCTCATACTTTGTTTCAGGAGGTAACGGGTATGACGGCTTTAGGCATGATTTTAAATCAATTATCCGAAACCGAGAACGGTGATACCGTGGTCATATTGGGGGGAGATTCCGAAGAGATGGAAAAAATTCTGACTGCTAACCCAAAGTTGAAATTGCTTTTTCCCTATTCATTCTATTTTGAAGACTACACGCCTGAAGAGTTGCTGGAGATTGCCGTTCAGAAAGTGAAAGAAAAAAATTATAGTTTACACCCCAAAGCCAAAGAGGCTTTTAAGAAGTTAGTATCTAAGGTATACGATGAACACGATAAACATTTTGGAAACGCTCTTTTCGTGGAAAAGATGGTAGATCAGGCTATACGAAATCTTTCATCACGAACGATGAAAATCCGAAAAGAACGGGAATTGACCCGGAAGGAGATTACTACCTTGATGGAGATTGATATCCCCGATATAACTTCTCAATTACCCAATTCCTACAAGGATCGGTTCGATGAAAAAGAGATTGCAGCTGCTTTGAAGGATCTGGATCATATGGTTGGTCAGGCTAAATTAAAAAAACAAATTCACGATTTTGTGGATTTGGCCCGACATTACAACCGACAAGGAGTAAAATTAAATACCCGTCTCTCCTTACAATGGTGTTTTACAGGTAATTCCGGTATGGGCAAAGGGACGGTAGCTCGAATCATAGCCCGTCTATATAAGGCTATGGGAATTATTGACAAAGAGGAGGTAAAACGTTTCCGGGTAGAGAAGCTGATCGGACAAACAGACGAAGAAGCCATGCAGAATATAGGCAATGCGCTGATTCAATCGAAAGGTGGGCTTTTCTTCTTCGATGAAGATTCCAGTCGTTTGAATGATGTTCCGGGAGTGAAAGAGAGGGTACGTGCCCTATTGGTTAATCAATTGGCGGAAAAACCGGGGGCTTACACGATTATATACGCCAAGCAGAATCCTCCGCGAATCATGTTGAACGATGACGTGGAAAAAGTTTCCGATATGATTAATGTTTTGGTGTTTGAGGATTATACGAAAGAGGAGTTGTTGGAAATATTGAAGCGGGATCTGGCTACCGAAAAATCCAAAATGACTCGTACGGCTCAACAGCAAATCGTTTCATTTATTTCCCATTTGGTCGACAATAAGAAAAAAAATCACGCCAGTGCTCGCCTGATCAAATTGGTAGCTGAGATGATGATTCGAAATAGGATTCAACGGGTAGCTAAAACCGGTCTTAAAGAGAACAAAGGCAAAATGTATTCGATAACTAAACACGATGTGGAACAATTCACTCCGGAATTCCTTGCCAGTATGGTCAGGGAGCGGAATACGATCGGATATAAAATGTAAGTTCGAATAAATAGATTGTTGCATACAATACTCTTTGGTAAAGGTTATAGGCATTTTCGTCATTCCGTTAATTCTGTTTTATTTTATGTTCGAATCCTGTTTTTAGGGAAAGATCCCTCGTTTTTTATTATATTCGCGGGTGAAACGTGGAATTCAAAATAAACAGATATAACGCATGGCAATAGTTTTCTACCAAAAAGATGAAACGGTGTATGCCGTTCACTACCAAGATTCAGAAAATCCTTTGGATGTTAGTAAATTAGAATGGTTATTCAGCGGGGCAAAGAGAGTTCGAGAAGAGGCGATGGAAGGATATTTCGTGGGTCCTCGCCGGGAAATGGTAACTCCTTGGAGTACTAACGCTGTAGAGATCACTCAAAATATGGGAATATCGGGGATCCTAAGGATTGAAGAGTTTGCTCGTAGTAATGAGAAAGCAACATACGATCCTATGCTTCAGGCATTTTATGCAGGATTGGATCAATCTGTTTTTACGATCGATAAGAAACCGGATCCCATCGTTTATATCGAAGATATACGAGCTTATAATCAACAAGAGGGGCTCGCGTTGAACGAGGAGGAGGTTGTTTATTTGGAAAACTTAAGTAAAAAGTTAAAACGAAATTTGACGGATTCGGAGGTATTCGGTTTTTCTCAGGTAAACTCGGAGCATTGCCGTCATAAAATCTTTAACGGAACATTTATTATCGATGGAGAGACTAAAGAAGAATCTCTTTTTTCGATGATAAAAAAGACTTCAAAGACCAATCCGAATCGGATCGTGTCAGCTTATAAAGACAATTGTGCCTTTTTGGAAGGTCCGCATGTGATTCAATTCGCACCTCGTACGCAGGATAAACCGGACTTTTTCGAAACGAAAGAGATCGATACGGTAATATCCTTGAAGGCGGAAACCCATAATTTTCCGACTACAGTGGAACCGTTTAACGGGGCTGCCACGGGAACAGGAGGAGAGATACGGGATCGAATTGCCGGGGGACAGGCTGCTCTTCCTATTGCCGGTACGGCCGTATACATGACCTCTTACCCGCGTTTGGAGGCAGATCGTCCTTGGGAAGAGAAAATCGATCCGCGGAAGTGGCTTTACCAAACACCGGAGGATATCTTAATAAAAGCTTCCAACGGGGCATCGGATTTTGGAAATAAATTCGGTCAGCCTTTGATCGTGGGTTCCTTGTTGACGTTTGAACATGAGGAGAATGACAAAACATACGGTTACGATAAAGTAATTATGCAAGCGGGCGGTATCGGTTTCGGAAACCGCAGACAGGCCATGAAACATACTCCGGAAGTAGGAGATCAAGTTATATTATTAGGAGGAGACAATTACCGGATTGGTATGGGAGGGGGAGCCGTTTCTTCCGTGGATACGGGGGTTTATGCCGGTGCAATAGAGTTGAATGCCGTGCAACGTTCCAATCCGGAGATGCAAAAACGAGTATGTAATGCGATCCGGGCGATGGCGGAATGCGATGAAAATCCGATCGTATCCATTCACGATCACGGTGCTGGCGGACATTTGAATTGTTTGTCGGAGTTGGTGGAAGAGACAGGGGGAT
Source organism: Sanguibacteroides sp. AM78-02pH3A (assembly GCF_027666085.1). Classification (NCBI taxonomy): domain Bacteria; kingdom Pseudomonadati; phylum Bacteroidota; class Bacteroidia; order Bacteroidales; family Porphyromonadaceae; genus Sanguibacteroides; species Sanguibacteroides sp. AM78-02pH3A. Next base: position 569,336 of record NZ_JAQEHX010000001.1, on the reverse strand, counting down.
TGATTCACTTGGAAAAATTGCCCGTGGGAGATCCGACTCTTTCCGACAAAGAGATCGTGGGGAACGAGTCTCAGGAGCGTATGGGATTGGTGATGAAAGAGAAAGATGTTGCTACTTTACAGCGCGTTGCAGACCGGGAAAGAGCCCCGATGTATGTAATCGGTGAGGCTACGGGAGACCACCGTTTTACCTTTATTGATGCCGAGACAGGAGAAAAGCCTATAGATCTGGAGATGAAAGATATGTTCGGGAATCCGCCGAAAACAATTATGGAGGATAAAAACGTGAAGGAACATTTCACGGAGGTCGATTATGATATAAATAAGATCGAAGAGTATATCGAACAAGTGTTGCAGATAGAAGCGGTAGCTTGTAAAGATTGGTTGACCAACAAAGTAGACCGTTCAGTGACCGGTCGTATCGCTTTTCAGCAATGTGCCGGACCTTTGCAATTACCGTTGAATGATCTGGGGGCTATCGCTTTGGATTATAAGGGAGAGAAAGGGATAGCCACCTCTATTGGTCATGCCCCGGTTGCTGCTATGATCGATCCGACAAAGGGCTCGCGTTTGGCCATAGCGGAAGCGTTGACTAATTTGGTTTGGGCACCCATAGAGCAAGGGTTACGTGGAATATCTTTATCTGCTAACTGGATGTGGCCCTGTAAAAATCCGGGCGAAGACGCTCGTTTATACGGAGCGGTAGAGGCTGCGAGTGAATTTGCCATCCAATTAGGTATAAATATTCCCACGGGAAAGGATTCTCTTTCCATGACACAGAAATACGGAGACAAAAAAGTCTATGCCCCGGGGACCGTCATTATCTCTACGGTTGGAGAGGTGAAGGATATAAAAAAAATAGTTTCTCCTGTTTTAAAAGTCGACCCGCAAACAGAAATCGTATATATTGATTTTTCATTCGATAAATTGAAATTGGGCGGATCCAGCTTTGCTCAGGTATTGGATAAGGTCGGAAAGGATGCTCCGGATGTTAAAGACGCGGAATATTTTGCAAATGTTTTCACCGTTTTGCAACAATTGGTAGAAGAGGGGTATGTATTGGCCGGTCATGATATTTCGGCCGGGGGGATGATCACGGCTTTGTTGGAGATGTGTTTTGCCGACAATCGTTTGGGACTGGATATCGATTTTTCTTATTTGGCTGAAAAGGATATCGTGAAAATTTTATTCGCTGAAAATCCGGGAGTATTGATACAGGTAAAGGATTGTAAACAGGTGGCCCGGATTTTGGATGAGGCCGGCGTTGCCTATAATTTCCTTGGGGGATTGTCTCAGAGCGGCCGTTTGACGATTAAAAAGGATAGTGCGCGGTGGAACCTGGATATTCGTTCTTTAAGGGATTTGTGGTTTAAAACCTCTTATCTTTTAGATCGTCGTCAAAGCGGAGTTGAGTTGGCATTGGAGAGGTATAAAAATTACAAGCAGAATGAATTGAAATATCGATTCCCCTCTTCTTTTACTGGAAAATTAGCCGCGTTGGGGTTGGATTCGAATCGTTCGACTCCTTCGGGTATAAAAGCTGCTATTCTTCGCGAAAAAGGGTGCCAATGCGATCGGGAGATGGCTTGGGGGCTGTATTTAGCAGGATTCGATGTTAAGGATGTTCACATGACGGATTTGATTTCCGGTCGGGAAAATCTGGAAGACGTGAATATGATTGTTTTTGTGGGAGGATTCTCCAATTCGGATGTTTTAGGTTCGGCAAAAGGATGGGCCGGTGCGTTTAAATACAATGAAAAAGCGCGTGTCGCTTTAGAGAATTTTTATAAGCGGGAGGATACCTTGAGTCTGGGTGTTTGTAATGGATGCCAATTAATGGTGGAGTTGGATTTGGTTTATCCGGAGCAAGAGAAGAAAGTTAAGATGCTGCATAACGATTCCCATAAGTTTGAATCAGCTTTCGTAAACGTGGATATCGTGGAGAATGATTCAATTATGTTGAAAACGTTAGCGGGATCTCGTCTGGGAATTTGGATCGCTCATGGAGAAGGGAAATTCTATTTACCTTATGAACAGGAGGAGTATCATATTCCTGTCAGGTATAGTTACGACCGCTATCCGGCTAATCCGAACGGTTCTCCTCTGGCAACGGCGGCTATTTGCAGCAAGGATGGTCGTCACTTGGCGATAATGCCTCATTTGGAACGCTCTATGGCTCCTTGGAACTGGGCGTATTATCCGGAAGATCGGAAAGAGGATGAAGTGAGTCCGTGGATCGAAGCATTCGTGAATGCTAAAAAATGGATAGAAGCACAGAAATAAACATTGTTATTGTTATATAAAAAAGCAGCCATTCTTATGGCTGCTTTTTTATAATTTGAAAAGAACGGATCGTATCACAAGAGATTTTTATACTTTTGCAGGGAGTGTGAAATAGATAAATATAAAGACCTATGGAGTTACTAAAAAGAAGGATTCTGCAGGATGGTAGATGTTTTGAAGGAGGTATCTTAAAAGTGGATAGTTTTATAAATCATCAAATGGATCCCATCTTGATGAAATCTATCGGGGTTGAGTTTGTTCGTCGGTTTGCCAACCTGAATTTCAACAAGGTAATGACGATTGAAGCCAGCGGAATAGCTCCGGCAATCATGGTCGGGTATCTATTAGAGCTACCGGTCGTATTCGCTAAGAAAAAGCAGCCCAAAACGATGGAAAATACGATTTCGACAACGGTTCGTTCCTTTACGAAAGACAGGGAGTATAACGTGTGTATCAGTAGAGATTTTTTAGGTAAAGGAGACCGGATTCTTTTTATCGACGATTTTTTAGCCAATGGCAATGCCGCTAACGGTATCATTGATTTGATAGAGCAAGCTGGAGCAGAGTTAGTCGGGATGGGATTTATCATAGAGAAGGCATTTCAGCACGGGGGAGATTTGTTAAGAAATAGGAATATCCTTGTTGAATCCTTGGCGATCATCGATAGTTTGGATAACTGCCGGATTGAAATACGGGAATAAATACGGTAATTAGAGGAGGTATGGACATGGAAAACAAGCAGGAGCGTTCAGCCTTGATCTATGGAATTGAGGATCGGCCGCCTTTTAAAGAGGCTTTTTTTGCCGCATTACAGCATTTATTGGCTATTTTTGTCGCCATAGTGACACCACCCCTTATAATAGCCGGGGCGTTGAATTTGGATGTGGAAACTACTGCATTTTTAGTCTCCATGGCTCTTTTTGCATCAGGAATATCCACATTTATTCAATGCAAACGAATAGGTTGTATAGGAACGGGGTTGCTGTGTATACAAGGAACGAGTTTTTCTTTTATCGGTCCGATTATCTCTACCGGATTAACGGGAGGATTGCCTTTGATCTTCGGGGTTTGTATGGCTGGTTCTTTTGTCGAGATGTTGATTAGTCGGCTATTGAAATATGCCAGAAAGATAATTACTCCCCTTGTCTCCGGAATAGTTGTTACATTGATCGGCATGAGTTTGATTAAAGTGGGGATTACGGCTTGTGGTGGAGGGGCTTTGGCTAAAGCCGACGGAACATTTGGTAGTTTCGAGCATTTGGAACTGGCGGCCTTTGTTCTGGTATTGATTATTTTCTTTAACCGGAGCGGGAATAAATACCTTCGGATGAGTTCTATCGTTATCGGTTTGGGTGCCGGGTATGTTGTAGCTTATTTTATGGGGATGATTGATTTTTCTTCTGTCCGGAATTACGGTGGTGTCCATATTCCCCTTCCCTTCAAGTACGGATTATCTTTCGAGTGGTCTTCCTTTATTGCTGTAGGACTAATTTATACTATTACCGCTATCGAGGCATACGGAGACATCACGGCTAATTCCATGATATCCGGAGAACCCGTGGAGGGAGACAAGTTTATAAGACGGGTTTCCGGAGGTATTATGGCCGATGGATTTAATTCTTTCATGGCAAGCGTATTCAATTCTTTTCCTAATTCAATATTTGCTCAAAACAACGGAATGATACAATTGACGGGAGTTGCCAGTCGCTATGTAGGGTATTATATTGCTGCCTTTTTAATACTTCTGGGACTTTTTCCGGCCGTAGGGTTGGTATTTTCCTTGATGCCGGAACCGGTTTTAGGAGGAGCTACTTTATTGATGTTCGGAACGGTGGCCGCGGCCGGCATACGAATTATAGCTTCTCAGAATATCGATCGCAAAGCGACCTTGGTAATGGCTCTCAGTTTTTCTTTAGGATTGAGTGTGGAGTTGCTTCCTGAAATTTTAATGTATTTTCCGGACACGATAAAGAACATTTTTTCTTCCGGAATTACGGCCGGAGGGGTGACAGCTATTGTATCAAACGCGTTGATTCGAATTAAAGAATGATAAAATGAAGACAGAAGATATTTATTCGTTGGCCATAGAGTACAGGCGTTATTTCCACCGGCATCCGGAATTTGCCATGCAGGAATTCAATACGCAAAAATATATAACAGGGATACTGGAGGATCATCATATTGACTATCAGGAGATCGGTACGGGTATTATTGCTTATGTGGGCAGAGGGAAGCGTTGTGTTGCCCTACGGGCCGATATGGATGCGTTGAAGATAGAAGAAGAGACCGGATTGGAATATTGTTCTGAAAAGGAGGGAATGATGCATGCTTGCGGACATGATATGCATATGGCCATGGTTTTGGGGGCTCTCCTTTTTTTGAAAAGGAGAGAGAAAGAGTTGAACGGGACGGTTAAAATACTTTTTCAGCCGAGCGAAGAGAAACGGCCGGGAGGAGCTCGTTTGCTTTTACCGGAAGTCGTAAAGGACCCTGTGCCGCAGGCGATTTTTGCTCAACATATTTTTCCGGGATTGAAAACCGGTCGTATCGGTATACGTGCCGGAGCTTTTTTTGCTTCTTCGGATAATATTATTTTTTCAGTGGAAGGCAAGGGAACGCATGCTGCCATGCCGCAAATGGGATCGGATCCGATACTGGCCGTTGCTCATCTGATACAGTTTTATCAAACTTTAATAACTAAATTCAGGAATCCCTTTATTCCGGCGGTTCTTTCAATTACCTCTGTTCACGGTGGAACCTGTAATAATGTCATTCCGGACCGGGTCGATGTTTTGGGAACCGTTCGCACGCACGATAACGTTTTACGCCATCGAATCTTCGAGTTGATAGAAGAAAAGTCCCGTGCTATCTGCGGACTTTACGGGTGTTCTTTTAGAATGGATAATACTTGGAATGGACTTCCCGTACTCGTGAATGACGAACAGCTTACCCGTTTGCTCCGGAAAAATGCTTCCGATCTTGTCGGTTCAGAGAATGTAATCGAGATGGATCCCCTGACATTGGGAGAGGATTTCGCTATCTATTTGGAAAAAATACCGGGCGTGTTATGGGTATTGGGTGTTTGCCCGGAAGATTCCGAATCTATGCCGCCCTTGCATAGCCCCCGGTTAGCCCCCGATGAAAAAGCAATATCCATAGGAATAGACTTGCTGGTCAAGAATTGTTTGACCTTTCTGAATAACCGATAAACTTTGAGAGTTACAACTTTATGGAGAATTTTTTTAATCGGTCGTCAAGCATAGACGAAGGAATGATTTTTTTCACCGTGTCCGCAACGGCATTTATCATTCTTTCTTTAACGTAATCTTTCCGTATGATAATTGAGATTTCCCTCACGGCAGGAGGAGATGCGATGGATCTGATATTTTTTTTCTGTTCTTCCGTCAAAAACGGCAGGTGTAATTCCGGAATCAAGGTATACCCGCCGTTTTTATCTACGATCCGGATTAATGTGTCTATACTTCCTGCTTCGTAAATGTGGTTGTAACTGGCCGTTTGAGAACATAGATTAAAAATTTGATTCCGGATGCAATGGCCTTCTTGTAGCACCCAAAGATTTTCTCCCGGCAAATTTTCCGCTGTTAGAACCTGATCTTTTTGTTGATTTTCCGGGGCGAAATAAGCCACGAACTGTTCATAATAGAGCGGTATCTCATAAAAATCAGGTCTATTCAATGGAGTAGAAGCAATAACGATATCTATCAATCCGTCGTGAAGATGGTGAACGAGATTATCGGTTCTCATCTCCGAGATAGAGAGGTCTACTGTCGGGTATTCGAGTTTAAAAAAAGTAATAAATTCAGGAACAAGATAAGGGGCAACTGTTGGAATAATGCCTATCTGCAAATTTCCGGAAAGAGATTCGGTCTCGGCAATGACCATCTCTTTGATTTTTCGGATTTCGAATAGAGAAGCTTCGGCCTGCCTGATGATCCGTAGCCCCATATTAGTTGGTTCTATGGGATGCTTGGTCCTGTCGAATATTTTAATCTCCAACTCCTCTTCCAACTTCTGAATCATCATACTCAGGGTCGGTTGGGTTACTCCGCATTTTTCCGAAGCTGTCACAAAATGACGGTATTTATTGACCGCCACAATGTATTCCATCTGTTGTATTGTCATTGTATATAGATTTTATAGATACAAATATAAATAATATCTGTTTGATTGATGAAAATATTCAGAATATTTTTGTATCGAACTAATAAGAACAGATAGATAAACAGTATAAATTAAAAATGAAGATTATGTCACTAATTGGAAAAGAGATTGTAGATTTTAAGGTTCAAGCCTATGTAAATAAAGAGTTTAAAACAATCGGTAAAGCGGATGTCCTGGGCAAGTGGTCCGTGATTTTCTTTTATCCGGCCGATTTTACATTCGTGTGTCCTACGGAATTAGAGGATTTGGCGAATAAATATGAAGATTTTAAACAGGCAGGTTGTGAAATTTATTCCGTATCCTGTGATACTCATTTTGTTCATAAAGCATGGCATGACACCTCAAAAACCATTCAGAAAATACAATATCCCATGTTGGCTGATCCGACAGGAATGCTTGCCCGCAGTTTTGATGTTATGATCGAGAGCGACGGAATGGCAGAGAGGGGTACTTTTATCGTCAATCCGGAGGGGAAAATCGTTTCTTACGAGGTATTGGCCGGTAATGTGGGACGTAATGCGGAAGAATTGTTCCGTCGTCTTCAGGCTCTTCAATTTGTCGCGGCACATGGGGATGAAGTTTGTCCTGCCAAGTGGAAAAAAGGAGAAGAAACGTTGAAACCGAGTATTGACTTGGTCGGAAAGATTTAAGATAAATTGAGAGGAAAACGGGGTCGGGAAACTTTATCTCGACCCTATTTCTTCGTCAGGAAACCACTAAAAACAAATAAAACAAGATGTTAGATTCTGAATTAAAAGAACAATTATATACAATATTTAGCCCGTTGGAGGCAGAATACCTTTTCGATATTTCTGTTTCGCCGGAACATGGAAGTCGTGCGGAATTATTGGAACTATTGGAAGACGTATCTTCCTGTTCCGAGAAAATTTCCTGTCGAGTAGGAGAGGGAGAAGGTTTATCCTTTGTTTTACTGAAAAACGGCAAAATGACCGGTATAAAATTCAGGGCGGTTCCTAACGGACACGAGTTTTCTTCTTTATTGCTGGCGATATTGAATTTGGACGGAAAAGGGAAAAATTTTCCGGATAAAGGAATATGTGACCGTGTAAAAGTTTTAAAAGGTCCCATACATTTGACGACTTATGTCTCTTTAACCTGTACCAATTGCCCCGATATCGTACAGGCATTGAATGCAATGACCACGTTAAACGGTGCGATTCGACATGAAATGGTGGATGGAGCTATTTATCCCCAAGAGATAGATGCATTGAGGATTCAGGGAGTTCCTGCCGTTTTTGCGGACGGGCAGTTATTGCATGTCGGAAGGGGTGATTTCGGGACTTTATTGGATAAATTGGAAGTTCGGTACGGGAAAATCGAAAACGTTCGGGAGATACCTGCTAAAGAATACGACGTTGTAGTTGTTGGAGGAGGACCGGCCGGATGTTCTGCCGCCATTTATTCGGCTCGTAAAGGATTGAGTGTCGCGGTCATCGCTGAAAGGATAGGGGGGCAGGTGAAAGAAACTGTAGGGATAGAGAATTTAATATCCATTCCCGAAACCACGGGAGATCGGTTAGCCGATAATTTGAGGACTCATATGAATCGTTATCCTATCGATTTGTTCGAGCATAGAAAAATAGAGAAAATAGAGATACAAGAAAGTAAAAGACAATTAACGGTATCCGGTGGGGAAAAATTCATGGCGGATGCAGTTATTATTGCCACGGGAGCAAGTTGGCGTAAATTGAATGTACCGGGAGAAGAAGAGTACATTGGACGCGGCGTAGCGTTTTGCCCGCATTGTGACGGTCCTTTTTATAAAGGAAAACGAGTGGCGGTTGTCGGGGGAGGAAATTCGGGGATCGAAGCTGCAATAGACCTGGCTGGAATCTGCTCGAACGTGATTGTATTTGAATTTCTGGATGAATTGAAAGCCGATAAGGTATTACAAGAGAAGGCTAAAAGTATGCCTAATATCGATATTTTCACCGGTTCTCAAACCACGGAGGTGATTGGAAATGGAGAGAAGGTGACTGGGATTCGCGTAAAAGATCATCGAACGGGGGAAGAACGTATCGTTGAATTGGATGGTATCTTTGTGCAGATCGGTTTAGCTCCCAATACGCTCCCGTTTAGGGAATATTTGGATACGAACCGCGGAGGCGAGATTGTCATAGATAGTTATTGCCGGACGAATGTTCCAGGAGTTTATGCCGCAGGAGATGTATCTTCCGTGCCTTTCAAGCAAATTATCATTGCGATGGGTGAGGGAGCAAAAGCTGCTCTTACGGCCTTTGAAGATCGTATACGGGGAGTCGTCTGATCAAAACAGAGAGAAAGACTCTTACAAAAGATTCCTCGGAACCAAAGATTTCCGAGGAATTTTATGACTTGCAGAAAGTCTAAAAAAGTCGCTTAACTGTTATCTGGTATGGATTTTTTTTATTTTATTTGCCGCGTAATTTTTTATGCTAAAATATGATGATAAGATTCTTTGTGAAATGTGCGGTTGTACTCATGTGTACAACATTCGTGATGCCTGTAATGGCGCAGTTAAAACTTAAAAAAGCAGTGAGCGGGGCATCGAAAGCGGTGCAGGCGGTTACGCTGACTGACGAACAAATGGCCGCGTATGTAAAGGAGTATATCGATTGGATGGATAAGCACAATCAGGTATGTGCCGATGATGATCCTTATACTATTCGACTGAAGAAACTGACGGAAGGATTGAAGGAGGTGGAGGGTATTCCTTTGAATTTTAAAGTGTACTATGTGATTGACGTTAACGCTTTTGCTTGTGCGGATGGTAGCGTACGCGTCTTTTCTTCGTTAATGGATATTATGAGTGACGAGGAGTTGTTGGGTGTGATTGGACACGAGGTGGGACATGTGGCCCATAAGGACTCGAAGAAAGCTTTTCGTACGGCATTGTTGACTTCCGCTTTAAAAGACGGAGTGTCGTCTCAAGGCGGAAAAGTTGCCGCATTGACCGATTCGCAGTTAGGTGATCTCGGTGAAGCTTTGGTGCAAGCCAATTACTCGCAAAAACAGGAACGCGATGCGGATGATTACGGTTATGAATTTTTGAAGAAGGCCGGGAAAAATCCATGGGCGATGGCTCTTTCGTTTCATAGATTGAAACAAATGCAGGAAGAGGCTGGAGCGAAAAAAAACAGTAAACTGAACCAGTTATTTTCTACTCATCCCGATTTGGATTCACGCATAAAGCGTATGGAAGAACGCACGACGACTGAAGGTATTCAGAAGCCTGTCGATACGACTGAAAATAAATAAATGAATGAATCGATAAAAAATGAGAAGCGCAGCAAAGCGCTTCTCATTTTTTTTATACTGACTAGAGCCTTTTCCTCTTTTAAAGACCGACTCTTATTGGTAGATTTTTCCGGTAAGTTCTCCGCGGATAACCATCAGGCCATTCATGGCCAAAGCACGCATTTCGTCTTCTCCGGGGTATACCTTTAGCGGGGCGATGAATTCGACCATCTCTTTTACATAAGCAACCAGAAAGGGGTTATGTGCGATTCCTCCGGTTAACAGAATGCCATCCACGTCACCTTTCAAAACGGCAGCCATCTCTCCAATAGCTTTACCCACCTGATATGACATTGCGTCCTGAACCAGTTTCCATTGCGGGTCTTCTTTCGCTTTCAGCTCTACTTCATAAGCATCGTTAGTTCCTAAATAAGCTACTAATCCGCCTTCACCTTTGATCATCTTTTTTATCTCGGCTTGAGTCTTTTCTCCGCTGAAGCACATTTTTATCAATTGTCCGGTAGGCAAGGTACCGGAACGTTCCGGAGAAAACGGTCCGTCTCCGTCCAAAGCGTTGTTTACGTCAATTACTCGTCCCCGTCTATGTGCTCCGACGGAAACGCCTCCTCCCAAATGGGCAATAATCAGATTGATATCTTCGTATTTTTTCCCAATCTCTTTGGCATAAGTTCTTGCAATTGCTTTTTGATTCAATGCATGGAAAATGGAGACTCTTCGGAATGCGGGATGTCCGGTGAGACGGGCAACTTCTTCCATTTCATCCACAACGACCGGATCCGCGATATAGGCTTTGGCTCCGTTATTTAAAGAGCGGGCGATATCGTGAGCAATCAATCCGCCCAGGTTGGATGCATGTTCTCCGAGAGGAGGGTTGTTTAAATCGGTTATAAGGGCATCGTTTACTTCATACACTCCCGATTCTATAGGCTTAACCAATCCTCCCCGGCCAACGATTGCATGGATCTCGTTGATATCGAACCCGGCATTTTTCAATTCGGTTAAAATGATCTCTTTTCTGAATTGGAATTGAGAAGCAACGGTCTCAAAACGGGCGATTTCTTCGGATGAATGCTTGATATTTTTCACGAATAGCTCATTCTCATCCTCGTAAATAGCAATTTTCGTGGAAGTTGACCCCGGATTAATCGCAAGAATTTTATAAGACATAAATTATAAGTTTTTGTTATTAGATAATTATTTATGATTGTCTGTTTTGAAGCTGCAAAATTTATAAATTGTAAGCAAATGTCAAAGGAAAAGTGATAATTTATTTTGCAGAGGTTACATGGAATAGATGGAAGCGTAAAATACATCCGAGATTTCCTGGGCAATGATTTTTAGATATTCTTTTGCATTTATGATAGAGTCCTCCACGGAAGAAGCATGAGATAGCAATGTGAAGACCTGGTCGAAAGAGGAGAGAAGTCGATGGTCTGTCATTCCGGCAATAGCATATACCGTTTTATGATTTTCACGACATAGGTCGGAAATGGATCCGGGAATTTTTCCGTGCAGAGATTGTACGTCTATTTTACCTTCTCCTGTTATTACTGCTTGGACAGAAGAGAGATAATCCCTTAGTCGAGCAAGTTCTATACAAAAAGTGGAACCGGATACTAATTTAGCATTCAACAAAGAACAAAAAGACAAAGCAATCCCTCCGGCAGCACCTCCGTGTTTCAGGGTATGTAACGACTTCCGGGTTTTGGATTCTAACAAGCAGGTCAGATTATGAAGCTTTTCATTCAATAAAATGACCTGTTCCGAAGACGCCCCTTTTTGGGGACCGAACATGAAAGCAGCTCCCTGTTCTCCTGTTATCGGATTATCCACATCACATAAGACGGTACACTCTATATCCTTAAATCTATTTTGTATATAATCGGTATGAATGTCCTTCATATCAATAATATCGTTCCTGTATGTATCTGATTTTTTTTCTATGGACAAACCTATTTCCCGTAAAGCTCCCATTCCTCCGTCCACACTGGCACTTCCTCCTATACAAAGAATTAATTTTTTAAAACCGCACTCTATTGCGTTACGGATCATTATTCCGAACCCCGCCGTATTCGTATTTAAAATATCGTATTCTTCTCTTTTCAAGTGTTTTATCCCGCAACTTTCGGCTAACTCGATGATAGCAGTATCTCCGTCAACGTAGTAAATAGCTTTCCGGGTTCGTCCCAACGCGTCACATGTCACGGTTTCTATGGGCCGAGCTTTATAATAATAAGCTAATACGGCGGCAGTTCCATCTCCTCCGTCCCCCATGGGTAGAGATATCGTTTCAATTCCGTTTCTCTTTAGAGATGTTGAAAGGATATGACACGCTTCAAAAGCTGAGAGACTTCCCTTGAAGGCGTTGGGTGCTAAGAGAATTTTTGGAGGAAAGGGGTTCATGAGCGGGTTCGTTTGCTAATAATTCTTGAGAGTTTTCTATCGTTTTACAATATTCCGGATCAAAAAGATCCCGTTCGGGCCAGGATTTTACCCGGTTTAGAGCCTGATGCATCATCCGTTCTATTTTGTTCGGGAATTTACTTCCGGTCCAACTGCTTGTATTCGTAATGAAAACCCAACTGAAACCGTCTTTTTGATGTTTCATCATAGCACTCGTTCCGGCTAAGGTCCCTGACCTCCACCAATCACCTCTGGAATTCGTGTTCATCCAGCCGATCGGCAGGGCATTGTAAATATTGGCCGTCATCGTCTTGACGCTTTCGGGAGTTAATACATCGGGATAATTGTCATTTCCGTCTATCGCGGACAGGAATCGTAGTAACTCGGTCGGAGAAGCTACCCATCCTCCGGCGCCGTAAAGTTCTTCGATATTATTTCCCCCGTTGGATCGAAGTACCAATGTATCCCTTCCATCGCATGCCCGTACTAATTCGGCGTTGGTGGGTTCGTAGTATTTTACTTCGTTCGGGTAGCGCCTTTCGCGTAAATTGTTACCCAGGTGCATATCGAAACAGCCGGCAGGGATCAGTATGCTGTCCTGAATGTATTTTTCATAAGATTGTCCGCTTATCTTTTCAATTACTTTGGAAAGAATCCCGTATCCTACATTCGAGTAGCAAGTACTGGTCCCCGGACGGAATCCTAAACGCTTTGATAATACAAACCTGATTATCGTATTCAAATCGGCAGGAGGGGGAACGCCCATTTTTTTAGCAATTTCTACCGGATGAAACATGGGATCTCCGTACCTTAAAGAGAATCCTCCTTTGTGTCGCAGCAACTGTTCTACCGTTATCTCCTTCACCCGCTTGTCCCTGATCGCTTGGTATACGGTATCGTTCAATATTCCGTTTTCTCCGAAAACTTTATCTTCTAAGGATAATTTATCACTTTCTACCAGCTTCATAATACCGGTTGCCGTAATTAATTTAGAAATAGAAGCGATTCTAAAGATATGACTCACATCAACCTTGGTCTGAGATTCCTCGTCGGCATACCCGTATCCCTTGCTGTAAATCAATTTTCCATCCTTCATTATAGCCAAAGAGGCTCCTTTTATTTCCCATTGATTCATAAATCGTTCGATAGTTGCATCTAAACGTTTTGTTTCGGATAAATCGGAATAATAATTATGAATGATATCGTGAATAGGTATAAGGGTATCTTCCATAGGCCGCTCTTCTGTCGTTTCCATCATATCGGCCTGAGTACGGTTGATATTCCAAGGCCTGAACAAAAGAACACCTGATAAAATGATCAAACTTATAATATATTTCATAGGCTCTGTTTCGTAATAAAAAAACGCATTGTATTTCTTTAGATAACAGAAGTATACAATACGTTCGCAATATTAAGAAAAAGATATTCTTATTCAAAGTAAAGCATGTGAAATCAGGTTAAAAATTTAAAGTTAATAATGAAAAATAGCGTTCCATGACTTTTCTCAATAAGGGGTGTGCGGGATTGAAAAACAGGTGATCGATTTTACGTATCGGTAATACGAGAGGAGAAGTTCCTGTAATAAAAGCGGTGTCGTAGTTTTCCAAGTCCGCACAGGACACGCGTTTTTCCACGACAGGGAAATTTTCTTGCCGGCAAATCTCAAGTACCCGTTTTCTGCTTGTACCCGGTAAAACATAAGGTACAGGAGTTGTATAAAAAATGTTGTCGCGTATAAAAAATACGTTGGAACGAGATCCTTCCGTGATACATTCGTCCTGATCTATCAGTAAGATTTCGTAAACTCCATGCGAACGAATGAGTTCGTTGGTCGTTTCGCGCAAGTGAGGATTAATGTATTTTATTTCGGCGTTATCCCTCATGGCATGATAAGTAATCGTATCAACTCCCGAGCGATAAGCTTCTTCTGTAGGATAGGAGTGCCGGATCTGATATATGTATTCGTCAATCGCGTCGGAAGTGATGTGTAGGACATATTTAAGATTACCCTCTTTGATCCCTTCCAAACGAATTAAGTGGTCCAGTTTGTCTTTTATATGGAGCGCATGGATATCGATATTTACGTTCGATTTACGTATGGAATTCTCCAGTCTTAAGAGATTGTCTTCGAGAAAAATGACACTTCCTCTAAAAACCCTGCATACTTCGTAAAGGCTTAGTCCCGTGTTTAAAATATCCTCGGAAAACGACCGTTTCTCTATAGGAACGTTATTGTATAGCATCATATTCGTATTCATTTAACCTGACGCAAAGTTACAGGATAAAACGAATAAGTGATCGTTAAAGTTCTTAAACTTTATATTCTCTTGCATCCATTTTCAACTTTCAATTATTTGCCTTAATTTTGGCTGGAATTATGGAAACAAGCGAACAAATCAATCGGATAGAATATTTCTTGCGGAATGTCATGATAAAAGAGCTCTCGAAGGTAGTGGAACTTGAATTATCGTATATGCAGTTTGTTATTATGGGACAAGCTGTTGAGGTGCTGGGAAGTTTTTTGGATACGAAACCGATGAAGGCTAAAGGGCAGTCTGCTAAAAGATTTGCCTCCGGTGTTACAAAATTGTTCGGAGGACGCTACCGTTTGTTAAATGAGAATTATTACTTGTACGATAAACTACGCAACCAAATGACTCATACCTTTATTCCTGGGGGAGATTTACTGCTAATAAACCGGAATGAAAATAAAAATGGATATAAGCATTTGGAGGTTACGGAGGGAAAGTTGGTATTGATTTCTGAGTTTTTTTATGAAGATATTTGCAAAGCTGTCGATCGTCTTTGCGAGGCGTTGAAAACGGGGAAAATAAAACCGAAAAATATAGGATATCAGGAATGAGACAAGATAAAATCATATTAGTCGGGGCCGGTAACGTGGCACATCATTTAGCCGCCGCTTTATTGAAAGCGGGAGCTAATTTATGTCAGATATACAGCCGTACCATCGAATCCGCAAGAGAATTAGGTCGCAAAACAGGTATCTCTTATACATCTGATCTTTCACAAATTTATCCGGATGGGGATATATATTTTTTTTGTGTAAGTGACGACGTGTTACATCCTCTTTTGAAGTCAATTAGAATACATGATGATGCACTCTTACTGCATACGTCAGGAAGTCTTCCTATGGAGATTCTCAAACCTTTTTCGAAGCAATACGGGGTTATTTATCCTGTTCAGACTTTTTCTAAAGGAAGAGATTTGAATTTCAAGGAAATTCCCCTGTGTATAGAAGGGAATTCTCCTGTTGCAATGGAGAGAATAAGGGAGTTGGCAACTGATTTATCGGATAATATATATCCCGTCCATTCGGATCAGCGTAAAGAGCTACACTTGGCAGCCGTTTTTGCTTGTAATTTTCCTAATTACTTGTATCATATAGCTGAAAAAATGTTGGAAAATAGTGGGTTGCCTTTTTCGGTCTTACGGCCTTTGATCTTCGAAACGGCACACAAAGTCATGTTAATGACTCCTATGGAGGCTCAAACCGGACCGGCTAAACGGGGAGATGAATCTATCCTGAACGGGCATAAGAGTATGTTGAAAGAGAATAAAAATTTATTAAAGCTGTATGCTTTATTGTCGGAAATGATTAAAGAGAGTCAGACGAAAGAGGATAATCCGACGAAGCAAGATGAAATAGCGGATATGCCAACACTTTGGTAAAAAATGAATAATATGAATTTTTTTAAAGAAGAACTTAAAACGATAAAGGCATTTGCCTTTGATGTGGATGGTGTTTTTTCCCGTCACGAGATGAATATTACCCCTGAAGGGGAATTGGTAAGGACATCGTGTACAAAAGACGGCTATGCCATGATGTATTGTATCAAAAAAGGCTATCCGGTATGTATTATATCGGGAGGGTGCGCTCCCGGAATAAGGGAACGTTTTCAAAAACTGGGTATTCAGGATATTTATCTCGGTATCGCGAATAAGGTGGAGGCATTGGACGAATTTCTACAAAAGTATTGTTTGAAAAGGGAAGAGGTGATGTATATGGGGGATGATATACCGGATTACAACGTAATGACTCAAGTCGGTATACCTGTATGTCCCGCTGATGCCTGTGAAGAAATAAAGTCGATTTCCCGTTATATTTCCGATATCCCCGGGGGATTGGGTTGTGTGAGGGATGTAGTATCTCAAGTATTGAAGGCCAAAGGGGAGTGGATGGATACGCAATGTTATGTAAAGTGCATGTAATAAAATGGGCGAAAGTCAGTAACGATCTTAGCGTTTAACTACAAGAATTTATAGATGTTGGAAATTTTTAAATTAATCCGTTTACGAACAATTGCCTTTGCTGCTTTTACCATGTATGCAATGCGTTACTTCGTTATCGTACCGATCTTGGCGCAGGGAGGATTTTCCTTGCAGTTGTCGGATGGAGATTTTTCGTTCCTTGTAGTTTCTGTCTGTTGCCTTGTTTCAGCAGCGTACGTGATCAATGACTATTTTGACACGAAGACAGACCGACTTTCGGGAAACCGGGAGATTATTGTCGGAAAAACGATAAGCAGGCGTATGGCTATCATCTTGCATACTTTTTTAAATATAGTAGCCGTTGTCATTGCATTTTACATGGGAGAACGAGTCGGCCATTGGGAATTCGGGATTTTATTTTTGGCCGTTTCGCTTTTGCTTTGGTTCTACTCTTCACGCTATAAAAAACGTTTTGTTTGGGGAAATCTGATCGTGGCTTTTTTGGCCGGTTGCATTCCGTTGTCCGCGGTATTGTTTGAAATCCCTCTTTTGACTCATACTTATTCGGATGTTATCGCAAAAACGGGAATAAACTTCAATGCCGTATTGTATTGGACGGGATGGTTCTCTTATTTTCTTTTTTTCAACATGTGGATTTATGAAGTCAATAAAGATATATACAGTATAGAGGGAGACCGGGATGACGGAGTGATGACTTTTCCGGTAAAATTGGGAATCAGAAAGACTAAAATTTTTATCTCTATTCTCGTATGCTGGTGCATTGTATCCATGTTCGTACTTTATGCCATAGAATTTTCACATTCGTGGGTCGTATTAGGATATTTTGCAGTTGGTCTATTCATACCCTATTTGTTCTATGTCTATTCGGTTTTAAGGGATGATCGTAAAAAATTTCAATTCTATTTGATACGCCTTATTATGGTTCTGTGTGTGGGATTTAGCTTGTTGTTACAATACTTCTTTAATAGTGTAGCGTGAACATGGATATTATTAACAATTATAAATTGATTTTGGCGTCGTCTTCCCCCCGGAGACAGCAATTAATGAGGGATGCCGGATTCACGTTTGAGGTCCGGACGAAAAACATCGAAGAAAAATATCCGGAGGGTATACCTGTTACGCGGGTACCGGAATTTCTTTCCCGTTTGAAAGCGGAAGCTTTTCGACATGAATTGGAAAAGAATGAATTATTGGTTACTGCAGACACGGTGGTATGCCTCCATGACAAAATTATTGGTAAGCCTCAAAATCGGGATATGGCCATCCGTATGTTGAAGGAATTATCCGGACGTCGACACGTGGTTGTAACAGGTGTTACTTTGACCACGACGATGCGACAACACTCGTTCTCGGTTTTTACGAACGTCTATTTCAACACTCTATCGGATGAAGAGATCATATTTTACGTGGATACGTTTCAACCTTATGATAAGGCGGGAGCCTACGGTATTCAGGAGTGGATCGGGTATATCGGGATTGAGAGAGTAGAAGGATCGTTCTATAATGTAATGGGGTTACCTACGCAGAAGCTTTACGAGACCTTAAAGAATCTGGATTGGTAAATTCGATAAAAATCATTTTAAATCGTTATATATGAGAAAAATTACAGTATGTTTTTTGGCCTTTGTCCTATTGGCCCTGCCCAGTATGGCAGACGAGGGAATGTGGATTCCTATGTTATTAAAGAAGTATAATATCGAAGATATGCAAAAAGCCGGTTTTAAACTTACCGCGGAAGATATTTACGATATTAATCACGCCTCCTTGAAAGATGCAGTTATCGGTTTGGGGCGGGAAGATTCACCGTTCCATCACTTTTGTACGGGGGAAATAGTGAGTAACGAAGGACTCGTTATTACGAACCACCATTGCTCTTTTGGAATGATTCAGGCTCATTCCAGTCTGGAACACAATTACTTGAAAGATGGTTTTTGGGCGCAGGATAAAAAAGCGGAATTGGCCAATCCCAAGATTACGGCTTCTATCCTGGTGCGAATGGAAGACGTTACGGATAAAATCAATGCGGCCGTAAAACCCGGAATGACAGAAGAAGAGAGAATCGAAGCCGTTACGCAAACAGCCCGGAGATTAGAGTCGGAAGCGGTAAAAGGAACGAATTTGAAAGCTAATATTAAACCTTATTTCAACGGGAACCAATATTTTTTGTCGGTATTTAAAATCTATCGGGATGTACGCTTGGTGGGAGCTCCGGCTTCTGCAATAGGTAAGTTCGGAGGAGACACGGATAATTGGGTATGGCCTCGCCATACGGGGGATTTTTCCGTTTTACGGATATATGCCGGAAAAGACAACGAACCGGCCGATTATTCACAAGATAACATACCCTATACTCCGGCCAAATATTTTAAGATTTCAACAGGAGGAGTAAAGGAAGGTGATTTTACCATGGTTTTCGGTTATCCGGGAACTACGCAGGAATACTTAACCTCGTATGCTATCGAACAGATCGCGAACATAGAAGATCCTCATAAAATAAAAATCCGGACGGCGAAATTGAATGT
Organism: Sanguibacteroides sp. AM78-02pH3A; assembly: GCF_027666085.1. NCBI lineage: Bacteria > Pseudomonadati > Bacteroidota > Bacteroidia > Bacteroidales > Porphyromonadaceae > Sanguibacteroides > Sanguibacteroides sp. AM78-02pH3A. Next base: position 550,438 of record NZ_JAQEHX010000001.1, on the reverse strand, counting down.
CATTAATGCCGCTATGAATTCGGATGAATTATTACGTATTAAATATGCCGCCAAAGCCGCGAATGTGGCTAATGCCTGGAAAAAGTGGCAGGGTGAGATTAAAGGACTGGAACGTTTCAAAACGGCAGAACAAAAGAAAAAATTGGAACAGCTATTCGATCGATGGGCGCGTGGCGAACAGAAAACGCAATATATCGGATTAACAGACCGCTACCGCGATCTGTACGAGAGAAGAAAGGATTTTGCATTAGCCGGAGCCTATGCCATGGAAGCCGGTTTGCGCGGTGCCGAAATCGTTGGTTTGGCATCCTCTTTATCCAAACTCTTTGATCTTTATGATAAAATTGACGACAAAGAGGAGTATAAAAAATTACTTACGGAAAAGATTGAGGCGTTTTATAAAGATTATGATGTGGCTACCGATCAGAAAATCATGGCAGAGATGCTTCGGTTGTATAATAATGAGGAGTTGGGAGAGGAGTGGATCCCTGGCATGGTCAAATTAAATTCCAAATATATCAAACACGGAGAGAAGAGTTACGATCATTATGCGGCGGATATCTTTAAAAAATCCTTATTCACGCATCGGGAGGCTCTTCTTGATTTTGTAAAACATGTGACGCCTAAGGGTTTGCAGAAAATTAAGAAAGATCCGATATATCAATTCATGAACGGGATTCAGGAGTTGGTCAAAGAAAAGATAAAACCGGAATTAACCCGGATACAGAATGAATTAATAACGCTGGATCGCTTATGGATGGCCGGTTTAATGGAGATGCAACCGGATAAAACGTTTTATCCGGATGCCAATTCAACTTTGCGAATCGCTTATGGTAAGGTTGCAGGGTATACGCCGGGAGATGCCGTGTATTATAAGCATTATACGACTTTAGAGGGAATTATGGAAAAAAACAATCCCGCAATCTATGATTACGATGTTCCTCAGAAATTAAAAGAGTTGTACGAATCCAAAGATTACGGTTCGTATGCTCAGGATGGAGAGATGCCGGTTTGCTTTATTGCAACCAATCATACGACAGGTGGAAATTCCGGAAGCCCCGTGTTGAACGCGGATGGAAATCTGATCGGTCTGAATTTCGACAGGGCTTGGGAAGGGGTAATGTCCGATATGCAATACAGTCCGGAAATATGCCGAAATATTGCGGTAGATATACGTTATGTATTATTTATTATCGATAAGTACGCGGGAGCTAAACATCTGATCGAAGAGATGGAGATTGTACCCTAAAAAAAATCGGGAGATATTCTCCCGATTTTTTATTTTAACCGCTGATTGACAACGTTCCAATCAATGATATTCCAAAAATTTTCTATGTACTTCGGACGGGCGTTTTGAGTGTCCAAATAGTAAGCGTGTTCCCATACGTCTATGGTTAAGATCGGTTTTTTACCGCGTTTCAACGGATTGTCCGCATTTCCGGTTTGTTCGATTTCGAGTTTTCCTTCTTTCGTAAGTATCACCCAAGCCCATCCGGAACCAAATAAGGTCGTGGCGGCTTTTGTGAATGCTTCTTTAAAAGCTTCGAAGCTACCGAAAGATTTATCAATCAACTCTTTTATTTTTCCGGTTGGAACCACTTTGGCCGAATCGTAAGGTTTGAATGCCTCAAAATAAAACGCGTGATTATAAGATTGGGCGGCGTTGTTAAATAAACCGCCTTCCGATTTCATCACGATCCCTTCTAAACACATGTTTTCGTATTCGGTACCGGCAATCAGATTGTTCATATTATTGATGTAAGTAGCCATGTGTTTTCCGTAATGGAATTGAATGGTTTTCTCGCTGATATAAGGCTCCAAACCGTTTTCTTTATAAGGAAGAGGGGGTAATTTGAATTTTTTGTCCTCACCTCTGGCATTTATTACGTTCGATGAAATCAACACATCTAACTCTTTAAATTCTTCTGTTTTCATAATGTATCTTTTTTAATTTGACAGGCTACTGTTATACGTCCGATTCCAAACGAAAGTTGCAATTCAAGCCTTATAAAGTTATACAATTTAAATCTTTTTTTGCCAAATTAGTATCATATATTTGCAATATAATCATTTTTAGAGGGAAACGGATTCCATTACGACACCGATCTCTAAGTCTTCTGTCTTTGATTTAACTTCGTTAAAGATCTGTTTCAGCTGATTGACCACGGCCTGTTGAGCTTGTTCCGGCATAAATTGCCACTGGTCTTTCAGAAGCGTTGCGGCCAACGTGGGAAATAATTGATCTAACATACCGGATACATAGGGTGTATTTAAAAAGCCTTTCAGATAGCTCCAGTTCAAATAGGCCGTCAACTGGTTGTTGATAATTTTATAATCGAAAGAGAGTTGAGGAATATTCAATTCTTTTCCGGTAATCTCTTTTAAACTCTCTTTATCCAATAAGATACCCAACTTGGTTCCTTGAGTTTCATAAGTGGCTTTTAATGTCTTTTGTGTCTGGTCTTTAAATTTCATATTGATATTCATTTCCGATTCGGAAACAAATTGTATACCGACAAAATATTCTCCCATTTTAGTTCCTGCCATGGACTTGAACATCGTCGTTAACTCTTCGGGTTTAAATTGAAGTGTTTGTCCTCCCCAATTCACATCTATGTTTTCCTCGCTATATTCGAACACGAAATAAGGAGCTTTGTAAGCCCATGTTCCTTGCAAAAAGGGTTCCGGTTCTTTGTTGTCATTGCAAGAAACGATAACGAATAACAGGGATAATATCGAAATGATAGAAGTCAATTTGTTTTTCATGATGATTGTTTTATTTAAATTTTAAACGTAATGGAAGCTCCGAATCTTGAAGGGGCTCCGGATTGCCCTGAATGGCGATAAGCGGGTAAATTGGCTCCTACCGGACTGGTAAACATATAGCTGAAAAACGCTTTGTTCAATATGTTTTTTCCCCATATTCTGAAGTCAATGTACTTCCCTGATATACCCCAATCCATGTTCCAGAGGAAATAAGGATTCTGCTTCAAGCGATTTGCTTCGTCAAAATATTGTGTCCCGAAACCGGTTACCGAAGTAGAAGCTGTCAAAGTATTAAAACAGAAAAATTTTATGCGTTTATAGTAAGAGAATCCCGTATTCATCGTGAAGTCGGGGGCCATAACGATTTTATTTCCTTCATACTCTTTGTTCAGGTGATGGTAATACTCCGAATCGCTGTATCCTGCAGATAAGAAATAGGTTAGGCGAGACACAAATTCCCATTTCATATCCATTTCGCCTCCTATGCTTCGGGCATCTCCGGCGTTCTTGATACTTGGTCCCATCATGCCCATGACGAATATCTGCTGATCCTTCCAATCGATATAAAAAAGAGAAGCGTTCAGGTTGAATTTACTGTTTCGGCTAAAATATTTTACTCCCGTCTCGTAATTCCACAGGCTCTCTTTATCATAGCCCAACTTGACTATTTGAGACGTCATTTCATTAGAAATAATATTATAACCTCCCGCTTTATAGCCTTTGGATACACTCGCGTAAACGGACAATTGGTCGCTCCACCTCTGTAAAATAGAAAATTGGGGTAACCACTCCTTGTAATCTTTGGACTCTTTCCAATCATGATAACCGGTAAATTTTTGCTCTCCGTGATAGAGTAGACTGTCGCGATACGACAGTTTTACCTTTTCATAGTCGTATCTCAATCCGATGGTGAGCATTAGTCCGGGAAGTAAATCTTTTACGGTAATCTGACCGTATCCGGCAGCTCCCCAGGTTTTTGTACTGTTATAATACAAAGCCTTGTCCAAATCAATCGGAAGCAACAATTGCCGGTCTTCTCCGAATAATGCCAAATAATTATTCGTTAAGTCTTTGTAAAAACCGAAAGTCCCGACAGTCCAATCTATGCGTTTTGCCTGAGTCGATTGATAATTGATCTCTTGCGTAATCAGATTTTGTTTAGAGCTTTTTTCATTCTGAAAAACATCATAACGAGTGAAATCGGCATCTAATAGCTGCTTGTCTTCCGACCAGGAGTAAGAAGTCACCCACAGGAAAGACGTTCGTTCGAAATTTCTTTTCAGGTTAACGTAAGTAGATACCAGATCTCTTTCATAGGAAGAGGTCGCGTTGTAATTCACGGTATAGCGATGTCGTTTTAACGAATCGATCGCGTGGTAGGCGTATCCGTCGTCGAAGCTATGGTTGTAATTCATACCCAAAGCTATCTTCCAGGTGTTGTTCGTATGTACTAATCCCTGATAACGCAGATTATAAGAGTCGGATTGATTAGGCTTACCTCCCGTATACCTGTTTTTAAAGTATCCGTCCGTGCGGTTATAAGTAAAAGACAGCTTGTTATAAATAACGTTACGGAGAGGCAAATTCGTTAATATCATGTAGTTTTGTGAATTATAACTGGCCACTCCGGCTTTCGCTTCCATGGAAAAAACATTTGAAGGTATATTGGTTGTGATATTGATCAATCCGATAATACTGTTTCTTCCGTAAAGTGTTGTTTGCGGTCCCCGTAAAACCTCAATCTGTTTGACATCGTACAGATCAAAAATAAAAGCATTTTTATCGAAAACGGGAACTCCGTCCACGTATAACCCGACAGGAGGAGTACCGGAAACGGTACCTATTCCGCGTATATACAAGGGGGTTGATAATTTGAGACCGTCCTCCTGTATGTAAAAGTTGGGAACGATTCCCGATAGATTCCTTAAATCCAGATTATTTTCGTTCGGCAGGTTCTTCCCCGTGATGACAGTTAAGGCTATGGGAATACTGTTTATAGGCAATATCCTTTTCTCGGCAGATACGACGACCTCTTTTAATTGTTCAATTATGCTGTAAGTTGAATCTTGCTCGCGAATGGCCGTACTGCTTTGCCCTTTTAGGGCTTTGGATAGGATGCAAAATAGTATTATACAAATAGTTATTCGCATTATAATAAATTTTAGTAAGGTAAATCAGTTCAAAGTGCATTACAAACGGATGTCGTAATAGCGGAAAGCGAAAAAGCTAATTAAGCAGCAGGAGGGGCTCGAAGGGTTTTACTCGACGAAAGAGGATCTTTGTAATTTATGATGTAGGGTAAAACTTTTTTCTTTAAAACTAAAAATTCTGCCGCCTCCGGCTCCTTATGAATCGTATTTTTTATAAAATCTACTATTTTACACGCGGATAATGTCTCGAAAGTCCCTTGGGAGAGAGTAATAATTTTCTCTTCCGGTAAGTTTTCCCGAATTCTTGTTTCGCTTTTTGTATAAAAACAGATAAAGAAAAAGGCTGAAACAAGCAGATATACAAATATATGTACCGATGGGCCTATAAAAAACATGCTACAAAGCTATTAAAAATATAGATACGCTTCATGCTAATATCAAAATTAATCGAAAAATACAATTAATTAGAAACATTCTAAATTTTAAAGAATTATACTTGTAAATAAATTGTTAAAGAAACAATTTTTATATATTTGTACAAGTTTAAAAAATGTAATTGTTACAAATAAATAATGAATAAAATACAGGAGATTCAGGCGTATTTAGGTAAATATCATATAAAGCCTTCGGTGCAGAGGATCGCCATAATGGATTATATGATTTCCCATAGAATACATCCTACCGTAGAGGAGATTTATGATGCGTTATCTCCGGAATACCCGACTTTATCCAAAACGACGGTATATAATACGTTGAAATTATTTGTCGGGCAAAAAGCCGTTACTCCGATAGTTATTGACGAGAAAAATATTCGGTTCGATATCCATACCATGCCTCACGCCCATTTCATGTGTATGGGGTGTGGAAAAGTACACGACCTTTCCGTAGAAGATATGGAAAAGTTTTCTTTTAAGGGGGAGGAGGGGTTTGTCGTCACGGAAATTCATCTGTATTATAAAGGATTTTGTAAAAATTGTATAGAGAGAAAAGATAAGTAGTAATTTATTAAAATGAGCGTTATGAAAAAATTTATTTGTACCGTATGTGGTTATGTTCACGAAGGAGATGAAGCTCCTGAATTTTGTCCTCAATGTAAGCAACCGAAAAGTAAATTCAAGGAGTTGGTTGAAACCGAAGGTGCATTGACCTTTGTCGACGAGCACCGGATTGGAGTGGCAAAAGGAGTTGATGCTGAAGTGCTTGAAGGATTAAGAGCTCACTTCAACGGCGAATGTACGGAGGTCGGAATGTACTTGGCCATGAGCCGTCAGGCTGACCGCGAGGGATATCCGGAAATAGCCGAAGCCTTCAAACGCTATGCCTGGGAAGAAGCAGAACATGCTTCGAAATTTGCAGAATTGTTAGGAGAATGCGTGTGGGATACCGAGACAAACTTGAGAAAACGCATGGAAGCTGAAGCCGGAGCATGTGAAGACAAAAAACGTATTGCCACGTTAGCTAAAAAGTTGGATTTAGACGCGATTCACGATACCGTTCACGAAATGTGCAAGGACGAGGCTCGCCACGGTAAAGGTTTTGAAGGGCTTTATAATCGTTATTTTAAAAAATAATTAGATATAACTCTTTTTTTATGAAGGACTTCCCGGTTTAAGGAGGTCCTTTCTTCATTTTTTTTCGATAAAAGTGTAACCTTTGCTTTTGTTTTCCGTAAACGAATCAGGTAATAATATTAAAACAAAGAAGATGATGAGAAGTTATACATGTGAAGACGTGATTTTATCTAATGAAAATACAATAAAAGGATGGTTATGCAATCCTGAAGAGGCAGGAAAAAAGCCGGCCGTGATCGTGTTAGGGCCGCAGAACTCAAAAGATGATAAAATTTCTATGCGATATGCCACGAGACTGGCTAATTACGGTTATGTTACCTTATGCTTGGAAGAGACCGAAAACATTAAAGCCGCCATTGATTACCTGAGCTTCAAAGAAGAGGTAGATGCAGACAAAATGTATGCGGTCGGTATTTGTCACGGAACGAACGAGGTCATTAATCGTAGCGAAGAAGAGCAACGGTTGAGAGCTATTGCTCTCGTATCCGGTTGTTACAAGAAGAAAGAAGCTTCTCAACTGAAAACACCTACGATCATTATCCATGGCGGAGAAAACGAAAGTTTGGAATCGGCACGGGAGATATACGCGACCATTAAGGCGGAAGACAAAATGGCCATTTGGGAAGATTCGGTTTCTCGTGTGCAATACTATGAAGATCCTTTAGTGTTAGATAAAACGGTAAAGAATGTTTACCGGTGGTTCAATACTCACTAAATATTTGAAAAAGAGACTTTATCTTATAGGAGGCTGTCCCGATTTTACGATCGACAGCCTTTTTTACATTCATTCATTCCCGCGTACACGATGAATATGGTCGGTCGTTTATGTATATCGGGTTTTTCATTTTTCCACTCTTTCACCGATCGTGTTTTGACGTACTCGTTCGCCGTTGTTAAATCACAGGCAATGGTCAGTTTCGTTGTCGGAGAGAGAACGGATAACATATCTTCCAATAACGTCAGATTCCGGTAAGGTGTTTCAATAAATATTTGAGTCCTGTTTTCTTGTAAGGATTGCTTCTCGAATATTTTCAACGCTTTGGCCCGGTCTTGTCTGTTTACCGGCAGATAACCGTTAAATGAAAAATTTTGTCCGTTGCAGCCCGAAGCCATTAAAGCTAAAAGGATGGACGAAGGACCGACCAACGGGACGACTTGAAACTGGTGTTGATGAGCTAATGCCACGAGCTCCGCACCCGGATCGGCAATACCCGGACATCCGGCTTCTGAAATAATACCTACATCCTGCACGGCCAAGTAAGGAAGATAAGATTCGATCTCTTCCCGTGTCGAGTGCTCGTTCAGATCCAAAAAAATCAATTCGTCGATGCAAATATTTTTATCTATTTTTTTTAAAAACCGTCTGGTGTTTTTGACGTTTTCCGTTGCGAATACCCTTAGTTTTTTTAAAATGTCGGTCACGTGTTCGGGAAGTACCTGCCGAACTTCCGTATCTCCAAGTAAATTGGGGAGTAAATATAATTTTCCCATGATAAAATGTTTGCTGCAAATATATAGGATTATTTTTATCTTATTAATTTTGTCCGTATTAAAAGAGGCTGACGGGGGAGATTTCCGGAGATTCTTTTATGATATTAAATGCTTAACCGATGAAAATAACGATTTTAGGAAGTGGGACTTCGCAAGGGATACCCGTTATCGGATGCGAATGTGAAGTGTGTCGATCCAGTGATACCCGCGATAAACGATTGAGAAGTTCTGCTCTGATTGAAATAGAAGGGAAAAAATTGTTGATCGATGCCGGTCCTGATTTCAGGTACCAAATGTTAAGGGCACACGTAAAGGACGTGAGGGCCATTCTTTTGACACATGAACACAAAGATCATACCGGGGGACTGGATGATGTAAGAGCTTTTAATTGGATAAAAGGAGGATATGTTGATATCTATTGCGATCAACGAACCTGTGATGCCGTCCATAAGGATTACGATTACGCTTTCATGCCCGTTAAGTATCCGGGTGTCCCCGATATGAGCATGCATGTCATCGATAATCGTCCTTTTTATGTGGACGATATAAAAATTATCCCGCTCACGGTCATGCATTACAAATTGCCCGTTACCGCTTTCAGGATCGGTAATTTTGCGTATGTTACGGATGCAAATTTCATATCTGAAGAGAACAAGAAAAAACTGAAAGGAGTGGAGTATTTGATTATCAATGCACTAAGGAAAGAGCCTCATATATCTCATTTTTCATTGGATCAGGCTTTGGAGGTTATTCGGGAATTACAAGTTAAACAAGCTTATATCACACATATCGGGCATCAGATGGGATTGAGTACCCAAGTCTCTGCAGAATTACCTTCGAACGTACGGTTAGCCCATGATATGCTGACATTTGAAATTTGAATCTCGTCTCGCAAATGTTAATAAAAAAGAGGATAAAATTTCAATTAATCGGTCGTTTTTATTACATTTGTGAAATTTTGGGACAGAAAGGGTTATTTTACACATAATAACCTTATTGCCAATTTGTTAATAGAGTAATTAGATCATATTAAATGGAAAACATCGGAGAAAAAATTATTAAAATCAACATCGAGGAGGAGATGAAATCTTCGTACATTGATTATTCAATGTCGGTGATTGTATCCCGCGCATTACCAGATGTTCGGGACGGCTTAAAGCCGGTGCACAGAAGGGTGTTGTATGGAATGAGTGAATTGGGGGTGACCTCTGGTAAACCATTCAAGAAATCAGCCAGAATAGTTGGAGAAGTATTGGGAAAATATCATCCTCATGGAGATAGTTCCGTGTACATGGCAATGGTACGTATGGCTCAGGAGTGGTCTCTACGATACAGATTGGTAGAAGGGCAGGGTAATTTCGGATCGGTCGACGGGGATAGTCCGGCTGCTATGCGTTATACAGAAGCACGTCTGATGAAGGTTGCCGAAGAGACTTTGGCAGATTTGGAGAAGGATACGGTCGATATGATACCTAATTTTGACGAATCCTTAAAAGAACCGAGTGTATTACCGACCAGGATTCCTATTTTATTAGTAAACGGCGCATCCGGTATCGCCGTCGGGATGGCGACCAATATGCCGCCTCACAATCTTAGAGATACCATCGATGCCATATGCGCGTACATTGACAATAATGATATTGAGATCGATGATCTGATCCGGATCATCAAAGCTCCTGATTTTCCGACAGGAGGTACGATTTACGGATATAGTGGAGTAAAAGAGGCATATCACACGGGAAGAGGACGGGTTATCGTCCGTTCTAAAACTTCCGTAGAAACGACACCTCACGGAAGAGAGAAGATCATTGTGCATGAAATTCCTTATATGGTTAATAAAGCCGAGTTGATCGTTAAGATTGCAGACTTGGTGAATGAAAAAAAGATAGACGGAATTTCAAACATCAATGATGAATCGGATCGTAATGGAATGCGAATCGTTATCGATCTGAAAAAAGATGCGATTGCCAATGTCGTTTTAAATACATTATTGAAACACACGGCATTGCAGACCTCTTTCGGGGTCAATAACATCGCGTTGGTCGGTGGAAGACCCCGGTTGCTGAATTTGAAGGATTTGATTCGGTTATTCGTGGATCACCGTCATGATGTCGTTACCCGTCGTACCCGTTTTGAATTGAAGCAAGCGGAGGATCGTGCCCATATCCTGGAAGGTCTGATTATTGCTTCCGATCACATCGACGAAGTCATTCGTATTATTCGTGCCTCGAAAACCCCCGATGAAGCTAAAAACGGATTGATAGAACGTTTCTCTCTAAGCGAGGTTCAGGCCAGAGCTATTGTCGAAATGAGGTTACGTCAGTTAACAGGCCTGGAACAGGATAAACTAAGGACGGAATACGGAGAGATCATGAAATTGATCGAGCATCTGAAAGCTATTTTGGAAAGCGTGGAACTGAGGATGCAAATCATTAAAGATGAGTTATTGCAGATAAAGGCGCAATACGGAGACGAGCGGCGAACGGATATCGTATACGCATCTGAAGAATTCAACCCCGAAGACTTTTATGCCGACGAAGAGATGGTGATCACCATCTCGCATATGGGATATATCAAACGTACTCCTTTAAGTGAATACAAGGTTCAAAATCGGGGAGGAGTAGGATCAAAAGGATCCGCAACTCGCGATGAAGACTTCCTGGAACACATGATTACGGCAACCATGCATAATACGATGCTGTTCTTCACCGAAAAAGGAAAATGTTTCTGGTTGAAAGTATGGGAAATTCCGGAAGGTACGAAACAATCCAAAGGTAGAGCCATACAGAATCTGTTAAATATTGAACCGGACGATAAAGTCAAAGCTTATATTAACATTTTGGATCTGAAAGATACGGATTATATAAACAGCAACTATATCGTTTTATGTTCCAAACAAGGTATCGTGAAGAAAACGACCTTAGAAGCCTATTCGCGTCCTCGTGCGAATGGTGTAAATGCAATTACGATAAAAGAGGGGGACCAACTTTTGGATGCCAAATTGACAAACGGAGAAAACGATATCATGATAGCCGTCAAATCGGGTAAAGCCATTCGTTTCCCTGAAAATAAGGTTCGTCCGATGGGAAGAACGGCTTCAGGTGTCAGAGGTATAACGCTGGGTAGTGAAGACGATGAGGTTATAGGTATGATATGCGTTGAACCGGGAAAAGCAGATATTTTGGTCGTTTCGGAAAACGGATACGGAAAACGCTCCGATATTGAAGATTATCGTATTACCAATAGGGGAGGAAAAGGTGTGAAGACCATTAATCTAACGGAGAAAACTGGTAACCTGATTTCTTTAATCGATGTAACAGACGATGACAATCTAATGATTATCAATAGATCAGGCCTGACAATACGTCTTGATATATCGACATTAAGGGTAATGGGAAGGAATACGCAGGGTGTGAAATTGATTAATTTAAGAAACGATGATGCTATTGCCGCTGTTGCTAAGGTCTCTTCCGCTAAAGAAGAAGAGGTGGAAGGAGAGAAGCAGGGGGATATCGAAGACGGAACAGAGTAAAACGAAAATAACTGACGATTTGAAAAAACATCTAAATGTAAAACAAATTTTATAACGTATGAGAAAACTATCTTTTATCATTGCACTTCTACTTTGTGCGAATTTCACATTTGCACAAAAGGGGAAAGTTACTTCTGCGGTTAGCTTTTTCACGCAAGGAAAGTTAGACAAAGCCAAAGAATTAATAGATGAAGCTATCGTTCACGAGAATTGTGTAAGCTGGCCCAAAGCCTATTTTGTAAAAGGACAGATTTACCAAGCCATTTACGAGTCTCAAAATCCGGATTATTTGAAGTTGGTAAAAGACCCTCTGAATATCGCGTGGGAAGCTTTTCAACAAGTCATTAAACTGGATGATAAGGGAAAATTTAAAAAAGATTTGATCAATCAATATGCCAACCTGGTTGCTGATTTTCAAAATTATGGTGTCGAAAATTATAATAAAGGAGTGGATAATGATAATAAAGCAAATCCTGACGCCGCAAAAAAAGATTTTGCCCTCGCTTTAGATAATTTTAAACGCGTGTTGGAAATCAATGCCTCGGAATACGGAAGCCAAAGAGTTGATACGGCTATTATTTACAATGCAGGTATTACGGCCCAACGGGCAGGAGACTTGGAACAGGCGTTGGATTTTTATAAAAAATCACTGGAATTGAACTATGACGCCTCAAAAGTATATCCGATGATTATCAGCATCCTGTTTACTCAAAGCAAGAATGCAAATGATGCAGGGGATAGCGTTTTAGGAAAAAATTACCAGGAAGAAGCTGTTCAGTATCTGCTGAAAGGACACGAATTGTTCCCGAATGAATCTTATTTGCTGATTCAGTTGATCAACTATTACCTGCAAGGAGATACCCCGGAAAAAGCAGAACAATTCTTAGATGCGGCTATTGAACAAACACCCGACAATTCGGAGCTCTATCGTGCTAAAGGTGATATGTACGAGATTTTGAAGCAAACGGATAAAGCCGAAGCGATGTATCTTAAAACGTTGGAATTAAATCCGGATGATTTCAGAGCCCAGTACAACTTGGGAAATATTCAGTTGAACAAAGTTATCGAAAAACATAACAAAATAGACGAACTGGATGACGCTAAGTATAAAGTGGCTTATGAACAGATATTGAAAGAATACGAGTCGGTTATTCCTTATTTTGAAAGAGCCTTGGAATTGGAACCGGGAGAGAAAAATACGTTGACCACGTTGAAAGAGTTATATTACCGGTTGAGGGAAAAACCCAATACGGACTACATGAAGAAATATGAAAAAACAAAAGAGATGCTGGAAAGTTTATAAAAGTCCGGTTTCTTCTAAAAAGACGAGATTCAAAAAGTCTCGTCTTTTTTATTGCGGTAGAAGGTATTTTAATTCTTTTTACATATTACACTTAACATAATATAAATTATAGGACAAATTATACAAGCAATTCCCACGAGGCAATTTTTCATTTTTATCGATAAACGATCTGTTTTTCAAATCCACTTTTTATTCTTATTTTTGTAAGTCAAAGTAATGAATAAAATTATCTCATGCGAAATAAAGTGGTAATCATTACCGGAGCTTCTTCCGGAATCGGTAAGGCGTTAGTATATGAATTTGCAAAATTCGGGAGTAAAATCGTAATGGCAGCCCGCAATTTGGCGGAACTTCAGCAAATGGAAAAAGAGCTGAACGATAAAGGTATTGAGGTTCTTGCGGTTCAAACGGATGTGACCCGCGAAGACGATTGTAAACATTTGATCGAGCAAACCGTCCAGAAATTCGGGAAAATTGATATTTTAATCAATAATGCCGGGATTTCCATGAGGGCATTATTTGACGAGTTGGATGTGGATGTCATTCGGCGCGTTATGGATGTTAATTTTTGGGGAACTGTCTATTGTTCAAGATATGCTATCCCCTATTTACTTCATTCCAAGGGCAGTTTGGTCGGAATTATCTCTGTGGCCGGTTTTGTAGGTTTACCGGGGAGAACCGGGTATGCAGCAAGTAAATTCGCCGTAAGAGGTTTTTTGAACACCTTGAGGGTAGAAAATTTGAAAAAAGGGTTGCATGTATTGGTTGCAGCTCCCGGTTTTACGGCTTCCAATATTCGTAAAACCGCACTGGTTGCAGATGGAAACCAGCAAGGAGAAAGTCCCCGGGAAGAAAGTAAGATGATGTCTGCAGAGGAGTGTGCTGCAATCATCGTGAAAGGAATAAGAAAACGGAAACGGGAAATTATTATGACATTAGTGGAGGGAAAAATATCCGTATTCTTAAGTAAATGGTGGCCCAGCTTGTTGGATAAACTGGCTTATAATCATATGGCCAAGGAACCTGATTCTCCTTTTAAATAATTGTGAATCGATGAGATTTTATGTATTTGTTTTTATACTGAATTTCCTCTCTTTTTCTCTTTTCGCTCAGGAAAAGGGAATACTGAAAATCATGAAATCTTATCCCATTCCGATAACTGTTTTAAAAATCAGTCGGACGGACTCACTCCGTTTTACCCGTATTCCCGATTTGGTTTATCGATCGGCACAATTAAAAAATGAACATATAGAAAATCCCGCCGTTCGTTACGCGTTGGAAAAACTTACCCGAGACAGATCAAAATATTACGAGTTGAAACAAGCCATAAATACGTTGAGGGGATACGCTGAAAATGAACATATAAAATACATGATAAATTATCTTCGGGCCTATTTTGCAACCATTGAAGAAAAAGAAAAAGCCATTCAACAAATACGGGAACGAATCAAAAAAGATAGCCTGGAATACCGTAAGAGAAATCCTATGGATTCGGCACGTTACGATATACTTTTGAATCAAGATTTGCAATCTCTTCTAACTTTTATGGAAAAAGATGAGAATTATCAATGGATGCGTGAAAAAAGCAGGGATTCCATTCCACTAATCATACTGAACGCTTCGGATAAACCCAATCAGGTTTGGTTGAATAGAGGAAAAACCTATTACTACTATTTTTCGACCAAAAGCGTCGCGGGAGATTCCGTGGGATCCTGGTTAAGAGTCTCTTCCCGTGGAAATCGGGTGAAGTTTTTTGTGGATGAAAACATGTATCAGAAGTACAGTCAAGCCGATAAAATTTCAAAAGATATCAGCTTGAAGATACAGGACTCGGCCTATTTAAAATTAAAACCCCTGACACCTCTTCCGATAAAAAGAAACTACTGGCGGTATTACTGGGATATCAGTTTCGCATTCGGACAAGGATATTTTAGTGACAGTTGGGCTTCTGGGGGTGAAAATTCACTTTCTATTCTTTCCGATTTGAAGTATTTTTTAAATTACAAGAAGAACAGTTTATCCTGGGAGAATGCATTCCGGTATAGATTAGGGGCGCTAAAGAGCGGAAAGGAAGAGTTAAGTAAAAACGAAGATAAATTTGAAGTATTATCCAAATTAGGAGTAAAAGCTTTTAAACACTGGAATTACGCGGCTCAGTTCGATATGAATACGGTACTGTTCAGGACTCACAATTATCCTAAAAACGACCAAATTATCGCTAATTTTCTCTCTCCGGGTTACTTCACCATCTCCTTAGGTCTTGATTATAAACCTAAAAACAATATCTCTCTTTACCTCTCGCCTATTGCCGGACAATGGATCTATGTTCGGGATACGGCCAGAGTTGATCCGACACGTTATGGTGTCGAAAAGGGAAAAAGGTACAGGAGCGATGCCGGAGCCAAAGTGGAATTAAGGAATGAGCATGAATTTTTTAAGTTTTTGAAAATAGATAACCGGTTGATTATTTTTTCCAGTTATTATGAGAAACCGGAATACATAACCGTTGATTGGCGTTTGAGTCTCGATTTCAAAATAAATTATTTTATGAAGACATCCGTTTATATGAATGCCATATACGATCAAAATTATTCGAAAAAAATACAGTTCAAAGAGACGCTGAATCTCGGTATATATTTTAGATTTTAATCTTATGATGAATTTTGAAAATTGTGAAATTGGTAATATCGTTATTCACGATATAGGAAATAAGTATGAAGAAGGAGACATCCGGTTTTCCGAATCTAATTTTGTTCCGGACGAACAGGAAGTTCATAATTTGCTGAAAACTTATTTTCTGACTCCTTTCAAAAGAGATGCCTTTTATCGTTTTTCCGCTTACGAGGGAGAACTTTCCCGCAATCCCGTGTACGCGGCGATACGTTCTGTGTTCGAGGACCCTGCCTCTTTCTATAAGGCATCCATCGACATCGCCCGGCATTTGTTCGAACAATCCAACCATCCGAATATCAAATCCGGAGAACTCTATTTGGTGCATTTTAAAAACTGTTTATTGGAAGACGGAACTTGCGATGCGATCGGTATTTTTAAATCGGAAAATAAAGATACTTTTTTGAAAATCATTGTTAATCAAAATAGTTATCAACTAACCAGTGAGTCCGGTATTAACATTAAAAAGTTAGATAAGGCTTGTCTGATATTTAACATGAACGAGGAGAGCGGCTATCGGGTTACTGTTTTGGATAAAACTAATCATACGGAAGCGGTATATTGGACAACTGATTTTTTGGGATTGGAACAGCAGGAGGATGACTATTTTCAGACTTCCAATTACTTGAAGTTATGTAAAGATTTCGTACAAGAGGTTTATAATCAGGAAAACGATATTCCTAAAGCCGATCAGATCGATATGTTGAATAGATCCATCGATTATTTCAAAAAAGCAGACACTTTTGATGAAGATCGATTTAAAGAAGAGATTGTCATGGATCCGCAAGTCATTCGCGCGTTTGAAGATTTTAAAAATTTCTACGAGGAGAAAAATGAAATAGCCTTGAAGGACTCTTTCGACGTGTCGGATAGCGCCGTAAAAGATGAAAAACGTTATTTTAAACACGTTTTAAAATTGGATAAGAATTTTCATGTTTACATTCACGGCCAAAAAAAATACATCGAGAAAGGATACGATTCGGCCAAAGATATGAATTATTATAAATTATTTTTCCGGGAAGAAAATTGAACCTCCATGATTAAAGCAACGAAAAGAATTATCATACTCTTTGCGGCCTTGTGTATTGCGGGATTAATGGGAGCAGGAATCGGATATTACTATGTATTTTATCCGAATATTACGGTAAAAGACGACGGAATCATTTATGTTCGAAGCTCCGGTTCGATAACGGAGGTGCTGGACACCTTGCGAAGCCGGGGATATGTCAAACATCCCTCTACCCTGCTGCAGGTTGCCCGGTTGAAAAAAGCAAAAGCAAAATCCGGACGTTACCGGATCAGAGAAGGTATGAACAATAACGAATTGATCAATATGTTACGTTCGGGAAATCAATCTCCGGTACAACTGACATTTAATAATATACGTACGTTAGAAGAATTTGCCGGAACGGTATCTCTTCAATTGGCCGTATCGTCCGATGATTTACTCTCTCGGCTTCGTAATCCTGATACGACTATCCGATACGGTTTTTCCCCGGCAACCGTGATCGGTATGTTTATTCCCAATACTTACGAGATATATTGGAATATTTCAACTACTGATTTTTTGAATAGAATGTATAAGGAGTACCAGCGTTTTTGGAATAAACAGCGTCAGAAAAAAGCGGAAGAGATAGGACTTTCTCCACTTGAAGTGACCATATTGGCCTCGATTATTGAAGAAGAGACCGTAAAAAAGGAAGAGTATCCCGTCATCGCCGGGGTTTACCTGAACCGGTTGAAAAAGGGCATCAAGCTGGATGCTTGCCCGACCCTTAAATTCGTGTTGGGAGATTTTACGATTACCCGGATTTTGGATCGCTATTTGGAAATAGATTCTCCCTATAATACTTACAAGTATGCCGGCTTACCCCCCGGTCCTATCCGAATGGCCTCTATTCAGGTTATTGATGGCGTGTTGAATTATCAGAAACATGATTACCTCTATTTCTGTGCCAAAAGCGACTTTTCCGGTTACCATTATTTCTCCAGAACATTGCGACAGCATAACGCTCATGCGCGGGAATACCACCGGGAATTGGATAGAAGGAAAATTTGGAGATAATTAAGAACGATGTCCAAGCAGAGAGGATAAAACAAATGGCAAAAAACTCAAAATTAAATACTTACTTTCTTTGCAAATTCGGAGTAAAGTAGTAACTTTGCGGGCGATAAAATAATTTTTATTATTTAATTTATTAATAAACAAACAGTTATGTTGAATCATTACGAAACCGTTTTCATCACAACTCCCGTTTTATCTGAAATACAGGTAAAGGAAGCGGTAGAAAAATTCAAAAACGTTATTACCCAGAATGGAGGTAATATCGAGCATGAAGAGGCTTGGGGACTGCGCAAGCTGGCTTATCCTATCCAAAAGAAAACTACAGGTTTTTATCACTTGCTTCAATTCGAGGCTGAAGGTACTTTAGTGGACAAATTAGAGACCGCTTACAGACGCGATGAGAAAGTGATCCGTTTTCTGACCTTTAGATTAGACAAGTATGCTTACGAGTATGCGTTAAAAAGAAGAGCTAAAAATCAAGTAAAACAAGAGGAGAAATAAGCCATGGCACAGAACGAAAGCGAAATTAGATATTTGACCCCTCCTACGGTTGAAGTCAAAAAGAAAAAGTACTGTCGGTTCAAAAAAGCAAGAATCAAATTCATCGATTACAAAGATCCTGAATTTTTGAAGAAATTCTTGAACGAGCAAGGGAAAATTCTTCCCAGAAGAATTACCGGAACTTCTGTGAAATTCCAAAAGAAAGTAGCAACCGCCGTGAAAAGAGCAAGACACCTTGCTTTGTTGCCCTACTTAACCGACTTGATGAAATAATTTTAAGGAAGGAGGACACAAATGGAGATTATACTATTGACAGACATAGCGAACTTAGGTCATAAGGATGACATTGTAAATGTTAAACAAGGTTACGGTCGTAACTACCTTATTCCCCAAGGTTATGCTATTTTAGCAACAGAGTCAGCAAAAAAAGTAGTTGCTGAGAATTTGAAACAAAGAGCTCACAAAGAAGCAAAATTGAGAGCTGAAGCTGAGGAACTTGCAGCAAAATTGGCTGAAGTAAAACTTACTGTCGGAGCTAAAACCAGTTCTACCGGTAAGATTTTCGGTTCCGTTAACAGCATCATGATTTCTGAATGTCTGAAAGAGAAAGGATTCGATATCGACAGAAAGAAGATCATGCTGAAAGATGTGAAAGAGATTGGAACTTACAGCGCAATCATCAAACTTCACAGGGAAGTGAAAGTCGATGTAGAATTCGAAGTAGTTTCAGAATAATTAAAAACAAGTCATAAACAAGACTTAAACGTATTTCCAAACATATTCCAAACGAAAAGCACCCGTAAAGGTGCTTTTTTTTATGTACATTTCACATTCATGTAAATAGAAAATGAAGTGAAAATCTTATCTTTGCAAGAATTGGAGGATAGATTTTATGAGCGAACAATATATTGAGTTGAAGGGTATACGGGTTCATAATCTGAAGAACATCGACCTGAAAATCAAACTGAATCGGCTGATCGTGATTACCGGTGTATCGGGAAGCGGCAAGTCATCTTTGGCTTTTGATACTTTGTACGCGGAAGGACAACGTCGTTACGTGGAGAGCCTATCCGCTTATGCCCGTCAATTCTTGGGACGTCTGAATAAACCGGAATGCGATTATATAAAGGGGATTCCCCCGGCAGTGGCGATAGAACAGAAGGTAAATACTTCCAATCCGCGTTCAACGGTAGGTACCTCTACCGAATTATACGACTACATCAAGTTGTTGTATGCCCGTATCGGTAAAACCATCTCTCCCGTTTCCGGTGAAGAGGTAAAACGGCATAGCGTAGACGATATTTGTGATTATATTATTCAGGGGCACGCGGATAAAAGCGTCGTCATTATGGCCAAGCCTGTTTCGGTGACGAAAGAGAGTTTGGGACTTTTGATGAATCAAGGGTTTAGCCGTATCAAGTATGGTCATGAATTTACGCGTATATCCGATTTTTTAGAGAGCAATGAAGAGGTTAAAACGGATGTTCCCCTGTTTTTGGTTATCGATCGGGTTACCGTGCATGAAGAGAAGGATACCATCTCCCGGATTAACGATTCCGTTGAAACGGCTTTATATGAAGGACAAGGAGTATGCTACATCGAATTGGACGGAGAGATTCGTTCTTTTTCCAACAGATTTGAGGCTGACGGTATAACCTTTGAAATTCCCTCCGTCAATATGTTTAGTTTTAACTCCCCGATCGGGGCATGCAACAAATGCGAGGGATACGGTAAAATTTTAGGTATAGACGAGGATCTCGTTGTTCCCAATAAATCATTGAGCCTGTATGACGATGCCGTCATGTGTTGGCGCGGAGAGAAGATGAGCGAATGGAAGCACTATTTCATTCGTCAGGCTCATCATACGAATTTTCCCGTACATAAGCCTTATTACGAATTGACTAAAGCGGAAAAAGAGCTTCTTTGGAACAGTCCGATGGGAATTTATGCTTTTTTTGAACATTTGGAATCCAAAAAATACAAGATTCAGAACCGGGTGATGATTGCACGTTATACCGGAAAGACCAAATGCCCGGTCTGTCATGGAACACGTTTGAAGAAAGAGGCTTCTTACGTGCAAGTAGGACATAAAGCCATCACCGATTTGGTCGATATGCCGATCTCGGAGCTGAAGTATTTTTTTGAACGACTGTCTCTTTCAGAGCCGGATCAACAAATAGCCGATCGGGTTCTTCCGGATATTCATAATCGAATTGAATTTCTGTTGGACGTGGGCTTGGGATATTTGACCTTGAACCGTCTCTCTTCTTCCCTCTCCGGAGGAGAATCGCAGCGTATCAATTTGGCCACTTCTCTCGGGTCGGCTTTAGTGGGTTCTTTGTACATATTGGATGAACCCAGTATCGGATTACATTCCAGAGACACGGATCGTCTGATTCAGGTTCTGAAAAGATTAAGAGATTTGGGTAATACCGTGGTTGTCGTTGAACACGACGAAGATATTATGTTGGCGGCGGATGAGATTATCGACGTGGGTCCCTTGGCAGGCAGACTGGGAGGAGAAATCGTATACCAGGGAACTTTAGATAAGATACGGGAAGCAGATACGCTGACGGCAGATTATCTGTCCGGCAAAAAATACATTCCCGTACCGGATCATCGTCGGACTTCTCCCTATCGGATCGAACTGAAAGGAGCGACCGAAAACAACTTAAAAAACATAGACGTAAGGATTCCTCTCGGCATTATGACAGCGGTAACCGGTGTAAGCGGTTCTGGAAAAAGTACCCTGATCAGAACGATTCTGGTTCCCGCTTTGAAAAAATACTACGGGGATTATTCGGATAGAACCGGAAGTTTCAATCGTCTTTCCGGTGACTTAGACCGGATTTTCGGTGTCGAATTTATTGACCAGAACCCTATCGGCAAATCTTCCCGCTCGAATCCGGTAACTTACATTAAAGCCTGGGACGATATACGAAAAATTTTCGCGGAAGAAAAACTATCCAAGACGAATGGTTTCAAACCGGCTTTTTTCTCTTTCAATGTCCCGGGTGGAAGGTGTGAAGAGTGCCAGGGGGAAGGTATTATAAAAGTGGAGATGCAATTCATGGCCGATGTATACCTGGAGTGTGAACATTGTAAAGGACGTCGTTTCAGAGAGGAGATACTGGAAGTAAAATACAAGGATAAAAATATATACGATATTCTGGAGATGACGGTCAATCAGGCGGTCGAGTTTTTCGGTACCGGTAGTAGTCACAGTGAACGGAGCATTGTTAGCAAATTGCAAAAACTGGTAGACGTGGGGCTGGGATATATAAAACTGGGGCAAGCCTCCAGTACGTTAAGCGGAGGAGAGAGTCAGCGCGTAAAACTTGCTTACCATTTAAGCCAGGAAAACGCGGACCCTACCCTATTCGTGTTCGATGAACCTACGACAGGTTTACATTTTCACGATATCCACAAATTGATGGAATCCTTAAATGCTTTGATTGACCGAGGACACACCGTTTTAATCATAGAACACAATATGGACGTAATCAAATGTGCCGATTACATCATAGATTTAGGACCCGAAGGAGGTAACGAGGGAGGTTATTTGGTTTTCGAGGGAACTCCCGAAGAGTTGTCCAAATGCCAGAATTCCTACACGGGAAAATATTTAAAAGAAAAATTAGAGATGTACCAATAAGCGTTTGAAACATACAGATATGAAGAAAATTATTGATTTTACAGTAAAAGAAAATCAGCTATTAAATCAGGATACCGTTCTGCTGGTACTTCATTCCGATGAATTACCCCCCATTCTACCGGGACAATTCGTAAACGTGAGAGTGGACAAATCCCCTTCCACCTTGTTGAGACGTCCCATATCGGTTCATGATGTGGATGGAGAGAAAGGCCTTCTCTATCTCTATATTAAAGTAGTGGGATGCGGAACGGCAACCTTGGGAGAACTTAAACCGGGAGAAAAGTTGAATATTATCCTTCCTTTAGGAAACAGCTTTAAAATACCACAGGATGGCAAATGTTTGCTAATCGGAGGCGGTTGTGGGGTGGCACCCATGCTCCACCTTTCGCGTGTCATGCGATCCGGGGGAATGGATCCCGTTCTTTTGATCGGAACCCGCACGCAAAAAGAGATTTTACGCCGGGAAGAGTTTGAAAAATATGCAAAAGTATACTACACAACTGAAGACGGTTCCTACGGAGAAAAGGGATACCCCACGCAACATTCGATATTGAAAGAGCACTTCGACCATATCTTCTGTTGCGGACCGGAAGTGATGATGAAAGCAGTTGCATCTTATGCTAACAAGAATAATATTGATTGTCAGGTATCTCTCGAGAACACGATGGCATGCGGGATCGGCGCTTGTCTCTGTTGCGTAACGGAAACGACGACAGGCCATAAATGTGTATGCACGGAAGGTCCTATTTTTAATATAAAAGATTTAACATGGCAGATTTAAGTATCAATATCAACGGGTTACAGCTGAAAAATCCGGTTTTGACTGCTTCCGGGACATTCGGATACGGGATAGAGTTTCAGGATTTCATCGACTTAAGCGCATTGGGCGGTTTTATCGTGAAAGGTACCACCTTAAAACACCGGGAAGGAAATCCCTATCCCCGTATGGCCGAAACGCCTTCCGGAATGTTAAATGCGGTAGGCCTTCAAAATAAGGGTGTGGATTATTTTATCGAACACATTTATCCGGAGATACAAGCGATAAAAAGTAATATTTTGGTAAATGTTTCCGGATCTACCGTGGCCGATTACGTAATGACGGCGGAAAAAATCAATGAACTGGAAAATATACCGGCCATTGAACTTAATATTTCTTGCCCTAACGTGAAAGAAGGCGGTATGGCTTTCGGAACCAGTTGTGCTTCTGCCCGAGAAGTGATAAAAGAAGTTAGAAAGGCATACAAAAAACACCTGATGGTGAAATTATCTCCCAATGTGACCAATATTCAGGAGATCGCCCTTACCGCCGAAGAGGCTGGGGCTGATTCCGTCTCCCTGATCAACACGTTAATGGGAATGGCTATCGATACAAAAAGTCGAAAACCTGTTCTGAGTACGGTAACCGGAGGGTTAAGCGGCCCCTGTGTAAAACCGGTAGCTCTTCGAATGGTATGGCAGGTTGCCAAGGTCGTAAAAATACCGGTTGTAGGTTTAGGAGGAATAACTTCTGCTAACGATGCCATCGAATTTTTATTGGCTGGAGCATCGGCAATCCAAATCGGTACGGCCAACTTTATAGATCCGGCTATTACGCTAAAAGTGATACGGGGTATCAATGAATATTTGGATCAGAACGGTTTTAAATCCGTTAAAGATATCATTGGTTTGATTTAAAAGAGAGACCGGGAGAAAATGAATTTTCTCCCGGTCTCTTATTCTTTATTGTAATCTTCGAAACTTCCGTCATCGAAAAAGAGCAGAATACGCTTTAAGTTTTTGCTTTTCTCGGACGATACCCGAAAAGAGGTGCTCCATTCTGGAAGTTCTTTTTCAACCTGCTTGGTTTTAAGGATCTCCTCCTCCTTGAACAACAATGGTTCTTCTATCGGCTTCTTCATGGGCTGTTCCGGAACACTTCCGGTATACATGGGACCTTTTCCTGTTATTAACCAGGTAAGACTAATATCCGGAAATACCTCCGCTATGCTGTTGATGATATCAAAACCGGGTTTGTTTCTCCCGGCTAATATATGAGAAATGGTAGAAGCGCTCACGCCGATCATCGCCGCAAATTTCGTAGCAGTGAGCTCTTTTTGTGCAAATAATTGATTCAACCGATCCTGCATTTGATTATCATTTTGTAAATATTATGCATTACAAATGTAATGATTCGAAGGGGGAAAAGCAAATTACATTTGTAATTCTTTCTATTTACATATGTAAAACAGAAAGAGAGGTATATCGAAAGTGAAAATAGTATCTTACTTAAGTACCAAGTAGTTAAATATGATCCCCCTCCTTTTTTCTATTATGATAAAATAATACATTGTTTATTAGTGTATTAAAATAAAAATACCTCTTTTGATATTATAAATAAAAACATGATATAAACACTAATATATTACTGGTAATTAGATGCTTAAGTATTAAAAACATCTCAATTTTGTGTGTTTTCATGTAAAAATCATCTTCAGATACTCTTTCAATCTAAAGTAAAAGATGAATTTATTTATATAAATCATTGATAATTAGAAGTAAAAATATAATTGTATCAAAGTGTTAAATACTTTCTGTCTCTTATTTCTTTACATTCGTAAACCCTTTCTTTACCGGAAGAAACCTTGTCCGAACGCAACGTGTTTTTTACAAATGTAAATTCATTTTTGACTCAAACATTATGACAAATGTAAATAATTAACGCCTTGTTATCTTCGTGAAATTCTTTTACATTTGAAAAAAATTAAACACGTTAATCATGACAATCGCGGAAAAAATAGCAGAACTCAGAAGAATTATGGATCGGGAAAATATAGCCGCTTACGTTATTTCCGGAACGGATCCTCATAATAGTGAATATTTACCCGCTCCCTGGCAACAACGGAAATGGATTTCCGGTTTTACAGGGTCTTTCGGTACGGTCGTTGTTACCAGGGATCATGTGGGCTTGTGGACGGATACCCGTTATTTTATTCAAGCAGAACAGGAATTGAGCGAAACAGAGATAGAACTACATAAACTACGTATTCCCGGAGCCGTTGATTATCCCCAATGGTTGTGCGAACATTTGCAACAGGGTGAGAACGTCGGCATAGACGGTTTTTGTATGTCTGTCAACGATGTCCGCACCTTAAAAGATACTTTGGCCCTTAAAAACATAGCCGTTTGTGAAAAAACGGATCTTTTGGGTGAGATATGGCTGGATCGTCCGGCTTTTCCTCAAGGAGCCATAACCGTATTACCCGATCGATATGCCGGAGAAACGGTCAGAAACAAAATTAAGAAAATAAGAGAGTTTATTATTAGTAATAACGGCAACCATATTCTATTCTCTGCTTTGGACGAAATAGCCTGGCTTTACAATATCCGTTGTAACGATATCTCTTATAATCCGGTTGCCATCGCTTATGCCTTAATCGATAAAGAGAAAGCCCATTTATTTGTAAAACAGGATAAAATCACACCGGAAACCGGTAGCCGACTGTGTGCGGACGGCGTAGAGATACACGATTATCATCATCTTTTTCTTTACTTGGATGAATTGAAGTCCCCTGCCGATTTTATTTTGGACACGACTACTTGTAATTACGCCGTGTATCATCGGATTTGTCAGAAATTCAAGGTGAAGGAGATCGTTTCTCCCATACCTTTGCTGAAAACAGTGAAAAACGAAACGGAATTAGCTGGATTTCGTTTGGCGTGCCGCAAAGATGCCGTTGCCTTGACAAAATTTTTCTATTGGCTCGAAAATACATTAGCCACCCGCTCCGTTGCCGAACTGGAAGCTGCCGCGGTGTTACAAAAATTCCGGAGTGCGGATTCCGAATACGTTTCCGACAGTTTCGAATGTATTTCCGCTTATGGAAAAAATGCCGCGTTACCCCATTATTCCGCCACGAAAGAACATCAATCCGAGATTCAAGCCAAAGGTTTGTATTTGGTTGATTCCGGTGCGCAATACCTGCACGGTACAACCGACATTACACGTACTATGCCCGTAGGGGAATTAACGCATTTGGAAAAAGAGGACTATACCCTGGTCCTTAAAGGTATGATCAATTTAAGCAGATTGATATTTCCCAAAGGCTCCAGAGGGTGCAATATCGATATAGTTGCAAGGTTGCCTTTATATATGAATCACAGAAACTTCGGTCATGGAACAGGACATGGTGTCGGTTATTTCTTAAACGTGCACGAGGGGCCGCAATCCATTCGTCCCGACTTAAAGGACCAGGAGATACTTCCGGGAATGGTGACCTCTAACGAACCGGGATTATACAGGGAAGGTCTTCACGGTATTCGCCACGAAAATTTGATCGTTTGCCGGACGGATACGATTAACGAATTCGGAGAATTTTATAAGTTTGAAACGATAACGCTTTGTTATTTCGACACTTCGGCTATTTTACCTGAACTTTTGGAACAGGAAGAAACAGAGTGGCTAAATCTTTATAACGAGCGGGTGTACCGGGAGACGTCTCCCTATTTGTCAGCGGAGGAGGCAAAATGGTTACGGGATAAAACCAATCCTCTGAAGAGCTGAAAATCGCGACATCAAAATCTTCGACCGGGGCGAATATAGAAACAGAAAAATGGAGTTCATTTTATGAACTCCATTTTTCTGTTTCGAGCGATTATACTACGCTGATGATTAGTCCAAAGTAATTATAACGCTTTCGCTATCCAACACGATACCTGCCTCCGACTGAACGGCACGCACCACCAATTGATATTCGCCTTTGGTAAAACCTGCGCTGATATCGCTAATAGCGAAATCCACTCCGCTTTCGGGACTGTCCGTAAATTTTTTACCGTTAATCAAAGAGTACGGTTCTCCTTTCGTTCCGATTCCGACAAGATAAAAACTAGCGTTTTCCACCTTGTTCCATTTGGCTTTTACTCTTCCGTTTTCATATGATATCGTTGCTTCGATCGTCCCCAATACTTTCTCGGTATCTTTGATATCGACGGACCATCCGGCTATCTCTTGCTTAGCATTCTTTACGGAAACCCTGTAATTCCCTTTGGGGAAAGTAGTGGAAAATTGACTGTTCAATATTTTACTTTGAGCTCCCTGGCCATATGAATCGGGCATCGACTCCATGCTGAGAATCCCCTCGGGTCCCTGACAGGTATAAGATTCCATCACCTCGTTGGCTATAATTTGAATATGAGGGAGGAATCTTTTCTCGACTTGATCCCCGTCGATTATATTTTTTTGAAGCACTACGCAACTCGCGTAGGTAATCGCAAAATCAGGATCATCGCTCTTTAGGCAAGAGTTCAATAAGGTGACACTCAATAATACAAAGATAAATTGCTTTAATCTTAAAATAGTTCTCATTTTTAGTTGTTTTTATTGTTTAAAATAATTAAATAGCACACTAATTCTGTGTTTCATGGTGCGAATATTCGCAAAAAAACAATACGATGCAAAAAAAAGGAGTGCTTTTTCTCTGATCGTGAAGTTTTTTTATTTTTTCGCCAAATCAACGCAACCTTTAGCAAATTACAGCATCTTAGCGTTAGTTATCGATGTATACTTTGGACAAAATAATAGAGAAATGCAAAAAAGGCAATCGACAAGCCGGAGAACAACTTTACCGCATGTTCTCCTCCAAGATGTTTGCAGTTTGCATTCAGTATTCCAAAACGCGCGAAGAGGCGGAAGATAACTTACAGGACGGTTTTATTAAAACTTTGGAGTGTATAGGTCAATATTCGGGCAAAGGTTCTTTCGAGGGATGGATGAAACGTATTTTTATCAATATCGCTCTCGAAAAGTACCGTAAAAATAATCCCGTACAACCCGTGGAAGAGATTCCCGAGATCGAAATGGAAGATGTCGATGCGGGTTTGAACATTCCTTCGGAAGTGTTGTTTGGTTTTGTAAGTCAATTGCCGGAAAAATACCGGTTGGTATTTAACTTGTACGTAATGGAAGAGTTATCTCATAAAGAGATTGCTTCCATGCTCGGCATTTCGGACGGAACTTCAAAATCGAATTTAGCGAGAGCAAAAGAGATTTTAAAGAAAAAAATTAATACATACCTAAGTTATGGACAATAATTTAGAAAAACTATTTAAGACAGCCCTGGAAGAGGTTACGGTCGATCCCCCGGCAAGGGTGTGGACCGGCATAAATTCTCGCCTGGGTGGCAAACAAAACAGGTTTAGGCAGTTATTTATATATAGTGGAGCGGCGGCAGCAATAGTCTTGCTTCTCTCCTCGCTTTTTATGCTTCAACAAGAAAAGAAAAAGACATCTTATCCTCCGTTGGTAAAAACTCAGTCTTTAAAGCCACCGGCCCCCTATCTCTTGGCATATCACTCGCCAGTCCCGAACATTCCTCCGGCTGCCCACCGAAAAATCGAAGAATCCGGAACACCGGAATTCGTCAAGGTCGATCCGATGACGGTTCAATTTTTCGATTCCGGTCTGTTGCCGGTATCGCACCCGGTAGCCGAGCTGGAAAAGACGGCTATTCGCGAGGATTTTATCCCTTTAATAAATAAAGAAGCGTTGGAAAATCAACGCCGATATCTCAAATTAATTCATGAACAGCCGGTGGTGAAAAAGAAGAAAATGAACCTGAAGTATACCCTCGGCGGTTATGTTTCTCCGGGATACTCTTCGGGTAGCTACCACATGGAAAACAAACAGAGCCGACTTGTTAGCTACACGGACGATCAGTTAAGCGGCATCTTCAATATGAACGGGGGGATTACTTTTGCCGTATCGCCGGGAAGCCGGATCTCTATCGAAACGGGTATCGGATACACCCGTATCGGCCAAAAAACGAGCGATTCTAAGGTTTTCGTTCCCCAGACAAATGCCATGATGAGCAGCTACAACAACCAAACACGGGTACTTACCCCGCTTGGAAACGTAAAAAGCCGGTCTAACGCGGCCGTATTCGTTTCCAATTCCCAGTTATTGAGAAGCAATAGCGAAACAACGGGAAGCATTGAGCAGGAGTTCGACGCGATAGAAGTTCCTCTTTCCCTCCGCTATTATCTGAATAACAACAAACTGAAATTCAGTATCTTGGGAGGATTTGGCGCAAGTTTTTTAGTACGTAACATGACCTATTTGCGCTATGAGGGTGTAAAAGAAAAGATGGGAGAAACGGATAATATTCGCCGTATTAACATGAGTACTCATGTCGGTTTGGGCGTTGAATATCCGATTGGTAAATCGATTCATTTTAAAATAGAACCCGGCTTCAGGTATTACTTGCAATCTTTAAGTAAAGATCCGGATATCCGGTACAATCCTTATACTTTTACTTTTTCCACCGGTTTCGGAATATCTTTTTAGAAGAGGTTAATACTTGCGATTCAATATTTCACTCGCGATAACCGCTTCCGGCAAATCGAAACGGATTGTATTACCGGAATTCGATTCGCTCGTATCGCTTTCTTGCATGTCATTTTCGTGCAGTCGGAATAAAGCGGCAAAGCGTTTGTCTCTCATATCTTTTCGGGCCCGTTGATCGCTCTTTAATATTTCCATCCTCTCTTCATCGGATTTTCCGAAATGAGCGATGGCTTCCGTCTCTTTCCTTTTTAAAAAATCGGGTATAATTTGTTTTTCCGTTCCGACTTCCGGCTTCTCTATTTCGTCTTCCTGTTGCGGGACCTCTACCCGTTTACCAAAAATTTGATCGAAAAAATCTCCTTCTGTCCCATCTTCTGCCGGAACGTAAATTTCCGGACGAACAGTTTCGTGTGGCGCAGAGGGTTGCCTCTTTTTGTTTTTATCCTTAGAAGACTTTAGAACTCCCAATAAGCTGGCTCCGATGGTCAATGCTATATATACTATAATATCCAAAGCGTTGTCACTCATAAAAATATCATTTTTAGTGTTGACCAAATATAACTATTTTTTATAACCCCACGTTTCCGATGTAAGAAAAATATTTTTCCTATATATTTTTTCTATGAAATTATATACTCAACATGTAAAATAACTATCTTTTTTTTACCTTTGTCAACGAGTATAATTGATTTCGTTTAAAAAAATAAAATAAATCCGGATGAGAACGAAAAAAGCATTGATTAGTGTATTTGACAAAAGTGGAATTGTTGACTTTGCTAAATCTCTAAATTCTATGGGGTGGGAAATTATTTCTACCGGAGGAACATCAAAAATATTAAAGGAAGAGGGTATTCAGGTGAAAGATATCGCTGACCTGACAAAATTTCCGGAATGTTTCGACGGAAGAGTGAAAACGCTGCATCCCAATGTCGAAGGGGGTATCTTGGCAATCAGGGACAATGAAAAACATAAACAACAAATGGCCGAATTGGGTATAGAGCCCATCGATATGGTGGTTTGTAATTTGTATCCTTTCAAACAGACGATTTTGAAAGAAGGAGTCTCGCACGAGGAGATCATAGAAAATATAGACATTGGCGGGCCTACCATGATCCGGGCCGCAGCTAAAAATTATCCTTTCGTGACGGTTGTTACTGATCCGGAAGATTACGAGCGGGTTATTGCTGAAATAAGGGAAAACGGAGAAACCTTGCCGGAGACGAAAGAGCAATTGGCTGCCAAAGTATTTATTCATACCTCGCATTACGACGCTTTGATCGCCAACTACTTCTCGAAACGTCTGCATATCACCTCTCCCAAAACCATAACCTTAACTTATGAAAAGAAACAAGATTTAAGATATGGCGAGAATCCGCATCAGGAAGCAACTTTTTATAGTTGTATCCAGGAGACGGAAGGGACATTAACGGGAGCGATCCAATTACAAGGCAAGGAGTTATCATACAATAACATCGGGGATACGGACGGGGCGTTAGAGGCATTGAAAGAGTTTGATGAACCTACGATTGTAGCGGCGAAACACGCTAATCCTTGTGGTGTCGGGAGTGCCGCAACCTTGGCGGATGCTTTCCAGAAAGCGTATGACGCGGATCCGGTTTCCATATATGGAGGGATTGTAGCCGCCAACCGGGAAATAGACAAGGCTACCGCTGAAAAAATGGCTCCCGTTTTTTTAGAGGTGATCGTCGCTCCCTCTTTTTCCGAAGAAGCATTGTCCGTTTTCTCCAAAAAGAAAAATTTAAGATTATTGCAAGTAAAAGATATCGATCGGAGGACATATACCACGCCTAAAGCTAAAACCGTTTTAGGCGGTTTATTGATACAGGACATGGATCACCGATTGACCGAAGGAGAACTTAAAGTGGTAACCCAGCGTCACCCGACGGAAGAAGAGTTGAAGGACTTACTTTTTGCATGGAAAGTTGTAAAGCATACTAAGTCTAATGCTATTGTGATTGCAAAGGATAAGTGTACGACAGGCGTAGGCCCGGGACAGGTCAGCCGGATTTGGGCATTAGAAAATGCGATTCGTCAGGGAGCAGAGCGTATCCCCGGTAGCGTTATGGCATCCGATGCGTTTTTCCCCTTTGCCGATTGCGTGGAAGCAGCCCATAAGGCTGGTATCACGGCTATAATCCAGCCCGGAGGTTCTATCCGGGATCAGGAATCCATTGATGCTGCCGACAAATACGGGATAGCTATGATTTTTACAGGTATGAGACATTTTAAACATTAATGACTATGAGTTTATTTTCTTTTTTAACACAAGATATCGCGATAGACTTGGGGACGGCAAACACCATTATCATCATGAACGATAAGATGGTGGTGAATGAACCCTCTATCGTAGCCATAGATAAAAAATCGGAAAAGGTAATTGCAATTGGGGAAAAAGCCCGGCAAATGCAAGGAAAAACCCATGATTATATCAAAACGATCCGCCCGTTGCGCGATGGAGTTATTGCAGACTTTAACGCTGCCGAACAGATGATCAGGGGAATGATTAAAATGGCTAACGGAAAAGGTAAATTCTTCTCCCCTTCTTTACGGATCGTCGTATGTATCCCTTCCGGAAGTACGGAGGTCGAAATTAGAGCCGTACGCGATTCCGCCGAGCATGCGGGAGGACGGGACGTATACATGATCTATGAGCCGATGGCCGCGGCATTAGGTATCGGTTTGGACGTGGAGGCTCCGGAAGGAAATATGATTGTTGACATAGGTGGCGGAACAACAGAAATCGCAGTTATTTCTTTGGGTGGTATAGTTAGCAACAAATCGATTCGTATCGCAGGTGACGATTTGACGGACGATATTCAGGAATACATGCGTCACCAACACAATATAAAGATCGGAGAAAGAACGGCGGAGGAGATAAAAATTCATGTGGGATCGGCTCTATCCGAATTGGACGAACCGCCTGCGGACTTCGTGGTACAAGGTCCGAACCAAATGACTTCCCTGCCTGTAGAAGTTCCGGTCTCCTATCAGGAAATCGCTCATTGTATAGAAAAATCGATTTCTAAGATAGAGATAGCTATTTTGGGTGCTTTGGAACAAACCCCGCCTGAATTGTATGCCGATATTGTGAATAAAGGCATTTACTTGGCCGGAGGCGGAGCCTTGTTGCGAGGATTGGACAAACGGTTATCAGATAAATTGAACATACCGTTCCATATCGCAGAGGATCCTCTTCGTGCTGTGGCACGCGGAACCGGAATCGCACTAAAAAATGTAGATAAATTCTCATTCCTTATCCGATAAGAGGTGAAAGAAATTATAAGACTGATACTTAAGTATCATTTTACTATAATTTTTATATTATTGGAAGTTTTATGCTTTTCTCTGATAGTCAATAATAACGACTATCAGAGAGTTGTATTCTCCCAATACTCTTCTTCTGTCTTTAATTACATCTCTTCCGTTGTTACGGAAACCGAAAATTATTTTTGGTTGGCCGAACGAAATGAAAACTTGGTAAAAGAGAATGTAGCTTTAAAAAATCGATTGGAGATTTTAAATTCAAAAAAAGATAGTTCAGAAGTAAAATCGTTTATCCTTGACAGTTGCATACTGTACAACTATGTGGATGCGAAAGTTGTAAATGCAACTTTCAACAGGACTAAAAATTATTTGACGTTAAACCGGGGAGGTCAGGACGGCGTCCGGAAAGAGATGGCGGTATGTTCCCCGGAGGGAGTAGTCGGCTTAATACAGGACACGAGCGAACATTATTCTTTTGTAATTCCGTTGATCAATGTGAATTCGAGGGTATCGGCTAAAATAAAGAAAAACGGGTATTACGGTTCGTTGCAATGGGACGGAAGTGATTATCGTTACTCTAATTTGAACGATATACCCTACCACGTGGAGATCAGTCCGGGAGATACGGTGGTCACCTCCGGCTTCTCCTCTATTTTTCCGGAAGGATTGCTGATCGGTTTCGTCGAATCGACTACTCGGGAAACGGCTAACTTTTTAGCTATAAAAGTGCGCTTGGCCGTAGACTTTAAAAAACTCTATCATGTCTACATCGTGAATGATTATTGGAAGGATGAGAAAAAAAGATTAGAAGGAAACAATTATCATGAATAATATAAATTATTTTATCCATTTGTTCATATTGTGTATTATCCAAATTTTTATTTTGGATAACATTCATCTCGGATCTTATTTCTATATCAATATTTATATTCTGGCCATTTATATTCTTCCTTACAAATTCAAAGGAATCTCCCTATTGTTTTTTGGTTTTCTATTGGGATTCGTAATGGACCTGGCCGACAAGACCGTGGGAATCCATGCGGCGGCTTCCACCTTTACTGCCTATATCCGTCCCTGGCTGTTGCAATCGACATCTAACCGGGAGAAATTGGATGATATTCATGGAGCCCAACGATTGACGGAATTCAACTGGTTTCTAAAATATTCGGGTGTGTCAACCCTCCTGTTCAATGTCGTTCTTATTTTTGCCGAAGCTTTTACTTTTAGCGATCCGTTTATCACTTTAATCCGGATAATTTTCAGTACTTTTATCTCCTGGTTGTTGATCTTGCTTTATTACTTTATCGGATTGAAAAAGGTAAACAGGTAAGTATTTCTTCGAATTGAAAAAGATTCATTCAAATGAATAAATTTGGATATAGAAAAGGAATTATCGCGGGTATTATCGTATGCGTCTGCGTTATTTATATCATCAGGCTATTCGTTTATCAGGTAGTCGATGATCAATTCAAACAAATGGCAGACAATAATTCACAGAGGATCGAGACAGTATACCCTGCACGCGGTCTGATATACGACCGTAATCATAAACTATTGGTCGATAATCAAGCGGCATACGACTTGATGATTATTCCGAGACAGGTAAAAGAATTCGACACGACGGACTTAATTTCCATACTTGGCATATCGAAAGAATTTTTAGACAGAAACATTCAAAAATGCAAAACTTACTCCAGGTATAAGCCTTCTATTTTGGTTTCCCAAATTACCGGAGATAAATATGCCGTACTTCAGGAAAAGCTGTATCGCTATCCGGGATTCTATATTCAAACGAGAACATTAAGAAAATACAATGTTCAACATTCTGCAGATGTATTCGGTTATATCGGAGAAGTCAGTTTGGATCAAGTGAAAAAAGACACCTGTTACGAACCGGGAGATTATATCGGTATTAACGGATTGGAAAGAACTTACGAGACCACACTTCGGGGAGAAAAAGGAAAAAAAATCGTCTTGGTCGATAATCATAACCGGGTAAAAGGCTCCTTTCAGGACGGAAAATACGACAAGGAAGCGATTGTAGGGCAAGATTTGGAAACGACACTGGATATAGATTTACAGGAATACGCTTATCAGCTAATGCGTAACAAAAAAGGAGGTATCGTGGCAATCGAACCGGAAACCGGGGAGATTTTAGCAAAGGTATCGAGTCCGGGTTACGATCCCCAACTGATGGTTGGACTGGACAGAGGCAGGAATTACTTGAAACTGGAACAGGACAGTTTACGTCCTCTGTTCGATCGTACGACAATGGCTCAGTATCCTCCCGGATCTATTTTCAAAACGATTCAAGCCCTGATCGGACTGCAGACGAAAGCGATAACTACCGAAAGCAAATTTTCCTGTTCAGGAGGAGCTTATATTGGCGGTAAACGTTTTATGAAATGTCATT
Organism: Sanguibacteroides sp. AM78-02pH3A; assembly: GCF_027666085.1. Lineage (NCBI taxonomy): Bacteria > Pseudomonadati > Bacteroidota > Bacteroidia > Bacteroidales > Porphyromonadaceae > Sanguibacteroides > Sanguibacteroides sp. AM78-02pH3A. The sequence continues at coordinate 515,718 of NZ_JAQEHX010000001.1, read as the reverse complement.
TCCACGACTCCCCTACCGATTTGCGGGCATCTATTCAAAATTCCTGTAATCCTTATTACGTGAATGTATTTCGGCGCGTATTGGAGTTACCGCAATATGAAAATGTACGAAATGCCTATAATGAATGGAGAAAATACGTAATCTCCTTCGGGTTGGGAAGCAAATTATGTCCTGATTTCCAAAACGAGGTGAACGGCTCCATTCCGACACAAGCCTATTATGACCGGGTACACCGCACCAAAAATTGGCATCCTCTCTATATCATATCATTGTCGATCGGACAGGGCGAACTGTTGATAACCCCTATACAGATGGCAAATATCGCCGCAATTCTGGCAAACCGCGGATATTACATGACTCCCCATATCGTGCGGCCTGACGAGACCGCCCCCCGGAACCGGATAGAAAAACATACCGTCGATATCAATAAGGCCTATTTTAAGCCGATCATAGAAGGGATGGAATTAGTAGTGAAAAAAGGTACCGGAAGAAATGCTCAGGTCGATTCCATAGCGATTGCCGGAAAAACAGGAACCGTACAAAATCCGCAAGGGGACGATCACTCCGTTTTTATCGCTTTTGCACCCGTGGACCGCCCTAAAATCGCACTTATCGTCTACGTGGAAAACGGAGTGTGGGGATCTACTTATGCCGCCCCTATTGCCGGCTTGTTGATTGAAAAATATTTGAAAGGTAAGATATCGGATAAGAAAAAAGAGTTAGAAAAAAGAATGCTTGAAAGCGATTTAATTCGCCAAACAAATAAAAACAGAAAAGGCGATGAATAGACAAACGAACCTGATTGCTAATATCGACTGGATCTCTATCCTACTTTATATTTTGCTTGTCTTTATGGGCTGGATCAACATATATGCCGCCGTATACGACGAGAATCACAACAGTATATTTGATTTTTCGCAACAATACGGGAAACAACTGATATGGATAGGTGCTTCTTTCCTATTGGCTTTTTTAGTGTTACTGACCGATAGTAAATTTTTTACCGCTTTTTCTTTTATCATTTACGGGATTACCATATGTCTTCTGCTCTGTGTGCTAATCTTCGGTAAAGAGGTACATGGGGCTCGTTCCTGGTTCGAAATTCAGGGTATTCGCATTCAGCCGGCTGAATTCGCTAAATTTGCGACCAATTTGGCATTGGCCAACGTGATGAGCAGACATAATTTCAAGGTGATGAAAATAAGTAATTTATTGTTGATCGGGATTATTTTGTTCATACCTGCCGCTCTCATTATTTTACAAAACGACACGGGTTCCGCTCTGGTATACAGCTCTTTTATTCTGGTATTATTCAGGGAAGGGCTGCACGGTTCCATTCTTTTACTTTGTTTTGTTGCCGTGGCGCTTTTTGTTCTCAGTATTTTGTACTCTCCGTTTACCGTATTGGTTATAATACTGATAGGAACCTTAGCTGCCTATTATTATTACCGACATAATCTCAGGGAACTAATCAAAATCATCGGAATATTGACCCTGCTCTTTTTTCTCTTCTTTTTGGTCAACTGGGCCATTCAAGGAAATTTATCTGATTACTATCTGTTGCTGTTGTCTTATCTGATTTGCAACCTGGCCGGATTGATCTATATCTACCAAAAGAAGATAAAGCATATCGCATTACTGATATTCGTTTCTTGGTTATGCATCGGAGCCACGGTATCTGTCGACTACATGTTCGAGAAACTTCAACCCCACCAAAGGGACCGTATTAATAATCTGTTAGGTATAACCATGGACAAAAAAGGAACGGGATATAACGTCTATCAATCCAAAATTGCCATTGGTTCAGGGGGTTTTTGGGGAAAAGGTTTTTTACAAGGAACGCAGACAAAATTTAATTTCGTTCCGGAACAAAGCACGGATTTCATCTTTTGTACCGTCGGGGAAGAGTGGGGGTTCGTGGGAAGTGCCCTGGTCATACTATTACTTATGACATTTATTTTACGTATTATCTATTTGGCAGAGCGCCAACGTTCCAATTTTTCCCGGATATACGGGTATGGCGTAGCCTCTATCCTATTCTTCCATATGGCAGTGAACATCGGGATGACCATCGGGATGGCTCCCGTTATCGGGATTCCTCTTCCTTTTTTCAGTTACGGGGGATCTTCGCTGTGGGCCTTTACGATACTCATATTCATATTTTTACGGCTCGACTCCAATCGTTTACAAGTATTTAGATAGTAGATATTTTAATTGGAGTATACTGGAGCCTATAAATCGTAAATGTTTTAAATTGTAGATTAAATTTTATACTTTCGCTCCCGAATAATTTAAAACGATAAACATGAAAACATTAGTTATAAATATAAAACAACTTGTTCAAGTTGAGAAAGAACCGAGAACGAGGGTTGCAGGTGCGGACATGGCCCGTTTGGGAATGATCGACAATGCCTATTTGTTGGTGGAAGACGGTTACATACAAGCTTTCGGTAAAATGAGCGAATTGGACCAGCACGCCGTGTACGAAGGAGGCGATACCATTCAAGAGATTGATGCCACCGGCCGTTTGGTTCTCCCCGCTTTTTGCGATTCACACACGCACATTGTATATGCAGGCAGCCGGGAGATCGAGTACATCGACAAGATCAAAGGGCTCTCTTATGAAGAGATTGCTCGAAGAGGAGGAGGAATTTTAAATTCTGCAGAACGTATTCGAAAGGCCAGTGAAGAGGAATTGTACGATTCGGCTTTCGAACGTCTCCAAGAGATTGCCATGTTAGGAACGGGAGCCGTTGAAATTAAAAGCGGTTACGGTCTTAGTACGGAAAGCGAACTAAAGATGCTGCGGGTAATCAAACGATTAAAAGAGGATACACCCCTGACCATAAAATCAACGTTTTTAGGAGCACATGCTGTTCCGACCGAATACAAAGGACGCCAGACGGAATACGTGGATTTGATTATCAACGAAATGATTCCGGCTGTCGCTTCCGAGGAGTTGGCCGACTATATCGATGTGTTCTGCGATAAAGGATTTTTTACGGTCGAAGATACGGATCGTATGTTGAATGCCGGAATGAAACACGGATTACGCGCGAAGATACATGCTAACGAACTGGACTACTCGGGTGGTATCCAGGTAGGTGTAAAATACAACGCACTTTCCGTCGATCATTTAGAATATGTGGGGGAAAAAGAGATCGAAGCATTGAAAGGCAGTGAGACGATGCCGACGGTATTACCGGGAGCGGCATTCTTTTTGAATATGCCTTATTCTCCGGTGCGGGAAATGATCAACGCGGGGCTTCCCGTCGCATTGGCTTCCGACTATAATCCCGGCTCCTCTCCTTCCGGCAACATGAAATTCGTCATGTCTCTGGGATGTGTGAATTATAAAATGCTTCCGGAGGAGGTAATTAACGCCACGACGATTAATTCCGCGTATGCTATGGGAGTTGAAAACGAACTGGGAAGTATCGCTGTCGGCAAAAAAGCTAATTTCTATATCACAACACCCGTTAGCGGGATCGAATTTCTTCCATATGCTTACGGGAGTAATCTGATCGAAGCCGTGTTTTTGAACGGAGAACAAATTTAATAACGGTATGCCTTATTCACATTATAAAAAAGTATGGATTCGCAAAGCCTATCGGATCCGTTATCCGTAGCCCATTGGCATTCTCGGATTACAAATTGAAAGCTTTTTTTGAATAGATTAGAGTGTTAGAGACAGAATAAACATCAGTTGTTATAACAATATCGCAATAGAATATGAAAAAACTAATTGAATGCGTTCCCAATTTCAGCGAGGGAAACGATATGCATATCATCGATCAGATTACAGCAGAGATTAAAGCCGTGGAAGGAGTCAGCCTCATTGACGTAGACCCGGGAAAAGCGACCAACCGTACGGTTGTCACCTTGGTCGGTACTCCTGAAGAAGTTTGCGAAGCTGCTTTTCGTGCCGTAAAGAAAGCCTCCGAACTTATCGATATGAAGAAACACAAAGGAGCACATCCCCGTTTCGGTGCCACGGATGTTTGTCCGTTGGTTCCGGTAGCTAATATTACCATGGAAGAGACGGTCGAGTATGCTCGTAAATTGGCAAAACGTATCGGAGAAGAATTGAATATACCCGTGTATTGTTACGAAAATGCAGCCTTCGTGCCGGAAAGAAAGAATTTGGCAACCTGCCGGGCTGGAGAATACGAAGCATTGGGAGAACGATTGAGCAGTGAGCAATGGCATCCCGATTTCGGTCCCCGGGAATTAAACGAATGGACAGCCAAGACCGGGGCCACGGCCGTAGGAGCCCGAAACTTCCTGGTGGCTTACAATGTCAATCTGAACACCACTTCTACCCGACGGGCAAACTCCATAGCCTTCGACGTACGTGAACGCGGGCGGGTTAAACGGGAAGGAAATCCCATCACGGGGAAAAAAGTGCTGGACGAAAAAGGGAAACCCGTTATGATTCCCGGAACGTTGAAATCGGTCAAAGCGATCGGTTGGTTTATAGAAGAATACGGTATTGCCCAGATCTCCATGAACTTGACAGATATATCGGTAACCTCCGTACACGAGGCGTTCGATGAAGTTTGTCGTAAGGCCAATGATCGGGGAGTAAGAGTAACCGGTTCCGAATTAGTCGGTGTTATTCCATTAAAGGCCATGCTGGATGCCGGACGCTATTTCTTACGGAAACAACAACGTTCTACCGGCGTTTCGGATAAAGAATTGATAAAGATCGCTGTCAAATCTTTGGGATTAGACGAACTTTATCCTTTTGAACCGCGGAAAAAAATCATCGAGTACATATTAGAAGACGAAATGAATAACGGCAAGAAGCATTTGGTGGATATGACATTAGCCGAATTTGCCGATGAAACGGCTTCGGAATCTCCCGCTCCCGGGGGCGGTTCGATTTCCGCTTATATGGGAGCCTTGGGCTCCTCCTTGGCCGCGATGGTAGCAAACCTCTCCTCTCATAAACGGGGTTGGGACGATCGTTGGGAAGAATTTAGCAATTGGGCAGAAAGGGGGAAAGCGTATCAGGTGGAATTAATCAAAATGGTTGACGAGGATACTAACGCATTCAATCGTATTATGGATGCATTCGGCCTACCCAAGAAGAGCGAAGAAGAAAAAGCAGCCCGTCATCGGGCGATTCAGGATGCAACCCGGTTTGCCACGGAAGTGCCTTTCAAAACGATGATGTTATGTTACGAATGTATGGAAGTGGTGAAAGCCATGGCTGAAATCGGAAACCCGAATTCGGTAACCGATGCTGGAGTAGGTGCTTTGGCCGCCCGCTCCGGAGTAATCGGCGCATTTTTAAACGTGAAAATAAACGCCGCGGGATTAGACGACAAAGCGTACGCAAACGACATCATCAGCCGAGGAGAAAAAGTGGTTGAGATGGCAAAACAAATGGAAACGGAGATCTTAGAGATCGTCAATTCTAAAATATAATATAGAATCGATATAAAAAATCCACGATGATATTCATCGTGGATTTTTTTATTTCACCCCACCCGTTTCACAGCAAACTGAAAGCACAGGTAACGCCTGCCATCACGATAGCGACCATACTCATCAGCTTGATCAAAATATTCAAACTCGGACCGGAAGTATCTTTAAACGGGTCTCCTACCGTATCACCAATGACCGTCGCCTTGTGATTGTCGGATCCTTTGCCCCCTAAATTTCCTTCTTCTATAAACTTTTTGGCATTATCCCAAGCCCCTCCCGAGTTGGCCATAAAGATCGCCAATACGAACCCGGCTCCCAATCCACCCGCCAAGAGGCCGATGACTCCCGCAACACCGAAGATCAATCCCATAACAACCGGAACAATGATGGCTAACAAGGAAGGAAAAATCATTTCTTGTTGAGCTCCTTTCGTGGATATCTCGACGCACTTGGCGTAATCAGGCTCTCCCTCTCCCGTCATGATTCCTTTGATTTCCCTGAATTGACGGCGGACTTCGTTTACCATCTTTTGGGCCGCTCTCCCCACGGCATTCATGGTTAACCCGCAGAATAAGAAAGCCATCATAGCTCCGATAAATATACCTGCCAACACCTTCGGATTCATCAATGTCACATCGTAATAATACATGAAATCCGTCAAAGAAGCATCAGCCGTTTTAACGGTCTCGCTACCGATAGTCAATATCTCTTCTCCCATACGGAGCAATCCGATTTTAATCTCTTCGAGATAAGAGGCGATCAAAGCTAATCCGGTAAGAGCGGCAGAACCGATCGCAAACCCTTTTCCCGTGGCAGCCGTCGTATTTCCCAAAGCATCTAAAGCATCCGTACGATGACGTACCTCCTTTCCCAGATTGCTCATTTCGGCATTTCCCCCCGCATTGTCCGCAATAGGACCGTATGCATCGGTCGCCAGCGTGATTCCTAAAGTAGAAAGCATTCCGACGGCTGCAATACCTATACCGTACAGGCCTACCGATACGTTTGAAAAATCAAATTCCGAAGCAAAAAGGAAAGAGAGAATAATACCCGCAACGATAGCGAGTACAGGAATCGATGTAGAGATCATACCTGTTCCGATACCCTTGATTATCACCGTGGCAGGTCCTGTTTCTGAACTTTTAGCTATATCCTGCGTCGGTTTATAAGCATGTGACGTGTAATACTCGGTTGCCTTTCCGATGACGATTCCCGTGAGTAGTCCCACGATGACGGAACCGCATATCCAGTAACTTAAACCCAACAAATGAAAAACTAAAAAACTGGAGGCTATAATTAAAACGGAACTGATATTAATACCCCGGTCCAAGGCCCTCAGAAGTTGTTGTTGTGAAGCTCCTTCTTTCGTTTTTACCATAAATATACCCAATAATGAAAGTACGACTCCGAAAGCGGCTATCAACATCGGGGCCAAAATAGCATTGAACTGTATATCGGGATCCAACCGATAGGCTGCGGCCCCCAATGCTGCCGTTGCCAGGATAGAACCGCAATAGGATTCATACAAATCGGCTCCCATACCAGCGACATCCCCCACGTTATCCCCCACGTTATCGGCTATTGTCGCCGGATTTCGAGGATCATCTTCCGGTATACCGGCCTCTACCTTTCCCACCAGATCCGCTCCGACATCGGCAGCCTTGGTAAAAATACCCCCTCCCACTCTCGCGAAAAGAGCTTGCGTCGAAGCTCCCATGCCGAAAGTGAGCATGGTCGTCGTAATCACGATCGCCTTTTCTGATGTCGTCGGTTCTTCAACGAAATAATCCAATAAAAGCCACCACAACGAGATATCCAACAGAGCCAATCCGACAACTACCAATCCCATCACGGCTCCTGAACGAAATGCTATTTTCAATCCGTCGTTTAAATTCCTGCGTGCCGCATTAGCCGTACGGGCAGACGCATAGGTAGCTGTTTTCATGCCTATATACCCGGCTAACCCCGAGAAAAAACCACCAGTCAAAAAGGCGAACCACACCCATTCGTTTTGCAAACCGGGTCCGTACGCCATCCAGGCAAAAAGGATACACAATACTACGAATACAATACCGACTACTTTATATTGTTGACTTAAATAAGCCATAGCTCCTTTACGCACGTGTCCTGCAATACGTTTCATCGTATCCGTACCTTCGGATTCTTTCATCATATGACTAAAAAAGATTCTTGCGAAAAGCAGCGCGATAATAGCACAAACAGGTACTATCCAGAATAGATCGTTTAACATAGTTCTTATATTTGGCAGTTAATATTAAATACAAAAAACTCATCAAGCAGTAAACGAACCTGATGAGTAAAAGTAAACATAAATAACTGAAAATATCTATCTCTTTTCTGTTTTTTTTAAATTATCTTCATTTCGGCATATAAATCATAGTCATCCGCACCTGTAACAATTACCTCGTAAAAACGACCGGGGTAAAGTTTTTTATCACTTGTGACAAAGATTTCCGGGTCCACCTCGGGAGAATCGTGTTCGGAACGCCCCACGTAAAATTCATCTTCAACCCGATCGATCAATACGTTCAATTTTTGACCGATCAAACGGGTATTCAATTCGGCCGATATCCTTCTTTGCCTCTCCATGATCTCCTCCGCCCTCCCGCGTTTTATATCTTCGGGAACATCATCCCGGTAATGTTTATCGCAGTAGGTATCCTCTTCATGAGAATAGGGAAATACCCCCAAACGCTCGAACCGCATCTCTTCCACAAATTCAAGCAACTCTCTAAAATCCTCTTCCGTCTCTCCCGGATGTCCCGTCATTAGTGTCGTACGAATAAATATCCCCGGAACCTCTCTTCTGATGCGGGCTACGAGATCCCTGGTCTGTTGTTTCGTCACCCCCCTTCGCATCAATTTCAACATGTGATCGCTACAATGTTGCAAAGCAATGTCCAAGTAAGCGCATACATTTTTCCGCTCCCGCATGACCGGTAACAACTCCATGGGAAATCCCGCCGGATAGGCATAATGCAGCTTGATCCATTCTATTCCCGGTATACCCGACAAACGATCGACTAATTCGGCCAAACGGTTCTTACCGTATTTATCGATTCCGTAATAAGTTATATCCTGTGCCAACACTAAAATCTCTTTCACTCCTTGCCGGGCCAAGAGTCCGGCTTCCTCCACGATCTCCTCGAAATCCCTCGACTTGTATTCGCCCGTCATAATGGGAATGGCGCAATAGGAACATCCCCGATTACACCCTTCCGAGATCTTCAGGTAAGCATAATGTTTCGGGGTTGTCAAATGTCTTTCGTTTTTTATCCCTTCGTCGAAATCCTTTCCCAATGCCGTTAAAACTCCTTTCCAATCGAATTTCCCGAAATAACCGTCTACTTCCGGAATTTCATGGGCCAGTTCGGCATGATAGCGTTGTGACAAACACCCCATCACGTATACCCGTTCGATAACACCTTCTTTTTTCCGTTCTATCTGCTCCAATATCGTATTGACCGACTCCTCTTTCGCATCTCCGATGAAGCCGCAAGTATTGATAACTACGATCTCTGCCTCCGAATGATCGCCATCAACCTCTACGCTATACCCGGAGGTCTCCAGTTGCTTCATCAATAACTCGGTATCCACCAAGTTTTTCGAACACCCCAGGCTGATAATATTCACTTTTTTCATTCGTTCCAAATTTGGGCACAAAGGTAGTAAAATAGGAATTATCTTTCATATCTTTGCACAATTATATAAAAAACATGGGAATGGAAAGAGAATTCAGGTGGTTGCCAACGACCCGAAAGGAAGTAGAACAACGGGGATGGAAAAGTATTGATGTCATTCTTTTCTCCGGAGATGCCTATGTGGATCACCCCTCATTCGGTGCTGCCGTTATCGGAAGGGTACTTGAATCCATGGGTTTAAACGTGGCTATCGTTCCGCAACCCAATTGGCAAGACGATTTAAGAGATTTTAAAAAATTGGGAAAACCCGATCTTTTTTTCGGGATCAGTCCCGGAAGCATGGATTCCATGGTTAACCATTACACGGCAGCCCGTAGAAAACGCTCTGACGATGCCTATACCCCCGGAGGACACAGCGGAGCCCGTCCCGACATGCCGACTATCGTCTACACCCGGATTCTGAAAGAGTTGTACCCCGATACTCCTGTTATTATCGGGGGAATAGAAGCCTCTCTACGCCGTTTCACTCATTACGATTATTGGAAAGACATGCTAAAGCCCCCTATCCTTTGGGAGAGTCATGCGGATATGCTCGTATACGGTATGGGCGAAAAACCGATGATGGAAATTTGTCGGATGTTACGCCGGGGAGTTCCTTTTGCCAATCTTACCAATATTCCACAGACTGCGGTTATCCGGGGGAAAAATGAAAAATACGCTACAAACAAAAAATGGGAGAGTATCACGTTGCACTCTCACGAAGAGTGTTTGCAAAGCAAACGATTATTTGCCGTAAATTTCCGCCACATCGAGGAAGAATCCAATAGTATCCATGCGGCACGACTGATACAGCCTGTCGGAGAACAACAAGTGATCGTCAATCCTCCTTATCCTCCATTGACCACGGATGAACTCGATGCGATATACGATTTGCCGTTTACCCGTTTGCCCCATCCGAAATACAAAGGCAAAGAGATCAGTGCTTATAATATGATACGGCACTCCATAACCATGCACAGGGGATGTTTCGGGGGATGTGCTTTTTGCACGATTTCCGCCCATCAGGGCAAATTCATATCTTCCCGTTCGAAAACCTCTATCCTGCGGGAAGTCGAGCGAATATGCGAGATGCCGGACTTTAAAGGAACTATTTCAGATATGGGAGGTCCTTCGGCTAACATGTACGCGATGAGAGGAAAAGATAAGGATCTTTGCGAACGTTGTAAACGCCCCTCCTGTCTTTTTCCTATCGTATGTAAAAACCTCGATACCGACCACTCCTCCTTGTTGGAGTTGTACGGTCATGTCCGAAAGCACCCCCGCGTGAAACACGCTTTCATCGGTTCCGGTATTCGTTACGACTTAGCAATGCATCGCACGGGCAATAAGGAGGTGGACAACGTAAATCGAGATTATCTTGAAACCGTCATCAAGTATCATGTTTCCGGAAGGTTAAAGGTGGCTCCGGAACACTCCTCCGATCAAGTCCTGCATTTGATGCGGAAACCTTCGTTTCAGCTTTTTCGAGAACTTACCCATCGTTTCAACGCCATAAATAAGCGAGAACATCTCAACCAGCAGCTAATTCCTTATTTCATCTCATCCCACCCGGGCTGCAGGCTGGAAGACATGGCGGAATTAGCCATCTTGACTAAGGAATTGAATTTTCACTTAGAACAGGTTCAAGACTTTACGCCGACACCCATGACATTGGCCACGGATATCTACTATTCCGGAATTCATCCCTATTCCATGCGTGAAATTAAATCTGCCAAGAGTGAAAAAGAGAAGAAACAACAGAATATTTTTTTCTTCTGGTATAAAAAAGAATTTCGGAACGAGATCGCTAATCTCTTGAATAAAATACGTCGTCCGGACCTTTTAAAACGCCTCTATTCGAATAAAAGCCGATGAAATATTTATTTTTCCGTATCAAATCATTAACTTTGAAGTGAATATTAAAAAGACGGATATGCGATATACGCTTTGGGTTATTCTCGTATTATGTTTTGTATCCTGTGATCGTTATCAGGCGCAGGAAAATAACAAACGGGGCATGGATTACATCAACCGTAATCTATACGAAAAAGCATTGGAGGAATTTAACAACGCTATATCGCTTGCGCCCGATTTTTTGCCGGCTTATTACAACAGGGCCATTGTTCAGGCTAACCTGAAACAGCCCGGGAAAGCGTTGGAAGATATGAATTACGTGATTGCCAATGATCCCACGAATGCTCTTGCATTCTATAACCGGGGAATTATACACGAGAACCTCGGAAAAGGCACAGAAGCCATCCGTGATTACAGCCAAGCGATTAATTTAAAACCCGATCTCGCAAACGCATACCATTACCGGGGAATTGTCCGCTTTAAAATGAAAGACCTGGACGGGGCTCTTGTCGATTATGATAAAGCTCTCTCCCTGGGATTGCAATCGAGTGCCATTTATTTTAACAAAGGCGTTATCTATCATCAAAAAGATCGGTTAAGCGACGCCATCGAAAACTACTCCCGATCTATCCAAATAGATCCTTCCAATGCCAAAGCATATTATTACCGTGCCATTTCCAAACTGCGGGTAGATAATTACAACGAGGCTTTACAGGATCTGGAAGTATCACAACACTTAGGTTACTCGAAAGCTTCGGAAGTAATTTCCCGCTACTATCCGGAAAAGAAAAAATAGATATCTTTTTCTCCTTTATCAATATAAAACTGATCCGGGTTCCTGCCGTCTAATTACGATTCATTAAATTTTTACCATATCCCGTTCCAAATACCGAACAATCCTTATTTTTCAGAGGAGAAATCTACCGTGATTTCCTTTTTTTACTAAGCCAAAAGAATCTGACAAGGTAATTCGACCTTAAACGTACTGCCTACTCCCTCCTGCGTATCTACCGAAATATGTCCATTCATCTTTTCAACGATGGATTTGCATATGGTTAGTCCCAATCCTACACCCGGTACAAACGGGTCTACCTTTTCAAAACGTTCGAATATTTTGTCTATTTTATCCCGAGGAATACCTCTTCCCGTATCGCTGACACTTAGTATTACGCCGCAATCGGTAACCTCGTAAGCGATTGCGATATGCCCACGCAGTGTATTTTTCAATGCGTTGGAGACAAGATTGTTCAAAATCTGTTTGATACGCATTTGATCGAGCTCTATCAGATAATTACGTTCGGGATACCGGGATAAGAGTTTCACATCAGTCGGCACATTCTCCTCGTACTCCGTCATGCACTCTTGAATCAGGCTCGACAGGTCGAACCAATTGGGATAAAGTTCCATGTTGCCGGCTTCTATCTTGGAAAAATCGATAATATCATCTATGATACCGAGTAATAGATTGTTATTATGGCGAATCAATGCATTGTATTGCTCTTTTTCGGCTTCATCCTCCGTGTAGGAGAGTAAGCCGGAAAACCCTACAATAGCGTTCAAAGGTGTCCGGATCTCATGACTTATCGTGGCAAGGAAGGCAGACTTCATCCGATCGGATTCTTCGGCCTTATCCCTCGCTTTGGTAAGCATCTCTTCCGTTTTCTTCAGTTCGGTAATATCGTAATTAATGGATATTAGTTCGATAATGCCGCACTCCGGAGCATAATTCTTCAGCAAAAGATTAACATAAGTCCACGTGTAACTTCCATCTTCCCGAAATACCCGTACTTCACGACTGAATTCCTGAGCGATACCTTTTCCGGCTTTATTTATAAATTCGATCATAAAAGCCCGGTCCTCCGAATGAACATGGCTGTATATTCCCACGATTTCACTTAAAGGCGTCCCGTTTTTTTCTCCGATATTCCGGTACCAGCTTTTAGGAGCATCCCCTTTTTTCGTAAGTAAATTATAATAGGCATAGCCGACTTTTGAATAGTCCCCCACTAATTCGAAAAGATTTTCAAACTCGTGAAGCTTATTATAAGCGATAGTGGTTTCCGTCCTGTCCGCATTAATTAAAATATAGTTGATCGGGTTCCGGTTTTCATCATATAAAGTCGTGACTTTCGTCATCAGGTCGATGGTCCCTTCTTTCCTTAACGAATTATAATAGGTTCCTATTTTTGAAAAATCATAACGGAAGGTAAAATCCGCATCTTCATTTCTCCGTAACTTCTCCTTCATCTCTTCGGGAAAAATAGGATTATCGAAGATATTGATCCCCAAAGCATCCTCCTTGCGGGACAGACCGAACATATCCAACTCTTTATCATTCAGATCTATCAGTACCCCATCCTTATCGTATAACTCAATGCCGACCGGCAAATTCTTATAAATATTATACAGGATACGCTCTTTATGTTGTAATACCTGATAAGCTGACACCATATCCGGGCCATCTTGAATTTCGGCAATACCGTAAATCATCGTTTTCCCGTTCTTATCCGTTTCTTGAAAACACACCTTGCTTCGGATCCAAACATTTCCTTTAACGCTTTTAAGCAGATAAACGGCTTCAGGTATTTGCTGGATACCCAAAGAGTGAACGGTTGTAGGCTGTTGCTCTTCGTTTACAATTCGTTTATTAAAATCCTCAAAACTGATATTGCCGTCTTCTCCTAACCCCAATAAAACAGAAATATATTCAGAGCAAGTATAATTTTCGCTCTCCAAATCCGCTTTCCACCATCCCATATTAGCGCTATTCATCAATTTTGAAAAGAATATAGAATCCGGTTGCTTGGTCATGATCAAATAATTTTATTGTCCTTCATTCGGTTCAGTTCCTTGGGTGTCTTTTTAACTCCCATAGCACAAAGACTTTAATATAACTGTTCCTTATTATGTCGACAAAAATAGAGAATAGCTCAAAGTTTTATTGTTAAAGAGTATTTTTTTTTGATTTCAAAGAACAGGTAATGTTACGAAAAATCACTAAAAAAAGTTATAAAAGGAAGCAGATAATCCATTAATCGATACTATTTTACAAAAATATAACTATTAACATTCTGACCTGCCTTTCCGTTACTGCAATAAAAAAAGGATGAACTTGGAGTTCATCCTTTTCCTTATAACTTATTCCATTTATTTGGTCAACGGAGCCATTGCCTCTTTCACGGCCTTCATTGCCTCTTTTACTTCCGGATTTTCCGGTGAGAGACTGGATGCCTGCACCAAATAATCCTGAGCTTTCTTAAAGCTGTTCAAAGCCTTTGTTTTTTCGGCATTGTATCGGTCTACTTCCGTTGTCGCATACTCGTGTGCTTTCTGAAGAATGGTCGCCCCGTTATTGAAATAAAGAGTTCCCAAACTTAAATAACCGTTGGTTTTCATTCCCTTATTGGCCATTTGGGTAATCTTTGCGTAACACTCGGCAGCTTGTTCCACTTTATTTTCTTTCTGGAATTTCTGCCCCTCTTTCAAATAATGAACGGCATACATTTTTTCCAATTTAGCACCTGCCTGACCGGGATTGGCTTTCATTCCCTCTTCCAGAGTTTTCAACATTTCCGGAATCTTTTTCTGATCTTGCAAAGCGTTGGCTTTTCCAAGATAGGCAGAAGCCAATTTATACTTATTTTGAATAGACATCGTAAAATATTTATCCGCTGCCGCGTAGTCTTTAATTTTATCCGCACAGAAAGCCGTATTGAACACGATAGCGGGATCCTTGTATTCGACAGCCTTAAGGTATTGTTCGTACTTCGCAAACGCTTCCTTGTAATTTTTCGCTCTCAGGGCTGCATTCCCTTCGTTTTTCAATTTACCATTTTCATCTTGTGCAGAAACGGTTCCCATAAACAGACCGCATAAAACAAATAAAAGTAATTTTTTCATACCTATGGTTTTAGTATTAACATGAATATTCTTTAGTTATTGAGACTAAGATAGCATACTCTTAAGAAAAATCAAAAATAACTTAACTTATTTTTTATATAAATGAGATCATTTTACTTTATCTTACTGAAAAAGAAGAGAAAGAATTTTTTTCAATCCGACCTCGTCCTCCCGGTCAAAGGCATCGTACCGATCACTATCCACATCCAAACAAGCGAAAATCTTTCCCTCCCGATCCCGTATAGGAATAACGATCTCACTCTTAGAAGCGGCATTGCACGCGATATGTCCCGGAAATTGGTTAACATCACCCACGATAACCGTCTCCCCGGAACGGATGGCACTCCAGCAAACTCCACCCTCTTTTAACTTTTGACAAGCGACAGGTCCTTGGTAAGAACGCACGATCAGCTCCCCGTCTACCAAGGCGTAAACACCCGTCCAGAAAAACGGTTGCATTTTATGATGTAGTACGGCTTCCATGGTTGCCAAACGGGCCCAAATATCCTCCGTCGACCGGACGTAGGTTTTGATTTGCTCGTAAAGCCTGTCGTATTTAGCCAATTTCTTAGAAGTTTCCAATGCTTTATAAATTTAGTATACGAACTCATTTTATAAAACTCAGATTCGCGGCTGAAGAGTAGGAAACATCCGATCTAACCTCAATCGTAAATCTGAGAATAAACGGTCATCGGATTACTTGACAGACTGTAAAATATCCACCAAATGAGACCACCACATTTCCACAGTCCTTATATTGATCTTCTCGTCGGGAGAGTGTACACCCCTTAATGTCGGTCCGAACGAAACCATATCCATTCGCGGGTATTTTTCCAGGAATAAGCCGCATTCCAAACCGGCATGGATAGAACGTACGACAGGTTCTTTCCCGAATAATTTCTTATAAGAATTTACCGCCACCTTCAGAATAGGAG
The DNA here is from genome assembly GCF_027666085.1 of Sanguibacteroides sp. AM78-02pH3A. Taxonomy (NCBI): domain Bacteria; kingdom Pseudomonadati; phylum Bacteroidota; class Bacteroidia; order Bacteroidales; family Porphyromonadaceae; genus Sanguibacteroides; species Sanguibacteroides sp. AM78-02pH3A. The sequence goes on along the minus strand of NZ_JAQEHX010000001.1, from coordinate 499,895 downwards.
AATCCGGATTGGGGGTCCATCCCGGATAACCCTCCCCGTGTTCCACCTTAGCTCCGGCCATCTTGAACACAGCCTCTACCATATTCGCGATGTTGTATTTCTCCGAATTCAAATCACTTCTCTGTGAAGTCGTGATAAGAATCGTATTATTTTCAATGAACCGAACGGCTGCCAAATTGGTTGAAGTTTCCACCAATCCTGGCATACGATAACTCATGGAAAAGACTCCGTGAGGACAAGCATAGAGGGCGTTCAACAGATCGGCGTTACTCTTCGCGCTTAAAACGCACTCCGGAAGTTCCGTAGATTCCATCGTCAACTGTAATCCCGGCTCGGTAATATGCCATACATTTTCCATTTCAGCCGCATAAACATTAAAATCGGCCCTTATCTGTTCTTTTTGGTTTCCGTCAAAGGTAATCACGGCTGTCGCCTCACGGGCGATCGCATTCCGAAGATTTCCCCCTTCCAAAGATGCGACCCTCACTCCGTATTTGGCATTTAAATCCCAAACGAAACGATTCAATATCTTAATGGCATTTCCCCTGCCCTTATTGATATCGTCTCCGGAATGACCGCCTTGCAATCCTTTTACCCGTATGTTAACGGCGAAAGCGTTTGAGGAAAGTTTTTCCGTTTCATATCCCAAATGAATAACGGTATCGATACCACCCGCGCAACCGATAAATAACTCACCTTCATCCTCCGAATCCAGATTCAACAATATATTTCCGCTGATGAATCCCGGTTTTAAGGCGAAAGCTCCTGTCAATCCGGTCTCTTCATCCACCGTAAACAAACATTCGATCGGACCGTGCTGGATATCTTTGGAGGTTAAAATTGCCATACAGGCAGCCACTCCGATTCCATCATCCGCTCCTAAAGTAGTTCCCTTTGCCTTTACCCATTCTCCATCTATATAGGGGATAATCGGATCTTTATCGAAATCGTGTACCGTATCTGAATTTTTCTCGCAAACCATATCCATATGAGCTTGCAAAACGACGGTCGGTACATTCTCTTTTCCCATGGTTGCCGGCTTACGGATCAACACGTTGCCGGCTTCGTCACGAAAAGTTTCCAAACCGTTCTTTTGTCCGAATTCCAACAAAAAAGCTATAATTTTTCCTTCCTTTTTAGAAGGTCTGGGGACTTGACATATTTCCTCGAAATAATTCCAAACCGCTTCCGGTTTTAATCCTTTAAAAATACCCATACTTATTTTTTATGATTTATGATTTATAAATAGATTTAACGATTCTGTAATTCTGCGATTTAATGATTTAGTGATTGGGGAATTAAAATATAATCACAGAATCACCTAATCTTATAATCACTCAATCCTTTTTATCTAAACCAGCCTATCGGTTATCTTTTTTAATACCCAGATCCCCGATTTAATCTCCTGAGGAGAGATCGTAAATGCAATATCCGTATGTAACTGCTCTTCGATCGCACGTAAAGATTTTTCAGCCGCAATACCTTTATCCGTCAACACGACGAAGTTATTCCGTCTGTCCTCCTTTCCCATCTTCCTCTGTACGTAACCTCTTTTTTGAAGCGTATTCAACAATTTCGTCACGTTGTACTTATCCTTATGAAGTTTTTTAGAGATGGTTTGCTGATTCACGTTATCTCCTTCCCACAACACCTGTAAAAGTTCATATTGTTCCCGGCTGAGATCAAAACCGGCATTCAGAAAACTCCGGTTTAAAATTTTCGTGTAACCTCTTTCCGATTCACTCAAAAGTGTTACTAATTCTTTCAGGTCAGTCATTGTCGTTGCATTTTATACTATGCACAAACTTAATTATTTTAATTGTAAATTGCAGTTTTTAATTAAGAAAATTATCGACAATTTGTTGCTATAACCTCACTCCGTTCTCGTAATAGTTACATTTTTGCAAACAGGAGAAGTACACGTCCGAATCCGCATACCCCGCTTCCCTCAGACAATCATATAGAATTTGAGCTATTTTATCCTGTTGTTCCGGTGGACGTTCAAAATAGAGGACCTCTACGAACGCGTAAGGCTGAATCTTATCCGCTCCAGAGACAAAAGAGGAATTCATCACTTCCAGTACGACCGTTTCTCTTGGACATCCTAACGTCTTGACGATCTCCGAGACCAACTGCTCTCCTACCCGCTCCAATCTCTTTTGCTCTACGGCGTGAAATCTTAAAAAAGGCATGGCATTAAATTTTATCGCTGATTTGTTTAAAAAACCATTCGGCTGTATCCCTGAGTTTTTTTGTTACCTCTTCCAAAGGCAATGGCATTTGGCCTCCGGCCGCATTCTGGTGTCCTCCCCCGTTAAAATACTCTTTTGCCCAAAGGTTCACGGGTATATCTCCTTTCGACCTGAAAGAGAGTTTCACCTTCTCTTTCCTCTCCGTGATTTGTACGGATACCCGTATATGTTCTATGGAAAGGGGTACGTTTACCAAACCTTCCAGATCCCCGTCCTTATAGTCGTAAAGTTCCAATTCCTGTAAGGTGATCGGGATAACGGCCAAAGGATACTTTTCGTCTATCGTCAGCTTGTTTAACAGACAATTTCCGGTCAAACGCAATCGGGATAACGTATTCCGTTGGTATAGCTGCTCGTGGACATACCCCTTGTCCAATCCAAGTTCCAATAAGTCCGCTATAACCCGGTAAGTCTGCGGACAGGAAGAGTTATGACTTAATCCTCCGGTATCTGTCGAAATCCCGCTGTAAATGGCATTGGCCATATCCCGGTCCACCATCTCCCTTCCCCAAATCTTCAGGATAACCTGATACAATAATTCGCAAGTAGACGAAACGCTAATATCCGAAATACGGTAATCCACATCATCGGGTTCCGGATGGTGGTCTATCATTACCTTGTCCCCCCTGAATTCTCTCACCAAAGGTTCCAGATCCCCCTCCCGCTTTATCGTATTGTGATCCATCATAAAGATCAGATCGGCCTGACGAATCAAACGTCTGCACTCTTGTGGACGATTTTGAAATGAAATAGCATCCGGTATTCTCTTCAACCATTTCAGATAATCCGGTATGTAATCACAAGTAATCAGATGACAATGCATACTTAACCGATCAAAAACCTGCCATAGAGCCGAACAGGAACCGACGGCATCTCCGTCCGGAGAAATATGCGGGATAATCACTATTTTCAATCTCTTATCGCTTAAACGCTCCTTTAATCTCTCTATTATGATGCTATTTGACTTCATATTTTTGTAACCTCCCGTTTTTAGAAGTTACAAAGATAAAAAATTTACCCTTTTACCGTTTCCGGAGACTGATTATTCTCCGTTTTAGCACCGATTTTCTTTCGTCTCTCTTTACGAAAAAACAAAGCTTCTTTTTAAAAGGATCCGAATTGTACAAAAGAAAAACCAGTCACTTGATGTTAAATGACTGGTTCCTATCCGATCAAGCATTTTTCCGGATGAAGAGCATTTTACTCCCATTCGATGGTGGCTGGCGGTTTTGAACTGATATCATAGACAACCCGGTTGATTCCCCGTACGTTGTTTATGATTTTATTGGAAACCTTGGCTAAAAACTCATAGGGAAGATGACACCAGTCGGCTGTCATACCGTCGGTGGACTCAACCGCCCGTAAAGCCACTACGTTCTCGTAAGTACGTTCGTCTCCCATGACTCCCACGCTCTTGATAGGTAAAAGGATGGTTCCGGCTTGCCATACATGATGATACAATCCCTCTTCCTGAAGCATGGTAATATAGATATGATCCGCCTCTTGCAAGAGACGTACTTTTTCTTTCGTGATCTCTCCGAGTATACGAATTGCCAAACCGGGACCGGGGAATGGATGACGCTGCAGAAACTTATCGGCCAATCCGAGACTCTTACCTACTCTCCGTACTTCATCTTTAAAAAGTAACCGCAAAGGCTCTACGACCTTTAATTTCATATATTCGGGAAGTCCTCCCACGTTATGATGAGATTTGATCGTCTGCGAAGGACCGTTTACCGATAAAGATTCGATCACATCGGGATAAATAGTTCCTTGCCCCAACCATTTTGCATCCTCCACTTTCCGGGATTCGGCATCAAATACATCTACAAAAGTACTTCCTATGATTTTGCGCTTTTTCTCCGGTTCTTCCACTCCCGCCAGTCTGGAAAGAAAAAGATCCCCCGCATTCACTCCAATGACGTTTAATCCCAATTCTTTATAATTTTCCAACACGGAAGAGAATTCATTCTTTCGCAATAAACCGTTATCCACAAAAATGCAAGTGAGATTTTTTCCGATCGCCCGGTGCAGCAGCATGGCCGCAACAGTAGAGTCAACACCTCCGGATAAGCCCAGGATCACCCGGTCATTCCCGATTTTAGTCTTCAAATCGGCTACCGTTGTCTCGATAAAGGAATCCGGCGTCCAATCTTGTTTACAACCGCATATACCGACGACAAAATTCTTTAGTAACTCTTTTCCCTCGGTACTATGATACACTTCAGGGTGAAATTGTATGCCGTAAGTTGTCTCCCCCTCGACACGATAGGCAGCATGAGTCACATCATGCGTGCTTGCCACTACTTTATAATGGGCCGGTAAAAATTCGATGGTATCCCCGTGAGACATCCATACCTGGGAATGGTCGCTTATACCCGTAAACAAAGGACAAGTTTTATCCACGAAAGACAAATTCGCCCTCCCGTACTCTCTCTTGTTAGAAGCCTTTACCTCCCCACCGAAATAGTGAGCCAAATATTGAGCCCCGTAACATACGCCGAGCAAGGGTAATTTACCCTTAATAGCGGACAAATCGGGTTTAGGAGCCTTCTCGTCCCTTACCGAGAAGGGACTGCCTGATAAAATAACACCTTTCACAGAAGCATCCGGAACCGGATAATGATTATAAGGATAAATCTCACAATAGACATTCAACTCTCTTACTCTTCTGGCAATCAATTGAGTATATTGAGAACCGAAATCCAGTATTAAAATTTTTTCTTGCATTTGAACAGCTTATTGATTTGCGCACAAAGATAACTTTTTCCGTTGAAAGTTAAAAATGAAAATCCTACTGTGTTTACAAATCTTTCCGCCTCTTTTCATATTAAAAAAAGTATCTTACGTCCATAAAGCAACCCCGACACCTTTGCATCGGGTATCGAATCCCTGATAGTACGCACTCGTTTTTTTTACCAAACTCCGAACGTTTCTCCATAAAATTCGTAAATTCGTAGCAAAACCTTTAAAATCTTAATAATGCATACGAATACGAGAGACGGTTTCGGTTCCAAATTCGGAGCTATCGCCGCGTTAGCGGGTTCAGCCGTGGGATTGGGAAACATCTGGAAATTCCCTTACGAAGCAGGTAATAACGGAGGAGGAGCCTTCCTGCTGGTATATGTATTTTTTACCGTTGCCATCGGATTGCCGGTTATGCTCTCGGAATTCGCCATAGGTCGGCATTCCGGACGAAACGCCTTCGGAACCTTCATGACTTTAGGCGGCAAAACCCACTGGCGACATTTCGGTATCCTCGTTTTGTTAGCAGCCTGTATGATTCTCTCTTTTTACGGTACGGTCGCAGGTTGGACACTGGAATACGTGGTCAAATCCTTCACCCATTCGTTAAACGGATTATCCGGCACGGAACTGAACACCCTCTTCTCCGATTTTATCAGCAATCCCTATAAGCCGGTTATCTGGCAAATCATCTTTATGATATTAACGGGCTTTATCGTGTTAGCCGGTATAAAAAAAGGCATCGAACGATACACGAAAATGATGATGCCGTTACTCTTTGTCATCATTGTTATTCTTTGTATCCGGGCATGTACTTTGGACGGAGCCTCCGAAGGCCTGAAGTTTTTATTTCTTCCTAAATTTTCGGAATTATCCGCCCAAGGAGTTCTTTCGGCTTTGGGGCAGGCATTCTTTTCTCTCTCCATCGGCATGGGTGTATTACTCACCTATGCTTCCTATATCCCCAAATCGGAAAATCTGACTTCAATCTCCATTCAGGTAATTTGTGCAGATACAGCCATTGCCCTTTTGGCCGGAATCGCCATATTTCCTGCCGTATTCGCCTTCAATATAAGTCCCGATTCCGGACCGGGGTTGGTATTTTTAACCTTGCCCCAAGTATTTCAAAGTATGGCCTTCGGACAATTTTGGGCTATTCTCTTCTTCCTGCTTCTGACGATGGCCGCCCTGACCTCTTCCATCTCTTTACTGGAGGTAATCGTCGCTTTTTTCGTGGAAGAAAGGAAAATGACAAGACGAAAAGCCACTATGCTCTCCACTTTTATCGTGACCTTTTTCGGAGCAATCTGTACGCTCTCGTTCGGCCCTTTAGGTAAATTGCATATCGCAGGTCTGACCCTATTCGAAATATTCGATTTCGTGAGTTCCAATATACTTCTCCCGTTAGGCGGAATCTTGTTATCTGTTTATGCAGGTTGGAAATTCGACCGCCATCTGCTGGAAGCAGAGCTGACGAATAACGGGAAATTAAGATTACGTCTTTTTAAACCGTTGGTGTTTATTCTAAAATACATCGCACCGCTCTTTATCTCGATTATTCTTTTACATGCCCTCCATCTCTTTTAAGGGAATAAAAAAACAAGACGCCGCTTTTTCCGGATCAAAAGAGGTAACGACCCAAAACGATCGCCGCCGGCTTAACGAAGGAGGATATATTCCCGAACTATATCCTACCTGTTATTATTCCTCTTCTTCCAAGTAAATAGTATAACGATTCCAAAAATCGTGATCTGTTTTCATATCCTCGTAATACGTACGCCCTTCGATCGCCTCCACATTACTTATACCGACGCGGGTCGTCTGGTATTGTAATTCTCCTTTTACTACATCCTTGCCTTCATTATAGGAATACACCATACTGACACCGCTAAGGAAGTAATAGGAACTGATTTTCTTATAATTCGTGGTGATAGTCGTTACCACATTGGATTTCGAGTCTCCTTCGATCGGCAATAAATTGCGTCCCATCCTATTGAATCCGGCAGAACGAATGTGCATCACATTCTTGAGGACGGCGGCATTTTTCATATGGATATAGATCTCCCCGCTGTATTGCGTTACAGAAGCATCTCCGGCATTCGATAGAGTAGGTTTTTTACATTCGTACCCGATCACCTGAACCGAATCTCCGTCATATAAAATAATGCCTTTGTTTTTTAACGTGTAATCACGCAAATTCTCAATATCCAATATGTTCCGGGTATTACGAACGATATCGGCAGAGATGATATCATCAAAATAGATCATTCCGTCAGCCACGGATACGGCTTCCTCACTCCGGCGAACCTGAGTAAATTTATAGTTCAACGCGAGAAAATTCTCTTCGACATTACTCCGCTCGTATCCATTCTTATCGTATATTTTTACTATTGCCTCTTTTGATTTTCGCTCCCCGTCGTTTACCCGGATTCCGTACTCGAAATATCCTTCGTAATTATAGGCCCGCGGAATATAATTCAATCCGATATTGGCGACAGCCCTCTCTAATAATTTTTTAAACACCAAGGATTCTGCTGTCACATCAACTGTTTTAATACCGTAAGTCGTAGGTTGCAAAAGGATTTCAACCTTTCCTTTATCCTTTACATCATATACTTTACACTCTTTACTTCCGTATCCGATGGCCGAAACCTTCAGTACGTGCGAAATACATCTCTCCGGAATTATCAATTCAAATTGTCCGTCTATATCGGAGGCGACCCCCAACACCGTTCCCAATACCCCCAAGTTGGCAAAAGCGATCGGTTCCCGTGTTTTCTCATCCAAAACGACTCCTTTTATTCTGATTTTTCCATCATCATCTTGAGCCTGAACGAAAGAAAACACACCGAAAAATAACACCAGCAACAAGAATATCCTTTTATTCATACCTAATAATCTACATGTTCAACAATAAATCATCCTTGCAAATATACATGATATAAATCTTATTTCAGACATATCAACAAATAAAAATAGCTTTTATCCCCGAAAATGACGGAAACAATCTTCACCAGAAAAAGATTATTTTCAACCGAATGAACATCTGCCGCTTTTTTTGTTATACACAAATATTTTCGTTACTTTTGTCTCCATGATGAAAATCGGAGCGAAAGATTCACCAACGGCTAATTCGGTTTAGCCTAATGGTTAACAATTAGGAATCAATCGTTCAAAATACAGAAATTATAATTTGTAACCCTTAAACATTTCGATATGAGAAGAGCGTTATTTTACATTTCAGGCATTTTAATGATAACCGTGTCTCTTTCTTCCTGCGTCTCGAAAAAGAAATTCGAAGAGTTGGCAAGAGCTAAAAGAAGTAGCGATCGAGAGGTCGTAAATCTGCAAAACGATAAAAAGAGAATGGAAGCCGAAATAGTGAAAATGAAAAATGATTTCAATGCCATCCGATATCAGTTAACGGCCAATATCGCTGCAAAAGATAAACAGATTGACGCCTTATATGCTAAACTTCGCGTATTGGAAACGAAAGAGTCGGCATTGAAATCAGAACTAAAAGACGTTTCGGATCAAGTAAAATACAAAGAACAAAACAGCAATGTTCAACTGGAAACCTTGGAAAACCAAATAAAAACGGTAAAGAGCGAACGGGATCAATTAAAAAAAGAGTTAGCCGATCTAAAAACAAATTCGGAGTGGGATAACCGAAAATTAAAAAGTGAGATCGAAACGATTAAATCCAACATTCAATTTAAAGATAGCGAAATAACCCGGTTGGAAAAGGAAGTAAAAAGTATAAAAAATCAATTGGCTGCAAACAAAAAACTTTTATCCCAAAAAAACCAAGAGGTAGAGAAACTGAGCAATCAGGTTAAGTTGTTGAAAAAAGAATTGGGGAAATAAAAAAATGATCTATATAATTCTGAGTGTAATAGGGCTGCTAATCATAGTTGCCCTATTTACATTCTTCCAAAAAACAAAAAACGAGGTCCGGGAAAAAGAACCGGTCACTCCTCCGGTAGAATGCTGCGGAGCGCATGCTATATGTGAGAAAGGACTAAAAAAAATAACCGAAAAAATCGATTATTTTGACGATGAAGAGTTGGACCGATTCCGAGGTGTTCCGTCTGATACTTATAAAGACGAAGAGATCGACCTCTTTCGGGAAGTTTTATACACCTTACGTCCTGAAGAGATAAACGATTGGCTGATCAGTTTGGAAAAAAGAGAGATCGAGATCCCGGATGTTTTAAAACAGGAATTAAACTGATTCCGTCTCTTTTAATCCCCTGAACACTTCGCGGGCTATTTTGCATTGAAGACAACGATGTTTTTCGCAATACTCCCTCCTAATTTGTAAAAGAGCTTGACTTTGTAAGGCCGTTTGAATCGTCAGACCGTATCGTTGCCATTGACGGGTTATACGATTCTTTTCCGCCTTCAGTCCATCCAACCACCTCAACGCTTTTTCGCAATAATGCTCTTCTCCCCTTTCCTTACCGTACACGAACAGTAAAGGAATAACCGCATTAATTAGAATAACGTCTTTCATGGCCTCTCCTATCTTTTTCACCCTGTAAGGAGAAACAACGTTGAAACGATAATGCGTATTCCAATAAACAGAAGTCTTCGCATCAAATAGTTCTTTGGCTTTCGGAAGCGAGTGAATTTCCAAAAAAACGGAAAACAAAGACTGAAAACGATACATCATTCCGGCAAGCAAAGCCAAACGAACCGACGGAAAATTGATAGGACGAACACGCATAAACCTCCATTGAAAAATCTCCATCCGTGCCAATTCAAACTTCGCCGACTGATACTCGTATTCCCGTTGTAAGGAACTCCTGTATTCGTCCGATTCGAACTCCTCCTCCAGAAAACCGGAAGATCCGAACAATAGAGCTTCAATCTTGAACAGCGAGTCTCCGCAACGCAAAATTTTCTTGTAAGGAAGATATTCGGCCAACAAAGAAAAGGCATCGGCATTCACGTTTCCTGACCAATATTTCAACAACAGACGATAAAAACACTCTTCCCAATCGTTCCGATTCCGGGTCAACATCTCTTTTATTTCATGACACTTCCTTTCCAAACGCTCTACGGCGTATCCAGAAAGAATAATCTCTTTCCCGTATCTACCTACGTGCTTTAAATGCCGGTGACAACGAGGTATTAACGGTATGCCCCGCATATAAACATATTCATCCCATAACCCTTTATCAAATCCTAAAATAACGGATTCTATTTTAATTCCTTTACTGCTATATATGTCTTTATCGGCAACCTCTACGATAGAAAGGATCACATTGTCATAAGCCGGATCTTCATGATGACGGTGATGATACCAATCGCTTCCTCTTTGATGTATCTCCACGTTTCCCACCAAAACAATACCGTCGACTTCAATTCTGGCACAAAAAAAATCAGGTCCCGAATCGAGATTCTGTGTTCCGACATGCAGAATGCGAATCTGTTTTTTCCCGGTAGAAAAACAGACGGATTCCCGAAAAAGAGAATTTGCCCATACGTATTGTAAGAATTCCTCATTCATATTCTAACATTGAGATGGTTTCTACGAAATTACAATTTTCTTTACAAAAAATCAACTGCTAAATTTTTAAAAAAAGCTCAACCATTACCAAGGTTTGGTTTATTATCTTTATCTTTGCTTGCAGAATAAAAAAAACAGAAAACGGAGGAAACCAAACGTAAAAAAACTATGGAAGAGAAGAAATTAATCAAGGATAAGAAAGACAAAACCTTATTGGTTATTATTGGAGCTTTATCCCTTGTACTTATTGTACTTTTTATATTTTTTTTGATAGAAAGAAGTGAAAATAAAGCGAATATGCTTGCAATCACGTCGGAGAAAGAAGCGTTGGAACAAGAATTGACGGATTTAAGTCATAATTACGATAATTTAAAAACGGATAACGATACATTAAACGCCAAACTGACCCATGAACAGGAAAAGATCACCCATCTACTGGAAAGGATGAAGGAGTTTAAGAATAATTCATACGCTGAAATCAATCGGTACAAACGGGAAATAAACACGTTGAAGGGTGTCCTCAGAAGTTACGTGGTTCAAATTGACTCCTTAAATCAATTGAACAAGAAATTACTGGCAGAAAATACGGAGGTAAAAAAACAGATGAACTGGGTAAGGGAGAAGAGCCAGAAATTAGAGAAAAAAACAGAATTAATGGCCGAAACTCTGGAGAAAGCAAGTACCCTCTCCGCAGAAAATATAAACATTTATCCCATTAACAAGAGAGGCAAAGAGACATCGGTAAAGAAATGCTCTCAATTAAAGACCGATTTTGTCATCGCGAAAAACATCACGGCTAAAAGAGGACCGAGACTTATCTATTTGCGACTGACGCGTCCTGACGGAAAAGTAATCGCGGCCTCAGAAAAGTCATTCTTCAAGTATCAGAATACAAGCCTCACCTACTCGGCCAAACGGGAAATAGAATACGAGGGCGAACGTTTGGAAATTTCCATCTACTGGCCGAACGACGGAAGTCTGGTAAAAGGAAAATACATTGCAGATCTTTTTAGTGATAATCAACAGATCGGATCTACTGAATTCATACTGAAATAGGAATATTAAATTATATAACACATGAAAACAGATATCGAAATTGCTAATTCGGTAGCTCTAAAACCTATTTACGAAATTGCAGATAAATTAGGTATCGAAAGAGATTTACTCGAACCGTACGGCAAATACAAGGCGAAATTACCGTTAAGTCTTATAGACTTTGATAAAATAAAGGATAAGAAATTAGTTTTGGTATCGGCAATTTCCCCTACCCCGGCGGGAGAAGGAAAGACGACCATATCCATCGGGCTAACCGAAGGATTGAACCGCATCGGTAAAAAAACGACCGTCGTTTTACGCGAACCCTCTTTAGGACCGGTATTCGGTATCAAAGGCGGTGCCACGGGAGGAGGATACTCGCAAGTAGTACCGATGGAAGATATCAATCTGCATTTCACAGGTGATTTTGCTGCCATCGAGAAAGCGCACAACCTATTGGCAGCTTTGATTGACAACAACATACAGAGTAAGACACACTCCTTAAACATCGATCCGCGAACGGTTACTTGGAAAAGAGTGATGGACATGAACGATCGTTCCCTGCGTCACATCATCGTGGGGTTAGGCGGAACGACTGCCGGTATTCCGCGGGAGACCGGTTTCGATATCACGGCCGCATCCGAGGTAATGGCTATACTATGCCTCTCGGATGACTTTGAAGATTTGAAGAATCGGTTAGGTAATATATTTATCGGATATACGTTTGACAAAAAGCCCATATACGCCCGCGATCTTCAGGCTAACGGAGCAATGGCAGCCTTATTGAAAGACGCGATAAAACCCAACCTCGTCCAAACGATGGAAGGCAATCCCGCCATTATTCACGGAGGACCTTTTGCCAACATAGCGCAGGGTACCAACTCGATCATCGCAACACGCATGGGACTGACACTTTCCGATTTCGTGGTAACGGAAGCCGGATTCGGGTTTGATTTAGGTGCGGAAAAATTCTTTGACATCAAATGCGTTAAAGCCGGTCTGGAACCGAGCGCCGTGGTCTTGGTCGCTACCGTAAGAGCATTGAAGTACCACGGAGGTGTTAAAATAGACCAGTTGAAAGAACCTAACGTGGAAGCATTGAAGAAAGGGATAGGTAATCTCGAGAAACAGGTTGAAAACATGAAAAAGTTCAACATTTGTCCGGTCGTGGCAATCAATAAATTCGAATCCGATACGGAGGAAGAGATCGCTTATTTGGCCCAGAAATGTAATGAACTGGAAGTTCCCATGGAGGTGGCGGAAGTTTGGGCAAAAGGAGGCGCAGGAGCTGAAAACCTGGCTAAACTTGTTGCTAAAGTGGCCGAACAATGCAGCTGTACCTTAAAACCCCTTTACGAATGGGAATGGAGCGTCGAAAAGAAAATCGAAACGGTAGCGAAAGAACTTTACGGGGCTGCTGCTATCGATTACACGAGCGAGGCTAAAAACGACTTGAAAAAGGTAATGGATTTGGGATTAGACAAACTGCCGGTTTGTATCGCGAAAACTCAAAAATCATTATCCGATAATCCGAAATTATTAGGTCGTCCGAAAGATTTCGTGGTCACCGTGCGACAAATCGAAATCGCCTCCGGAGCCGGATTTATCATTCCGATTACAGGAAGTATCATGAGAATGCCCGGTCTGCCCGATATCCCTGCTGCTGAAAAAATCGATATCGACAACAACGGGAAGATTACCGGTCTGTTCTAATAAAATAATAAAACGAAAGTGGGAGAACCAAATCCTCTCCCACTATATTTTACGACACTACCAAAGGCGATGGATCCGATACACCTCGAAAAAATTCCACACCTGTCTGAAACTACTTATTCGCTTGATCGAATAGGTAGTTCAATGGATGAAAAATGTACTTTTCTTCCTGTCGATCAGGTAAACTGGAAAAATTCATGCCAGAGTATTCCTCGCGTACGATGCAAAATAGCTTACAACGAACAAGCTCTATTCCTGAAATTTCAGGTGGAGGAAACCGCCTTCAGAGCCCAAGAAGTAAGCGATAACGGAAACATATGGGAAGACTCTTGCGTCGAATTTTTCTTACAGCCCCTACCCTTCTCGCCTTTTTATTACAATTTCGAATTCAATGCCATAGGTGCATTGTTAATAGGCTACGGCACGGGACGGAACGACCGGATTCTGGCGGATTCCGTCATTACAAATTCAGTTCGTAGGGAGATACAACTATCCGTTTCCCGCGGAGGAGGTAAAAAAGACTCTTTTTGTTGGGAACTGACGGCCGAAATCCCTTTTACCGCTTTATTCAAGACGAATTTCACACCGCAAGAAGGTACGATCGTAAAAGCCAATATCTACAAATGCGGCAATAAATTGCCTTTCCCCCATTTTTTATCCTGGCGACCTATTCATACCGAACAACCTGATTTTCACCGATCGGAATTTTTTGGTTCATTGATTTTTTAATTGATATAAAATGAAAACCGGAACGATTATACTATTAGTAGGATTAGGCTATATATGGCTAAACGATCTTTTTCTCTACCTCGAAATAAAACGTTACCTGAAAAGTAAAACGGGAAAAATTCTATACGCGATACACTCGTTGCTATTTATCATCGGGTTGTTAAGTTATCATTTTATTATTCCCCGGATAAAATCCCCGGAAGCCTATTTTTGGTTTGGAAAAGGGATCGCTGTTTTATTCTTATGTTATGTTCCAAAAACAATCTATATCGTATTGAATGGTATCGCCTTAATGGTCAGACGACTGAAACTGTTATCAGGCATAATCCACTATTTCGCTTTCGGATTGAGTGTCTTGGTTTTCTTCGTTATTTTCTATGGAATAACGTGGGGAAGATACGATTATAAAGTGGTCAAACAGGAGGTATGCATAAAAGAGTTACCGGATACCTTCGACCATTTTCGCATCGTGCAATTAACGGATCTTCATCTGGGGAGCTACCGGAAAGGGTACGTCGGTATATCTGAACTCGTCCAAAAAGTAAACGCTCTCCAACCGGATTTAATTGTTTTTACCGGAGATATGGTGAATAATTTCGCTTCCGAAATGACTCCTTGGCAAGATACGTTAAAATTATTAACTTCCCGCCATGGAAAATACGCGATAACGGGAAATCACGATTACGGTCACTATACGCGTTGGAAAACGGAAGAGGACCGCAAGGAGAACCTCGTCCAATTCTTTAAGAATATGCGAGATATGGGCTTTCATATGTTGAATAACACGAATATACCGCTCATTATTCAAACGGACACGATTTATTTGTCGGGAGTCGAAAACTGGGGATTACCTCCTTTCCCTCAATATGGAAAACTCCCCGAAGCGCTGCGAGGAACAGAAGGCCACGTGGTGATTCTCCTTTCTCACGATCCTTCCCATTGGCGCCAGGAAGTAATTTACCATCCCGTGGCTTTAACTTTGGCGGGGCACACGCACGCAATGCAAATGGGAATCCAAATAGGTCGATTCCGATGGAGTCCCTCTCAATACATCTATCCGGAATACAACGGTCTTTACAAACACGATCGGCATCAACTCTATGTATCCCGAGGTGCAGGTTACTTGGGATTTCCGGGACGCATAGGGCAACGTCCGGAGATCACGTTAATAGAATTAACAAATGATTGCAAACAATGAAAGTAAACAAGAAGAAGTCGTTTAGTACGAAACTGACCATATACATTATTTCAGTCTGTGCTGCCATCTACGTGATAATCTTTATCATGCTGTACGTGATTCCTAAAATCTCGCAATACAAGACGGTAGTCACCTACGCCGGGATGATAACGGAAAAGGTATCCGAAAGAATCTCGGAACAAGGTAAAAACATTGAGCGGGTCAACTCCATGTTCAAGTTAGAACCCATGAAAAACTTATTGATCTCCGAAGATACCTCTCTTTACGTTCAAGTGTTGAAAAATACACCCGAATTATGCGGATTAGCGATGGAGTTCGCCCCGGAATACAGAGACTACGATATCTATGTTTATCAAAACAACAACCGAATTCTTGTCAAGAAACTCAATCATTCCGAAAAGCATTTTTCCGATGAAAGACTCCACGCTCAAACCTTGCAGAAAAAAGGATCTTATTGGAGCCGCCATTATTCCGATACGCTGTTCGTAAAACAGCGTATATTCTCTCGTTACGAACCGATTTACAATGCAGCCCAAACCTTTATCGGCTACCTCCGTTTAGACGTCCCCATCAAAGAATTCACCAAATTTGTTCGAGATCTGAAATTATATCAAACGGGATATTGTTACCTGTTAAATCAGGAAGGAATCATTCTTTCTCATCCCAATCAAGAGATAAAACGATATGCCAACATCTGGCAATACGCCAAAGCCAAAAATATCGATTACGATAAGATTATCAACCGCATCGTTAAAGGAGAAGACGGTACCGATAAACTTACTGTAGAAGGAAAGAACTTTTTCATTCATTTTAAACGTTTGCCCCATACCAATTGGTCGTTGGTAACGCTTTGCCCGTTCAATGAAGTATATAACTCCATATCCAACATTAGTGACCTGATTCTAATCGGATGTTTCATTTGCCTGCTCCTGCTCTTTTGGATCATTATCCGCATTATCAGGCAAGTGTTTAAACCGTTACGGCAATTCGCTACCGTCACCCGTACGATTGCAGACGGTAATTTCAATGTTCCCATACCGGAAACAAACGATAACGACGAGCTGCGGGAACTGCGGAATTCATTTATGTATATGCAGCACCGAATTATCGAATCCATCAAAAACCTGAAAAAGACAACGATGGAGAAAGAAAAGTTCGAAAGCGAAATCCGGGTTGCGCAAAACATTCAGGAACAATTTTTACCTACTTCGAATAAATTGGACAAAGAACACATCTCCCTCTATTCCGTGCTGGAACAATCAAAAGCGGTAGGAGGAGATATGTACAGTTACCTCGTCAAAAACGACCTGCTCTACTTCACGGTAGGAGACGTACGGGGTAAAGGAGTCCCGGCCGCACTCTATATGGCCTCTGTCTGCACGTTATTCAACTATATGGCAACTTCGAAACAATCTTCAGCCAGCATATGCAACACGCTCAATGATTATTTATGCAGCAATTTGAACGAAGACATGTTCATAACGATGTTCGTGGGTATTTTAAATTTAAAAACCGGCCTGTTGAATTACACGAATGCGGGACATCCTTACCCTATCGTCCAAAGGGAACAAAGAGAGAATAGCATGTTTCTGGAAGAGGCTTTGGATATTCCTATCGGGATTATGAAGAATGTTTATAAAGACACGCATCTCCAACTCTACCCGGGCGATACCCTCCTCATCTACACGGACGGAATCAGCGAAGCACAAAACGAAGCCCGGGCGTTTTACGGCAAAGAAAGATTATTGCAATTCGTCAAAACCCTTCAAACCAGAACCCCGGAAGAGCTGATCGACGAAATTTTGGCAGATCTGATTAATTATATCGGGGACATGGACGAAGCAGATGACTTAACCATGTTGTCTATAAAGTACTTGAAAAACGATCAAATTATTTACTTTTAAAATCACGATCCAATACCTGAAGATAAGCTTTAACCAATTCTCCGGCTTCAGGATTCACGTTATTACCCAGATTCCGTTTGGTTCCCAACTCGTAAATATAGGCTCCATCGCCGTTAACTACGGCTATCGCATTGGGATAAGCGTAAAAAGCAAAGGGTATCACGGAAGGATTCAATAGATTCTTACTATATTTAAAAGCAGAAGCGTCCATCCCCAATTGGGCATACAAGGTCGCCACCATATCGGTCTGCGAGCCGATAGTGGAGACGACCGAATCCCTCACCGACATGACTCCCCCCGTAAAGACCATCGGAATTTCATAAGCTTCAGGAACAAACGGTTGCAAAGGACCGATGTGTCGCGTTCCATGATCTGCAATCAATACAAAAAGCGTATTGTCCCATATTCCGGCCTTCTTGCACTTTTGAAAGAATTTTCCCAGACACGCATCGGTGTATGCTATCGCATTCTTTAATTTGGAACCGTTATCTTCTCCCGGAAACTTCGTCTCCATCGGGACGACAAAGGGTTCATGGCTACTCATGGTAAACGCCATATAGAGATAAGGTGTCGGGGCTTTCAACAGGTCTTCATACAAACGATCCAACAGGTAACCGTCGTGTACTCCCCATTTAAAACGATTTTCAATAGCTTCTCCTGAAAAATCATCTTCGGTTACGCTCTCCTGAAAACTCATGGTAATATAAGAACGGAAACCGCCGAAATTCAAATCCCCGGCATAATAAAAACGGGTAGCATATCCCTCCTTCTCGAAATCGACCGGAAAACGTGGATGACCGTATGTTTTATTCGGATACTTCAACATGGATACCTTCGGATAGGAAGGAAAACCACCGATAACTCCTTGAATACCTCGATCCGAACGGTTTCCGGTAGCGTAAACGCGAGAAAAGAAAATTCCTTCCCTGGCAACGGCCTTTAGATTAGGCATAGCCTCCAAGGCCTGAGAAGTGAATGTTTCCAATAAAAATACAACTATATTGGGACGATCTGTCTTCAACACCTTCGGGAAATTTCCCCGCTCCGTATAAATACTATCCACCAATTGTTGGGCTCTCTCTAATGGCATGAAATTATAAGAATCTTTTAATTTCCCCACATGCATCACCTCATAGAGAAAATTCCAAACCGGATTTACCGCGGCTTGATTGGCATACATGTTTTTATTGTTAAAAAACACGAAACTGACATTCATCGGGGCAACATTAAACCCACCCCTTACGGGAATGATCATAATCCCCCCCAATAATATATACACAATACTATGCCACCACTTATCTTTTCCTTGTTTCAAACCCGTCGAAATCCATCCGCGATATAAATAATAAAAACCCGCAACCAAAAGAACGCACAACAGGACTAAAACCGCAATAAGCCACACCGGAGTCGAAGCCATTGCATCTCCCGGTGTTTTCAAATAAGTCAAAGGCGTGGAGTCCATATGGTATCCCCAATTTTTAAAAAGTTCCAAATCTCCGCATACGATCAAGCTACTCACCGTCAGCAATAAAATTGTCAATACGGCATATACGACTTTCAATATTTTCAACGGCAAAAATATTCCGACAGCCATAACGACACAAGCCAACATCATGACGTATCCGCCATAAGAAAGATCCATTCGGAATCCTCCGATAAAAATCATGAAATAGTCATGCAGAGTCAACGAAACGGTCTCCTGATATTGATACAATAAAAACAACACCTTCGCCACCAGGGCAAATACGATCCATAACAGATAATATTTCAGTAGAAACAGTAATTTTGCCTTCATGATTTACTTATTCCGATTAAAAAGGTGCGTCGTTCGTGTTGACAGCACGTTCAAAACTTGCGCCTCCTTCTTTAAAATCCGTATTCAGGGGCTCTACCGGTAAGGTGTCCTCGTTCATTTTGGAACTGAATGTTCTCGTCACGACATCCGTATTCTCAAAAGCAAAAGGCGAAGTTCTTTCCAAATCAC
This sequence comes from Sanguibacteroides sp. AM78-02pH3A, assembly GCF_027666085.1. NCBI lineage: Bacteria > Pseudomonadati > Bacteroidota > Bacteroidia > Bacteroidales > Porphyromonadaceae > Sanguibacteroides > Sanguibacteroides sp. AM78-02pH3A. The sequence continues at coordinate 480,820 of NZ_JAQEHX010000001.1, read as the reverse complement.
AAAACTGAGCCAGCTCGTTCCTGAAGCGTAATTGCACCTCTCCTACGGCTCCGTTACGATGCTTGGCAATAATGATATCCGCTATCCCCTTTAAACTGTTTCCCATACTGTCCTCCAAGATTCCGTATCTTTCCGGACGATGAATGAAAAGTACCATATCCGCATCCTGTTCAATGGCTCCGGATTCGCGCAAATCCGATAACATGGGTTTTTTAGACTCTCCCGTACGTTGTTCTACCCCCCGGTTCAACTGAGACAACGCTATGACCGGAATATTCAACTCCTTGGCTATAATTTTCAACTGGCGGGAAATCATACTCACCTCCTGTTCCCGGTTACCTCGCATATCGGCTCCCGCAGTCATTAACTGCAAATAATCGATAATCAAAACCTTTATACCGTATCGCTGTTGCAAACGCCGGCATTTGGCCCTCAATTCAAATATGGAGAGCGCAGGCGTGTCGTCCACGTAAATCGGAGCATTCATCAACGCTCTTATCTTGGCATGAAGTTGCTGCCATTCGTCATCCGTCAATCGTCCGTTTCGTATTTTTTCAGATCCTAATTCCGTCTCGCTGGCAATCAAACGGTTCACTAATTGCACCGAAGACATCTCCAACGAGAACAAAGCGATGGGCTGCTTATGCATAACAGCCATGTTTCGAGCCATAGATAAAACAAATGCCGTCTTACCCATGGATGGACGGGCTGCTATAATCACGAGATCCGAAGGCTGCCAGCCGGAAGTGATTTCATCGAGAGCGGTAAAACCGGAAGGAATTCCGCTTAAACCGTCAGGACGTTTCCCGGCCAACTCGATTCCCTTGAGCGCTTCGTCGATAATGGCATTAATTGCCGTCGTCTCCTTCTTTATATTACCTTCGGCTATCTCAAAAACGGTCTTTTGGGCCATATCCACCAAATCGGCTACATCCGTGGCATCATCGTAAGCCCGATTTTGAATATCCGTACATACCCGTATCAACTCCCGCTGAATGTATTTCTGCACGATAATACGAGCGTGAAACTCGATATGTGCGGCTGAGGCGACCCGGGAAGTCAATTGAGACAAATAGTAAGGTCCCCCCACCTCCTCCAGAAGTCCGAGGCGTTTCAACTCTTCGCTAACCGTAAGTAAATCGACAGGTTCGTTATTAATAGATAAATTCTGAATAGCTTGATATATCTTCTGGTGAGACTCTTTGTAAAAACAATCCGGCTTCAAAAAATCGCTCACCATAATGAAAGCATCCTTCTCCAACATCAATGAACCCAAAATCGCTTCTTCCAGATCAATTGCCTGAGGAGGCATCTTTCCGTAATCCGATTGCAATGATTTATAATTATATTCCGATCTTTTAGCCATACTTTTTTGATTTACAAAAGATTGTCCAACAATAATATCCATATACAAAATTATCGAACAAGCATTTGTTTCCTGTTACAACATCATTCGCCGAGCTATCTCCATTTTTATTGATTCAAAGATAGTAATTATTTTAAACTCAAAACTCGTATTGTCAAAATGTACGGCCGGATTTTTAGCCGACGCTACACAGTCCGACCCTAAAAACAACCGGTAACGACTCTCCCAATCACAGGACCTCCGAATCATTGAATTACTTTCAATTCTTTTAATTTCCAGAAACAGCGAACGGTAGCCTCGACATCCGCCAACGCATTGTGAGCATCGTCAAATCCCGCGCCAAACAAAATCTGATGCAATTCGGATAACTTCGGAGATTTGAAGCCCTGCTTGCCGGGCAATTGGCAGTATGCCTTGGAAAGCTTCATCGTACAATATTTAGGCTTCAAAAATAAGGAGGTCATCATTCTGTTCCGTTCAAATTCCGCACCCACAATGCATTCGTCAAAACTAATATTATGAGCGACAAGAGCATAAGCTTCATCCATCCTGTCGGAAAATAAAGTCAAAACAGATTCTATATCCTCTCCTTCGGACATCGCTTTAGCCGTTGTTATTCCGTGTATTCGCGAAGACTCTTCCGGAATCGTAAATCCTTCCGGTTTAATGATATCATTCCGTTTTTCTATGATCCCTCCTTTATCATCACACATAACCCACGCCAATTGAACCAATCTCGGCCAATTGTCCACATCCGTCACGGGAGCGTTCCAACGCTTCGGCAAACCCGTCGTTTCCGTATCGAAAAATAAATACATAACAATATTTTAATAGCAAGCCCCTGGAATCTCCCGGAACTTGATTACTCGTTATCGAAACTTTTATTATACTGGTGCATAGCCCTATAACTCATTCCCATACTCGAAAATCCGCCATCATGATATAAATTCTGCATGGTCACTTTCCGCGTCAAATCCGAAAACAACGTAATACAATAGTCCGCACACTCATCCGCCGTGGCGTTCCCCAAAGGAGACATCCTTTCTGCAAAATCAATCAAAGAATCGAAACCTTTGATTCCGCTCCCGGCAGTCGTAACAGTCGGCGATTGGGATATCGTATTTACCCGGATTCGCTTTTCCCTTCCGTAAATATATCCAAAACTACGGGCGATGGATTCCAACATCGCTTTCGCGTCTGCCATATCGTTATACTCGAACATCGTACGCTGTGCCGCTACATAAGAAAGAGCGACCACAGACCCCCACTCGTTGATAGCATCCAATTTTTTAGCCGTTTGCAATACCTTATGAAACGAAACGGCTGAAATATCCAATGTTTTTTGTAAAAAATCGTAATCCAAATTATCGTATGATCGTTTTTTACGTACATTCAGCGACATAGCCACCGAATGCAGGATAAAATCGATTCTCCCTCCCAAATGATCCATGGCTTCCTTAAACAACCTCTCCAAATCCTCCGTATTCGTAGCATCTGCCGGGATCAACGGGATATTATTTTTAGCCGCAAAATCCTTCACCTCACCCATCCGAATGGATAATTCCGTATTGGTCAAAACGATTTGAGCTCCCTCTTCCAAACACTTTTCCGCTACTTTCCAAGCAATCGATTTATCATTCAGAACACCAAAAATAATCCCCTTTTTACCTCTCAATAAATTGTAACTCATACTTAAAAATTTAATTCTACTTTGTCAAAACTTATACAAAGGTAGTTCTCTTTTTCGGAAAGCAGGAGATAAAAAACATTTTTTAGTAAAAAGCAGTATAAAAATATCTCCTGCCGATCGGCATTTGATGGATGCTAATAGCTTCGAACAAGCAAACGGGCATTTTCCAACGCCGCTTTACTGATCTCATGCCCACTGATCATTCCGGCAATCTCCCTGATTCGTTCCTCCTCATCAAGCCATTTGATGCGGGATACCGTGTTAGCTTGCCCGTCTTCCTTGTATACCTTGAAATGATTCGTCCCGGCCGCCGCTATCTGAGGCAAATGGGAAATACTGATAACCTGCATCCGGCAAGACATTTCCCTCATCATGGAAGCCATTCTATGAGCGATCTCTCCCGATACTCCCGTATCAATTTCATCAAAGATAATGACCGGTAATTGCCTGTTCCTGCAAAGTATATATTTCAAGGATAACATGAGTCTCGATATCTCTCCTCCCGATGCGACTCTCGACAACTCTCCCGGTTCTTGATTTTTATTTGCAGCAAACTTGAACTGCACATCATCTTTTCCGGACGCGACGAAATGATCGAGAGGATTGATGGAGATCGAAAATACGGCATGCTTAATTCCTAAACCGACCAACAAGGCACGCATCTCCTCTTTCATCTTACCTTCTCCTTCCACCCGGCTTTTGTGAATCCTCCCGGCCAATTTCTCCATCTCTTTTTCCAGATCTTCTATCTTCTTTTGCAATATATCTATTTGTTCAGAAAAGGAAACTATACCTTTCAACCTAATACCGATATCCTCTTTTATCCGAATTAAATCTTCCACTCCCTCAACCCTATGTTTGTGTAATAAATCATATATTACATTCAAACGCCCCTCCACACTCTCAACACGGTCCGGGGTATATTCTATACGCTCTCCCAATCTCTCCGACTCGTCAGCCATATCTTCAAGTTCCAAAATGATCGACTGCAACCGTTCCTCGTATCCGGCAGCCTCTTTTACGACATTTCTCAAAGCCGATATATGATTTTTAACACCTTTCAACTGTTGCACGAGCGGAGTATCGGAACCCGTTAACAGGTAGCTTAACTCCAAAAAAGTGGTTTTTATATTTTCGGCATTGGCCAACACCCTCTGCTCCTCCTCCAGCTCTCGTTGCTCCCCCATTCTCAAATTGGCCGCATCCAACTGATTGAATTGAAATTTCAAATAATCTTCTTCCTTCTCCGCGGCAAGAACCCGCTCTTTTAACCGTGCCAATTCGGCAATCAATCTTTGACGCTCCCTATACCGGATTTGATAGGCAGCCAATAATTCCTGATTTCCGCAATAACTGTCCAGCACGTTTAACTGATATTCGGGCTGTCCGATAAGCAAAGACTGATGTTGCGAATGAATATCAACCAAAAAATCGCCCAACTCTTTCAACATCTTGTTGTTTACCGGTGTATCGTTGATAAAGGCACGGGATTTTCCGTCAACCGCAATCTCCCGGCGCACGATTACCTGCTCGTCATAATCCAACTCGTTCTCGGCGAACCAATTCTCAAGAGCATATCCCTTTACCTGATAAGTCACCTCGATAACACATTTCCGACTCTTATCCATGATAACGGAAGAATCCGCACGTTGCCCCAGGGTCAAACCGATCGCCCCCAACAATATCGATTTACCGGCTCCCGTCTCTCCGGTAATTACAGAGAATCCCCCCGCCATATTGATCTCCGTGCGATCGATCAACGCGTAATTATTTATCGTGATGCTACTTATCATAACAAATTCTTCATGACTTTAGTTTTTGCGAAAATAGCAATTATTTTGAACTTTCGATTTTCAATTTTGAATTTAATTCGTACTTTTGCGCTCCGATTTAATATAGTTCTTTCAACATGACGAGTAGAAGATTAATTAGAATTAAAGTATTGCAACTTCTCTACGCTTTCTCTAAAAAAGAGGGAAACACGATAGCCGAAGGTGAAAAAGATCTGTTTAAAAGTATATCTAAAAGTACGGATTTATACTATTACATTTTTCTATTAATAACAGAGATCCAACGTAAGGCTTTTTTAAAAATTGATGCGGCCAAAAACCGAAAAGCACCGACGCGAGAAGATCTGAATCCCAATACTCGATTTATTGAAAATCCGGTTATAGCTCAAATCGCCGGTAACCGGAAATTCAAGACCTATATCAACGCCAATCTGATTTCCCTGAACGATACGCCTGAAATCATAACCAAACTTTACAATCATCTGACGGAATTGGAATGCTACAAAACCTATATGGAAAAGACCGATATCAGTTATGAAGATCATAAAAAAATGGTATTGGATATGATCGTCGATCTGATCGCTCAGGATGAAGAATTTTTTGAAACGATGGAAGAAAAAAATATCTTCTGGAATGACGATTTCGACCTGGTGCTGAGTATTGTATACAAGACAATCAAAAATATGAAATCGAATTTCAAAGAAGAGGATCTGTTTTTCATCGCCCTCTACAACGAAGAAGAAGATTACGATTTCGCTAAAACACTTTTCAGAAAAACAATTTTAGACAAGGATACAAACACGGAAATCATCGATAAATTCGCTTACAATTGGGAAATAGACCGGATTTCTGATATGGATAAATTGATTATGAGCACCGCCATTACCGAATTGAAATATTTCTCTTCTATACCGGTAAAAGTAACCTTGGACGAATACATCGAGATTTCAAAATCCTATTGCTCTCCTAAAAGCAGTGGTTTCATTAACGGGGTATTAGACAAAGTTGTAGCCCTATTGAAAGAAAACAACGAAATTCAAAAGATGGGACGTGGACTTATGGAATAAAGTAAAGGGTGGTAAACCACCCTTTACATTCTAAACTAAACTAACCAAACTTTTGTAATCACTACAATAGTAAATTTACGCTATACAAGCACTTCGGTAAATTTATAAGTTGTTTTTAAAAAAAGCAAGTTTTTTTTAATATTTAAATTGCAAGTTTTCTATTTTATAGTTTTCTATATAATCCATCGCCTCTTCCACGGAAGACAAAACTTCAAAAATACGGTCGTATCCGGAAGAAATAAATCCCTCTTTTTGGATGGTATGGATAAAAAGAAAAAAATATTCATAGAAATCATTCGTATTCAAGAATACGATAGGTTTATGATGCTCTCCTAACTGTTTCAACGTAACCACCTCCGTGATCTCCTCCAGCGTTCCCCACCCTCCAGGCAATGCGATAAAAGCATCGGCCCGCTCTCTCAACAAACTTTTACGCTCTTTCATATCATCAACAACCGTTAACTCGGAAATATCCCGGGCTGCAACACCCCGATCAACAATACAGCGAGGTATAATCCCGGTAACCCTTCCCCCTCCTTTCAACGTAGCTTCGGCAACCACCCGCATCAACCCGCAAGTCGTCCCTCCGTAAACCAAATTCCATCCCCGGGCAGCGATTTGTTTCCCCAACAGAGATGCTGCACGAACGTAAGTCGGGTCGATTTGTTCTGAAGAAGCACAAAAAACACAAATATTCATACCATTCAATTTATTTTCTAAAAAAATACCGCTTAACAAGCGTCGAACCTAACAACATCCGAACCATTGAAAAGCAGTACTATTTTATTCGCTATATCAAGCGTCAATCGTCGCGTAAGTAGCGTTTTGTTCGATGAATTGCCGTCTTGGCGGAACATCATCTCCCATCAGCATGGAGAATATCCGATCCGCTTCGGCAGCATTTTCAATGGTGACCTGTCTTAACGTCCTGCCGTCCGGAGACATGGTCGTATCCCACAATTGTTCCGCCGTCATCTCTCCAAGACCTTTGTAACGTTGAATATGCAAGCTATTCTCTTTACCACCGCCCATCTCCTGTATCAATTGCAGTCTCTGTTCTTCCGTCCAGCAATAACGCTGCTCCTTCCCCTTCTTCACGGAATAAAGAGGAGGCGTTGCGATATAAAGATAACCGTTCTCGATAACCGACCTCATATAACGGAAAAAGAGAGTCATGATCAACGTGGCAATATGCGCTCCATCGACATCGGCATCGGCCATAATAATAATTTTATGATAACGTATCTTCTCAAGGTTTTCCGCCTTGCTATCCTCGGCCGTACCTATCGTGATTCCCAATGCCTGGAATATGATTTTAATTTCTTCACTCTCCCATACCCGGTGGGCCATCGCTTTCTCAACGTTCAATATTTTTCCGCGCAAAGGCAATATAGCCTGAAAACGACGATCCCGTCCTTGTTTGGCCGTACCCCCCGCCGAATCTCCTTCGACCAAAAATATCTCACAATTCTCCGCGTTATTATCGGAACAATCAGCTAATTTACCGGGAAGACCGGAACCGGAAAGCACCGTTTTACGCTGTACCAATTCTCTGGCTTTACGAGCCGCATGACGGGCTGTCGCCGCCAATATGACTTTATCCACAATAGCTCTGGCGTCTTTCGGATGCTCTTCCAAATAGTTGGCCAACACCGTACTAACCGCTTGCGCAACGGCTGTTCCGACCTCCGTATTTCCTAACTTGGTCTTCGTCTGGCCTTCGAATTGCGGTTCTGCCACCTTCACGGAGATAATTGCCGTCAATCCCTCTCTGAAGTCGTCGCCATTGATTTCAAACTTTAACTTATTCAACATACCCATATTTTCGGCGTAGGTTTTCAAAGTCTGCGTCAACCCGCGACGGAAACCGGCCAAGTGAGTTCCCCCCTCCATGGTATTGATATTATTCACGTACGAAAATATGTTCTCTTTAAACTCCGTGTTATAATGTAACGCGACTTCAATAGGTATACCGTTTTTCTCCGTAGTGATATGAATGGTTTCATCTATCAGCTTCTCCCGGTTGGCGTCCAAATATTCCACAAATTCTTTCAGTCCCTCTTCGGAATAGAAAACCTCCGATTTATATTCATTCGTATCGGGATCTATCATCCGCTTATCCGTAAGCGACAAACGAATACCTTTGTTCAAATAGGCTAATTCCCGTAAACGAGCCGCCAAGATATCGTATTTGTACTCGGTTACGTAAAATATCGTATCATCGGGTTTAAATAAAATCGTCGTCCCGGTACGATCCGTCTCTCCGACGACCTCTACATCTCCTAAAGGAGCCCCTTTGCTATACTCCTGTTTCCAAATTTTTCCTTCGCGATATACCAATGCCACCAATTTCTCCGATAAGGCATTCACACACGATACGCCAACCCCGTGCAAACCGCCGGACACTTTATAAGAACCTTTGTCGAATTTTCCCCCGGCATGCAAAACGGTCATAACGACCTCCAAGGCAGAACGATTCTCTTTATGGTGCTGCGCTGTCGGTATTCCCCGCCCGTCATCCTCGACCATGATCGAATTATCTTCGTTTATCGTGACTTCTATATTTTTACAATAACCGGCTAATGCCTCATCAATGGAGTTATCCACGACCTCATATACCAAATGGTGTAACCCCTTCGTGTTCACATCCCCTATATACATGGAAGGCCGCATTCGAACGGCTTCCAATCCTTCCAACACCTGAATACTATCCGCAGAATACTCTTTTGCTGCTGCTTGCTCTAATTCTTCACTCATTGATTTATATATTTTATTTTATTCCTGTATACAATACCAACCTCTTTCTTAAACATGCAAATATAAACATTTTTGTCCAAATAAACGAGCAGAATACAAGATATTTTTGTGGGGGAACATCACAATACAAATATTTGATAATAAATACATTACATCACATTTTATCTTCCATTGACCAGCAGATTGGCGATAAAGATCGTATCTTCAAGAACCGGTGTCAAAGAGAGGCAACCCGACACGATTCTCCCTTCTTCAACAATCAAGGGAAAATCCCTTTTCGTTTCTAAATAATAGCGATAAGCTTCACCTTGGCGAGAAAAACATTGCACTTGAAACACCCCTTCACTCTCTTCTGCCATATAATGCCTGAAAAGAGAGAGAGCCACAATCCCCATCGTGTATCTTAAATTGATTTCCACGCAAGGATGAATCCTATATTCACCCCGTTCGTCCCGATAAATCATCATATCGACCCCGAGGCAACCGATATAATTTTTACCGTATAACCTTTCTATAACCAGATTTACGGTATCCCGCAAAACCAGAAAATCTTTTTTTCCGACATAACGCGTAATTTTCTCTTCGATTTTTTCCTGTTTTCCCACGTAATTCCCCTTGTATCCGCCTTCCCCCCCCACGTAAAAATCAGACAATCCCAAAAAAGAGGAAATCCCATTGCCGTCAATCTCAAACTCCATGGCAAAATCCCATACCTTATCCCACATTTTTTCTACCATTACATATTTCTGCCTATGGAATATACCATTCATCCATTCGATCGTCTTAGAGGTCAGCTTTCCTTTCTCAAGCATAAATACTCCCCTTCCCGAAGAAGACCAAGGCGATTTTACAACGATACTCCCCTTCTCCGATAATCTTTTGACCTCCTCTACCGAATAGCATACTACCGGGACAAGCTCATCCGAAAAATCCATATAAGAGCGTAAAATGTGAAAATAATCGATCACTTTCCGGCGACTATACCACTCCTCCCGTCCCGGACCCCATTCCCCCATGACGCTCTCCGTAAACTCTTTTTTACATTGAGATTTCAACTTTTTTAATACATAATGCACTCTGGGACTCCACCCCCAAGGACGCAATTCATCGAAAAAGATCCGATCCGCTTCTTCCCAGGTAATTCCGGATTCGACCAGCCCAGGAAAAACCTCGCATTCTTTCTTAAAACAATCCGCTAAAGGACTGTTTAACAAGACGAAATCTCCTTTATCTGCCAAAAAGGCTGGCAAAAATGCCAAATCGTTCATCATCTTCATAATCTTCACGGGAGGAGTATAACTAATTCGTCCATTGGCAATTGCCATCTCGTTATCCGAATTAAAAAAGTAAAGATTTTGCATCATGTTAAAATTTTGTGAACAACAACACACCATCGTGGTATATTTTTTGTATTATCCATACAAAATTATCGACAAAATGCGGTTAAGCAAAAAAAAATTATATAACGTTATAAATATTAATCATTCTATAACATAATTAACGAAACCTTTTTTAAGAATATAAGTATACACGCTTATGTGTCGATAATCGGTTAATGACAGAAAATTTAAATGAGATGATTTTACAATTAGCATTCGTTTTAACAGCTATCATTGTCGGAGCCCGCCTTGGAGGTATCGGGCTTGGCGTCATGGGTGGTATCGGACTAGGAATTCTTACTTTCGTTTTCGGCTTACAACCGACGGCCCCTCCCATCGATGTAATGTTGATGATTGTGGCCGTAATATCCGCGGCGGCCTGTATGCAAGCTGCCGGAGGATTGGATCTTATGGTAAAAGTAGCCGAAAGATTACTCCGTAAAAATCCGGCCCACGTAACCATTTTAAGTCCCCTGGTAACTTACATTTTTACGTTCATCGCCGGAACAGGTCACGTGGCTTATTCCGTACTGCCGGTAATCGCAGAGGTCGCCACGGAAACCAAGATCCGACCCGAACGTCCTTTGGGAATTGCGGTCATAGCCTCCCAACAGGCTATCACGGCCAGCCCTATATCCGCGGCGACGGTTGCACTATTAGGATTATTGGCAGGATATGACATTTCTCTGTTCGATATTCTGAAAGTCACGATTCCCGCAACCTTGATCGGAGTATTGACAGGAGCGATCTATTCCATGCGGGTTGGAAAAGAGCTGGTGGATGATCCGGAATACCAAAAACGATTGGCCGACGGAGAATTTTCCAATAAAAAATACCAAACCCAGGATGTAAAAAATAAAAGAAACGCCAGCATATCCGTATTCGTCTTTATTATAGCTACGGTATTTATCGTACTCTTTGGCTCTTTCGACAGTTTCCGTCCCTCCTATTTGATCGACGGAGAAACCGTCATTCTCGATATGCCTTCAATCATCGAAATCCTAATGTTGACAGCAGCAGCTTTAATACTCATGTTAACGAAAACCAACGGCTTAAAAGCCGCACAGGGTTCCGTGTTCTCCGCCGGCATGCAGGCCGTTGTCGCAATTTTCGGTATCGCGTGGATGGGTGATACTTTCCTGCAAGGAAATATGACAGAACTAAAAAGCTCCATTGAAGGAATCGTTACCCAAATGCCCTGGTTATTCGGAATCGCCCTTTTCGCCATGTCTATTTTGCTTTATAGCCAGGCCGCGACGGTAAGAGCCTTTATGCCCTTAGGAATCGCTTTAGGCATATCTCCTTATATGTTAATCGCCATGTTCCCGGCCGTAAACGGCTATTTCTTCATACCTAACTATCCGACCGTCGTTGCAGCTATTAACTTCGACAGAACGGGAACAACTCATATCGGAAAATACATATTAAATCATTCATTTATGATGCCCGGTCTTATCGCCACGGTTGTCGCCGTGGGACTCGGCCTGTTATTTGTCCAAATTTTTTAATAAACATAGCTTAATCGTTTAACTAAAATTGAGAAATCATGAAAATGTTAAAAAGAATCAGTTTGGTGATAGCCTTAGCGCTATTCTCGGTTGCAACCGTATTTGCACAAAAATTACCGAACATCCACATTCTTGCCACGGGAGGTACGATCGCAGGTACAGGATCTTCCAGTACGGGAACGAATTACACGGCCGGTCAAGTTGCCATTGGCACCCTGCTTTCTGCCGTTCCTGAAATTCAGAAAATTGCCAATGTTACCGGTGAACAAATCGTAAAGATCGGTTCTCAGGATATGACAGACGACGTGTGGTTAAAATTAGCCAAAACCATTAACACTTTATTGGCCAGAAAAGATATCGACGGTATTGTGATCACTCACGGGACCGATACGATGGAAGAGACAGCCTTTTTCTTGAACCTGACCGTAAAAAGCAATAAGCCGGTAGTATTGGTCGGAGCCATGCGTCCTTCCACGGCATTAAGTGCTGACGGACCGTTGAATCTTTACAATGCCGTCGTTGTGGCCGGTGCGAAAGAATCCATGGGCAAAGGCGTATTGGTAGCCATGAACGGCATCATTTTGGGAGCTCAAAGTGTACTGAAAATGAATACCATTGACGTACAAACATTCCAGGCCCCTAATGCAGGTCCCCTCGGATACATCTACAATGGAAAAGTTTTCTATAACCAAAGTCCGTTGAAAAAACACACCACGCAATCTATTTTCGATGTAACCAACTTAAATTCTCTTCCGAAAGTAGGTATCGTTTACAGTTATTCAAATATGGAAGGCGATGTCGTAAAAATGATGGCTAATAGCGGATATAAAGGAATTATTCATGCCGGTTTAGGAAATGGCAACATCCATAAGAATGTATTCCCGGAATTGATTAACGCACGTAAAAAAGGTATACTTGTCGTTCGCTCAACCAGAGTTCCGACAGGTCCTACTACCTTAGATGCCGAAGTAGATGATAATCAATACCAATTCATTGCTTCTCAGGAATTGAATCCTCAGAAATCAAGAATTTTACTGATGCTCGCCTTAACAAAAACCAACGACTGGAAGACGATCCAAGAATATTTCAACGAATATTAATCTGATTCTTTTATAAAGATAAACACCCCGGCATACAAGCCGTAAAAAGAATGTTGCCGGGGTATAAACCAAAAGAAAACGCTATCTTATGAAAAAAATAGTATTATTAGTATTGGTAATGGGTTGCGTACAAGGACTTTTTGCCCAAAGTACATCCAACGAGAAAACGCTTTTCGAAAGGGTTTCCAAAATCGAAAAGAAAGTAGACTGGTTCCACCTTTATTTGAACATGCAAGGAACATTCAACGCCAATTTTAACTACGAAGGTGTAAACGGACTTCAACAGGCTGCTTTCAAAATGAACCAATTGCGTATCGAGGCCAAAGGCAATGTTACACCGTGGTTATCTTACCGCTGGAGACAACGTCTGAACCGGGGAAGCGGTAACGGAAGCACGAATATCGATAATATGCCGACCTCTATCGACATTGCCGGAATCGGAGTAAGACTGAACGATCAGTTTTCTTTTTTTGCCGGTAAGCAATGTACCGTTTACGGAGGTATCGAATTTGACCTCAATCCGATCGAGATCTACGAGTATTGCGATATGATCGAATACATGAGTAACTTCATGACCGGATTGAATATCGCCTTCCAGGCCAACGAAAACCACCAAATCCAGTTTCAGATTTTGGACAGCAGAAACGGTTCAGTAGAAGAGACTTACGGTGATATCAACGAAGTAGGTATCGGTAACGGCCGGGCCCCGCTCGTGTATACCTTAAACTGGAACGGTAATTTCTTCGACGGAGCCTTCAAAACCCGTTGGTCTGCCTCCATCATGAGTGAAGCTGAAAAAAAACAGATGTATTATTACGCTTTGGGTAATGAATTAACCTTGGGTGATTTCAATATGTATTTCGACTTTATGTATTCTGACGAAGATTTGGATCGTAAAGGAATCATGACCGACATTTTAGGCGGAAGAAACAACCTGGACAACCACGTGGCCTTCAATGCCAAATACATGTCGATGGTAGCCAAATTCAACTACCGCGTGGCACCGAAATGGAACGTTTTCATCAAAGGAATGTACGAAACGGCCTCCATATTCAAAGCTACGGACGGAATTGAAAAAGGTAAATATCGTACTTCTTACGGTTATTTGGCAGGTGTGGAATACTATCCGATGGAAAGCAATCTGCATTTCTTCGCTAACTTTACCGGACGTTCTTATAACTTCACACACCGCGCAGCAGGTTACAATAATTACGATACTCAACGGGTATCCGTTGGATTCATTTACCAGTTACCGATGTTCTAATATAAAAAAATCCGGCAGATTCGAACTGCCGGATTTTTTAATCCAACCCGAAATCGTTTATCCTCCCTCCGATCAATTAATCACCCGATCACTTAATCATCTATTCGGATTATTCGCTTTTCAGCGAATGCACCGGATTAAGAGTTGCCGCTTTGTAACTTTGCCAACCCACCATCAATAAGGCCACGATACAAGCAAAAACACCGGCGACAACAAATATCCACCAACTAATCCCGATTCGGTATACATACCCGGATAACCAGTAGTCCGTCGCCCACCAACCGATCGGACAAGCAATCACGAAAGCAAACAGAATCCACCGGAGAAAACCGGATATCAACATCCTCAGTACTTCCCGGATCGAAGCTCCGTTTACCCGGCGTAAGCCGATCTCCCGCAATCGTTGTTGAATAAAATAAGTGGACATAGCCAATATACCCATCATGCTCAACATAACGGCTAACAAACAAAAAATACCTACCAAAGAAGCGGTACGTTCGCCCTCTTTGTACCACAAATTAATTCTATCGTCCAAGAAACCGGAACCATAAGGACGTCCTTCGATGAATTTCGCGTACACGCTCTTTACCCGTTCATATGCCTTTATCGGGTTTCCGGTAACCCTCACCAGAATCAAAGATCTGCCAAATCTATTACCGAACGACACCTCTAACGGCCCCATCGCCTCTTTAAATCCGGCGAAATGAAAATCATCCATAATCCCCAAGATGGGAATAAGCCGCCCATTCCGTTTGTATGAAGTAGGTTCACCTTCCAGTTCCAGGTTTTTTACGGCCGTACGATTCAGATAAACCCCCGGACCCGTTATCCCGGTAGGAGTCACCGGTATATTGAAAACAGAAAAGAAGGCCGTATCCGTACAATAAACGGTAAAACCGATCCACTTACCTTCGGATTCAAACGTGTTGTTATCTCCCCAAAAACCGGGAGCTCCCGAAGAGAAAGTACAGCTTTTTACTTCCGGCAATTGAGATAATTCGCTTCTGAATCCGGCATCCTGGCCATAATTTATCCTGTTCGTCAACCAAATAACGTTCTCTTTGTCAAAACCCAAATAATAATTTCGCATATAATCCGTTTGTCCCCGAATCACCAAGGTGCCGATAATTAAAACGATCGTCACTACAAATTGGAAACAGATCAATACCTTACCGTACACGCTCTTGCTCTTCCGGTGAAACATCCCTTTAACCACCTCCACGGAATTAAAACGGGTAACCATCCAGGCAGGCATAATGCCGGCAACGATACCCGTCAAAACGACAAATCCCAGAATACCGATAAGATTAAAAAGAGAGAAATGGTCTTTGATAGATATTTCAGTCTCCAACAAGGTATTGAACAAAGGCTCCATACTTACAGCCAATATCGCAGCTATGATAAAAGCAAGCATGCAAAGCCAAACGGACTCTCCGATAAACTGTTTGTAAAGATTGGTGTTACCAGCCCCCAGCATTTTTTTCACGGCAGCCTCCTTCGCCCGAAATCCGGCACGGGCCATCGACAGATTGTTGTAATTAATCAATGCCAAAAGAAAAATAATAACCACGATTACCGTTAGAATACTCACTAAAACTTTGCTATTCCCATGTGTCCCGCTGCCTTCATACCCGCCAAAATAAATATCCTGCAAGGGCTGTAAATCAAAAATCTTTGCACGTTCCGATTGATATATCCAGTAATGTTCCTTAAATTCAGCCAAAATCTGAGGAATCTTTGAAACCAGGTCCGCACCGGGTTTAACCAGAAAATACAGCCCGAACGAATTATTATTATTATTCGTCAAAAGATCCGGGTCTCCCCACAATTGGGCAATAAATTCAAAATTAACCATCGCATCGCATGCATCGAAATGGGTATCCTTGGGCATATCCTCCATGATTCCGGTTACCTTTAACCGATGTTGCTCGTTAACAATCACCTCCCGCCCGATAGCCGATTTGTCGCCAAACAACTTGCGGGCATAAGATTGAGAAAGAACGATACCTCTGGTCGTACACAACACCTCATTCGGGTCTCCCTCCAACAAACGAAAAGAGAAGATATTAAAAAAAGAGGAATCCGCCATAAGAATATTTATGTCCGACTTCTGCCCCTGTTCGTCGGTAACAATTACATTTTGCTGAAAGATTCGGGTATACGATTCGATTTCCGGATATTTTGAAGCCAACTCCCCTCCCACCAAAGTGCCGAAATAAGAACCGTAATCGGCAATCGCCCTGTAAATCCTATCCTTCTTACTATGGAAATTATCTACCGACAGTTCCTGATGAATATATACGCTCAACAAGATAACAAAAGCCATGGAAAAGGCAAAACCCGAAACGGTGATAGCAGTATAGAGCTTATTTCTCTGCAGGTTTCTAAAAAATATTTTTAAATTCGATAAATTCATACGGATTATTTTTAGTCCAAAGAGAATTATCAACCCTTATGCCATAAAAACAACCTGTTTATTGCCAACAAGGTACGCTCGAACGGTTCTCTTATCCTATCAAAAAATCATACAACGAGTGTATGATTTTTTGTCACTATCCCTTTCTCTCAAAATCTCGATTTCGAAAAAAACAAAGATAAAGCGTATTATGATCCGAAGATTCATCTCATAACATTAAATTTTCATTATTACTTTAGCTTTACCCATTTAACGGCGTCGGCCACGACTAATTGGGCATACTTCAACCCGCCATCACTTTCGATAGGAGGAACTCCCCGGTCATCCAACACGACACGGGATGCACCTGCCGGTAAGGAAAAGGTACCCAGGGATAACCATGCCGGATCGCCTTTTTGAACTTCTAAGACGATTTCTTCCTTTCCCCCTGAAGTGTAGACGGTATAGTAGTTTTTCATCCCCGGGTAATCGGTTGTATATTGATCTATGTTCTGTGTCTCTACATGAGGCCGATGGATAAATATCTCGTATTTGCCTGCTTCCGGAAGACTTGCCGTCCATTCGGCCTTGAATTGTCCCGTGCCGACGGCTTTTGTAAAAGCGCTCCGAATATACTCGCCGTAAGCCTTATTTAATCCATTTTCTAAGGCTGGCCCCCCCCAGGCGTTAGCCTTAATATTACAACCTGCGAAAAAGTATTCTTGATTGTCCTCGCTTTTGATCAGATCCGCCAATCGTTTCCGGTTGTTTGCCGAATCGGTCAACTGGAAGTTCTCGTCCTCGTTGTCCACGACAATCTCCCTCGGGGGGTAGAATTGATCCCTATCGAGCGGGATAACCCCTTCTTTGGGTACAGGACCCGACAAGGGTGACTCCCCCCTATTCAATAAAATATTTTTCGGTAAATTGCCCGAGTAGTTCGTGGTTAATTTCAGGGAATATCTCAAGTTTTCATGAACGACGATTCGTTTACATCCCCCGGGTTCGATCCGGTAACCCCGGCAATTTACGATCGTCTCTTCCCCGCTTTGCGTCCAACCGCGTGTAATGACCGAAACGATACCTTCCGTTTCACTGAAATTGCCGACCTTGAAATCGATGACTTGTATCTCTTTTGCCGTTTTACAGGAGAGATCTTTTATCGATAACAGGGGAAGTTGACGACTCGCGTACCACTCGTCCATGTATTCCTTGATGTTCTGCCCGAAACGCCGTTCGAACTCCTCGACAAACGAGTCGAAGTCCGCTTCCCGGAAACGGGCACGCTCGCTAAATTCCCGTGTAAACCGGGTCAGGGAGTCCCAGGTGGTAATCGTCGTGAGGTAACCCAATAAATGAGAAACTTTTAATGAAATGGCGATGCTTTGCTCCGGGCTATACCCTTCCGTGATGACCCCTTCCAATCCTTTTTCCACGATACGATTCAATATTTTCGGCGTTATATTTAATCTGACTTCTTCCGGCTGTATCATTTGATTGAATATCAAGTCCATCCCCCTATACCGGTCGGAGGTTATACTTCGATTGTGGTCCGTGAAAATATAACCCGTGTTTACCCGATCCAAGTAATAGGGCATATCGTTGTACAGCATGTATTCCTGTACACTCATGTCTTTGGGAGACCTCCCGGAAAGAGTACCGGGTTTTCTATGGGTCTTCGTGCAAAATCGTTCCTCGAAAAACGCTATTTCCGGTTGAATGTTATCGCTGAACGGCACACTGTTCAGAAAAGATACTGGAACCTCGACCAGCTTGAAATAGTGAAAGGGGTAAGGATTGGGCTTACCCTCCTCGATGATAGCTTTGCATCGATTAAATATCCTCGTTAAATTTCTCTCCCGCTCCGGGTTGTCTTCTTCCAACTCCTCCCACTCATCGAGGAATTTCAGATAAAAATCATTTCCCGGGTAAGTGTAAAACTCGACGGTAAGAGAATCGACGGTGATCGCTCTTTTCTCGTATTTCCCGATACAAAGGCTTAACCCCGTCAGGTTTTGTAGATTATGGAACGTGACCTTATCTCCCTCACTCGTCGGTTTGCCTTGCGATAAAACGGTCATATCCCCCGGTTTCTTGACATGGAGGGTGTAATCCGTGAAATCGGTCTCACTGGACGCCTGCAACCCGACCGGGGCAACCGCCATCGGGTACCACATCAATGGCGGCAAAAGCAAAGTGTATTTACCCGATACAAAAGCCGAACGCTTGCCGTAATTTTCTCCGCGGGAACTATACATGACGGGAGAAAAGAAATCCTCGTCCGGAATGTTTACCTGGTAAATATCCTCGTCGATACATCCCTCGTACTCCATCTCTATCTCGATATTTTCCCCGGGAGCCAGGGGACGCTCGATAACGATCACCTGCCGATCCCTGTGAAAGGAAAGGTTTTGTCCCCCGGATTCAATCCTGCCGATCTTTAATCCCGGGTTTAAAAAGAGCAGAAGCCGATCCATTGTTACTTTTTTCCGGTTTTGGATCTTCATCCGGCTTGTTGCCGAGAAATTATCTCCCATAGGTCGATAAGTGATATCGTGCTCGAGTACCCGTGCCTTGGGGTATTCATCGTATTTAAGAAAGACCGCACGGTATTCGATTCTATTTTTAAAACGGGTTCGAAACTTTTCAATATAGAAAAACCCGAGACCTATAGCAATTACTAAAAACAGGGAGGCCGGAACGATAAAATAGCGTCTTCGGCCGGGAACACCGGGAAGTCTCTTCGTGAACAAAACGGCAAAATAGAGAAAACTTGTTCCCAATAGTAAAAAAACCCCCCGCTGAAGCAGATAATCCCCGAGATGCATGAATCCAACGATAGTGGAAAAAGAGTCAGGCAACAGACTTCCCCGGAAATCAAGTATCCCGTGAAGAGGTGTCGTCAGGTAAGTGTACGCGAAATAGAGAAAAGCTAACAGGATAAGCCAACTGACAAACGGGTATTTGACTAACCTGTTCACGATCAAGGAGAGCCCGGTGATAAAAATAAGCGTGGGTAACACGTACGTGAGAAGATAAAAAAGATTTACCAGGGGGTTTACAGGCGAGTCTGGCATGAACATGTTGATAAACACGCAAATAATCATGAAAATAACATCGATTACTAAAAATGGGATAAAAATTCCTAAGGATTCCCCGAGGAAAGATCGGCCGTTACCGATAGGTCGCACGGAAAAGACCTCCCGGGTTTCCGCTTTTTTCCGCTTTCTATGAATATCACAGGCTATAAAGGTGACGATCACGGATTGAAACAGGTTTAAAAAGTAAATCCCGCGTAAAGGAATGGAAGAAGCGAACGCGATATCCCACCACACGACACGATGAATATCCCACGGGATCAGAATGCCTGACGTGTATCCCAATAGCCCGAGGATAAAGAGGTAAAATAACCAGCTTCTTTTTACTAACTTGCTCTCGTAAAATATAGCGGTTTTAAGGGCTGTCGTTTCCATAATCGTAAGTTTAAATCCCGAATAATCATAATATGGATTATTCGGGATTTTTTATTTCTTGATATTTTACTTCGACGGGTGTGGATCTTCAAATGTCACTTCATTGGACTCCTTTGACGGCTTACTTGCTCCATATTTATTTCTAGCTATAACACGAAATATTGCCGTATATCCTTCAATCATATCACTAACGGTATGTTCAGTCGTATAAGACGTACCCTTATCTTCCCATCTGGAGAAAAAGCCATCATACTGACCTTCAATAATATAACACATAATCGGTGACCCTCCATCATTTCGGGGTGCTTCATATCTTAATAGACATCCGGTAGTCGATACCTCAACAGCAATGGGCTTCCCCGGAGGATCAGGAGGGCCAACAGTCAACCTTGCGCCAGCAAATACAATTGTCGTAACAGTCAAACCTAAACAGATAAACAAGAATGACTTTAAAGCATTTTTTCTAATCTTTTTCATGATTTTTCAATTTAAATATCAACATTAGATGTATTGGTTTGCAAAACTAATTATTATATTTATATTTGCAAAAAATTATTATTATATTTTTAAATATATCATAGTTATGACAATAAAAAATCAATTTTCATCAATTTTAATCGTTACATTTCTTCTTAGCTGCAATAGTGCAAAGAATTCGATTACCCCGATCTCGAATATAGATGAAGATTTTCCCGTTACCGAAAAATTAGAATTTAAGCCCTTTAAAAAATATGACATTTTTGAAAGAGGGGGCTGCGTGATCGATGATTCTGTACTTTGGCATTTCGAAAGAGGAAAACAGGATTTCGGCTCCTGTTATGACTTAAACACGGGAGAGAAATTAGCCGTAATTGCTTCGAGAGGAAATGCGGCCAATGAATTAGCCGAGTTAGAGTGGTTTAACATGGTGGGTGATTCTGTTCTACTTTACGCAAATCGAAACACGATAAAAACCTTTGCTATAAAAGATATCGTAAGTAATATGCCTGCGGGAGAGAGAGAATTTTCCGTGACCACCTCTCCGGATAGTATTTTGGCATCTCGAATGACCAAACTTCCCAATGGTTCTGCCCTCGCGACAATACGTCCGGTCTTATTTTACGATATAGGAAAAAGAAACGAGATCAATAAAAAATCGGTTGTTGTATTTGACAATAACAAAGCAAACGCTTACGAAACCATAATCTATGATAGTTTTGATATCGAGAAAGCAAAAGGAGAGCAATTAGCCGCAAACGATCTGATAAAATACGCTTACGCCCAAGGTTCTATTGCCGTAAAAAATAATGATACGGCTGTTTTTTCCGTGAATCATCAATTCATAATGTACACGTTCGACATTAACAATGGAAATGTCGTAAACGAAAAAAGATACACGAAGATACAACGCAAGGACGGGAAGGAAGCGTCGTTTACTACCATAAACGACAGGAATCTGAGTATCGGTGCAATGAAAGTTACCGACAAATACATTTTATGCGGGGTTGACGGTTATTTGAGTGAAAAAGACAAAGAATCAGGACTACGGAAAAAAGCGATATTCGTGTTCGACTGGAATTTAAACCCGATCAAAAAGTTCGAGTTGCCCAATAGGAAAAAAGGCTATTATACGATATCCAATGATTGTAGTTCGGTATACTTCTGCGAGTATAACGAGGAGGGTCTAACGCTGTATAAAGCGGATTTAACGATTTAAATAGAGATGTACGAGATTATAAATTAACCCTTTTAGGGTCGGTCGTCGTTTCTACCATTGTAAGTTTAAATTCCGAATAATCATGACATGGATTAGTCGGGATTTTTTATTTCTTGATATTTTTGCAATCAATAAGGATCTTCAAATTTTATGAGATTACAAACCTTCGACGGCCGACTCCCCTGTTTTATTCGAATAGCCCACTCTCCTTACAGGAAGGTCGATTTATTTTGCAAAAGAGGAATATAGTATTATTTTTGCGGCCTTTAATTGAACTTTACCAAAAACACGTTAAACAGAATTATTCATGAAAATCGCCTTGTTTATTATTTTGCTGTCGTTATTTTTTTCCCGAAGTCATTCACAAACCCTTCTATCGCATCTATCGGAACAAGACTCTCTGTCCGGAAAATCTTTATTTGAAGTGGTCAGCGGCATGGAAAAGAAGACCGATTATTTCAATCTCTCCATACTCATGCAGATAGGATTCAACGCTAACTTCAAAGGCGATCGGCTCGAGCAAGCCGCATTCAAAATGAAAGAGTTCCGTATCGATGCCCGCGGAAAAATCACCCCCTGGCTCTCCTATCGATGGCGTCAACGCCTGAATCGGGAAAATACCCCGGCCGAACTGGATAACCTTCCCCTCTCCATCGATTACGCCATGATCGATCTCAAATTTTCGGACCGCTTCTCTTTTAAAATAGGTAAACAGGCTGCCGCATACGGCGGATTCGAATACGACCTCGATCCCCACGAAATTTACCAGTATAGCGATATGATCGATTATATGTATTTCGACTTTATGACCGGGGTAACCGGAATATATCAATTTAACGCGAATCAACAAATTCAGGTTCAAATCGTCAATAGTCGTTGCAGCTCTTTAGAAGAACTCTACGGGGTGTTACCGGAAGGAATCGAGAAAAGTAAGTTTCCGTTAGCCTATACCCTAAACTGGAACGGCTGCTTTTTCGATAACAAATGGGCTACCCGCTGGTCCTTTTCTCTACTGAATCAAGCCCGCAACACTCGTAGTCTCTACTACGTCTTAGGAAATCAACTGAACCTCGGTAAATTGAATATCTATATAGATTTTACACTTTCGGACGAAGAGTTGGACAGCCGGGAAATCATTTCCGATATCACCCGTACGGAAACAAATCCCAGTTGCGCAGAGTATACCAGGTATCAATCCTACGTGACTAAACTCAACTACCGTTTCCGGCCGCGTTGGAATCTGTTTGTAAAAGGAATGTACGAAACAGCCTCTGTGTACAAACAAAACCGGAACCGGGAAAAAGGGAAATACCAGACTTCATACGGTTATTTCGGAGGAGTCGAGTTCTATCCCGCGAAAGAAAACCTCCGTTTCTATTTGGCTTACATCGGACGTTCTTACAAATACACGAATAGAGCAAAACAATTCGGTACAAAGGATTATTCAACCACACAACTTTCTTTAGGCTTAATCTATAATCTTCCCCTTTTTTAATAACAGAAAGATAGAATGATCGGGAGATTGAGGGATATAATGATTAGGTGATTGGGAGATTAGGTGATTGGGAGATTGGGTGATTAAAAAGATTGACGATGTAGATTAAAATAAGGCATTCGATTTACAATCAGAAGATTCAAATTAAATCACAGAATCAATAAATCATTGAACCACAAAATTCTAATTATCAATATCGACCCAAACAATTTCGTCGGTAAAATCACGGCACTCTCCCAACACCTTCCCATCGGGATTCAATACCCGTGATCCACCGGCATATTTCAATCCGTTTGGATCAGTACCGCAACAATTTACACCCGCGATATACGCTTTGTTTTCTACGGCCCGTTCCCGCAACAAGGTCTCCCAATCTTTTTGACGAGACTCCGGCCAATTGGCTACATAAACAGCCATATCGTAACCTTCCGTATTTTTACTCCATTCCGGAAAACGCAAATCATAACATATATAAGTGGCTATTTTATACCCTTTGTATTCAAAAAACAACTGCTTCTCTCCCGGAGTATAACCGCCCATTCTAAAACAATTATGTTTGTCGTAAAAACGACAGATACCGTCCGGAAAAGCCACGATCAATCGATTATAAAATTTCCCATTTTCATCGTACACCGTCGATCCCATAAGTAAGGCTCCCGTACGGGCAGACCATTGTTTCAGAGAATCCGTAACGCGAGTAAAATAAGAAGCGATCCGTACTTTTTCACTTAAAGACTCCTGTTTATCCCTCTTCTTCATCAGACATCCGGAAGCAAATAATTCGGGTAAGATAATCACATCCCCTTTCTTGCTTTGCGATATCCTCCTGCTAAATGCTTTTAAATTCTCTTCAACATCTCCCCAAGCCAGAGAAGCTTGTACCAAACCGACTCTTAAGCCGCTTTTTTGTCGAACTTGTTGTGCTTTTATCTCCCCACACCAACTCAAACATAAACACAGAATACATAATCGAAATATCATAATAAAACTATTGTATACTTATCAACTAATTTTTTTTCCAAGAAATCCGAAAAAAAGCGGGTCTACTTCCGGTAAAATATATTCCCGGTTATTCAGGTATACTTTCCCGGCTTCCATATCCAAAGTCAATTGATCGCCGGACGTATAGTCTTTCGCCACCTCCCGATTTATGATAATGTACAGCCCGTGATTCATTGCCATACGATAAAAATTACGGTTAACCGACTTCACTATGATTAAGCGTATTCCTACTGCCATCAATCCCGTCACGGCATGTTTGATCAATCCGCCGCATCCGAAATTTTCCCCGGCAACAATCAGATCTCCCGGTTTTACCTCCACGGAAAAATTCATATCCAACCCGGCAAAAAGAGCCGGTTTAATCAAATCCGTCTGCTCATGCGTTATCTTATAAGTCAATTTCTCGGAAAATATCTGTCGACAAGAGATATTATCTATATCGGAATAGTTCCAAACGGCCGCTCTCCTGCGATAGTCATACCCTTCTATACACCTTTGTTCTTCGGGCTTGGGCCTGCATTTAAATTCGGCACCCTGAAAATGAATTACGGTCGACAATTCTCCCCGCATGGCGGTCATGGCCACCGTTACCGGAGAAGCCACGTATTTCTTTACACCCGATGTTGCCGTATTCCCGATAAAATAACTATTGGTCGTCGAAATTAAACGACTGTTGTCGGCAGAAGCCATATGCCCTACACTTAAACAAGGACCACAACTGGCACCCAGAATAACAGCTCCGGCACGGGACAATATATCGATAACGCCCTCTTCGATGGCCTGTAAATAAATAGCCCGGGAAGCCGGAACAATAAAAAGCTGAAAATGATCAGCCACATGTTTTCCGTCCAATATCATCGCCGCCAACCTCAAATCTTCCAAACGACCGGCAGCGCATCCTCCTATCAGTCCTTGTTGTATTTTAATACCCTCGATTTCGTTCACTCCCCTGATCTCTCCCTTTACCGTATCCAACACCAACGGGAACACTTTTGCCAAATCGATTTCGATATACCTGACATAATTTGCCCCCTTATCCGCCCATATTCCGCGGACAGCAGGTTCTCCAAAATAATCAGCCAATACGTCGTCAGGCGGAAAAACAGAACACTC
The DNA here is from genome assembly GCF_027666085.1 of Sanguibacteroides sp. AM78-02pH3A. NCBI lineage: Bacteria > Pseudomonadati > Bacteroidota > Bacteroidia > Bacteroidales > Porphyromonadaceae > Sanguibacteroides > Sanguibacteroides sp. AM78-02pH3A. The sequence continues at coordinate 455,725 of NZ_JAQEHX010000001.1, read as the reverse complement.
GATACCCATTTCCGTGGATACATTGGCTATCGTCATCCGATCGGCAATAGACAAACTTCCCACACCGTCTCCATGGTACTCGACGATCTGTCCGTTTACCTCTATTTCACTCAGTATTCCCATAATCCACAAAGCCAAATCCTTCGCCACAACACCATCGGACAAGCTGTTTTTTAAAACAATCTTTATGGTCTCGGGAACCCTGAACCATATCTTCCCCGTTTTCCACAAAGCCGCGGTCTCCGTCTTATTCACACCCATGGCAAAACAGTTAAAAGCCCCGGCTGTAGCCATATGACTGTCGCTTCCCGTGATTAACATCCCCGGCTTTACAATATCTGCCAGCACCTGGTGGCAAATGCCCCGGTCGCAATCGTAGAAACGTTCTATATGTTGTTCTTCCACAAAATTGCGAATAGAATTATATTCGTTGATCATTTCATTCGTCAATCCGGATACTTTTCCATCCAGCACAATAACCAATTGATTCGGACAATACACGTCTTCCCCTCCCATTCGTTCGAATATCCTACGGATCCGGGCCGAGTTATCATGGCTTAAAACATAATCCGGTTCCCGAACAACAATACTCCCGACAGGTGCATTCAATATTTTCTCTACAAATGTACGTTCCATAATTTATTAATTTATCAATTTGACTACAGCCTCTATTTTTTCAATATCGCTATAATATTCTTCGTACTCGGAAATACCGGAAACCCCTCCCATTGATACCCTCGGGTTACGATAAATCATCTTACTATCTCTATGATTTTTGCCGCTCATGTGCAACGCATCCACCCCGGTTTTTGCTATACGCGGGGCATTCGTAGCGTTGACGCCGGATCCGGCCATAATTTTTATCCTTCCCTTTGCCAAATCGACTAAACGCCGGATACCCTCTTTTCCTCTCTCCGCGTCACTCTCCCCTCCCGATGTCAATACCCGGTAACAACCGGCTCGGATCACCTCTTCCAACGCCTCTTCCATATCTCTGACCATATCTATCGCCCGATGGAAAGTTACCTTCAAAGGAGCGGCATACTCCACTAACCCCCTCGTTCGTTCCGTATCCACCCGGCCGTCTGCCGACAAAATACCCAAAACGACCCCATCCGCACGGCAAGATTTGGCATAAAGAATCTCCTCTTTCATCTGTTGAAATTCTAAATCGGAATAGAAAAAATCTCCTCCCCGCGGCCGGATCATTACGTACAATTCGATGGACAATAACTCTCTCGCCATTCGGATGGCAGCAGCCGGCGGAGTCAATCCCCCGTCATACATAGCCGTACACAATTCCACCCGATCCGCCCCCGCCATTTGCGCATTCAAACAGGATTCCAATGAATAAGCACAAACCTCAACTTCCACTTTATGTTCCATATCCATACCCAATATCAATTAGATTATAAAAATAAACCTTTATTCCGTTCTATTCAAATAATCCACAAAGAAATTCATACGGAACCGGAGAAAACAGACCTACGCCTATAAACAATACGAGTACCGATCCGAGGTACATGACGATACTTATCGTAGTTTCATACGCTACCATAAACGTTCATACCGTTTCATCGCCTTCTAAAAATCAGGAACGCAGTATACTGTAATAATAGAAATCGATTACCCTACCGTTTTTCACAGCCGCTTTATGCAACACGGCTTCCAAGGTATATCCCACCTTTTCCAGAACATGCATGGAAGACCGATTGAAATCGAATACCAGGGCATACAACTTCTGAAAAGGGAATGTCTCAAAAGCATATTCCGTAACCGCTTTTATAACCTTAGGCATGATTCCTTTCCCCCAATAAGCTTCTCCCAGCCAATATCCGATCTCGGCCGTTATCCTTTCAATATCGCCTTCGGAACCGAAACCTATACTACCGACCGCTCTGCCTTCGATCTCAATGGCAAAGCGCATGGGAGGTCCCGGCAACAAATGGACCATGCTGATGTAATCGAAAGCATCCTGTTTCGTGTAAGGATGCGGAAAATGATCCATCACATTATTCCATACTTTCACATTATTTGCATTTTCTGCCAAGGAATTACAATCGGAGAAACGCCACTCTCTCAACACAAATCCGTCTCCTTCAAGGCGCACGGGACGTGCTTCTTTCGGTAATAATAAAGTTTCCCTCCCGGAACACATCGACGAAGGAAAATCACCTGCATCTGTTTTCATAATCGCAAGATTCCTTTCAGAATCTTCCTCTGTTCAAATTGTTTTTTTATCATTAAAACTACGCAAACATACGGAGATTAATGATTCGCTGTACTCCGAAACCAAAATAAATTTATGATCGATAATACATTACAAAACAATTAATTACAAGGAAACAGATCTCGCTTTTTATAGAAAATCACGGAAAACTAAATCAAGATAGATCGGTTTGCATCGTACGGGAAGAAATTATTCCCATTCCATCCCGAATAACTCCTCAAACTTCCGTTTTACGACATCCTTCACCTCTCCCATCACCAATTTATGTCCCAACTCCCGAGTCATCGAAGTAACACCCTTATCCACGAACCCGCAAGGATGGATGTAATTGAAATAATTCATATCGGTATTCACGTTCAAAGCAAAACCATGCATGGTCACAAAACGGGAACATTTGATTCCAATAGCACAAATTTTACGAGCCTTCGGTCCCATAGCGTCCAACCATACGCCGGTCGCCCCCGCTAATCGTTCTCCTCGAATCCCGTATTCACCTATACTCTGAATAACGACCTCTTCCAAACGGTCCACGTAATCCTTCACACCCAATCCGAAATTAACCATATCCAAAATCGGGTATGCCACCAATTGGCCCGGGCCGTGGTAGGTAATATCCCCTCCCCGGTCTACTTTCACGAATTCAGCCTGCTTTGCCCGCAGCTGAATGGAGTCAATCAACATATGGGCCGAATCCCCGCTCTTTCCCAAAGTATAAACATGAGGATGCTCCACGAACAAAAGATAATTGGATGTAGTTTCACCTTTCAGTTTACGGGCTTTGATCCCATCCATCAATTCCTCCTGCTTTTGCCAGACGGAACGATAATCCGCCAATCCCATATCTAAAAATACGGTCTTCTTCATCTTATCTGACATGTTTCTCGGCATGGTAACTGGACCTTACCAACGGACCGCTCTCCACGTGTGTAAACCCTTTCTCCAGACCAATCCGATGATACTCTTCGAACACCTCCGGCGTAACGTATTCCTTCACTTCCAAATTTTTAGCCGTAGGTTGCAAATACTGGCCAATCGTCATGACCTTACAGCCCACGCCGCGTAAATCATCCATCGTCTCTAAAATCTCGTCTTTCGTCTCTCCTAACCCCAACATAATACCGGATTTCGATACGATCCCGGAATCCGCAACCTGTTTGATCACCTCCAAAGAAACCGGATAGGTAGCCCTGCTTCTGACCCTGTCGGACAAACGTTTTACGGTCTCTAAATTATGGGAAATCACATCCGGACGAGCATCGATAACCTGCTGGATCAACTCTTTCCGTCCTTGGAAATCAGGTATCAACACCTCCATGGTAACCTCCGGATTTACCTCTTTCACCTTCTGTATAACCTTCACCCAGTGAGAAGCACCCAAATCATCCACATCGTCCCGGTCTACCGAAGTAATTACGGCATGCCTTAACTTCAGCAACTGTATGGACCGTGCGATATTGTCCGGTTCCTGAGGATCCAAAGGTGCCGGACGTCCGGTCTTTACATTACAAAATTTACAGGAACGGGTACAAACATCTCCCCCGATCATAAACGTGGCCGTTCCGTTTCCCCAACATTCCCCCTGATTCGGACACATTCCGCTCGTACATATCGTATGCAAATGATGTCCCCGAACAATATTTAATACTTCTGTTGAATTTTGTCCTTTCGGCAACTTTATTTTCAACCATTCCGGTTTTCTTCTGCTATTACAACACGCCATATGAAGTCTTTTAAATTTTCGGCAAATATACCTCTTCTCCGCAGCATAAAAAAGAAAAGCTGTCTAAAAAGACAGCTTTACCACTACTACTAACCCTAATTTTGACTTGATCAATTTATGAACCTTTCAAATCCAATTAAAAATTCCCGTTTTTATTACTTAGTTATTTCTTAGATGCAGAAAAACGGAAAAGGTTGCGTCAGTTCAAAAAAATTATTTATTCCCGTAATAACGGCAATAGGGAGCGATACCGCAATGTTCACATTTCGGTTTACGGGCCGTACATACATATCTTCCGTGCAATATCAACCAATGATGTGCCGTTGAAAGAATTTCGGTCGGGATGTGCTGCACTAATTGTTTCTCCGTTTCCAACGGGGTTTTCGCGTCAGTAGTCAATCCGATCCTGTCGGATACCCGAAATACATGGGTATCCACGGGCATAGCCGCTTTTCCGAAAGCCACAGCCTCCACGACATTGGCCGTCTTCCTGCCCACACCCGGTAAAGTCTGCAATTTTTCCATGTCATCGGGAACTTCCCCACCGAAATCGGTAACCAGTTTTTTGGCCATCGCGGAAAGATGTTTCGATTTATTATTAGGGAAAGAGATGGATTTAATTAATTCGAATATTTCCGATACCTCCGCCACTGCCATAGCTTCGGCATTCGGGAAACGGGCCAAAAGCCCCGGCGTCACCATGTTCACCCGCTTATCCGTACATTGGGCCGATAAAATCACCGCCACGATCAACTCAAACGGGTCATGATAAAGCAGTTCGGTCTCGGCTACCGGCATATTTTCCTTAAACCACTCAATGACATTTTTATATCTCTCTTCTAATTTCATTTTTTTATTCATTCTATTCCCTATCAAGATAATACATAATAATGGTTAAAAAGAAAGGCTCACTTTATCCTGAAAACGAATTCCTCTCTTTTTCTCTAAAAAATCCTCCGTAGCTTTCCATAAACGTACGCGGTTCTCCCGGTCCAACATATCATCCGGAAGTTTTCTCTCTTTTCTTTTCCTAAAGAAACATCCCGTGTAATTCTCTGCCTCTTTTGAAGTAGTCAACCAGATAGTAGTATCAGCACCCTTTTCCGGAGATTGAATAAAAGGGCGAAAGAAACGATCGGCCAGCGGGTCGAACCATTGATGCATCGTGATCATTCCCGTGTTTACCACTCCCGGATCCACGGCGTTGACAACAACGGACTTCTCTTTTAAACGATCGGCCAACTCCGAAGTATACAGTAAAATAGCCCGCTTCGAGGCGGAATAAGCCTTAAAACGACGAAAATTCTCCCGTACAGGCTCAAAAAAATATTCATCGATTTTTCCTATCCGGAAAGTACATGAAGAAACGTTAATGATCCTGGAGATTTTATTTATCCCCATATAAGGCAGCAGTAACCGGGTCAATAACCAAGGGCCCACGTAATTCACTCCCACGGTCGTCTCTAACCCGTCGGGGGTGACGGAAAATTCCTTACACATGATACCCGCATTATTCACCAATCCCCCCACTTCCCGATCATCCAACTGTTCCACAAAACGATGGATAGAGTCAAAAGAAGATAAATCCAAACGCAACAATTCTACTTTTCGGTTACCGCTTTCATTCACGATACGATTTCTGATATCCATGGACCGTTCCGTATTCCGGCAGGCCATAACTACCGGATGCCCGGCCTTTGCCAACGATTCGGTAATGGCCCGGCCCATTCCGCCATTAGCCCCGGTTACAATAATCCATCTGTCCATACGATCTCGTTATATATAGTTGCAATATTAACTTTCAAAATAAACTTCTTATATCATCTTCGTTTTTCTCATGATCCACCGGACCATCCCCAATGGAAGGAAAAACAAGAAAAACATAAAAAAATAATTCACCAACCCGGGCATCATCCAGGCTCGCTTGCGAAACATCCCCCGAATCGCCCGGCGAGCCAATTTTTGCGGAGTCATCATAACTCCCAAACGTAAAGCCAATTTCTGCAAACGCTTACTCAAATGATAAAGATCCGTCGCTATCGCCCCGGGACATAATACCGTCACGTAAATGCCATAATCCAACATTTCCAGACGAAAAGCCCTGGAGAAACACTTTAAGAAGCATTTGGTAGAGGCATACAGGGAAATTCCCGGATAAGAGAGCCAAGCCGACATGGAAGACATATTCAAAATATACCCCCGACCCCGACCCTTCATGTCTTCGCCGAAATACCGACACAACATAGCAGGCGTAACCATATGCAATAACAACATTTTCTCCGTAACGGCAACAGGAAGATTCACCACCTTGCTCATTTTAAATATGCCCGCGTTATTCACTAAAACCTCTATCTCCAGATTTCTATCCTTACAATACGTATAAAGGTGCTCCGCCGCATTCGTTACGGCCAAATCCATGTACAAAGGATGAGTTTCCACTCCATACTCCGCCGCCAATTCCGCTCCGACCTCCCGAATACGTTCTTCCTCATTGCTCACGAGCACCAATCCGTACCCCATAGCTCCCAACTCCCGGGCATACTCTTTTCCGATTCCGGAACTCGCCCCCGTCACTAATGCAAATTTCCCCTTTAGCTTATTTCTATCCATCTGTTTTACATTCTAACGATTCTCTCTTAATATCTAAAAGGATTATCCCTTTCTTTTTATCTTTTCAATCTCCCGTTCTAACTTTCGAGGTAAATCTTTCATATGCTGGTGGCACGCCATTTCCCGCGAATACATCCGGGCGATACAGTAATTCACGTGTTCGCAGGCATTCCGAGCATGTTCCTCTTTCGCCATCCGGTTTACAAAATCAGGCTCATTCAGCAGAGCTCTCGCCATGGATACGAACTCAAAGCCGGCATCCAGTACCATATCGATCTTCTCCTTAGATACCAATCCGCCGACATACACCAAAGGCAACTTAACCTCTTTTCTGAATTTTACCGCATCATCAAAAAAGTAAGCTTCCCGGAAGGGAACCGTCGGAATCATAAACCGACCGGCCATGGCAACCCCTATCGGCAGCCAAAACTGTTGCATGTAATGAGTCAATGTTTTTATCGGCATAGCCCCCCGCATAACATACATAGGAGCGCAGCTCACGAATCCCCCGCTCAGAATTAAGGCATGCACGCCTTCCCGTTCCAAAGTTTTAGCCACTTCTATACATTCGTCAATCTCCATTCCTCCCTTAAACCCGTCCCTCATGTTCATCTTCACCAATACCGCCATATCATCACCGGCCGCCTTCATGACCTCTCCGATTGCCATTCGCGTAAACCGCATCCGGTTTTCCAACGAACCACCGAACTCGTCTTTACGATGATTGGTATAAGGAGACAAGAATTGACTGAGCAAATACCCGTGTCCCGCGTGAACTTCCACCGCATCGAAACCGGCCTCCCGGGCCATATGCACGGCACGTCCGAAAGCCTTGGCCATCTCGTATATCTCCTCTTTTTTCATTCCCCGGACAAAAGTCGGCGAATAGATATTGAATCCGGTAGAGGCAGATATCGGCGTACACCCGGCCATCGCCGGCTTGGACATATTGCCGCAATGCCCGATTTGAATGGAAGCCGCAGCCCCCTCTTTATGTATATCATCCGTCAGCCGGCGTAAATCCGGGACAATTTCCGGCCTTAACCATAATTGATGGGGGAAAGACAAGCCACTTCGCACGATAGCCGCATAAGCGATCGTGGTCATTCCGATACCTCCCTTAGCCACGGAACAATGATAATCGCGCAACATCTGAGAAGGAGCATTTCCCGGACACATTCCCTCGAATGCCGCCGCACGAATGGTTCTATTTCGTAACGTCAAAGGACCTATAGCTCCCGGTGTAAACAAATTAGATGACATGGTACTATTTTTTTTATTGCTCTGTCAATATATAAACGGGAAAACCCGTTTCAAATGAGATTTTTTCATTTCTTCGCCAAACATATGCTGATAACGCTGGTATATGGAATGGGCACGCGGAACCAAATTGGCCAAGGTCCACACGACGAATACCAATCCGGCCCAGGACCAAGTCAAAATGGCAAAACCGCTCCACTCCACGATCTCCCCGAAATAATTAGCGGAAGTAACATAACGGAACATCCCTCCTCGAGGCAAATAGTGTCCCTTGTCTCCCGGCTTCCGCAGAGTACGGATAATATGATCCGAATGAATATTAATTCCCATCCCAACGAAAAACAACACGCTTCCGATGATAAACTGGGGTGTGGTCAACCAGTCAACCGTATACATATCTTCAGGAGACAGATAAAAAATCCATCCTCCCTGCATGCAAGCATTCAACAGATTAAACACGATTCCCATGACCATGATCCCCATCGGCATCTTACTCCTCCCTTTCAATAAAAGAGGAAAGATAAAAGAACGCTGGAAATAATGAAGCTCGAAATAAAGAAAAAACAACAAAGGAACAATCTCGAAACGACGACCGGAAAAATACCAGAAAAGAAACATGGCCACAAAAACGGGCGACTCCATCAAAACCCACCCTATCCTGTTGTCGATCGGTCTTCCCCACTTTCCGTCGAAAAAAATTCCGTATCCAGCTTTCACAAAATAAAGAACGATAAAAACAATTACCGCCAATACCGTCATAGAGATTAAAAAACTATTGAATGCCTCCATATATTAATCGTTGTCTAAATTTAGGCAAACATAACAAAAATTATGCCTGATTACTATAGGAATAGCAAAAAAAAGACATCCGGCCGGTACATATTTTATTTCAACCTTCCGGATGTCCAACTCCCGCCCGATCCGGTATGGATCGGTTCTTCCCCTCTATCAGTTCGTTATATTTTCATTTTTTCGGTTCTTGAGGCAACTCATCCTGAAAATGAATACTGGCATGAGAACCATCGCAAAACGGCTTATTGGAAGAAACTCCGCAACGGCATAAAGTGACCCGGTTACGTAACTCGTATTCAACACCTTTATCATCATTGATCGGAATACCTCCCTTTACCCATAACGGACCGCTGCAATCCTCTACCGGATCTTCAATTAAGCTCAATGCCGGTTTCAAATGATGTTCGATAAATTCTCCCTTCTCCTTGTCCCATGTCTTCAATCTCCCGGCAGGACAATAATTGGATTCGCGGATCGTTAGTTCCCGCGCCTCCCCGTCATCCGATTCCTCTACCAAATTCCATACCTTTCCGTAAGCATCGCAAAAACGGGCAAAAGCACAATATCTTTCATTATCCGTCAAATCCAAGGTCGGTCCTTCTATAACGTCGGCCCTTTCCAATAAAGGTACGTTATCGGCCGTCAAAGCCGGGTCCCAATCCGCCGTTACATGGGCTCCGTCACAATAAGGCTTATGTTTGGAAGCCCCGCAACGGCATAAAGCCGTCGGCTCGTCCGCCGTCGAATAATTTTCTCCGGGAACATATTCCCATGAACTTCCCTCCTCGTTCGGCATAATGAATTCCTGTTTCAAAGGGGGTTGTCCATATACAAAATAAGGACCTTTCCGATCGATAACAATGGAGTACTTACTATCTACCTTAGGAGTCCCCGGTTCTACATTACGTTTTTTTTGTGTCATGACATATAGAATTGGTTTGTGCTCTATATACTACAAAACCCATCGTTTTGTTCCCGAATTCAATACCTTTCTCGGGTAAAAATATAGTGCCGCTCGTCGGACAGATCCGTATCGAAAGCAAATCCTTTCCAACTGAAAGACTTTAAATCCTCCGGATCTTCGATCCGGTCCCGTATGATATACCCCGTCATCATTCCCCGGGCCATCTTGGCATAAGTACGGACGGTTTCCCATTTTCCGTTTCTGAACTCCTGAAATTCAGGAGTAATCACCCTTACCTCCTCGTTGATTTGATCCATTCGTAAGGCTCCCAAAATATCCAAACTGGCTAAATTCACGAGAATACCGCCGGCCTTACGAACGTCTTCGATCAAAAGCCGGGTTAATTTGGGTCGCCAGTAATCATACAAATTTTTTCCCTCTACCTTATCCAATTTCAACGTATAAGCGATACGGTAAGCCTGAATCAAATCCAAAGGACGTACCGAACCGTATAAAGTCGACACGATACGCACATGCTCCTGAGCGTATTCGAAATCGGCATCGGTAAAAGAGGCCGTATCCATAGCCTTAAAAACCGTTCCGTCGTAAGCAATGATGGCTTGTTTACGAGGACTCGACAAGGACCCGAAACGCCGATAACGTTGAAAACTCTCTTCGGCCAACCTATCACTTACCTTAAGCAAACGAGCCAGCTCGATCACGGAATACTTTTGCATCCGTTCCGCAAGAAATTCGGCTTCGGCGGCATATAACGGTGTCGTATGGGGTATATCTTGTTCGACCAAAGACATATTCATGGTCTTGGCCGGAGATAACATGACCAGCATCCTACCTCAACTCCTCAATCTTATACCCGACACCGGAAACAGCCTTCATCACGGAATCCGTATCTCCGGTTTTCAATGTTACCGTCAATACCCGGTCCGGAGAATTCAAATCAACAGACCATTCGGTCACATCCTTTAAACTGTTCAACAAAGGGGTAACCTTAGCTACACAACCTCCGCATTTCAATGTTGTTCTAAATCTGAATTTTTTTTCCATACCCTCTCATTTTAATTTTTTACAAACCTTTAAATCTAATGCGTAAACTGTTCGTTACGACCGAAACTGAACTGAATGCCATAGCCGCCGCAGCAATCATCGGATTCAAAAGGAAACCGGTAAAAGGATACAATACACCAGCGGCCAAAGGTATTCCGATCACGTTATAAATAAAAGCCCAGAACAAATTCTGCTGAATCGTCCTTACGGTCTGTACAGACAGGTTTATCGCCTTCGGAAGTACATTCAAATCGGAAGTAATCAAAGTCACCTCAGCCACATCCATAGCGATATCCGCCCCTCTTCCCATAGCGATGCTCACGTCGGCTTGAGCCAATGCTTGCGAATCGTTTATACCGTCGCCGACCATAGCCACGATTTTTCCCTCCTGCTGCAACTCCCGGATAAAATCAGCCTTATCCGAGGGCATTACCTCCGATTTAAAACGATGCACGCCCAAAACATCCGCCACCCGCCGAGCCGTACGCGTATTATCTCCGGTCAGCATATAAACCTCCACTCCCATCCGCTGCAATGTCTTTATAGCTTGCCCGGAAGTAACTTTGATCTTATCGGCAATAGCGATAACGGCAATAACTCCTTCCCGTCCGGCAAAAAATACGACCGTTTTTCCCTCTTCCTCCCAACCGGATGCCAAAACATCTTCCTCTCCGGTCAAAGCGACATGCATATCCTCCAATAACTTACGATTACCTACACCATAAACCTCTCCCCCCGCGTAGGCTATAACCCCTTTCCCCACGCTCGTTTCGAAATCCTTTACCTCGATATCCGTAACAGAACCTGCCCTCAACGACTCTACCACAGCATCCGCCAGAGGATGTTCCGAACGACGCTCGATCGCGGATAAAATACCCCGGTACACCTCCCGTCTATCCTTCCCTCTCCAGCTCATATCGGTGACGACCGGTTGCCCTTCCGTAATCGTTCCCGTTTTGTCCAACACGATCGCATTTACCAGATGCATCATCTCCAACCCCTCCGCATCTTTAATTAAAATATTATTCTCGGCTCCCTTACCTATTCCGACCATAATGGCGGTCGGGGTGGCCAATCCCAACGCACAGGGACAAGCAATTACCAATACTGTAATAGAAGTCAGCAAGGCATGGGTAAACGCCTCCTCACCCCCTACAAGCATCCAGATCACAAAGGTCAGCACGGCTATTCCCATAACAACGGGAACGAATATTCCGGCAATCCTATCCACCAACTTCTGTACCGGAGCTTTACTTCCTTGCGCCTCCTGTACCATTTTGATGATATGGGCCAATATAGTCTCGTTCCCGACTTTTTCGGCCCGGAATCTGAAACTTCCCTTCTGATTAATGGTTCCCGCGTAGACAACACTACCGGATGTTTTTTCCACCGGAATGGGCTCGCCCGTGATCATACTCTCGTCCACAAACGAAACTCCCTCCGTAACACTTCCATCCACCGGAATTTTATCGCCCGGTTTAACGACCAAGACATCTCCGACCGACACCTCTTTGATGGGGATCTCCACCTCCCGGCCATCCCCTTCGATCTTCACCACGGTTTTCGGCTGTAATCCCATCAATTTCTTTATAGCGGTAGAAGTACTGAACCTGGCCCTTGCTTCCAATAGCCGGCCCAATAAAATCAAAGCAATAATAACGGCAGCAGCCTCATAATAAACATGTGCCTCCAATCCCCGATCAGTCCAGTATTCAGGCCAAATCGTGTTAAACAAACTGAAAAGAAAAGCAACTCCCGTACTCACGGCCACCAGCGTATCCATATTGGCCCGGCCATGCCGGAACTGTTTATAGGCATGCACGAAAAAATCACGCCCGAAAAAGAGCATCACGGGTAAAGTAAAGGCAAGCATGATCCAATTTCCGTAAGGCATATGCATAAAAAACATTCCGATCACAAAAACAGGAATGGCAAGCAATATCGCTCCGGTAGTCTTTCGCTTTAATGAAAGATATTCCTCCCTTTGCAAACGTCCTGCCTCCTCCGGATCATCCTGTTTTTCTATCACCAATTCATAACCGGCAGCCTCTACGGCCTTCCGCAACTCATCCGGCGTAACTATCTGAGGATCAAATTCAACAAACACGGTTGAATTCGACAGGTTAACCCTTGCTTCCTGCACTCCCTTCTGGGCACTTAAAGTCGACTCCACACTCACGGCACATGAAGCACAACTCATTCCTAATACCTGATAGGTTTCCCTGATATGACCTAAATGATCTGACATATTGATTTTCCTTGATTTTACTATACGTTATTATCCGGGTTTAGTTTCAACCCCGACGCTTACTTCCAAAACAGACACAACCAGATACAAGGAGGTTTTTCTCCCGTTTTCTCTACCCGGTGTTTACAATGTTTCGGCAAAAATAAATAGTCCCCTTGCTTTAGTTCCTTCCATTCTCCCTCCACATTTAACACGGCCTCTCCTTGTACGATCATCAACCATTCGTTTTCCTCCTGGTCATACCAAAAACCCTCGGGAGATACCTGCCCCGTGGAAACAATTCGTTCTACGCGAACATTTTCCTTACGCAACAAAACGGTCACCAACTCCTCGTTTCCCGCCTGTCCGATCGCCTCGTAAATTGATTTCATTCCTCTTTTTTCTTTCATACAAGTATACAACTTTCTACATTAAAAAAAAAGAGCATTTTATTAAAAAATACAGCACTTTTTCACGTTTTTATTCCGCCGTTATCTATGATACCTGCCGAAAAAATCCGGATAAATCAGTACAGTAACACAGAACAGCGCAATTACAAGAAAAGCATTAGGATTACCTGGGCCATGATCACCCGAACAAACATCGTCAACGGGTAGACGGTAGCATATGCAACAGATGGAGTATCCCCATCGATGGTAGAGTTTATATAATTCAGGGCCATCGGATTGGACATACTGCCGCATAACATCCCGGCAACCGAACCGAAGTCCACTTTTATCACGCTAACGGATAAGATAGCCACCAACACCACGGGAACAAAGGTGATCGCAAATCCCAAACCTACCCACAACAAGCCTTCCGGCCTGAAAACGGTATCGAAAAAGTGAACGCCCGCATCCAACCCGAGACAGGCCAAATACATGGACAATCCCAACCCTCTCAACATCAGATTAGCACTAATGGTAGTGTAAGTAATCATATGAATCCGAGGGCCGAACGCCCCCACGAGAATCCCGACAACAATCGGTCCCCCGGCTAATCCTAATTTTACCGGAAAGCTGATTCCCGGTATCGCCAAAGGTATGGAACCCAAAAGCAAACCGACAACCATACCGACAAAAACCGAGACTAAATTCGGTTCGTCCAAATCTTTCACGGCATTTCCGAGTACTTTTTCCACATTAGCAATGGCCGCAGCTTCCCCCACTACGGTCAAACGATCGCCCAACTGGAGCGTCAAATCGGGTGTCGGCAAAAGAGTTACCCCCGATCGGTAAATACGGGTAATATTGATACCGTACTGGTTTCTCAGACGTAATGCCCCTAATTTCTTCCCGTTGATCTCCGAACGGGTAACCACAATCCGGTGAGACTCCAATTGACTGTCGATAGCATCCCAATCGATATCCTCTTTATTCCAATCCTGACTATCCAATTCACCGATAACAATCTCCAGGGATTTCACCTCGCTCTCGGTTGTAATCACCAAGATCCGGTCCCCGTCTTCCACAATCGTATCGGAGGCCGGAATAATTACCCTCCCTTCTCTCCAAAGCCTCGATATAACGAATCTTTTGGACAACAATTTAGCAATATCCTTTATCGATTTATTGAAGATTCCCGGATTACTCACCCGGAAACCGACAATAATGGTCTTCTTGGTTTTATCTTCGTCCCCCCGTTTAAAAAATATACGGGAGGCAAACAGTTTCCGAATCATAATCAAGGCTATAATTACACCGACAACACCCAAAGGATAAGTCACAGCGCAACTCAAAGCCAGATCGGAAGATAAATAGGCGGGATCATTGATCTGTTTCAACGTCTGCTGGGCAGCTCCTAAAGCGGGTGTATTGGTCACGGCCCCGCTTAATATTCCGACCATATCCGGCAAAGAAACTCCTGCCGTCCAATGAAACAATAACGTCATGACCACTCCTAAAATGACCACCGTCATAGCCAATAGGTTCAATCGTATTCCGGATTTACCCAAAGAGGCGAAGAAACCCGGCCCCACCTGCAGTCCCAAAGCATACACGAAAAGGATCAACCCGAAACTCTCCGCGTAATTCAACATTTGCGGATCGATCGTCAATCCCCAATGACCTGCCATGATTCCGGCAAAGAACACGAACGTCACTCCCAACGATACGCCCCAAAGCGTAATTTTACCCAATACCAATCCTATGGCCGAAACCAACGAAACGACAATAACAGCCTGTATAACAGAATGTTCAGCTAATATTCCATTTAACCATTCCATACCCTATTCCTTTCCGAAAAATCTTGTAAAGAAAATAATAAAAAATAAAACTTCATCCTCCTTTTACGAAAAACTCTCCTAAAGATACATCTTAATTGTAGATTAAAAGAATGAAGAGATTCTGTGATTGGAAGATTTACGATTTCGGATTTTAGATTGACGATTTAAAGAATCAAGGGATTCGGGGATTAAAGGATTCAGTGATTGAGTGATTGAGGATTAAGGGGGAAGGGCTAAAAACGAAGGGGCATCAATAGTGAACGGCGAGCGTCGTGTCCGGTTTGAGGAACGGCCAACCGACGGATTGTTTGAGCGAAGCGAGTCCCGGAGGGTAGTGAACGAAAAACGGCTACATGACCGACGGAAACGTCCCGCCCCGAAGGGTTCAGCCCTCTCAATTGCAAATGAAGAGATTCTGTGATTGAAAGATTTACGATTTCGGATTTTAGATTGACGATTTAAAGATAGCTGAATCAGAAGCTTGTCTTGTCCTAAAAAAGTTTAGAAGTTAATTCTGATTTATATTTTTAAATCTTCCGTAGTGCTATTAAAGTTAATATCGAGGCAAGAACAATTTATTGTTTAGATTTATTTCAAGTCTTCCGTAGTGCTATTAAAGTAAACAATAAAAAGCTCTTCGGCTTCCTTAGCCTTCATATTTCAAGTCTTCCGTAGTGCTATTAAAGTTGTTTAGGTTTCTCTGATTTTGATATTCGTTTTTCTAATTTCAAGTCTTCCGTAGTGCTATTAAAGTTGTTTAAGTTTAACGTTCGTCCTCGTCTTGGAATTGAATTTCAAGTCTTCCGTAGTGCTATTAAAGTCCGTTATAGGTTTCAATATAACAAACTAACAATCAATAAATTAATCTTTCATAACAGTACTTTTTCATGGGTATTTTTCAGTCGACCCCTAATTCGTAGATTTTACCGGGAGGTCGACGACTTTATTTAATTCGTTTATTATCAAAACATCAAAGAACTTTTATTACCAAATATAATCCCCGTAACCACGCTCAGACCCCCTTTCATCGAAGGTCGACTTCCGCAAACATTTATATAGCCTTAAAGATAGATAAATTATAAAACAAACCCAAACCATTGCAAAATCAAATAAAATTCAAAAGAATTATATACATAAAAATAAGACTTTATCGTTATAAAACAACGTATAAAGTCTTATCAATCAATATACAAAAAAGGATTTTCCTTGCCTATTTCGAATAACTTAATGGAGTGGTTATCCAATCGTAATTTTTCCAAGGTGACAACTTATTAAAAATAGTCAATCCGGAATTACAAAACTGTACCACGGCATTCGCCGGATCACTATACGAAAAAACATCCTCCAGATTTAAAAAAAACTCCTTTTTAGCCGGAAGAAAGAAAGCTTTATCCGGATGAAGCATATCATCATGTCCCTGAATATCCTCGATAAAAGGATAGGGTAAACCGTAAAAAGCGGGTTTTCCGTAATTCACATCTCCCGGCCAAAATCCGCATTCGAAATACCGTTCGTCAAAAGCATGATCCGAAATCGACTTATTCATACCGAAAGGAGCCGATTCCCCGCTATACACGATACAAGTCAAATCCATCGTTCCGAAATAATACGCGGGACCGTCTACCTTTCCCCGGAAACCGGAAAGAAATTGCCTCATAGCCCCGTAAGCAAAAAGTAAATTCTGAAGCCACAATTCAACGGCAGCCTTATCGTAGTGATGATGTTTTCTATCCTGGTCAAAAGGTATCGGATCATAAAACTCTTGCGGTTTTATATTAATCTCAGTGGCCGCACCGATCTGCTCGAGAGCATCCATAAACTGGTGATAATATACGGCTATCGACGTACCGTCCTCCAATGGTAACGTACGACTCTTTCCTTCCTCATTATGAATCTCGATCTGATGCTTTCTCAAATTGACAAAAATCTCGAAAGGAGAGGTACTACAAGGTATAATCCCGGAAGACAATCCGTCCAAAGTCATGTAAAGACGTACATGTGCCCATTCCGGACGTTTGTGACAACGCTCTAATTTTACTTTCCCTACCATTTGCAATAAAAGATGTACCAAATCGGCCGTATCCTGCCATTCCGTATAATTTAAAAATTTTTTATCCATATCGTCATTATTTTAAACATTCATATAGGATTGATTAAACGGTGATAATAGAAAATAGTTTTAACAGGATGTATAGTAAAACAAGCGTGTAATGCGTTTTTTCTTTGTCTATTTTTAAAAAAGGGTAACAAAACCTCCTCGATATCGTTAAATTCTCCAAGAACAATTAACAATATTATATGATGAAAAACAAATATTTCTATTTCATGAGTTGCATGTTACTGTTTACCTTATCCCTGTATGCGACAGAAAAAGAGAAACCTAAATTCAAATTAGGGGGAGCCTTGCGTTTCAATTACAATTTTTCGGACTGGAACCGGGGACATCGGGATAGAGGGGGAGATTTCGGTTTTGATGTATTACGATTCACACTCGCCGGATCCTATAAAAATATTCTGTTAGATGCAGACTATCGTTTTTACAGCAAGGACTACGGTGGGCCTATGTTAAAATACGGCTGGATCGGTTACCGGTTCAATTCTAAAAATCAGATACAAGCCGGGGTGACCGGGGTACCGTTCGGAATCCAACCTATCGGTTCTCACAACTTTTTTCTACAAATCACCTATTACGTGGGCCTGGAAGACGATTCGGATATGGGAATCAAATTTGTCCATAAGGGAGAAAAATGGGACTATGCTATCGCCTTCTTTAAAAATGCCGACGAACTCCTGTTCGGCTCGGATTCGGAGGTGACGGACGACCGATACGGTTATGACGTGGCAGGACGTAATAAAGAGATCAATCAATTCAATTTGCAGGCTTTCTACAAATGGGGAACCTATACATTGAATAAATTCGGCGGATCCGCCGAATTCGGGCAACTCTACAATTTGGACACCCGCAACAACGGAACTCACTACGCTTTGGCCCTACATTATGAGCTATACTGGAAAAATCTGAGCCTGAAAACGCAGTTGACAACCTATGCCATGTATCCCAAAAACAAAGAAGGAGAAGAGAGAAATGTCATCACGATGACAGCCTACGGAGCTCCCTATCTCGTAGCCGCCAAAGCCAACATCTACACGGTTGGTGCCGGGTATACCTTCAATATTGATTCGAAACTAATCGAAAAAATACAAGTGTATAACGATTTTGGTTGCCTGCAAAAGTGGGACAAACTGTTGAAAAACAGTTATCAAAACGTGACAGGACTTCTGGTCGTTGCCGGTCCGGTATGGTTATACGTGGATTACGCGTTGGGTAAAAATCACGCCTGGTTAGGTCCCGATTGGAACGGCTTCGGCCCCGGGGGGGCAAGCGAATCCTGGCACGCTCGTTTTAATATGAATATCGGATACTATTTTTAAACTAAACCAACCTATGATCAAAGAATTATATAACCTTTACGTCGGTCGATGGCATTTCTTTTTAAACCTGACCCTGCAACACATCGAAATCTCCGTTATCTCGATCGTGTTGGCCACTATCATCGGATTGGGATTAGGAATTTTCATCAGTCAATATAAACGAAGCTCTTCAACCGTCTTGGGAATTACCAATTTCATCTATACCATCCCCTCCATTGCCCTTTTCGGTTTTTTAATTCCTTTCTCTGGTATAGGTAATACAACGGCTATCGTTGCTCTGACGGTCTATGCCCTACTCCCCATGGTACGTAATACCTACACGGGAATCACGGGGATCGACAAAGAGATCACGGAAGCTGCCAAAGGAATGGGAAGCACTCCCTTTCAAATCTTATACAAGATAGAACTTCCGCTTGCCTTCCCCGTTATTCTTTCAGGCATTCGCAATATGGTCGTCATGACCATTGCCTTAACCGGTATAGCGGCCTTTATCGGAGCCGGGGGATTGGGCGTCGCCATCTACCGGGGAATAACGACCAATAATTCGGCCATGACCATAGCAGGCAGTTTACTGATTGCCGTTCTGGCCCTATTCGCAGACTGGGGAGTAGGATGCTACGAAAAATACATCAAAAGAAAACGTAAACTGATTTGATAGACCATGAAAAATTCATTTATAGCCATAGCTCTAAGTTTTATATTACTTTATAGCTGCAACACGCCTGACGATACGATCCGTATCGCTACCAAACCCATGACGGAACAATTCATTCTCGGTGAAATGTTGAGATTGCTCATAGAGGAAAATTCCGATTTACAAGTGAAAATCACGAAAGGCATCGGAGGCGGAACCAGCAATATCCATCCCGCTATCGTAAAAGGAGATTTCGACCTTTATCCGGAATACACGGGTACCGGATGGCTCGTTATCCTGAAAAAAGACTCGTTGCTTCCCGCGGACGAATTGTATTCGGCCCTGCAAAAAGAGTATCTCGATAAATACCGCCTGTACTGGATCGGTCGATACGGCTTTAATAATGCTTACAGCTTAGCCGTAAGTAACGACAAAGCTCGAAAATACCATCTGAAAACTTATTCCGATCTGACCAGGTATCCCGATCAATTCATATTCGGTGCGGAATACGATTTCTTTGAAATTCACGACGGATACGATGCTCTATGCAAGTTCTACGATCTGAAATTTAAAAAGACGATGGATATGGACATCGGTTTAAAATACGAGGCGATCAAATCGAATAAAATCGATGTGATGAACATATTCACAACCGACGGCCAGCTAAGCGGAGCCGAACTGACGGTATTGGAAGACGATAAACGATTCTTCCCCACATACTACTGCGCCACGGTCGTCCGGGAGGAAACATTAAAAAAACACCCGGAGTTAAAGAAAATACTCATGTTGATGGACGGTATACTGACCGATCAAGAGATGGCTGACCTGAACTATCAGGTTGAGATCGCCGGCAACTCGGAGCGGGACGTTGCCGCTAATTTTCTACAAAGTAAAGGATTAATCAAAAAAAACAAAAATCATGGAAAATGAAACGGTTATCCGGTTTGAACATGTTTCTAAAAACTACGGGGAACATCAGGTGTTGGAAGATTTCAACTTAGAAATAAAAAAAGGTGAGTTTCTAACCGTTATCGGTACTTCCGGCTCCGGAAAAACGACCGTGTTGAAACTCATCAACGGCTTGCTGGCCCCCACTTACGGGTCTGTCTATGTAAACGGGAAAGATATCACAAAAGAGAATCAAACCCTGCTCCGTAGAAATATCGGCTACGTGATTCAGGGTATCGGACTCTTCCCTCACATGACCATTCGCAAAAATATTGCCTATGTACCTAACCTTTTGAATCATAAAGATAAAGAAAAAAACAAAAAAGCCGTGGAGCGACTGATCCGGGTCGTGGGCTTGGAAGAGGAGATGCTCGATCGTTATCCCGCCGAACTCTCAGGAGGACAACGTCAACGGGTTGGTATTGCACGGGCACTGGCCGCCGATCCGAATATCCTGCTCATGGATGAATCCTTCGGGGCCGTGGATGAAATCACCCGTAAAATGTTACAGAACGAGATCATCCGCATCCACAACGAGTTGGGAGTAACCATCGTCTTCGTAACCCACGATATCAAAGAAGCCCTGAAATTAGGAACACGCGTACTGGTTATGAACAAAGGTAAAATCGAACAAGACGGAACCCCGGAAGAGATAGAAAAAACACCCGCGACTCTTTTCGTAAAGGAATTAATCGGAGGATAAAACTTCACGCAATGACTCCTGCATAGGGAAACCGTTTTCCAATTGTTTCCCTACATACCCCGTTACCCGGTCTATCCAGCAGGCAATCCTGCCTTTTCCCTTCACATCGTTTCCCCAAAAATCAATCCATTCCGTTTCGTCTGCCGAAAGGATAAACTGCTTTATCAACGGCAAATGCTCGTACAAACGACAAACGGACTTCGGCACTCTCTCGTAACGAACCGACCGGTAGATGATGCTCCCCTGCCCTCCTGCCGAGAATACATCCCGTACGTTAGGACACACGACACCTTCACGGGTAGACAACCATACGGCAAAACGATTAAACTTATCCTTATGACTGCTTAATAATTCGGGAAAAAAACAAAATCCTTTTATCATATAAACATTCCGTTCCTCCGGGGTCAGGTTATTCCATAACCGGATCACCATTCCCGTCCCCGACGAGGCCGATTCCGAATCCAACCACCATAACTCTTCCCCCGGCTTTAACTTGGAGCGATAATAGCTCAAAATAGTACGGATAGGTGTTGTTTGACGACGCAATTCATCGTAAGAAATACCCATCTTATCGAATATCGTCTCTCCCGAAAGCAAATTCATATCGATCGCATACCGGGGCGAATGGGTGACAACGACTTCCGGCAAACACTCTTCATACAACCGGCATTTAAATTCTACCGGTTCGCACATCTTACCGAACAGCATGTAAATCCGTTCCACCCCGTTCACCCGGGTTCCTTCGGCGACACTGCTTCCCGTCGATTTCCAGTGATTCGCCTGAGTCGTCTTGACCTCTATGCCGAAGTATCCTTGAATCACGATATCGGGAAAGCGCTGTCCCGAAACCAACTCTATATCATCTTCAAACGGTGTACCCACGGCGCATTTCCGAAGGACATCCGCCACCTTCCCCTCCAAACGGTTACCCAAAAGTTTCTTGTAGTGCTCAGGCTGCTCTCTTGCTTCGGTCCGTAACACCTGAAGCATTTGCTCGATCAAAAGCTCAAAAGCTTTTATATCCGGCTCCTGACACCATAAAGATTTCATACTATTTGAAATAAAGATCCCACAATGATTCTATGCGCCTGGCAATATGATAAGCAAGCAAAGGAGGTACCGCATTCCCGATAATCTTATAAGCCGCAGAGGGACTCAATACGAACTGACGGGATTTCCCTTCTTTCGGTATCACGAATTCGTAATCGGGCGGAAAGGTCTGTATCAAAGCACACTCCCTCGGTGTCAAGCGCCGCTCCTTCAATCCCCGTTTCAACTCTTTATCCATTTGTCCTCCATGCTCTTTCGATAGGCGGCGATACTCTATATTGCCGTGATGTTCGGCCCGGATCGTCGGACCAATGCCCCGAATATCCACCTCGGTCTGTCCCTGGCAATGCGTCCCCATAAATTTGGCCCGGGAATAATACATCTGAGAAGGATCCCGGCTCTCCTCCGGTTCTTTCAGACCGGCAAATACCTTGGCTAAAGTTTGTGGTGTAGCCAGCTCTCTATTCGTCTCGTCATGGAAAGCATGACTCGCCCCCGGATAAGGATTATAATTATCCGGAACTGTTTTCCGTGTTAATGCCCGGAAAGCCTCTTCTCTCAAGGCCGATTTTCGAATACCGATAAAAATCACGCGCTCTCGGGATTGCGGTACGCCGTAATCGGCGGCATGCAATACCTGAGGCTCCAGTACGATATACCCGTGCTCGTCAGCCATGGAAAAATCATGCTGGATGATCTCTTTAACATTCGAAAGATTGACTAACCCTTTTACATTCTCGGCAATAAATATCTTAGGCTTGGTAATCTCAATGACCTCTTTCATCCACATGTATAACTTTCCCCGGGTCTCCTCCGTGGCCATCTCCCCCTCGATGATACGTCCGTTATGGTCTTTACGGGAGTCGAATCCTTTTCTCTTCCCGGCCACGCTAAAATCCTGACAAGGAAACCCACCCGTCACCACATCCACATCTTCCGGAAAAACCTGCTCACCGGACCGATGACGTTTCACTAAATCCACGATACTCTCGTTCCTGTAAATCTCCTGCGAATAGCCGTACTTTTTAAAATAATATACCCAGGCAGTCCTCGCCTCTTTCAAAATATCATTGGCAAAAACCAATTCGAAACGAGTCGGTTTCAGTTTCACGAAGTCTCCCCTCCCTCTACTCTCTACAAAATCCGGGTTCCTCGCTTCACACAAACTATCCTTGTGAACCGAAAATCCGCCCTCCCATCCCAGGTCCATACCTCCGCAACCGGAAAACAACGAAAGGACGCGAATATTTTTACCTTTATTCCCTGCCTCCACAGAAGAAACTCCCATATCTGATTCCCCTAATATATTACACTTTTATTTTATTTAATACAACAACACGAATAAGAAAGATACTCCCGCAGTGGAACGATCGAGTATCTTATTTCAAATCTTATTAATGCAGTAAAAATATTCTATACTCTGAAAATAGAAATAATATCACTTATTTCAATTCCATCGATACAATACAACCACGACAAAAATAGTAAAATAATTTTCAATTCCATTCCATATAATACAACGAACCATTTTCTAAAAGAATGTTCCCCCGAGATACCTATCCTTAAATCACAGAATCACTCCATTTCTTAATCCTTCAATTATATGATCGCAGAACCACATCGTCTTACAACCTCCTAATTTATAACCGTCGATCTCTTTAATCTCTTAATCACCTAATCCAAACAGTTTCTTGTTTAATTAAAAGAAATGTCGTAACTTACAGGAAATATTCTCAAAAGGGGCTGTGACCATATCTTTTTTTCGTTAAACCTAAAAAAACTACCAATGAAAAAAACTATTATTATCGGCATCATCTTATCCATGGCGATAGGTTTTGCATTCACGAACCTGAATATCCTACAATCGACTGGAGAAGTTAACGGAACCGTACACGATGTATTTACTCACCAGACATTAGAACATATTTGGGTTGAAGAGATCGTAAACAAGGTTGCAATACAGTCTGTAAAAACCGATTCAGAAGGCAGATTCTCCATTTCTGTTCGTCACAACCCGGCTAACCTAAGATTTTCTGATCCGGATCAAAATCGTTACAAGACACAAAGCGATAATTTCGATTGGAAAAATACTGCTTGTAGTAACGAAACCATTTACTTAGAACCCAAATAACCTGTAAAACAGACGCTAAAACAATAAATACGTAAACTGAATCGGAATATTTTCTATTGATCTCCCATTCGGAATAACCTTCGAAATAGCCGAATCACAAAACAAACCGGTGTCTAACGACAATATTTTTAACGACTTTCGATAACCCGATAAGAGGAGATAGGAGTTCTTTGTACACCTATCTCCCCTATATGAGTTCAATTAACAGCGGAGATAAAGGACTGGAAAGAGTTTAAAATATGCATTTCAATTCCGCCTGACTTCAATTAACAACCGTTACCACCCTCCCCCCAAAAAAAACAAATAATCAGATAGTTATACTTTACCAAAGTGTTATTTTTAGGATGTGCTTTCTAAAGATACAAAAATTTTCTCCCAATCACTCAATCTTCCAATCACTGAATCCTTTAATCTCTTAATCACCGAATCGCTAAATTTTACAATCGCCGGTTTTTAATCCAAGGTTTGTATTCCTCCTCCGTTTACAAACAATACTTGTCCGCTTACCCACTCGGAAACAGGAGCGGCAAAATAAAGAACAGCACCAGCGATATCCGATACCTTGCCCAATCTCTTTATAGGCGTATGTTGCAACATACGTTGCTCTATTTCCGGGGTCAGAATCGACTGAAGCGCATTCGTAACAGTAGCACCCGGTCCGACGTTATTGATACGTACTCCCATGGAACCGAAATCATAAGCAAGATTGGCAACCAAATGATTCAAGGCCGCTTTAGAAGAAGCATACACACTCATGTCGGGACTCTTGTTTACGCTACTCATCGAAGTAATATTGATAATACTCCCGTAACCTGATTTTGCCATATGGGGTACTGTTAGCTGACACAACCGCCAAGCACTGAATACGTTGAAATTAAAAATCTTCTCGAAATACTCCCGATCTATCTTAAACGGATTCTCTCGTCCGCCTCCCCCGCCTCCGGCATTGTTTACCAAAATATTTACGGTTCCAAACTCTTTCACGGCCCTATCCACGAGGTTTACAAGGTCCTCGTCCTTCAGCACGTTACACTCCGCAGCAATTGCTCTTCCTCCCTTGCTTTTTATTTCATCCGCAACTAATTGCGCCTTGTCGATATTCAAATCACTGATTACGACGCACGCACCCGCCTCTGCAAGTATTTCACAACATCCCTTGCCAATACCGTCACCGCCGCCCGTCACGACAGCGACTTTTCCTTTAAGATCAAACAATTTATTAATTTCCATAGTGATACATTATTTATTAAATCATTAAACTTCTTTTGTCGAAGGCGATACCTCACCGGACGACTATATTTCTTAAACTAAGAATAAAAAAAATAGTTCTTCATTTTGTCATAAAATAACACAATTACAAACTTTATAATTCTCTCCTTGTAAAGCCGCTTATACTCCGCTTATACTCCTCTTATTCTACTGTAATCTCTAACCATATAACAGAATATTACAAACTTTATAACAGTTAATCGAGCATAATCCGACTCTCGGAAAACAAACATTATTTATTTTTGGCAACAAGAAGGTGTGTTATGTTTGGTTTACTTGATTGCAACAACTTTTACGCAAGTTGTGAACGTGTTTTTCGTCCGGATTTGAACGGAAAACCGGTTATTGTTTTATCGAATAACGACGGGTGTGTTATCGCCAGAAGTAATGAAGCGAAGGCTGTAAGAATAAGAATGGGTGTCCCTGCCTTCGAAATCAAAGAGATTGTCTCACGTCATCAGGTACACGTGTTCTCGACAAATTTCCCGCTCTACGGGGATATGTCAAACCGGGTAATGAACACGCTGTCGAATTTTGTGAAGGAGATCGAAGTTTACAGCATTGACGAAAGTTTTTTAGATCTTAGCGGATACGAACGGTACAACCTTCGGGAATATGGAAAATCCATCGTTAAAACAGTACGCCAAAACACCGGAATTCCCGTTTCCATCGGCATTGCCAACACAAAAACACTATCCAAAATTGCCAATAAATTCGCAAAAAAATACAAGGCTTACAATGGAGTCTGTATCATTGACACGGAATACAAACGGTTACGGGCTTTACAATTGACAAAAATCGAAGATATCTGGGGCATCGGTCGAAAACAAACTGAAAAATTAAAATCAAAAGGAATTGATACCGCTTTTGATTTCACGAACCTATCTCGCGAATGGGTAAGAAAACACATGACCGTTACAGGGGAAAGAACGTGGAGAGAATTAAACGGGGAGGCTTGCATCGAGCTCCATACGATTCCTCCCGCTAAAAAACAGATTTGTACAAGCAGAAGCTTTGGAGATATGCTTACCGATTACACGAGTCTGTCGGAAGCCATCTCCACTTTTGCCGCCAGCTGCTCGGAGAAATTAAGAGGGCAGAAATCATATGCGATTTCCCTCATGGTATTCATTCACACGAACAACTTCCGACCTGATATGCCACAATATTATCGAAATTGTATTGTCACCTTACCGACACCGACGAACAGTACAATAGAAATCGTGCGACACGCCCGAGAAGCATTGAGGAAAATCTACATAAAGGGATACGCTTACAAAAAAGGCGGGGTAATCATCACGGAAATCACCGGGAAAAACGCACAACTCAACCTGTTTCATCAGATAGACAGGGAAAAACACGACCGGATGATGAACACCCTGGATAAACTTAATGACCGCTATTACCGTAATAAAGTATATCTCGCGGCACAAGGAACCGGGGGAACATGGAAGCTGAAGCAGGAACATTTCTCCCGACACTACACGACAAGGCTGGATGAGATCATAACGATTAAAGTATAGATTATGTGTTTTCATAATTCAATGTCAAAGAAGGCCCAACGTTTGGCAGCCCGGTACGGGAAACAATTGAATATTATTGAAATCGCGGAAAAAATTATCCAGGAACAATATCATGTCTCCGCATTCAATAATCCCGACTTCCCTATCATCACCACCGATCCGGAGATACAAGTCTACAAATGGGGATTGATCCCGTTTTGGATAAAGAACGAGGAAGCAGCCAACGAAATCAGGACCAGAACATACAACGCAAGGGCTGAAAGTATATTTGAAAAACCATCGTTCCGGGGTTCGATCAACACGAAAAGGTGCATCGTACCCTCCACGGGCTTTTTTGACTGGCGGCACGAGGGAAAGAAGAAAATCCCGTATTTCATACAGGTTAATGATGAAGATATCTTTTCTATGGCCGGGATCTACTCCGACTGGACTGATCCTCAGACTGGAGAAATTATAAAAACCTTCTCGATCATCACCACCGAAGCGAACGATTTAATGAAATACATCCACAACACCAATTCCCGGATGCCTGTTATACTCCTGCAAGAGGAAGAAAAAAACTGGTTAGATCCCCGGTTAACCAAACAAGAGATCGAAAGTTTTTTACATCCCTTCCCGAACACGCTTATGAAAGCGTACGAAATAAATAACGACTTCATCCTGAAAAATCCTCATGATCCGTCCATCATTGAACCGAAAAAAAGTGCATGATTCATTTGCGTCTCTTTTTGATCGTATAGGTAACCACTCCCCAAATCATAAAATCATTTTCTTCGGTTATTTTTATAGGTTGATAATCGGTGTTTGCAGGTAATAACCATATCGTCTTCTTTTCAAACTTTATAATCTTCAGCGTAAACTCTCCATCCACGAAACATACTGCCATATCCCCTTCCCGAGGTTTTATGGATTTGTCGATAATCAAAATATCCCCTTCCTCGATCCCTGCATCTTTTAAAGAATCACCCACCACTCTACCGTAAAAGGTTGCCGACGGATGTTTTATCAACTCGGTATTCAAATCAATTGATAAATCCATAAAATCCTGGGCGGGATTCGGGAATCCGGCCCGGATTCCACAATCAGCATAAAGCAGTTCAATGTGCATCGACGAATCACACGAATAAATTTCCAAACACACTTTCTTCTTTTCCATCCTGAATACAAATATAATACAACAACACCATATTCCATTGACAGATAATTATTTAATAGAATTATTAAACTTGTTTAAGAAGATCAACATACGAACACGCCTATTCTTTAACAGGTCAAAAAATAACACGACTTATGAGAAAAATTGTCGAAATACATAAAACTATTCCCCCGATCCACAATTTTTAAATCACCCAATCACTTAATCCTTTAATCACTTAATCCTTTAATCACTCAATCCTTTAATCACTTAATCCTTTAATTTCCTAATCGTCAATCTAAAATCTACAATCGTCAATTGTTTAATTAAAAGAAATGTCGTAACTTACAGGAAATATTCTCAAAAGGGGCTGTGTATTATATCTTTTTTTCGTTAAACCTAAAAACAACTACCAATGAAAAAAACTATTTTTATCGGCCTCATCCTATCCATGGCGATAGGTTTTGTCTTCACGAATTTTACCGCTCCGCAAACTACAGGAACGATTAGTGGAACAGTGTACGATGCCCTTACTCATGAAGTTTTGGAAGGAATTTTGATTGAAGAGGTTACAAGTACAGGAGTATTAAACTCGGAAAGAACCAATGTTAGCGGAAAATTTTCTATTTCCGTCAGCAACAGCCCTTCCGACTTAAGGTTTTCAGATCCGGATTACAACCAATACGGAACCAAGACCGTCAGTTTTGATTGGGAAAACACAGATTGCAGCGATGTCTCAGTCTATTTGACGCCAACATCATCCCCTGGTCTCAAATAGGCCAACGAACAGACGTTACAACCTGAAAAGAGGGGATTCCACTCCCCTCTCTTTTTATTCAGACTCTTTCATTTTTGTTAATCGCAAATCCCTGATTCCTCGATCCCCCAATCACTGAATCACTGAATCACTTAATCTCCTAATCTACAATCGTCAATTTACAATTACAATCGTCAATTCTTATTTAACGATCACCGTAAAAACAGAGTCCAGATCATGCATATACCCTTCGTTTTCTATCCTTAAGTCAATCACGTACCTGCCGACAGGAACCGTATGATTATAAGGCAATTCGATGATTCCTTTCCCGTACATCCGGAATTGTGATAAAAACCCGGCGTTTTCACTACCGATACTCCGGATCGAATAGCGTACCGGAGTTGTTCCCTCCACACCTTCCATACCTGTAGATTGCCAGGGAATACGGAATTGAATCCGGCGGGCATCCGTTACCGGGTCCAACACGGCTTTTACGATTAACGTATCGGGAGTATATTTTGCATTCCGGGTCATCAAATACCCCACTGTTATATCCTGACAACCGACTCCCGCAAACAGAACCGATAGGATAACCGATACTTTATATATTATTTTCATCTGTATTCGTGTTTAAAGTTCGACCATTTGATAACTATAACTTAAGGAGTGTACAATCCCCGTATTGGTCACAATATCGGCAGAAGCCACTCCCGCAATAAAGCCGTTGACCAAAGCATGAATACCCAAACCCTCGGGACCGATATCGGGGATACCGTTGTAATCCCCTTTAGTTCGAAAGACGCGTAACTCTATCCCGGTAAGCGTTTGCAGGATCGTCCCTCCCGTGAGGGTTCCCCTTACCTCGTAATCGAAATCCTCCTTTATCCTTCTACCGGGAATAATGTGGGATTTTACGAGACGTTCGCAGGTCTCTGCCGGGATGTCGGCAATCCGGTGATACAACCGATTTCCGGCACGATCCGTTGTCGTCAACAAAAATTGAATGATCGAAAGGTTCGTCGGCCCGAAAAAAGTGATCTCCGGGTATTCGGCAGATTTTCCCTCGAACAGGGGTACAAGTCCGGCCCGTTCGATCAACAAGACCGTGGAATCCCAATTCTCGTGATCCGACCGCAGGTACTCCCACATCGTGCAATCATGTACCCCATTCGCTAATCCCGTGTCGTGAAAATAGTTATCGTCACATTCCCATAAAAAGGAAGCAATCAAAACGATCATATATATCTTTCTCATAATCTGTGATTTTAATTTTGGAACCCTTGTTTTTTCCAATAGATATTTTGTCGCATAAGCGTATTATTAAAGAATGCACTTTTACCCACCGGGAGAAACAGGGCTCCGTCTGCTACATCCTGATCACTTAGCGTTTTAAATCCGCCTCTTAATTTTTCCCGGAAAGTCCCGTTACGCAGGATATCGAAAAAACGAATCGTGATTCCTTCACAAAACAGCTCCCGGTCCCGCTCGACTGCGATTGCCTCTTTCAGATCGTTCTCTCCGGCCGGATATTCTGCGGCTCCCGCCCGGCGACGGACACGGTTCAGATCGGCAATAGCGCCCCCGGTATCTCCTGTTTTAGCCCGTAGTTCGGCCCGCAGCAAAAGGATATCGGCCAACCGGATTATAATCTGGTTACCCTCGTATCCTTTCAACCTCCCATCCAGTGGTCCTCCCACG
Organism: Sanguibacteroides sp. AM78-02pH3A; assembly: GCF_027666085.1. Taxonomy (NCBI): domain Bacteria; kingdom Pseudomonadati; phylum Bacteroidota; class Bacteroidia; order Bacteroidales; family Porphyromonadaceae; genus Sanguibacteroides; species Sanguibacteroides sp. AM78-02pH3A. Next base: position 425,413 of record NZ_JAQEHX010000001.1, on the reverse strand, counting down.
TAAATGACAACGTGCCGTATCTTTCGTATATAGGCTCTTCCCCTCGTGATGGCAGTCGATACTCCGGCCATGCTATCCAATTTATAAAAATACTCTTCCCGCCGCTGATCCGTTTTATCGGGATAGAGACGGTAAACCGCAGCACTGCTGATGGCAAGCTGACTTCTTGAATAAGTGGCCGGAGTGGTTAAAGGAAGAACGGGCCATCTTTGGCAAAGATCGGAATATCCCCCTTTGAGAGATAAATCCCCATCGGAATCTTTCCCGAAATCCAATTCAAAAATGCCCTCCCGGCTGTTTCCCAACATCACCGCTTCACATACTTCCCGAATCGAACCGACCAAATCGTACGAGGGATCGGAAACAACGGAATCACACTCCGCCAAGGCCGATCGGTTTAACTCCGGTTCCCGGTTTAATCCGGCTTTCCACGCGTACACCTGTGCCAATATGGCATGAGCAGCTCCTTTGGAAGGAATTTGTTTGCTCTCGATAAATTTTCCCTGACTGTCCTGTAAAGCATCGGCCCGGGGTAAAAGGTCGATAGCCTGTTTTAAATCCCGGATAATATACGCTGCAATCTCCTGCCAGGGGATACGTCCCTTCTCTCCCACGTCTTCATTGTGATCGATCCAGGGAGCATCCCCCCAATTGCAAATAATATAAAAATAAAGCCATGCCCGGACCACCAACGTCTGTCCCAAATAAAAACGATATCTTTCTTCAGGTAACGAAGCCCGGGAAATATTATCGAGAATCGAATTGGCAAGGCAGATTACATTATAATAGTCCCTCCAAAAAAGACGCGAATCCGAAATCTGATAAAACGAACGTAAATCGTTATTCACTAAACGCAACCAGGGAGCGGGCAACATATCGAATATCACTCCCCTATCCCGATCTTGCGGGTTACCGTTCCCCATCGCGTAACGAAATTGCAGATGCATTCCGTAAACGGCACTCTCCACATCCTGTTCGGTTTTCCAGTAATTGTTATTCGTAACGGAAATTTCCGGCTCCTCGTTCAAAAAGTCGTTGCATCCCCAACACAGCAACAACAAGGGTATAAAATAGATAATTCTGATCATCGTTTTACAAATTAACGGTTAAACCTAAAGTCACTCGCCGGGCCAAAGGATAATTGCTTAAATTATCGATGCCGGACACCATGTCGACGGATTCCGGGTCGGGGCCCGTGTAGTTTGTCCAGGTAAAGAGGTTCTCTCCCGACACGAAAACACGCACCCCAAACCCGATCTTTTTCTTTATCGTTTCCGGCAGGGTATACCCGACAGTCATGGTCTTTAATTTGATAAAGTTTACCTTCTGCACGTTGCTCGCTATATGGGTGGAGAAATCTTTCAAACCCATCTCCACGCTATTTCTCGGAAAATCGCTCTTGTCTCCCGGTTTTTCCCAGAAAGTGACCTTGGTCAGATCGGCAAAAACGGGTTTCACGATATCCTTTACACTTATTCCGAGAACCGTTCCTACGCTTGCTCCCCTCCCGGCATTCAGGATATGACGTCCCAATACGTAGTTAAACAATACATTCAAGTCAAATCCCTTCCAATTCAATGCGGAAGTAATTCCACCGTGAGCGATGGGGAGCGGTGAACCGACATACACCCTATCGTCGGCATACGGCAAGTCAGCCTCTATCCTACCGTTTCCGTCCGTATCGACAAAAACCCGGTTTCCCGGACGATAGAACTGATTCGTGGAGACACAAAGAGGCGTGTACCTCCCGCTCTGATAGGTATAGGGAACTTCTTTCTGATCCGAGTAATAACCGTTCGTCTGAAAAGCGTAAATTCCGTTCAGGGGTTTCCCGATAATATTCAAATTATTGTACCTGTTCTCCGTCCAAAAGTCTCTCCCGTTCGTACTTTTTTCCAAGCGATTCCAGTTACGGGCGATATTAAAGGTCATGTTCCATTGCCATTTGCTCTTCCGGATAATATCCCATTTCACCTGTAATTCCACCCCTTCGTTCGAAATAGCATAAGCATTCTGCCATTGCAAGAGAAATCCCGAATAGTCTCCCGGTAACCCGACCTTATACAACAACTTATCCGTGTAGCGGTAATAGTAATCGAAAGTAATTCCCAATCTATAATTGAAAAAATCGAGGTCTATTCCCGCATCCCATTGCCGGGTCTCCTCCCAGGTCAGTTCCCGGTTGATCAACCCTTCCGCCAAATAGGGCTGAACCGTCGGCTTTCCTAAAAAAGGATCTCCCGGGAGCAATAAACCGTAAGCGATATAAGGCTGGTCGAATTGCCTTCCCGACTTCCCCAGGCTCACCCTGATCTTCCCGTACTCCAACACGTTTCGACTCCAATCCATAAAAGGCTCTTCCGAAAAGGCATATCCCACGGCATAAGAGGGAAAAGTCCCCCAACGCACCTTTTCTCCGAACTTGGAAGAGGCATCCCGGCGTAAGGTAAAGGAAGCCAGATATTTTTGTTTAAAATTGTAATTGATTCGTCCGAAGAGGCCGACCATGGTACTCTTTTCCCGGCTGCTCATAAAATCCTTCAATACCCGTTTGTCCGGTACATCGAACACGTTTCCCCTCCACGACACGTAATGGATCAGATCGCTCGGGGCCCGCTTCCCCCACCCCTTGTTAAAATTCATCTCGTCCGCCTGCAAAGAGAGTCCGACCAATAGATCGATGGCATGATCCTCCCTAAAACGACGCTTGTACGTCAGCAGGTTTTCATTTAGCAACATCAGGTTACGCCCGATCTGTCCCAACGAGAAAGATTCGTGATACTCGTCGAGTTTGGAAGGCGTAAAGAGGTTATGGTTTTGTTGCGAATAATCGAGGGAAAGCGACGACCTCCATTGCAATCCCTTGATAAACTCATAACTCAGATCGAAGCTCGCCCGCAAGCGATAGGATTCGTTTTTCTCGATAATCGAGTTAAAACGCTTCACCGTCTCCTCGAAAGCGGGATGCCCCGGGCCGGGATAGAGGGTCGGAAACTCCATCAGTTCATCGGGAATCTGTTCCAGTTCCATTCCCGAAAAGAAACCGCTGACGCTACTCAAACGGGAAGAACGTTTCCGGCCCGTGCGTGCCAGGTAGAAACGCAGGTTGGCCTCCATATTTTCAAAGGGTCGTATCGTAAAATTACTCAACAACTTGATCCGACTAAACCCGGTGTTACGCAACACGCCATCCTCGTTATAATAACCGAGCCCCACGTTGTAGCTGACCTGCCGGGTTCCCCCGTTCAGTTGCAGGTTGGCATCCGTCACCTTCGCCGTCCGAAAAAAGTAATCGAACATATTGGTCGAGTTGTTGTAGAATTTGTTCAGACTATCCTGATAAGGAGCAACCGAGGTTCCTCCTCCCTTGTTCCAAAAATAGTTGTAATGCAATCCCTTCCGTAAAGACTCCTCGTAGGACTCCACGTATCGATACGTATTGGTTTCCGGGTCGTAGTAAGCCTGTTGCAAATTCTTCAACGCCTCCATCCGGTGGTGTCGTTCTTTGTTTCCCCCGGTCAGATCGGGCAAGGAGGGATTAAAGGCAAAGGTACGGGATACGTTGATATTCACCTTAGCCCGTTCGTTCAAGCGTCCTTTTTTCGTGGTGACCAGAATCACCCCGTTTGCCGCCCTCGACCCGTATATGGAAGCGGAAGCGGCATCTTTCAGCACCTGCACGCTCTCGATATCGTTCGGGTCGATCTCCGCCACGGTATTGGTTCCGGTAATGGGCGAAGTAAACGACAGCATGGGAATCCCGTCGATCACCCAGAGCGGCTCCGACCCTCTCCGGGAGGCCTCGATCGAAAGGCTGTTAAATCCTCGTATGGTCACCGATATCCCGCCCCCACCGGGAGCCCCGGTAGCGTTGATCACGTTCATCCCGGGCACTCTCCCCTGTAAAAGATTGGCCAGCGAGGGGGTAGGAATATCCTTTATCTCCTCGGCCTTAACCGTGGACATCGCCCCGATCACCTCCCTCCTGCTCTGCGTCCCGTAAGCAACAATCGTCACCTCGTCTAACGTTGAAACATCTTCTTTCATCTTCACGGACAAAAACTTATCGGCGTTAAAATCCATTTTTACCGTCTTATAGCCCACGAACGAAAAAATCAACTTCCCCGTCTTTCGGGGAAGCAAAAAAGAAAAATGTCCCTTTTTATCGGTCGTACATCCCAGGAAAGTACTATCCAACCGGACGGTCACCCCCGGCATAGGTTCTTTTTTTTCGTCCACTACCCTCCCCTTGATCACGTAACTTTTTTGTCGGGTCGAATCTTGTGTACTCGCTCGCATCATCAGGGGAAATCCCACGAGCACCACCGTTTGCAACAGAATAATAATCACCCGAATTCGCCTACCGGGCAATTTTCGCTTAAACACTTTTCGATCATAAGTTTTTTTCATAACTTTGATTGTTAGTTAATAATTATTGACTGATTCAGGAGGAAGTGTCCACGTTTGCAAGACAGAGAGACGCTTCCTCCGTTTTTTATTTTAATCAGCAATCTATAGATTGCCAGTATTGGTGTGTAAAAATTATTCCTTTACATAAAAATGGAAAAAATGAAATCTAATATTGAGTTATACACCGTTCAGAAAGTTAAAGAACATAGAGAAGATGCAGATATGAGTATAAGATACTTTGCTGATTGTTTAAATGTATCACATCAATTTATCTCTAAAATAGAAGACGCTACAAGCGATAAAGCCTATAATCTCGATCATCTTAATGAAATCGCAAAAATTTTAAAATGTTCTCCCCGGGACTTTTTACCAGAAAAGCCTTTATAAGCTGTCGTTTTTTTCATAGTCTTAGTTTATATATTTCCTAATATAACAATGGGATAATATTCTATCATGCCCACAACACCATAAAAACCAACACACACCTTTTACACTACACATTGGCAAATATATAAACTATTTTTCAATAATCCAAATATTGATTATATCAATCCATCTTTATTACTTCAAAACACAACATAAACACTTAAAATACACTTCTCATTTTATGGATAGTAATCCATTGGTTTTTGAATACGTTGAAGGGAAATATCCCAAACATACAGAAGAAGCTTCGTTAGCTATTAGAAAATCAAAATTATAATATTGTATATTCCCCAAAAACGATTCTTGGGGTTTAAAACAAACCCCGAGAACCATCCTAAAGACCTCAAAAGATATTAAAACAATTTAGGCTCTTCCCCACACAATACTATCCCTCAATAATTGCCTGTTTAATAAGGCTTATTACATACTCTAAATGCTTATCGTCCGATACTTTTAACTCGTAATCACCGTTGCCTAAATGTCCCAATCCGGAAATATCCCTTGTTATCTTTTTCGGATCATCAAGAGTTCCTTTCTTTACATTGACAGCTATTTTTAGCCCTACTTTTTGAATCTCAATATCACAGATGTTCCGTCTGTCTTTTTTAAAAGCGATATACCATTTCTTAGGCTTAACCTCGATATCATCCGTCAAGTTAATAATTGCCGATCTGTATTTTTCGTATAACGCAATAACCTCTTCCGATCTATTGGATAAAAGATTTTCTTCCGTGTATACCTTAATTTCGTCGACGATACTTTTATACTCCTTATTCCTTTGCGTAATCGGTTTTAAAATACTCCGGGTTCATTCTGGAATTTTTCAAAATGATACCTCATTTCATTTGTATTATCATTAAAGTATACAAATACTAAGGTTTAAGTATATCAAATCAAGGTCATTATATTTTATTTGCTCTAATGTCGTCATTGTTATTCTTTCTTTTTCGGTAATTTCTTCGTGCTCTTCTCCAACGCCTTTTCTTCTTTAGCCACACGGCGTTCTACCTTCTTTATATCTTCGGCTGGGGGCAGGTTTTCGGGCTGAATGCCTCGTTTACCTAGCATATCCCTTACGCTAAGGTTATTTTGAATGTGCTCACCTGTGATTGGAGCCTCACCCATCAAATCCTTTTGCTCCACGTTATAGTTGGTCATTTCTGTGGCAAGATTCTTTGCTACAATAGTCAGCGTTGGCAGGTGGTCGGCGAGTGCTCCGCTCTTTACTCCAAGTCGAAGTTTCATCTGTTCGGTAGTCCTTCCACCAAAGAGAGCTGCATCACCCTTCGAACGGATACGTCCAAAGCCTTTGTCGTCCACCCCACGTTCATAAATATTCTGACTGAGTTGTTTCTCGGATGCACGTAGTCTCTCCCTTGTCTCCAAGCGTGAAAGCAACTTTAATCGTTCCTCTATTATCTCCGCACGACGTGTTTGTACTGCAAAGTAACCTTGAGCAAAAGCTATCTCCTCTTTCTTGGGGTCACCATTCTGAGCTATCAAATAGCAGGCATAGCGGGTGAGCACGAAATCTTGTACGGGACGTTGACCTCCTTTGCCTATCTCGATCATTTTCGTGACTTCACGAAAATGATCATCCACGCAGACTCCCTGTGTTGTACACGATTCAATAGCACGAATAATGGCTACCACAAAATTTTCCCAGCGAGCATACCCTAATAGGGCTTGCAACTCACGGGCATACCACACCTCTACCGATTCTCTATTATCATCAGTTATCTCCTTTACAATGGAGTCAAAAGAGCTTTTATATTGACTAATACGTTGAATATCCATAGTCCCTAAATTTTAATCTTTGCCAAATTATTTTTAATCAGTGCATTGAACTCACGTCTGTCATATTACAAAGATATAAAAATTTACGCTATATTAACCATCAAGGACGGTTCTCTATGCTCATTTCTAATTCCCAAGAACCGTCCTTGCAAAACATCACCCTTCAATAATTGCCTGTTTAATAAGGCTCATAACATACTCTAAATGCTTATCGTCCGATACTTTTAACTCGTAATCACCGTTGCCTAAATGTCCCAATCCGGAAATATCCCTTGTTATCTTTTTCGGATCATCAAGAGTTCCTTTCTTCACATTAATCGCTATCTTAAGACCTACTTTCTGAATCTCGATATCACAAATGTTCCGTCTGTCTTTTTTAAAAGCAATGTACCATTTCTGAGGCTTAACCTCGATATCATCCGTCAAGTTAATAATTGCCGATCTATACTTTTCGCATAATGTAACAACATCTTCTGATTTATTGGATAAAAGATTTTCTTCCGTGTATACCTTAATTTCGTCGACGACACTTTTATACTCCTTATTCCTTTGCGTAATCGGTTTTATACTCTCCGCGGCTTTGCTCTTTTTAATAGGAGTAATCAATAGATGATCTCCGTATCGTTTGACCTCGTACAACTCGATGGCTATATCTTTAAAATTAGTCGCCTCGATCTGATTATCTGTAAAATCGGAAGATACGAACACTACCCGACTCTGCGACCAATCAACATCATTACGCGATAATGTCTTACTCGGGTTCTGTTCATTGTATTCCAGTATAAAATCCGCTTTATTCTGAAGCATTAAACTCAAGTACGTAAACCCCTGATCTACCACACTACTATTCCGATCACGCTTGTACTCGATAATCACAAAAGCCTTTGATTCCTGATCAAACGCAAGCGTATCGACCCGCTTGTTCTTAATAACGAACTCGGATTTTACTAACATTAACCCCATAATCTGAGGTAGATTAGCTTCAAATATATTCTGTAACTCTCGTTCTTTCTTAAACGGGGTCTCTCTCAAAGACTCAAGACTTTTTGATATTTTGTAAAGTGATGGTTGCATCATTAATTCTTCTTTAGATCACATTCTAACCCTGAACAAGAACTTGTGTCACTTGCATTTTTTTGAGTTTTACAAAGATATAAAAGAAGATATTATAAAAAAAGCTCTATAATTTCAAATTTCAAATTAATTATTCCAAGTATCGTCTCCGATTATTTAATTCATTTTTCCATACACTCCACCATATTTTCCATAATTCAATTAATAGGGCTTGTCTTGAAACCGGAGGGAGCAGTAGCACCCATTTCAATTCGAAATCATTAGACAGTTCTCTTTTTTAAAAATTTGCGTAACATCGGAATACGTTTGAAGATATGGCCAATAGATAGTACGCTCGTTACAATCCCTATCTTATAATGCCATAATCCTATATTGGAGTTCGCCCCGTCCATACAGAGCAAAACGATACCCGTGACCGTAACAAATACAAACAGCACGGATAAACATAACGTAACCCTGCTTTTCTTTCCTACTCCTTTATTCACAATTCCCTTGTACCAATTCCAGTGTGTTGTTATATGGCATATTCCAAAAATAAAAAACAAAAGACTCATCACTACATGAAAAACGGCCCAATTATGCCATATTTCATGGTTGTTTCCATGACCGGCAACGTGCAGTTCTATTCCGGTATACAAGGAAAAGATAAACGAGGGAATTAATAACCAGTCTATTAAAAAAATATTCTTTATCATGTTTCTGTTTTTATGTAGACGGGGCCAAGTTCGCCATTTTATCAGAAACGAGACGATAACAATTGTAAAGAAATGGCATTAACGCCTATTCCTAATTCGGGACAAGGACACGGGGGTAATTCCAAGATAAGATGCTATATAATGCTGCGGAACTCGCTGTATGATGTGGGGACATTCTTTCAATAATTCCTTATATCGTTGTGCCGGAGTGCTCTTTATTCGAGAAAGGAATAATCGTTGATAAACATGAAAACGATCTATGAGTTTCTCTTCATACACTTTTCTTAACAAGGGAATCTGCTCGACAAGAGTGTAAAAATGCTCCTTTTTTACAGAGAAGACCTCGGATGGCTCTATACTTTCCAATGAAAAAAGACTCGGTTGACTTTTGTACAGGCTATCAAACGAAGCCACAAAGTCGCCCTCAAAAAAAAATTGAAAGGTAACATCTTTCTCCTCGTTGCAGAAAAAAAGGCGCAAGCAGCCTTTTCTAATCAAATACAACGTGTCGGCTATCTTACCTTCATTTAGCAATATTGTTTTTGAAGGAAGAGATAACCCATTGACATTCTTATAAAAATGCTCTAAAATACAACATTCTTTCGAAGACAATTTTTCTACCAAAGAGCCAAATAAGTTGCTTGAACAGTCGTTTATCATATTTGCAAATATAAAAAAAGTATGTATGGTATACCTTTATGAATGGGCTCTTTTTTATATCTCTCGGGAACGGTTTCCGGAAATTAAAACAAACCTCGAGAATCTTCCTAAAGATCAAATAAATTATTCAAAACCATACTATCCCGTTTTCATTACCACGATATTGCAAGATCAATATTAAAAACAGAAAAAAACTATATCATTCCTTTCAGATTAAAATGTAAAAAATATCTTCTTTATTTGGTGTTGTTAAATCTGTATTCAAACGAAAGTGAAAAATAAGAGGAGGATAACTGTCGCCACGTATTATTAACATACTGGTCATTTACAGAAGTCACAAAATTAGTTGTGCGATCAAGAATATTATAAGCATTAAAACTTACCAGACCTTTACGATTTTTGAATACCCGACAGCCCATAGAAGCATTTAGAATATGGTTTTCCACGGTTTTCGAATAAGTTCCTTTGAGGTATTCAAACGTGTAAGAGCTTGTCAAATAAACTCTTTTAAGAAAATCCCAACGGAATTTTGCTTTCAATACCTCATTTACCCCTTCATCTATTTGCGCGTTACCGTTTTCAAACCATCGGTATCGAGTGTCATTGCTAATTTCACCCCTGAATTTAGATGATAAATTCATAACCAAATTTGCCGAAAAATTACTAATTTGTTCATGGGTACGGACCAATCTATCTTCAATGCCGACTTGTGGATTCTGATAATGATACTCCAATTTAAAATCAACGATAGATTTGATTTTATCCCAACGAACTTTATAGGACAAATTGGCTCCGGTTCGCAAAAAATCATCGGCATTCACCGGAATTGTCAAAGTAGCTCCTGCCGGTGCTTCATAATTATCGTATTGAGGAAGAACTGTCGAATTTTTGAAATACATACGACTGTAAACTATGCTGTTATGATTTATCGAAAAGTCTACACCGAAACTAATCGCACGAGGGATATTTTGTTTACGATTATATGAAGTAAAAGACACGATGTACGTTTTAGAGTCTTTAAGATCAGGATTACCCGCAAAAAGGAACATGGGATTATTATCATTTATGACTGTTATCATATGACTGTTAGAAGGTACCGATTGCGAGGTTGACAAAGATATATCATAAGTACGCTTCGTGAAAGAATAGCCGTAAGTGATGGCCGGGAGAAAAGCGTGAAATGAGCGATACACTTTATCATAAACAGGTAACTTATCTCTCCGGTTCATAAAAGTGCCGGTATATGCAAGATTTACATTTAATGAATGTTTTCCATTACCAAAATAATACACAACATCCTCATTAACAATTGTTTGACTTAAAGTATAATCAACTGAAAGAGAACGATCCATATCTCCGGTAATCCTATTCAACGCCACATTATAAAAGGACAAGTTTTCATATTTAACTTTAGAAATAAAAGAGAACGATCCCGCTTTTTTAAAATTTACATTATATTCAACACTCGGTACTATATTCCAATCAGGTCTTTTGGTAGTTATATTTAATACGGTTCTCTCTTTAAATCCAACGGTAAAAGTGGTATCGTTTCGAATTTCATTACCATTTGACTTATTAATATTCGAATAAACGGATACTTTCAACCCTCCGATCCCTATATTTTTAGTAAAACTTACTGCCGGACTTATGTTTACGCTATTATTATCAGAATGACCGACTCTTTCTGTTTTTGTTAGCAAAACATCATCTCTGTAAGTATCCGAATAATAATCCGAAAGATCTGCACTTTTATAAATTCCGATGTCACAAGAGGCATCTATATTAACTTTTCGTTGCTTCAGGTAATTGTATTCCAATTTAATCCTATGATTTTTCTCATCGTTTTCATTATAATTAAAATTTTCAGAGAATTGCGATTGGAATTGATCGGTTGGAAAATAGTTTATGTTCGATAAACTCTCTTCCGTCGAGTATTCATTACCATAATCATAGGATACAGCATAACGGTTCGATTCATTTATGGTACTATTAACTTCTGCCCCGGCATTCCATTTTCGCGTATACCCGGAAGGGGGAGACCAAATAATCAAATTACGATTGTCAATTCCTCCTTTCAACCTTATTTGTTGTTGCTCCCGGTAGAAACCGATATCTCCATTCGCGCAGTAGCGCTCCTGTCTGCCACCGTCTATATCTTTGTTTTTATCCAAACCACCCTCAAGCATCATATTTCCCGCCAAGTAAGATGTGAATTGTTGGAAAGTCATAACATTAACAACCTTCCTTTTCCGGGCGTTATCTCCACGTAAAATTTCATCTTTTTCATCAACTTCGTCATAAATCGCCATTACTGAAGCGTCTTTCGCATCAAGAGATTTCATCAGGGTCCTAACATCGTCCCCAAAAAGCATCCGCCCGTTCACCAACCCCTTCTCGATTTTCATTTTACCTATATATACATCGCCTTCCTCCGTAACCTTGGCTCCCGGAATTTGCCGAAAAATCTCCAACAGATTATCTCCCTCCATGTACCTGAAAGCCTGTGGATATACCATTAACGTGTCTCCTTTCTGTTTATACATTTCCCTGCGCACCTGAACGACAACTTCATCAATTTTTAACGTGTCCGGAATTAACTTGATTTTACCGAAATTCACCAACGGTTGATCCTGAGAAAGAATCTTTTTAAATATTTTATATCCCAAATGAGTAATTTCTAACACCCAACGTTTATCCTTATCGCAATAAACACAAAAATAGCCGTTTTTATCCACCGCAAAAGTTCTTACCGAAACGTTCGCTTTATTCGGGTTTACAAAATGAATCAACGCTCCGGGCAAGGGCTCATTAGTCACGGAATCCACTACAATAGCTTCATAAAAAATCATATTATATCCTATTAAAGTTGAAGAATTAAGCCTTACCCTATCCTCTGTAGTCAATTTCCCTTGCCATTGGGCCTTAACCATAGTGACTGTAAACGAAAAAATAAACAATTGCAGGCAAACAAATTTAAAAGCTTTCATAAACGTCTCACCATTTTATAGTTTGGAATACCAACAAAAACATATCGTAATCCGGGCCGAATACATCGGCCCGAATACTTTTAGTTTGCTGAAGATGCTGTCACAGTTATCGGTATAGTTTTAGATTCTTCAATTGCATCTGACCAACGACCATTTTCTTTAACCTTTACATTAACAGGAACATTCACATTATAAGTTCCAGATGTAGGAATAGTAATTCTAAAATTTATCTCAACCTTTGTCTCCGTTTTCGATTTCTCTATTTTCTGCACCATTGTCCCATCAGGAAAGCCGGTCGGAATTTGACATTTTACATCTATCGGATTATCACATTCGACAACAATAACAATCACGCATGTAGTACCCTGTTCAACTGATATACTATTAGGAGAAATAGTTATAACTGGCCGAGTTACAGGAGCTGCCGCCGATACAGGCAACATAATGAATATTAGGGTGATAGCGAAAAGTAATTTCTTCATAAGAACGTATTTTAAATCATTAACAACCATATAAATCCTTATAATACTTCAACTTCTTTTTTTATTACTTTAACAACAACTGTTTCGGTCACAGTTTTAGTAACTGTAGTTTTACCATCTTTGTAAGTCACATCTATTTTAAAAGTTAAAGTATATGTACCTGGTTGATCTATTTTCATATCAACTTGTGCTTCATACTTTCTATCACGTTGGTTTATAATCGAAGCTTCAAGTACACTCCCTGATGGAAAACCCGTGACATCAATAACGACCTCTTGTATAGTACCTGATGATAGTTCGACTAATACGTTAAAAACACATGTCTCTCCTACATTTACTTCTATAGATTTAGGAGAAACTTTAACCGTTGGAGCTGCAGTTACCCGAGAAGGCAAATAAGTCAATGCGAAAACGAGCGTCGCTAAAATCAATAATAATTTTTTCATAATTAAATAAGGTTTAGTTAATAAATCACAAGATGAATAAAATCACATTGCTATTTTACAAATTAAACGAAATAATAAGTTATTCGAAATATATTAAATCACAAAAATCATACAATTTAAGTTAAATACATGAAAATAAATTAAACAATTTGGTTTAACAAACTTTCAGATGATTCGGCATGTATCAAAACAATCTGCCCTATCCTTTTCATCGACACGACAGTCTGTTTCGTACTGACCGATGAAATTGGTTATTCAATCCGTAAAATTGATATCAACGGAATGAGAACTCTTCTGTAATTTTGTAATAGATAAACTGGTAAATCGACAGATAAGCAAAATGAGTTATTGAACGGAAAGGGGAGAAATAACCCTAACGCATTCATTATAAAAGAATAGAATCAATAAATAACGACAATAAGACATGGAAACAGTAAAATTACACAATGGCGTTGAAATGCCGATACTTGGTTACGGTGTTTACCAGGTAACACCCGAAGAGTGCGAACGTTGCGTAACCGATGCCTTGCGTGTCGGTTATCGCTTGATCGACACGGCACAAGCCTATTTCAACGAACAGCAGGTAGGCGATGCCATCCGGAAGAGCGGAATCGCCCGTGGAGAAATCTTTCTTACCACCAAGATATGGATTACCAATGGCGGCGAAAAAAAAGCGATGAAATCCATTAACGAATCCCTGCTTAAATTACAGACCGATTACGTGGATCTTTTACTCATCCACCAACCGTTCGGCGATTATTACGGAACCTATCGCGCGATGGAGGCTGCTTATAACGACGGAAAAACACGTGCCATCGGCGTGAGTAATTTCTATCCCGATCGCTTTATCGACCTCGCGGAACACGTGAAAATCAAACCGATGGTCAATCAGGTGGAAACTCATGTGTTCAACCAGCAGTTCAAGGCTCAGGAAATCATGGAGAAATACGGAACTCGAATCATGTCGTGGGGACCTTTTGCCGAGGGCCGAAACAATATGTTCCACGACCCTACGCTGATGAAAATCGGTAACGAATACGGTAAAACCGCCGCACAGGTTGCTCTGCGTTATCTGATTCAACGGGGCGTAATCGTGATTCCCAAATCCACCCGTATGGAGCGGATGCGTCAGAATATGGAAGTGTTCGATTTCACGCTCGCCGATGACGACATGTCGGCAATCGCCGCTTTGGACGAAGGCAAAACCCTCTTCTTCCCGCATTACGATCCGGAGTTCGTCAATTTTTTACTGACTTTAAAAGCAGATTGATTTTATGAAAAAGATAATTTTTATATTCATTGCGATGCTTACGACATTTACCAACATTACACTTATGGCTCAGAATAAAATAACCCAAACTGCCGGACGCACCGTTCTCGGTGAGTTCGCCCCCAAATTTGCGGCACTCAATGACGATGTTCTTTTCGGCGAAGCCGTCTGGAACGATTCCACGCTCAGTCTTCACAACCACAGCATGATTACCATCTCTATCCTCCTCGGCAAAGGAGTGATCGATTCCTCTTTCCGTTCGCATCTGGAGATGGGCAAAAAACATGGCATCACCCGCCGTGAGATTGCCGCGTTGTTGACACAAGCAGCCTTTTATGCCGGCTGGCCCAACGCATGGGCAGGGTTCCGCATGGCTAAGGAGGTTTGGGCGGACGAGGATGCGGTAACGGAGAAAGAACGTTTCCAGCAGGAGATGATTTTCCCTATCGGCGAACCGAACACGGCATATGCCGAATATTTCGTTGGCAACAGTTACCTCGCCCGTGTATCGAATTCGCAGATTCCGTTCGCTAACGTGACATTCGAACCGCGTTGCCGTAACAACTGGCACATCCACCGGGCAACGAAAGGCGGCGGTCAGATGCTCGTCGGCGTGGCCGGATGCGGCTGGTATCAGGAAGAGGGCAAGCCCGCACAAAAGATCCTGCCCGGAACGGTCATTCATATTCCCGCCGGCGTAAAGCATTGGCACGGTGCGGCAGCCGACAGTTGGTTCGCACACCTCGCCTTCGAGATACCCGGAGAAAATACCTCCAACGAGTGGCTCGAACCGGTGACGGACGAAGAATATGACAAATTAAAGTAAGGACATATAAGAGATTATTATTTCGGTGGTCTCGGAATGCAAGAGGTACTTGTTATCGCTTCGGTCGTACTGCTGTTTTTCGTCGGTAAAAAGATTCCCGAACTCATGAAAGGTATCGGGAAAGGTGTACGCTCTTTCAAGGAGGGAGAGAATGAATAGTATCGAGAACAAAATCGAATAACCGGAAATCGTATCGGAACGAGTTGAGATGCCGGAACAGTTAACCAGGGATGATTCTCGGGGTTTAAAATAATCTTTGAGAACCGTCCCCTTTGTTTCCTATATTACGTTTTACAACCCGATTCAACACGCGTGTTTCCACTCCGTACAGTTTTAGCAATCAACTATTTTCAGAATATCAACACCTCCGGGGCCAGCCTGAGGGGCAAAATCAAGTACCACTTTAATATTGGAATTTTATTTATCAATTAATCTCGTTTCTCAATCGATACTCGTTTATAGTTTTACGATAATAGGCTAATCCGATTATATCAGCCAAGAACCAGCCGATAGGAATAGCCCACCAGATTCCCACGACACCGATAGACGGAATATTTGCCAACACGTAAGCCAAAATAACACGAGTTCCCAGAGAAATGACCGTCAATACCACGGACATCGCCGGTTTTCGGACTGCACGGTAAAAACCGTACAACAGGAAAAGACAACCTATCCCGCAATAAAATACCCCCTCTACACGAAGATACTGCACTCCGATAGAGATGATTTCCGTTTCATCTGGTCGTACAAAAATCAGCATCAACGGACGGGCAAACAAAAACACGAGAACGGAAATAATAACACAAAAAACGGTAGTAGTCATAATAGCACTACGAATCCCACGGCGAATACGGTCTGTCTGTTTAGCTCCGAAATTTTGAGCAATAAAAGTTGAGAAAGCGTTACCAAAATCCTGTACTGGCATGTAAGCAAACGAATCGATCTTAACCGCAGCAGCAAAAGCTGCCATTACAGCTGTACCGAAGCTGTTTATTAATCCCTGTATCATCAATATACCAAAATTCATAACGGATTGTTGAGCACATGTCAGCATAGAATAAGAAGTAATCTCTCTTATAGTAGGCCAATCTAAATGCATATCCGTACGTCGTATTCTAAATTCCGGAAATCGTTGAACAGCATAAATACACAATCCGATAGCCGATACAGCCTGAGAAATAACCGTGGCAACACCGGCTCCCATAACTCCCCAGTCAAAAACGAGGATAAACAGGAGATCGAAGACAATATTTAATACTACCGCTATGGCTAAGAACCATAAAGGAACGATGGAATTCCCGATCGCACGTAATAGCGATGCATAGAAATTATAAACAAAAGTGAAACCTATTCCCCAAAAGATAACCCATAAATAATCATACATCAGGTCATACAACTCTTCGGGCACTTGCAGTACACCGATAATCTGATCAATCCATGTAAAAACAGCTATATTAAGCACAACCGTTACCAAACTGATCAATACTAATGAAACATAAATACTCCGTCTTAAGGCTACACCGTCTTTTGCTCCATACCGGAGAGAGAATATAGCCCCACTCCCCATGCATAAACCGAGAAGCACAGAAGTAAGAAAAATCATCAGCGTATAAGCCGAACCGACTGCAGCTAACGCATCCGCACCCAAGTATCGTCCAACAATCAACGTGTCAGCCACATTATAAAACTGCTGTAACAGATTTCCTACTATCATGGGAACCGCAAACAAAAGCATCGTCCGGCTGATAGGTCCTACCGTCAAATCAATGGATTTCGTCATTAAAATCAGGTCTTGTTTTTACCGGCGCAAAGGTACATAAATAAACGAAAAAGCATCTCCTCCCCTTCCTCGACGAATCAGTCTTATTTTTCTATCACCAATTGCCTAATCATCGAATTCACCAATCCCTTGTTCAATCAATAGTAAAACACACCTTATTAATTATAACAACCCCTCAATGATTTCAATTCTACTTTAGTTCAATTAATAGCTTACTAAATGGTTCGGTTTGCCCGGTATAAATGAAATTTCAATTCTACTTTAGTTCAATTAATAGTGGGCAGCTATTCAACGATTATTCTCTGACAAAGTCATTTCAATTCTACTTTAGTTCAATTAATAGATACAAGAAAACTCTATGCGCATAACTTATATTCCTACATTTCAATTCTACTTTAGTTCAATTAATAGCGGAATTTTTGCAATGGATAGATAATGTACAACACGTATTTCAATTCTACTTTAGTTCAATTAATAGTCTCGATGAATTTACCAAAGCAACCAAAACTCAACGCATTTCAATTCTACTTTAGTTCAATTAATAGGTTTATTATCACGAAATGCAAAGCCCGAAGCAGTCAGATTTCAATTCTACTTTAGTTCAATTAATAGCTTATGCCCTTCTTGGCGGTACTAACGCCATGACTTCATTTCAATTCTACTTTAGTTCAATTAATAGTCGTCGGAACAATATCTTTACTCTTCGTTATTGTAACATTTCAATTCTACTTTAGTTCAATTAATAGTTTTGAATATGTTTGGATTTAAGGTTTCTGCCTGTAATTTCAATTCTACTTTAGTTCAATTAATAGACGTTAGGAATGATCTCTCATCTTTGTGCTATTGCTATTTCAATTCTACTTTAGTTCAATTAATAGTAATCGTTGGATTCGTAAGAATATTGATCCTGTCGCATTTCAATTCTACTTTAGTTCAATTAATAGTCCCGTCCTGTTTTGGAGAATTTTCCTTATACTACGTATTTCAATTCTACTTTAGTTCAATTAATAGGTAGTTACAGGTATGTTCGAAACTACTCAGACCAATATTTCAATTCTACTTTAGTTCAATTAATAGTCGTTACTTGCAGGCTCCTTCTGAGGTTAAGGCTATTTCAATTCTACTTTAGTTCAATTAATAGTTTCTTGCGATTATGGTTACTAATGTTTATATTTGTTATTTCAATTCTACTTTAGTTCAATTAATAGGTTTAAGCTTCAAGAATTCTTAGAACGCAATAATGTATTTCAATTCTACTTTAGTTCAATTAATAGACGTTGGGCATGATTTCTCATCTTTGTGCTATCGCTATTTCAATTCTACTTTAGTTCAATTAATAGAATTCTTTGTTTTCTAATTTGTATAGTTTGGATTCTATTTCAATTCTACTTTAGTTCAATTAATAGGTTGATTCTTGATCGTGATCGTTTGATAGGTGTTCTATTTCAATTCTACTTTAGTTCAATTAATAGTGTAGTTACAGGTATGTTTGAAACTACGCAGACTAATATTTCAATTCTACTTTAGTTCAATTAATAGTGTTCTTCAATCTCCTGATCCTATTCCTTCTGTTGAATTTCAATTCTACTTTAGTTCAATTAATAGTAATCGTTGGATTCGTAAGAATATTGATCCTATTGCATTTCAATTCTACTTTAGTTCAATTAATAGCTAAGGATACTCCTCCTAATTCTATTTTGAATATGTTATTTCAATTCTACTTTAGTTCAATTAATAGCAGAAATCTCATCCGGGTCTTTATTGTTTTCCTCATATTTCAATTCTACTTTAGTTCAATTAATAGTCTCGATAGTATTTTTGGCGTTGAGTGTGATTCTACTATTTCAATTCTACTTTAGTTCAATTAATAGTCGTTACCTTCAAGCTCCTGCTGAAGTTAAGGCTATTTCAATTCTACTTTAGTTCAATTAATAGGAGAAACGAACCGATCTGCCGAGGACTTTGAATATCATTTCAATTCTACTTTAGTTCAATTAATAGCCGTTATAAAATTAATTAAAACAGACAAAGAATCAAATAGTTATACTTTGTCAGTATCTTATTTTCTGAGGTATTTTTCAGTCGACCTCCAATTCGTTGATTTTACCGGGAGGTCGACGACTTTATCTAATTCGTTTATTATCAATATTTCAAAGAGCGTTTTATGTTAATATGCATTTACGGAACCCTCTTTTTAATCGTTAAAACAAGAGGTCGACTTCATAAAAAATTAGAAATGCTGGCTCTTTCATCCCCGATGATCTCTTTCTGTAGCCATTTTTCATCCCGGCTTTTAAAGACGATTAAACTATCTTTATCATCCATAAGATTTTTAGCCTCTATATTTAATTGTTCAAACCTCTATCCAATTATCTATATATTTATTCCTTCATTAACTCAAAATTATTTTTAATGAGCTCTTTAAATTCTTCTTTCGTTTTTTCCTCTAAAAAAGAAATATCAATAAATTCGAGCCATTTGGATAGAACCTTTTCAAACTTCTTAAAAATATTCCCAATGATTTTATTTTCCAATCCTGTTAATTTCATAGCCATTACAAAATCAGATTTACCTATTTTTCTCTTTTTTCCATTGAGAGTTAACGCTAATTCTTCGGAATCCAAAGGAAGCACCAACTTAGTAGGCAATAGATCATAAGCTGGTGTCAGCACGTAATTATAAGGCTTTATGCTATATAAAGAAAAGTTTTTCAAATGCATATCCGAATTTCCCGTTATCCACGCAAAAAGCACTTCCTCCCAAAAGTTAATCACATCTAATTTAGGCGTAGCGGAATACTTGAGAATACATTTAGCTATCTGCTCATACGAACCCTTATATTTATATTCAGTAAGCTTTTCCGTTAGCTGACACATATCTTCCATCGCATACTTCTGCCCTCTTGCATTCCGGTCAATACGTTTTGTAATATAACATAATTCCCCATCTTCAAAACGGATCAAAGAATGAGGAACGACTCTAATTTTAGCAATTTCTGCTAAATGCATTGTTAAATCCTCTAACTCTGGCAATTGTTTATAATATCGACTCTGTGGCTTCAAGATATAGCATCCCCATAAGCCGACGATAGTAAAACTTTTAGAAACTCCTTCTGCTTTTTCAATATTTAAAGAGAGTTTAGGCTGTACTCCCGTAAGTGTAGTTTGACTCCTCACGACCTTTTTAGCAAGTTTCACTAAATCTTTCTTGTTATAAGGAAGAATAGGAGGTTCTTTGGAACCATATATTTTTTTAGAACATTGAGAATGATAATCCATCATTTGGTTATCCAACTCCCGATAACAGTATAAACATCTCTTCATTAATTACCCTCCTCTCTTTTAGCGACAACACTCACATTTCCGATACAATCCTTACAGCAAGCCAAAAGAAGTGCCATGCGGTCACGGCTATTAATTTTCCAACTCTCTTCTGCGATAGCTAATAACCAACCTTCAGGAATTAATCCGTCAAAAAATGGAAATAGTACAGAACTCCTATAAGGTGTCGAGACAATAGGAAGAGTTAAACTAACAGGTTGTGAATCATGTTCCGAGACATATTCATCCATATAAGTGAATGTGAACCCATTCTCATCTTCAATCAAAATCCCGGCTAATTGATTGCCAACATAGATCTCAGCTTTTTTCATAACTTATCTCTTTTGGCCGGTACAACACCTACTTCACTTCCGAACAAAATAAGAACCTGATTTACTTTATCTAATCGAAGTGTTTCTTTTCCTTGTTCCAACTCACGAACAAAGCGCAGACCGACACCTGCTTTCTCAGATAAATCCACTTGCGTAAGCCCTGTCTCTTTACGCATTTGCTTTACATATCCCGCTATAGTTTGGTTTTTCATATTATACCCGTTTAGGTACAAATATAGCAATTATATTCATATTATACCTCATGGGGTATAAAATTATTAATCTAAAACTTCTTTACACCCCAAAGGGTATAAAATAAAAAATCTCAATTCTACTTTAGTTCAATTAATAGTAATAAAGATAAAGTACTTATAACAAATTCAGACCATTTAAATTCTACTTTAGTTCAATTAATAGTATATACAGGATTTTATTTTATTTATTATTATGCTTATTTAAATTCTACTTTAGTTCAATTAATAGTTATCAAAATTCTGCTTCGTCTGAAGGTAGTCCGCTATTTAAATTCTACTTTAGTTCAATTAATAGTCTAAACGCTTCGCTCTCTTTCGTCCATCTTGCAGTAATTTAAATTCTACTTTAGTTCAATTAATAGTGAGTTGGAAAAGCAACAATCAAAAACTTCTTCTGAATTTAAATTCTACTTTAGTTCAATTAATAGTTATTGCGCATTATAGTACTCTTCCTTTGTTGTTTCAATTTAAATTCTACTTTAGTTCAATTAATAGCCTCGTCCGGCTTATCAGAATATTACTCGTAGACATATTTAAATTCTACTTTAGTTCAATTAATAGAAATGCATTCGCATAGTGCTACGCCATGCCCATTATATTTAAATTCTACTTTAGTTCAATTAATAGCAGTGTTTTCCGGTGAAAAAATTGATGATATTTTGGATTTAAATTCTACTTTAGTTCAATTAATAGGGTGAAGCTGGTCCCGGTCTTTTTGATTCGCTGTAATTTAAATTCTACTTTAGTTCAATTAATAGGTAATTAAAAATTTCATAATAAACCTATTTAATACGATTTAAATTCTACTTTAGTTCAATTAATAGTAAAAGAGAAATAGAACAACTTAAACGATTGAGATAATTTAAATTCTACTTTAGTTCAATTAATAGCAGAAAAACCTAAACACTCGTACAACTCTAAGTAAATTTAAATTCTACTTTAGTTCAATTAATAGCTTAAAAAGAATTGATATGGCGCTACTTGGTGTTGTATTTAAATTCTACTTTAGTTCAATTAATAGGTTGTAAACTCACTCTGCTCGATCTCGATCGAAAGATTTAAATTCTACTTTAGTTCAATTAATAGCAGAAATCTCATCCAGGTCTTTATTGTTTTCCTCATATTTAAATTCTACTTTAGTTCAATTAATAGGTTGATTCTTGATCGTGATCGTTTGATTGGTGTTCTATTTAAATTCTACTTTAGTTCAATTAATAGTTTGTGAAGCATACTAAATATACTCCGGGTAATCGTATTTAAATTCTACTTTAGTTCAATTAATAGGCTGGAAGAGTTTCCCTTCCCGATATTCAAAATCCTATTTAAATTCTACTTTAGTTCAATTAATAGAGAAGGACACTTTCCACAAGGAGACTTAATATAAAGATTTAAATTCTACTTTAGTTCAATTAATAGTTTTTGGCCGGAACACCGAACAAAATAAGATGAAAAATTTAAATTCTACTTTAGTTCAATTAATAGGCATTATAAATTTAAACAAAATCGACAAAGAATCAAATAGTTATACTTTGTCGATAGATCATTCTTTGAGATATTTTTCAGTCGACCTCTAATTCGTAGATTTTACCGGGAGGTCGACTACTTTATCTAATTCGTTTATTATCAATATTTCAAAGAGCGTTTTATGTTAATATGCATTTACGGAACCCTCTTTTTAATCGTTAAAACAAGAGGTCGACTTCATAAAAAATTAGAAATGCTGGCTTTTTCATCCCCGATGATCTCCTTTTGTAGCCATTTTTCATCCCGACTTTTGAAGATAATCAAACTATCTTTATCATCCATAAGATTTTTAGCTTCTGCATTTAATTGTTTCAACTGCACTTCGGATATTTCTCCTTCAAAGACACTATTCTGAATCCAAGAAAGATAGCGACGACATAATTTTAACATCTTAGAGGTTCGCTTTTGATCCACGTCGTAAACCAATATCACATACATTTACCACCACATTTTTAAAGGTTTATACTCTTCTATATTCAATAAATGCTTTGTCAATTTATAACACTCTAACTTGATCAGGTGTTTATAGCTTACATGTCGACCCAACATTTTATGTTTAATCGTCTCTTTTACTTTGTTTTCCCATTCTTGAGAAACTTTTTTCATAGAGGAAGGCTTTAAAAGACAACCATTTAATTTCTGATCAAAATCAGATTTCTGAATTTGTTTACGATTAAACATCGAAAAAATCAACCGATCGGCCAATATAGGTTTAAAAATCTCTGCCAAATCCAATGCTAACGAATAACGCCTTTCTCCCGGCTCATGCAAAAAACTAATTGTTGGATTCAACTGCGTATGATAAATAGCATCCAGGCAAACAGAATAACACATACTATTAGCAAAAGAAATCATAGCGTTCACTTCATTCGAAGGAGGCATCTTACTCCTGTTACCCATAACGAAGCCATCGATAATAATATCGAAAGCCTCATAATAAGTTTGTCGGATATTACCTTCGATTCCCATTAATTCAGGTATTTCTATTGCAGTTTCAATTAAAGGAATATAATTTTCGATCCTGTTTATTTGTGACAAAGTATCTTTGGCTCGATTGTTATAATATTTCAGATTTTTCAACATATTAAAAGCCGCTCCCTGAATAAATCGCCGGGCAATGGCCATTCGTTTATCTTTACGAATATAATGTTTCATCTGTGCAATTTGCATCCTACCGGATAACAAATAATCTTTAGGCATAAAAGAACCGGTATAGTGTTCATAATAATCAAAAAAATGAACAGCTATTTGATTCTTACCCAAAAAATTATACATGGCACTATTGGCATCCAAACTGCCGAATACAAATAAATTATCGACTGTTTCGACAGGGATATAACGAGATTGCCCTTCTCTCCCCTCCTCATCTACAGGCGTAAATTTTAACGTATTGTCCTTTCGAATCAAGCGTCCCGGATTAAACAAATAATATGTTCTTTTCATGTATCTTCTTTTTCCATTATAATCTAACAGCTTATCTTATATTTCTTCTTCTCCGGCATAACAAAACTCATAATATGAACATGAGCCACATTTACGTTTAGGTATTCTTTCCGGACAATTTTCCGATTCTATTATTTTAAGAATCTCCACTTCTATTTCCCGCAATCTTTCCCGGTCGCCCTCTTCCAATTCAACCCTCAACGTTTCCCGCAGCAATGGATATTCCAACAGGCCAATAACCCCTTCGATCCCTTCTTTCTCAAAAAGATTGATGTAATACTTTACCTGCCAGATATGGGCTTCTTCTTTTGCCGAAGATTTTTTTATTTCATGAATAACTCTATCACGAGGATCATAAAAATCAATAACCGAACCTCCAATGCGAACCTCATCGTAACGAGCAGCTCTATTTGAATAGGAGGTTTCATGTACTAATTTACCTTCAGTAACGATATCCGAAGTATGTTCCATATTTATCCCATTTGCAAAAAGCCAAAGTTTTCTCAAGCAAATATAATAATAGTTGACGTGAGTAGCTGTTATATACATAAATATTCGTTTTAACACTAATTGATCGTTTTTCTCTTACAAAAAACAGTCTATTTCGTCTTGCTCTATCTCATTTTTCAACAATCCTAATTCTTTAGAATATTTCCTATTTATCAAATAGG
This sequence comes from Sanguibacteroides sp. AM78-02pH3A, assembly GCF_027666085.1. Classification (NCBI taxonomy): domain Bacteria; kingdom Pseudomonadati; phylum Bacteroidota; class Bacteroidia; order Bacteroidales; family Porphyromonadaceae; genus Sanguibacteroides; species Sanguibacteroides sp. AM78-02pH3A. The sequence goes on along the minus strand of NZ_JAQEHX010000001.1, from coordinate 401,016 downwards.
TATATTTATCATACATTTTTCCCGTTAGACCAGATGTTAACACAAATCTTTCACCGTATGCTTGTTGCTTTTTTAATAAACCGACAAAACTTCTCTCGTTTAGATTCACTAATAATCCCTCGGCTTTCACGAATTGATTCGCCTCCAAATACTCCTGATACGCTCTTCTTAAAGCAACTGGTAATACTTGTACTCCAGTAAATTGTTCATGAAATTGCTCCTCTCGTTCAGAAGAATATTTTAAAGGAGACAGTTCATGAAACACCGCATATTCTAATAAATTCACAGTCTGTTCGTATTCTTCTTTGGCTTCTTTATTCCAATCAGGATAAACAAAATTAATAGCATCCTGTAAATAAGTCTCTTTGATTACTCCCCCTTTTCGCTCTATTCTCATCAAAACTTCCAACGTTTTAAAAATTACGATTTCATCCCGATAAATATATTTATCAGTCTCATTTCTCTCTTCAAAAACACAGCAATCACATAAATCTTTTTCCCGTTTCCGGTTAACCCGTCCAAATCTCTGAATCAAGGCATCTAAAGGAGCTGGTTCTGTATAAATACAATCATAATCGATATCTAAACTTACTTCTATAGCCTGCGTCCCGACTAAAAGCTTTACATCACGATCTTTTAAAATTTTCTCTTTTGCAAAACGATCTTCTGCATTAAACGATCCATGTAATAATACTTTCTTTTGGGCATCCAAAGCATGATATATTTTTTGAGATTCAGCTATAGTATTACAAACAACTAATACCTTCCTGTCTTTATCCAATCTTCCCTGTATTTCATCCAACGCATCTTCCAATTTTCCTTTTCGTACGTGAATTCGATGCCGTGTAAATTTCTCATACAAATCTGTCGAAGCTTGTATATGGGTATAATCTCCCAGTACCTGCTCCAACTCCTTACACATGAATTGAGGCAATGTAGCCGTCATGATATGTACCCTTGCGTTCATATAACGAAGCATAAATTTCAATAATACGATAATTTGAGCAAAGATACGTGGATCATAAGCATGGATTTCATCAAAAATCAAATAACAGCCACTCCATTCAAACATCCCTTTTTCAAAGCTTTTTAATCCAAATAGATGCTTTAATAATTGAAACGGAGTCACAATTTTTAAAGGCATTTGTAAAGACTTGAAATCCTCCAATAACTGTTTCCTTTCTTCCCCAGATAATACATCATCTTCCTCTGACATCCGATACTCCAAGTACTGAGCTAATTTACCATGCAACATCCCAACCTTTTTTTCATCCTTACTCAGCTCTTTATCTAACCGCTCGTACATGGCATTAATCGAAGCCGTAAATGGCAAAATATAAAATACCCGTCCTTGTCCTCTTTCTTCCATTTGTTTTCGTAACCACAACAAAGCTGTTTCCGTTTTTCCGGATCCGGTCGGGGCATTCGTGATCACGTTACCAATAGTTTGGAAGGCCATCTGTTGGTGGAAATATAAAGGATAACGAAATAAAAAATCAAAATCTTCTGTTTTTAATTGTGCTAAAGTTTGCATTCCTGCAGAAGCCATATGATCACATTGCTTCATTCCCCCGACCAATAATAACCTGTCCATAAATGCCGAATCTATGATATTGGGGCTCTCTCGCATTAAACGACGAATACAGTTACTGATATCAAAATTTTCTACTTCATCGTTCCATGTCCCTATATAGGTAACTACAAGTTCTTTGACGATAGCATAATCGATTTTAGCACACTCCTGCATGAACTCGACTAATCCGTCTACGTACTCTTCCAACAGTTCATTCTCGTTTTCCGTCTTGTAATTCTTACTGATAAAATCGAATAACTCGTTCAATTGTTTATGATGTCCCGCAACAGCGTAGGACAATGCTTTTCTCTCCTCTTCTGTTATTTTAAGAGCATACAAAAAATACAGAGAAAACAACTCGTGTCTTTGTTGATGCCATTCGTGTTTCTTTATTTTTCGCAACAAACGCTGAAACTCAGGGTGAGCTTTGCCAAGATCGTGCATAACGACAGCTCTATACAGTTGTTTCCAAAAATGATCTCTGTCCGATACGGGCAAATTAGGAAAACAAAACCGCAATTGCCGATAAATATTCAAACAATCTTCAATATGTTGCTTTAAAGTAATTTCAGGTTCTGATTTTGCCAGAACCTGAAAATTAGTATCTATATTCATTTTTCAAAAATAAGCTGATGAAGATAGATATCTACCGGAGAATTATCTATGACATCCCTATATGCTTTTATGTTTGTTTTTCCGGTTTTTCCGAAACATGAAATGACAGAATAGGGCTCCGGACCTATATTTCTACGCGGAATCTCGTCGGTAAAATAATTAGATAATACCTGTATTACTCCCGGTAAAAAATTCCCTTTAAAAGGGACAAGCTGCCCTTTTATATGTTCAGCACCAACAATTTCTTGCAATTCAATCTCCTCGATCAATTCTACGCTGGCCAAATCGCTACTTCTTCCCAATACCAAAGGAAAATAGGGCTGTTTAAAGTACGTCACTAACGCAACATCACTTAAATAAACATACAACCGACAATCAAACAAGAATTCCCGCTTTATAACATTAGATTTTACTTCATTTTTAGGCGTTCCTTTGTCCGTTCTCTCGATCTGGTAGATCGTTTCTAAATCTACTTCTTTAGCTCCATATTCAAAATAATATCCTATCTCCAATTTTTCATGATTCAAATATTCTCCAGCACAAGCATTCATCAAGCCCAACACAGTACTTACAGGCGGGACTTCAAGCGTCGGCTGATACCCTGAAAGAATATTCGGATATCTGAAACTCGCTGTCCATGAACTAATCTTGATTCGGTATAATTTCATTCCTCCAATTGTTTTTTTATTTGTTCACAATAAGCATCAATCACCTCATTTACTGTTCCCAAAACAATCAAATCTTTATGTTTTTCGGCTAAAACATTTAAACTTTCATTTTCATCATCCCAAAAACCGCCTCGCTTTCCTATATATACTTTTCCTATAATAGTCTCCCGATAATCTTTAATAACCTCTTCTATACCATTTACATTTAACCTCGCAATGCCATCTCGAATTCCAGTCGTAGAAGCCACGTGAGAAAAAGGATGATTGCCCGTATTCGTGGTTGCCAAGATGATAAACTTTGGAGTTACGTCTCCCATATTATCCGTTTGCATAGCGCCTCCTGAAATATGTTTCAATGCCTTTATCGTATCGACAGCACGGCGGATTCTTTCCGAACCCTTCAATCGAATCAGTTTTTGATTACGGATAAAAGGATCTTCTATTTCTACTCCACCCTTCTCTATCGCTTCTTTCTTCAATGTATCGGACAGATTCATATAGCCGGTTTTATTATAATTGGAAAAAGTTCCGATCATACTTAAATCCAGACTAAACATTCCTTTCATCACGGCACTATATTCCTGTTTCGTATAGGGTACGGAATCGCCTTCCTGACGGGCCATACTCGACCAATTTTCGGCTAAAGAGACAGATGCGACAGATACAATAGCAGAATTTCTCAAAGGCGAAACACGCGTTACCGTGATATTTCCTTTTTTCTCTTTTCCCTTATTGTCCTTCACTATCTCCGTTGCGGCATGCATATATCCGAACACATCGTCGTCAGGATACATAATAGGATCCGCATTCGTGTAAGCAATTTTAGAATCGCGAATTACCGGAGATAATACCCATCCGCAATTCTTTTGTAACGCTTCGCGCCACCAATATCTCCAAGCTTGTCCGGAAACATAGACGTATGTTCTACCATTTTTTATGATCGTTTTTGTGGCAACACCGTTATCATTTAAAGTCGAAGTACTTTTCCCGGCATTATTCAATGCTACCACATCCACATCCAAAAGGACAAAACCCTGTGTTTTTAAATTTTTCATAGTCGTATGTTTATTCGTTTATATTATCGTCATCATCAATATCTTCTGCATTCAGATAAATGCCTTTTTCATGTAATCTTTGATAAATAGCAATCAAGAAAACATCCCTTACGTCTCTCCAGTATACATCTTCTGGAAAAAGATAAAGACAGTAATCTTCCACGGTGATAATCGGCGGATTTTTTAATTCCATATTCTTAGGGAGAACCTTAGTTATTAAAAAACGACTCAAAGCCGAAGACGTTTTGGCATTCTTAATTTGTTGAATACACTTACCTATCCGATCTTTCCCTTCAATTTCTATCACAAAATCGGCTAATTGCAATAATTTTTTCTGTGCTTCCTGTTTCATATTTCTAATTAAGGTTAGGTATTTTTTTACGATCTCTATATTAAAATCGTGTTTTTCACTCCAATTTCTGATATAAGGTAAAATAGATTCTTCGTTTAACAGACACTCGTAAATCCGGTTAAACCACGTTTGATACTCAACGCAGTTTATATTTTCTATTTTATCCTTTTTTTCAAAATCAAAATTCCGGGTACTCTCGTTGTATTTCGCTCCTTTATACTCCGAATTCCGATAATACGCTTCAACAAATCGATTCCAATCTTCCTTATATTCTCCTCTTTGAGTTAAAGTATAAAAACGGAACAAAGTTGCGGGAACCGTGTATATTTTCACTTCCGGGCTAGCCCCGAAATTGGTAAAATGATAGAGTATCAAAGAGTAATTACTGATTTCATACTCTCGCATACTCTCACTTGTAACCCTCTCGATAAAACGAAAGAGAGCTGTTGTCGGAGCCCGGTATTTGGACTTTAAAATTCCTTCCGAAACATTAATTGCCAATGCATGCAAATTTTCGCTGCAATTAGTAGCAGCGAAAAATGCGGTCAATTTATTATCATTACTATGAATCAAAGCTATTCGTCCCTGCAATGACATGCAAGCCAAAGGAACAAAATGATTACGAATCAATACTTCCTTGGATACCATAATTCCAGCTTCGAACGTATTATGAAAATTGACAAATGTTCCCGAACCGGATAAAATGGAATTATCCCGACCAGCTGCGAATAATTCTGTTTTTTGTCCGGTTATTCGACAAATTCCTTTTCCTACAGTCCCTTTCCCTTCTATCAATTCCCGAAAGTACTTCATTGTTTCTTCTATCTTCCGGTCCGCTTTAAAAGCGGGTTGAGTAATTTTAGAATTCAGGAAAAAAGGATTTATTTTAGCCTCCCACCGATTGACATAAATCTTAGATACCTCTTCTATCAATTCCAAAATATCCTTATCCGGATATCTTTTGGCAAACTCCTCCAAGGCATATCCCCCCGCATCGACAAAAGGATCACCCGTCGGCTCTGTCAACCATCTATAATTTACATTTTCTATTTGCTGATTCATATAGCTCTAATTATATTTTGCAAAACTCTTTCCACAAATTCAGTTAATTTTTTACGATCGCCGACAAAACTATCATCAGATAATATACTATATAAAATATCGTCATATGATAATCTTTCTCTTTTTAGATCATTAATTCTCAATACAATATAATTCATCGTATCTATTTCATCTAGTTTAGATCCTTCGTCAGTAATATATTTTATATCATTCATATTTATGTATTTTATCACACAAATATAAGAAAATGATATTTACGCCAAAACTATATTACAAGTTATTTTTATTAATCATTACCAAATACATTCATTTTGTATTTTGTTTTATCCATTTATATTATTAATTTTGTCCTATTAATCATGCACTTAATAGAATTGAAACAAACTGTATCAAAAGTTTTCATTGAACCTTTCGGAATTATGGCTCCAAATAATTTTGGAGCTTTTTTTATATTAAACTTCTCTTTCAAATATTTCTTCTGTTCAAATGATCTAAAATTACACATATCAAATCAAAAACTTATTTTGCCTCTGAAAATAGATATTATTTCCGAATATAACAATTTATTTTATAAAATTCATCAACTTAATGAAAACATCAACTCCCAAATACACTAAATTAGAAGCAAAACAATCATTTTTGAATGATACGAGACTTTTGACAAGGCTTATCTGCTTCTGGAAAGAAATAAACAAGTATTACACTATTTTGTTAATTTTTATTCAAAAAAAAGAGAGGTTAGCAGATTATAGGCTCCATTTTATGGAAAAGTAAGGTAGACATCCATACAATAAACGCCCCGGCATTAGTTTGCCGGGGCGTTTATTGTATTCAACTTATCGGCTATCAATTAGCCGTGAAAGTCAAATAAGTAAATGTATTGCCCGTTCGCAGGTACAAATACACGGTTCCATGATAACTATAATTTTTTATCTGATTTACAGTCAGATATTTTACGACCTTTCCTTGTTCCTCTTCTTCATAAATGCTACAATCGAAATATTCTTCATTATCCGGGATGATATACTCGATATCCTTTAAGCGGGTAATGTCGATTTGCAACCGGTAATTATAAACGAAAGAACCGATATCCGTTCCGGGTTCTGGCAAAACATCATTGGATAATGTTACGGGAAGGTATTTCACTTTTATTCCCGTGTTATCTTCCATAGCCGATTCGATGTACATTTTATAATAGGTATCTTTTACCCTGAAGGCTTTATTTCCCGAAGGAAATTCCATTATCATATCCTGAGAATAGATCAAGTAGCCATGACTAACCGTGGCTGCGATTTCCGTGGCAGTAGCCAATACTTTTATATCGCTTACATGGCCTAAATTGGGCATTCTTCCTAAATCGGATATCCAAACCCCTCTTCCGGTAAGGTTATTCGATTTATTTAAGTAGACACCGGATTGACCGAGCATAACCTTTCCGTTATCTTCATTGAGCATATTCAACGTAATCGTACCCTCCGGCTCAACAATCGTTTTATCATCATCACTACAACTTACAAAACTACACACACTCAGGAATAACAAAAGCATTCCCCATAAATTTCTTTTCTCCATTTTTCAATTGACTTTAGTTTGACACACGATAATTTTACTTCGTTTCCAGCCTCAAAAATAGAGAAATATTAGACATTCGTTCCAATCTCTTCGATATTTAACAACAAAAATAAAGATTCCAGCAACGTAAAGATTGAGGATTTGGAGATTTAGGGATTGAATCATAAAATCGCCTAATCTCAGCATTCACCTAATTTAAAATTAAATGGATGGTAAAATTTATGATTTTGACAGCTCCTTTTCGAGGAAGGATTTTAGAACTTCAGCGTGATTGTGTTCTTTGTTCCGAGAAGCATACAAAAGGGTGACGACGGAATAGGATTTGATAGCCTCGACAAATTGGCGGGCCGCATCGGAATGTTCCAGTTCCTTCCCGTATGTAGAGGCAAAATCATTCCATCGGTTTTCAGGATCGACATGAAACCATTTGCGAAGGTCGGGCGACGGGGTGATCTCTTTGGCCCAGATATCGTAGTGAAAGTCTCCTTTTTTCATACCTCTCGGCCATAAACGATCCACAAAGACCCGTACTCCGTCTGTTTTTTCCGGATCGTCATACACTCTTTTCAATTGTATTTTCGTCATCTCTCTTCTGTTTTATCAGCTTCCCGTATATTCATTCATACCGGTTTATCCGGCCAAAAGTTACGTTTTTAACGAGTTTCCGGTCTATAAAAAAAGTCCGTGACAGCCTAAGGGTATCACGGACTTTCGTTTCGTCGATCGAAATCATTTCATCAATTTATCGTACGTACCATCGTGAAGAGCTTTAACAGCCGCATTCAGTGCCTTATTGTCCTCGTTGGTGATCATGTAGAGCTCATTCATGTCCCAGAGATCGCGGGCTATCAAAGCTTTAATAAATTGCTTCATCTCCGGAATAACGGGGGTGAGTAATTTCTGGTCTTTCTTTACTCCCTGTTTCTCTCCGTTAGCCACGATCTCGTTGATCATCGCCTCGGTCACGCGGAAGTTTTTCCGGAAATCTTCAAACTGAGGATACTGTTTTTTCAAACTCGCCCGGTTTTTATCCACGTAGTTCAAAATAAAATCGTTAATCACATTTTTGGCAATCAAGTGGTTGAAATAGGAGTAGTTGATTCCCGTATCGATCGGGACGAATAGATCGGGAATGATTCCACCGCCACCGTATACCAAACGATGTCTCTCTTTCGTGTAATACTTAGTAGAATCGGTCACCTGAATACTGTCCGCATTGACCAACTCTCCGCTATTGTAACGTTCGTACAACTCGGCCCGGTAATCTTTTCCTTTATAAGGTTTTTGGATACAGCGGCCGGAAGGTGTATAGTAATGAGACACGGTCAAACGCACCATAGAGCCGTCTGTCAGAGGAAATTGGCGTTGTACCAACCCCTTCCCGAAAGAACGACGCCCCACGATCAAACCGCGATCCCAATCCTGAACGGCTCCCGAAACGATTTCACTGGCAGAAGCCGAATTCCCATCCAGTAAAACAGCCACTCTTCCGTTTTGGAATAACCCGGCAGGCGTAGAATACTCATCCATACGTCCCGTGGCTTGACCGTCGGTATAAACGATCAGTTTACGTCCGTCCAGCAAGTGATCGGCAATACCTATGGCCGCCCCCATGTATCCCCCGCCGTTTCCCTGCAAATCGATGATCAGGTCTTTCATTCCCTGAGCCTGCAACTTTTTCACGGCTTCCTCGAACTCTTCAACCGTGGTAGCCGCAAAACGGGCGATTTTTATATACCCGATGTTTTTGTCGATCATATAAGCCGCATCCACACTATGAATCGGTATTTTATCCCGGATAATATTAAAATCAAAACGTTCGTTACCTCGCAAGACGCCGACATTCACACGGGTTCCCTTCTCTCCCTTCAATCTCTTCCGGACCTCCGTGTTGGTCAATCCCACCCCGGCCACGTTTTGTCCATCGATCGCAACAATACGATCCCCGGCCATCATGCCCACCTTTTCGGCAGGTCCACCGGGTACAACGTCCACCACCATCAAAGTATCGCGCAAGATATTGAACTGTATACCGATACCGAAAAAACCGCCCTCCAGGGGTTCATTGGCCTCTTCCACCTCCTCGCGGGAGATGTAGACGGAATGAGGATCCAGATCCGCCAATACCTTTATGATAGCATCTTCCGTCAATTTGCCCAGGTTAACGGTATCCACGTATACCGCATCAATCATTTGCATCAATCGCTGGTACTTGATGGATTGCTCGCGAACGGCCCTTTCGTCCCGTTGTGCGTCTGCCCTTCCCCAGCTAAAACAGGCGATCACAATCAAAACCGCCGATAATAAACTTCTTCTCATATTGTATTATTTTAATTTCTCTTTCATCCTTCTACGTAAAGATTATGCAAATGTAACGAAGAGAAACTATTAATTCTATTAATATAGTCTTAAATCATTCTATTTCTCCAATTCGATCAACTCCAGATCGGATATATTTCCGGCTGCAATAACAAAACGAACAGCCGTACGTACCGTATGAAAACCGAATTTTCCAGCCGCTCCCGGATTAATATGCAAACAATCCAAATTTTTATCATATTTTACCTTCGCAATGTGCGAATGCCCGCATACGAAAAGTTTAGGATGTTCCTGGTAGATAATTCCGGCTACCTTTTGTTCATAATGTCCCGGATAACCGCCGATATGGGTCATCAACACCTTCACTCCTTCACAATCGAACAATTGTCTTTCGGGAAACATCCGGCGCAATATCCCTCCGTCGATATTACCGTAAACGGCCCGTAAGGTAAAACGCCCGGAGAGCTCGTCCGTAACGGCTGTATCCCCGATATCCCCGCAATGCCAAACCTCATCGCAATCTTTAAAAAATTCCACGATCTTAGGGTCTAACCACCCGTGCGTATCCGATAACAAACCGATTTTCATAATCATTTATTTTTGTGTTACAATAGTTCCTCTTTCACTCGTGTTTTCCACCTGTATACAGGCCGGAACCTCCTGCTGCATCTCCTCCACGTGAGATATAAGGCCCACGATCCGGTTTTCATCCCGTAAAGCTTTCAGGGTGTCGAAGACGACAGACAACGACTCTTTGTCGAGGGAACCGAACCCCTCGTCTAAAAAGAAAAAGTTCTGCTTGCACCCCGACAGATGCCGGATGTTATCCGTCAAAGCCAAAGCTAAAGAGAGGGAAGCCTGAAAAATTTGCCCGCCGGAAAGAGTTCTCGCACTCCGGGTCCTTCCCTCGTTCATAAAGTCACGTACCAGAAAATCGTTATCTTCACTCAACTCCAATTTCAATCGTTGACGGGTCATCCGGAAAAAACGCTCGTTCGCCGCATTACATAAATTCTGCAAATAAATGGAAGAGACAAATTTGACAAAATCGTTTCCCCGGAAAAGTCCTTTCAACAGCTGGAGATTCTGAAGACGCTCTTCCAAAACGGTTAACTCTTTCCGGATCTCCAGCAGGGAGGCATAGCGCTTCTCCAAATCCGAAATATGATTGTCTAAAGCCCCTAATTCCGCTACCAACTCCCGTTCGCGGAATTGTTTTGCGGAAATTTCTTTTTGCAAGGTCATGTACTGATCCTCATCATAGACAACGTCTTTCAACAAGTTTTCCAATTCGATTCTCCGTAACCTTACCGCATGCAGTTGCTGATTATATCGATTTATTTTTTCGTGGGATTCTCGAATATGTATCTTTTTCTTTAATACCTCTTTCACGGGTTCTATACCGGAATAATCCGTACCCTTTAAAAGGGAGCCCAATTGTTTTCTCACACTCTCCTCTTCCCTTCTTAACCGGATAAATTCCCGCTCTTTTTCCTCTATATTTCCTTCCAATTTACGATTTTCCAACTCCATTTCCCGTCGCTTTTCCACGGCCCCCGCGTAATCCTTTTCCAATTTCTCCAATTCCCTGTTTCCATCCGTCAACACCTTGTTCAACTGCTCCAAACCGTAGGATTCATATCTTTCCGTATCGAGTCCTTCGATCTGTACCGCCAATAACTCCACCTGCGCCCTTCTCTGTGCCAACAACCGGTCGATCTCATCCAACCTGAGTCTGTATTTTTCCAAGTTTTCCCGTTGAAGCTCAATCTGCTCGCCGGTTCGAGCGATCCGGCCCTCCTGCCTTTCCCGCCGGACTTTCATCTCCGCCGCCCGTTTCATCTCCTCCTCGACCTTCTCCGGACACTCCGGGGAATAGGTTTTCCAGCCAAATAGATCCGAATGTTTTTTCATTGCCTCTTCTGTCTCTTTCATCGCAGCCTCCAGCTGATCTTCCCGTTCCCGACATATCCGGTAACGTTCATTCAGCAAGGTCAAACGGGAAGTTAAAACCGAAAGCTCTTTCTCTTCGTTCTCCAACTGTACGATCAAATCGGTATTCTCCTTAACATCTCCCTCCACATCCTCCGCATGCATAGGATAAGGATGCGACAAAGCACCGCATAAAGGGCAAGGAGTTCCTTCCGACAACTCCATGGCAAAAGTCGCCAAACATTCACGGGTACCCAGACGCAACGCCTCTTTTCGCAAAAACTTCAACCGCTCGGCAACCGACTCCGTCTGTTCTCTGCATACCTTTAACCATACTTCTCCTTCTACCTTCTCCAAATGTTGTATAACCGTATACTTTTTCCGCAACGCGATATACTCCCCGATAAGTTCCTCTTTCTCTTTTTCGATTTTCTTTTTTTCTTTCCCGTCTTTTTCCCGATCCGTCAACAAGTGTTGACGAACGGTAAACCACTCCCGGATATCTGACAAAACCCTCATATCGGGGATAACCCGTATCAACTCTTCCAACTCCTTCTTCTCCCGTTTCGACTCTTCCTGTCGTTTTTCAATCTCCTGACGGGTCTTTACGACTATCTCTTCGCCTTTTGCTTTCCGACCTTCCAAATCACGGCATTCTCTTTCTACTTCCAAGCGACGAATAAAGGCATCTACACGCTCCATTCGTTTCCTTATCTCCTCTTTTTCCCCGTATCTCTCCTGAAGAACTTCAAAATTTTTCATAAAGGAGAGTAAAATCTCTTTATTCTCTTCCCCGATTTTCCGCAGGTTTTCCAAAGCCAATCTCACCTCTCCCGAACGATGTTGGAGATCTTCCAGGTTTCCTACCGGTTGTTGAAAATGCTGAAGACAAAACTCATATTCCGTCAGTTCGGCCTGCAACCGCTCCATTTCCGGTTGCATATCAACCAACTGCCGCTCCGTCTCTTTTTTCACGGCCAATTCGTCCAAAAGCAGTTTTGTCGTTTTCAGCTTCTCTTCCCGGGATAAAATCTCCCGTATCTCCTCTTTCAATCGTTCCTCCTCCGTTTTCAACTCTTCCCGTTTCTCCCGTTTTTCTTGTATCGTTTCCGGGGCGACCTCTCCCAATCCGACGATCCGGCCCCGAAAATCAGTCACTTGTTGCCGGGTTTCGGTCTCTAATGTCGTCACGCTTTCTGAAAGATCGTATTGACGCAGATCTCCGAAAAGTTCCATCATCATCTCCGTTCGCTCCTTGTCCCGCAACATCAGGAAATCCTGAAACTTTCCTTGCGGAATAATCACGACCCGTTTAAAATTCTGCACGGTCAACCCGATGACACCGATCAATCCCTCCCGGGTAAACGGGTGCCACTCTCCTTTCTCTTCAAAATAGTAATTGAACTTCGGAGAAGAAACATCCGTAAAATTCTTCCGGTTACGTTTACTCTCCACGGAAGCCCGGTATCTTCTCCCTTCCCTTCCCGCAACAAACTCAAAATCCACGAAAAGCCGATCGACCTGCAAATTCATCAGATTGTATTTCACCTCCGTATTCAAACGATCGATAGTTCCGTATAAGACATATATCATCGCTTCCAATATAGTCGACTTACCGCTTCCTACCGGACCGAATATACCGAACAGTTTAGCCCCGGTCAGTCGGGTAAAATCAATCGTTTGCCGCTCCCGGTACGAATAAATTCCTTCCAATGTCAGCTTTACGGGAATCATATAAATATAATTAATAGCACGTTATCGTTCTTTATTTTTAGCCAGTACCTCCTGAAAGAGTGTCATCAGTTCCTTGTTGGGTTCCTGTCCCTTCCGGCTTTTAAAATACTCGGCAAACAATGCGTTCACGTCCGAACGCAATTCATGAATCGAAACGGCACGGGCTGCCGTTAGCGACTCGTTCTTCACTTCCGGAATCAACCATACGATCCGGTCGTGAGCGGCGTATATGGCTCTTGTCTCCGCCGCCGTCAGGTAAGTATCCGTTACCACGGTCAACTCGACCCATACATCGGGATTTTCATTCAACCACCGGATAGCTTCTCCGGCTCCATAAAATCTTTTCCTGACCAGCGGACAACCGCTTTTTAAAACCCTTCTTTCGACCGATGGAGCCTTTCCGGGTTCTACCTCCACCAACACAACATACTTCTGTTGTTCCGCCTCGCTAAAACTGTAACTTAACGGGCTACCGCTATAAACAACCGGACAGGGAACCGTATCGATCATCCGATACCGGTGCAGATGGCCCAATCCCGCGTATTGTACGGCAGCCGGAATCATGGAGGAATATACCGCATCGGCACCTCCCACCTGAATAGGACGTTCATCTTCGGGCTCTTCAGGAACCTCGCCTCCTTCCCTCATTACAAAAAGATGGGCGATCAGTAGATTTACACCCGAATCGTCACAATAGCGTTTGGCTGTTTCCTGCCAGTGTTCGGCCAACTCTTCCCGCAAACGGGCAGGTCGATCCTCTGTTCCTAAAAACTTCTTCAGTCGTTGCTCATTCGTGTATGGAGTATGTATAATCCGCAACGAATAATCGTATCCCGGAAGACGGAAAGCAGCGTATCCCCGGTCAGCCTCTATCAGGCTTACCTCTCCTTCGATAACGGAGGTCCTTAACTCCGTCATGGGATTACCCACGAAAAATATACCGCACTCTTTAGCCAGCACGTCGGGAGAGTCGATCCGGTCCGGCGAATCGTGATTTCCGGCAATGGCCACCACCAAACGACGTCCCCTGTCTGCCAACCGATAGAGGGTACGGTATAACAATTCGATGGCTTCCACCGGAGGATTGTAAGTATCGAAAAGATCTCCGGCCACCACGACGGCATCCACCCGCTCCTCCCCGGCAATACGTACAATCTCGTCCATTACCTCTATCTGCTCGGCCATCCGTTCCCGTTCGTTCAAACGTTTTCCCAAATGCCAATCCGAAGTATGCAAAATCTTCATACTTTATCTGTTTTATTCGTTATTTCGCACCCGTTACACACTTTTAAAACAGTTCTGCAATCCACCGGTCAGAAGATCCGATCCCAAAACCATATAACCTCTCAATCACCCAATCTTTTAATCACTTAATCTTTTAATCACCTAATCCCTAAATCACCTAATCCCTAAATCACCTAATCCCTAAATCGATCAATCCTTTACAAATCCTTTCAACATCTCTATCTCTTCCGGCCATAACGATTCGTCGGGAGTCTCCAAGATAAGCGGAATATCGTCGAAACGAGGATCCTGCATAATCATCTTAAATGTCTCTATCCCCAACTCGCCTTTACCGATACTTTCATGGCGGTCCACCCGTGAGCCCAATCCTTTTTTGGCATCGTTCAAGTGCATTCCCATCAGGTATTTAAAACCGATCACCCGGTCGAAATGCTCGAAAGTTTCCGTGAAACCGGAGGATGTCGACAAATCGTATCCCGCAGCAAAAGCATGACAGGTATCGATACATACCCCCACCCGGCTTTTATCTTCCACCCGGTCGATGACGTAAGCGATTTGCTCGAACCGGTAACCCAAATTAGAGCCTTGTCCGGCCGTGTTCTCGATAACGGCACTTACCCCTTCGGTCTTGCTCAACGCCCAATTGATGGATTCAGCAATCCGTTGCAGGCACTCCTCGTCGGTGATCTCTTTTAAGGAACTTCCCGGATGAAAATTCAACCGATCTAGTCCCAACTGCTCACAACGCTGCATCTCGTCCAAAAACGCCTCTCTCGATTTCTCCAAAGCACCCGCTTCGGGGTGTCCTAAGTTAATCAGATAGCTATCGTGCGGCAATATCTGCTTAGGCATATATCCCCATTGTTCGCAACGCTCCTTAAAAAGGACTATGTTTTCAGCCGAAAGCGGTGCTGCCTTCCATTGCCGCTGATTTTTCGTAAAGAGGGCAAAAGCCGTGGCCCCGATCTCATGAGCATTTAACGGAGCATTCTCTACTCCTCCCGATGCGCTCACGTGCGCTCCTATATATTTTTTCATTCTTTCAAGTTTTTAATCTCTTCATGCTAACTCCGTAATAACCTTTCAAACGATATAAATTGCAAGAAGTTATACTCGTATACAAAGATAGGGAGGTAATTTGAAAATTCAATAAAAAGTTCCGGATAGTTTAATTACCCGGAACTCCCACACCAGCGTGTTTTGTCTATTTCTTTTTTTCTTTTGTTTTATGCATGACCACATTAATTTCCGTTTGATTCCCAACCGTAATTTCCTGTGTTTTCATTCCTTTTTTCGAAAAGACCAATACTCCGCTTGCCGAAGTATATATGACATATTTCCCTTCTGCATCCGTATAAGCTCCCGTGATTGTCCCTTTTATCAGCACCTCTACCTTCTCCAATGCTTTTCCCGTCGTATCGGTCACCACACCGGATACTTTCTTCTGGGACTCGTAAGCTTTTAGCACACCATTAGTTCCGACCACAATAATTCCCAAAAAAATAGCGATCAATAGTAATTTTCTTTTCATACGATTTTAACTGTCAACACAAAGTTTTATTATTCATAGATTTATCCTCCAATATTGCCACCAGGTAATTGGGACCATAAATCAGGTAACGATTATAAATAACTACTAAAGATTTGCGGTTATCTTGCATAATGACATTTATAACTTTTTGACTTCCGACTTTCACTTTTTGAGTCTGTTTATCAACATAACTAAAAACTAAAATACTACTGGGAGCAGCATAGATAGAATATTTCCCATCCATATCCGTAATGGTTCCCATTGTAGTTCCCTTGATTTGTATGTTAACCCCGGGCAACGGTTCACCTTGTGCATCTGTAACTGTTCCTGTTACCTGGTGTTGTATCTCAATAGCCACAGCCATTGAACTCATGACACACATCAAAAGTAAAAGTGTCATTAATTTTTGTCCAAACATTTTTGTTTTCATCATTTTTTATTTTAATTAAACACAACACCCAAATATAACTTATATTTACTATAAAAACAATTTTAAGACAAAAATTATTAAAATAAATTATTTATCACCCATAAATTTCCATTTCACCGCATCGGCATAGATCACCTGTTCTTCCTCCACTCCTTTATCGCTTAACACGATTTGATTCTCTCCGGCAGAAAGGTCAAATTCACCCAAAGAAAGCCATCCCTTGCCCTCTTCCGTCTTCACCGAGACCTGCCTTATTCCATCACGATCTGTCAGCTCGTAATTCTGTACGGGCTCCCCATCCATTCTCACTTGATACGCTCCAATGTAAACAAACAGTTCGTACACCCCGCTCTTTGGCAAGTCTGTTTTCCAAATCGCCTTGGCTTTTCCTTCTCCTGCCTTTTTATATACCAGACTCCGAACTACATTTCCGTAAATTCCGGAACTTCCCGCACAATAAGTCCAGCGAGTCGGTAAAAGCTGTCCCATATCGCGTAAGGCGATATAATCAAACTGGTATTTTTTCTCCTTCCGACTCTCCTTTTCAAACAGACGCTGCCGTTTGTCCGCTTCCACCAATTGGAAACCGGGATCTTCATTATCCACGATAAATTCATCCGGGGCCGGAGCAAAAACACTATCGTCTATATCAAAAATACCATCCGCCGTATCCCGGACCTCATCCGGTTCCTTATAAAGGACTTCCGTATACCCGTGAGGTATATTGGAGGAGAGATTTAAATTCAATTCATAATTCAACTGTTTTGTCTTTACAAGCTTTTTAATCTCTTTACTCTCCCCTGCCGGAATAAAGTAACAATATGTCATCTTGTCAAAATCGGCAAGAGATAAAGACAAATTTACAATACCATCCACTTTACCGGTATTTTTTATTTTAAAACGTACCCTGTACATATCCTCCTCTTCATCGGTAATCACCTTATCCACCCCGATATCTTTTATCAGATAAGCGGGGATTTCTCGTCCACGAAACCAGTCCGGTAATATTTTTTCCAAGTCCACTCCCTTTTCCGATTTCAATTTTCGCATAAACTCGTTAAAGTCCATTTCCTGAAAAGGATAGAGAGATTTAAACTCTTCAACAAAGAGATAAAACTCTTTTTCTGGTATGCTAAGAGAGACATAGTCTTTAATATAATTCATTTTTAGCATAAGAATCGCTTCAAAAACAGGATCCGGAATAAAAGTATCTCGTAAGGCATCCTCCAAGCTACGAGTGGATAAATATCGATCAGCTTTCAGCATCTCATCACTTCCGTTAAAATCTGCTCTCCCGGCCCTTTTCCGTTCCAAGAGGGT
Organism: Sanguibacteroides sp. AM78-02pH3A; assembly: GCF_027666085.1. Lineage (NCBI taxonomy): Bacteria > Pseudomonadati > Bacteroidota > Bacteroidia > Bacteroidales > Porphyromonadaceae > Sanguibacteroides > Sanguibacteroides sp. AM78-02pH3A. Next base: position 383,608 of record NZ_JAQEHX010000001.1, on the reverse strand, counting down.
AAACATAACCTTATCCATAATCGGATAATCGTTCGAAAAAAAATAACCGGAATAATTAAAAAACAACGGCGATACATATTGCCCGTTAGGTTCCAATCGCGGAACCCGAAAACCTTCGGCAAAAGCGGGAATAAAAACATTATTTATTCCCATGGACACCTTTTGAGACGTAAGATAATATATAAAAAAAGCTAAAAATTCCTCCTCGAAAGAACGATTACTCACTATACCCATAGTTAACTGTCTTTGGTAATTCTCTTCAAAACTCCGAAACGAATTCTTCACGTTCATCCATCTTACAGGATACCATCTCTCCGGAAATAAGACAAGCTCTGGCTGTACACATTCACCGACGGATTTCCATGACCTGGAATTTACCGCAAAAGATACCGGGGTCTCTAACATCACAAGCTTTCGAAACGGGTAGTCTTTCAATTTCAATCTACCCATGGATCTTTTTAACACGTTTTGGAACTCTTCCGTCGTCATGTTTTTAAACAAAGGCGACAGTTGGTCGTGTCCTTTAAAACTGTATAATTCAAACATGACGGAATCCACCCTGACGGAACGGCTCTCGAAATTTCCCATGCACAATGTCACCCCCTGTAAACGTTGCCAATTATAAAATCGTACCGAATCTCCCTCACGTATTCTTTCTCCCTGTGATACCACACTCCGTCGGCTCGGATCAAAAACCCGAAGTCGAAAATCCGTGAAATCTTTTCCCGTTGCATGAAGGAAAGAGAGATTCACCGGGGATACCGCCACCGGATACCAAAGACATTCCGGAGTTAACAACGTGTATTTATCCCCCACAAAGGCATAACGTTTTCCGAAGCGCATCGGACAATTATACCATTGCATATGCCAATAATCTGCCGAGGGAACCTCGAGATAACACACCCGTTCATCGATCTTCCCCTTGTAAGTCAGGCTAAAAGTACAGGTATCCCCACCTTTTAACGGTCGCTTTACCACAACGATTTGATTCTCCCGATCATACTCCACCGACTGTCCGGAAGACTCGTTAAAAGAAATAATTTGTAAACCGGGATTCAAATACAGAACCCATTGTTCCACGGGCGATTTATCCCGGTTAATAATTTCCAACCGACTCTTTCCCAAAATTTGATTTCCCTTTTGTTCTACCTCCAGATCATGACGATTGACCCGAATAAAGGGAGAGGGAGTATGTTGTAAAGCGAATTTCAAGTAAATTTTACGGGTAGTCTCATCCTGCCAGTAACGAACCGAATGGAAAATACCCGTGCCCGAACCCAGCATCACAAGAACCGCACCCATCAAATACCCGTACCGAATCTCCTTCCTTCCGTTCGGCAAACGACACTCTCCTCCTATCGACCATAACAACAAGCCTACGCCAAGTGTCAAATAAATGAAACGATATGAGATATAAGCTATTATCCCCATGCAGTCTGTCACGTCCGAGAATACATTGGGTATATCTGTCGATGTGAAGTCCCAAATACCATGTCCTAAATCGGTTAAATAATATAGCGTTCCCAAGAAAAAAGTAAATAAAACGACAAGACCAAGACCCGTATTCCGAATCCACCCCGTCACAAAAATCGATAATCCTGTCATAAAAATCAATGCCGGAAAAGAGAGTGTCGACCAATAGAAAGGATAATCCCAGAAACAAAAGGGAGACTCACTCGCGAACAGGTTTATTCCCATGGCCAACAGTAAAGAGAATAATTGAAATATAGAAAGCAACACAATAATTCCCAATCCTTTACCCCACAAGTATTCCGTATTACCGACTGACCTTACCCGCCCGGATTCCAACGTGTCCCTGCTCTTCTCCCTTCGACGCCATTCTACAACGGCCAAAATCACCAGTATCGATTGAAGTAGAGTGAAAAGATAGGTATTCACGTAAGGTATTGCGCCCGGTAGGGCAATCATAAACCGATTGACGTCCTGATCTCCTTGAAGCAAGTATTGTTCCCCGATAATGGCAATTATTCCCCATACCAGTAAAATTCGAACTATCCAATTACGTCCTAATAATCGTCTTTCGTAACGAGCTACAGTAATAACTCTTTTTAGTTGCATAATTTTCCTTTTTATATAGACACCACCAAATCAATCAAAGGATGAATGTGAATTGTAGTAAATATAAAAAATATTTTTATTCCGGTTATACTTTACGAAAAAAACAAGCGATAACGTTTTAAACGTAATGGAAAATAGACTCGATATTTTTACGTCCGCAATTTTTCTGCCTTAAACCTTAAATTAAATACTCAAATCATTATCTTTGCAGCCGCAAAAAATAGTCGTATATATTCACACGGAAATACATGGGTTTTACTGAAGAGATATTAAGAAGACGTACTTTTGGCATTGTCAGCCACCCGGATGCGGGTAAAACGACCTTAACGGAAAAATTACTCCTTTTCGGGGGAGCCATTCATATTGCCGGAGCGGTTAAATCGAACAAGATTAAAAAAACGGCTACCTCGGACTTTATGGAAATCGAAAGACAAAGAGGTATTTCAGTGGCCACCTCCGTGATGGGGTTCGAATACAAAGACGTCAAAATTAATATCTTGGATACCCCCGGTCACCAGGACTTCGCCGAAGACACTTTCCGGGTATTGACGGCCTGCGACAGCGTGATTATCGTGATCGACGCCGCCAAGGGTGTGGAAACCCAAACCCGCAAACTGATGCAGGTATGCCGGATGCGCAAAACTCCCGTTATTGTTTTTATCAATAAACTGGACCGGCCGGCAAACGATCCTTTCGATATACTGGACGACATCGAAAAGGAGTTGCAAATCAAGGTAAATCCTTTAAGTTGGCCTATCGGCAGCGGTGATACCTTTAAAGGTATTTACAACCTCCACAAACAGAATTTATGCCTCTATTCGGCCAGCGTACAAACCATACAGGACGGTATCGAACTGAACGATATCGATAGCCCGGAACTGGACGAGTACATCGGAGAACGGAGTGCCCAACAATTGCGGGACGATTTAGAGTTGGTTCGGGAAGTATATCCGGGCATAAACCGCAAGGAGTACTTGGATGCCACGGTGGCTCCCGTCTTTTTCGGTTCGGCTTTAAATAATTTCGGTATCCGGGAGATGCTGGATTGTTTTATCGAAATAGCCCCCTCGCCGCTTCCCCGGGAGACGGAAGAACGAATAGTCCGCCCGGAAGAGGATAAATTTACCGGATTTATCTTTAAGATCCACGCCAACATGGACCCAAACCACCGGGACCGCATTGCTTTCGTGAAGGTATGCTCCGGCATATTCAAGCGGAACACCAATTACCTGCACGTGGGATTGGGAAAAAATTTAAAATTCTCTACCCCTACCGCTTTTATGGCTTCTAAAAAATCCATCATCGACGAAGCCTATCCCGGTGATATCGTCGGCTTGCATGACACGGGTAATTTTAAGATCGGAGACACCCTGACGGAAGGAGAAAAACTGCATTTCAAAGGAATTCCCAGCTTCTCGCCCGAACTCTTCAAATACATCGAGAATGCCGATCCGATGAAATCCAAACAGTTAGCCAAAGGAATCGATCAATTAATGGACGAAGGTGTCGCCCAATTATTTGTCAACCAATTTAATAACCGAAAAATCATCGGGACGGTGGGAGCCTTACAATTCGAGGTAATAGAATACCGCTTACTCCACGAGTACGGTGCCGCCTGTCGCTGGGAAAACATCAACCTTTACAAAGCGTGCTGGATCGAAGCGTTAGATTACAAAGAGTTAGAAGACTTTAAGCTCCATAAAGCCCAGTATTTGGCTAAAGACAAGTGGGGACGGGACGTATTCTTAGCCGAATCGCAATACATGCTTCAAATGGCACAGAATAACTATAAAAAGTTGCTCTTCCACTTTACCTCGGAGTTTTAATCCGAGGTAAAAATTCTTTATAACCTCGTCAAAAGAGTCAGGAAATTTTCAAAGAAGAAAACGTGTTCGATTTTTCCGGCATAAACGAGCATACGGACGATATACGCAATTAATACGAACTTCTCATTCATCCCCAAGCAAGCCGAAAACCATTGGAAAAGATTTACAGCACGGATCAAATACCACACTGTAAAGAAGAAAAATAACCGGAATAGAAACAAAGGGTCCGTCTCCATTCGATAAAAGCAGAGATCAACCGTCAAAAATCCTCAAAAACATGGTATGGGCCAGATAATTCAGTAACTTTGTATGTCAAATACAAATAAAGTTATGGAAATAAAGATAGGATTCTCTTTTACTCAGGAGATTATCGTGAGACATGAAGATACCGCAGCCGTGTACGGATCGGGTAAATTAGAGGTGTTCGCAACCCCTGCCATGGTCGGTTTAATGGAAAATACCGCTATCAAATGTTTAGAAGGCATGTTGGAAGCCGAAAACGACACGGTCGGTATAGAAATCAACGTGAAGCACGTGAAAGCCACTCCCGTCGGTAAAAAAGTAGGATGTAAGGCAACCATTACGGAAACAGAAGGACGTCGCATTCGCTTTGAAATCGAGGCATGGGATGAAACCGCAACAATCGGTACGGCTGTTCATGATCGTTTTATCATCAATCCCGTGAAATTTTTGAGTAAACTCGGTTAACATCAATCGCACAGATCCATGTTCAAGTTAACGTCACAGTATACGCCGACCGGAGACCAACCGGAGGCCATAGAGCAACTCGTGAAAGGCATCGAGGGGAGTGATCCGTGTCAGGTCTTACTCGGGGTAACCGGATCGGGAAAAACATTTACCGTTGCCAATGTAATCCAAAAAATACAACGCCCGACCCTGATTCTAAGCCATAATAAGACGTTAGCGGCCCAGTTATACGGGGAATTCAAGGCATTTTTTCCGGAAAATGCCGTAGAATATTTCGTTTCCTACTACGATTACTATCAACCGGAGGCCTATTTACCCGTTACCAACACGTATATCGAGAAAGATCTTGCTATCAACGATGAAATAGATAAGCTCCGTCTACGGGCTACCGCTTCCCTGCTATCCGGACGTCGGGATGTCATTGTCGTATCTTCCGTCTCCTGTTTATATGGAATGGCAGATCCGACCGCTTTCGGGGCCAACACGATCAGGTTGCGAACCGGGATGAAGATTGCAAGAAACCAACTACTTCGCAGGTTGGTGGATGCTCTATATGCCAATAACGAATTGGAATTCAAAAGAGGCTCATTCCGTGCCAAAGGGGAAACGGTAGACATATTCCCTTCGATTGAAACTTTCGACGGCATAGCTTACCGACTCGAATTTTGGGGGGATGAGATCGACCGGATCTCCTCTTTCAGTCCCCAAACCGGAAAAATAATAGATACTTTAGAAACCTTAAACATCTATCCCGCCAATCTTTTCGTGACGGACAAGGCCACCGTTGCCAAAGCCATACACGATATAGAGCAAGATTTGATCGTACAGGTCGATTTTCTAAAATCCATCGGAAAACATTTTGAAGCCAAACGATTGGAAGAACGGGTAAAATACGATGTGGAGATGATACGCGAGTTAGGGTATTGTGCCGGAATAGAAAATTATTCCCGTTATTTCGACGGAAGAGCCGCAGGCATACGTCCGTTTTGCCTGCTGGATTACTTTCCCCGGGATTTTTTACTCGTGGTCGACGAATCCCATGTTACTCTTCCCCAGGTGAGGGCCATGTACGGGGGAGATCACTCCCGCAAGCAGACTCTGGTGGAATACGGATTCCGTCTCCCGGCCGCCTTCGACAACCGGCCGCTCACGTTCGAAGAGTTCGAGGCCAACACGGGACAAACCATATACGTCAGTGCCACACCCGCCGATTACGAACTGGAAAAATGCAACGGGGTCGTCGTGGAGCAAATCATCCGCCCGACGGGCATCCTGGATCCGGAAATAGAGGTTGTACCCAGTAAGAATCAAATAGATCATCTCATAAACGAAATACAGAAACGAATAGAGCTTAACGAGAAGGTATTGGTCACGACCCTCACCAAACGCATGGCGGAGGAGCTGAGCAAATACCTCGACCGTATCAGCATCAAATGTCAATACATTCATTCGGACGTAGATACGCTCGAACGGGTACAAATCATCGAAAACCTTCGGAAAGGAGTCATCGATGTCATCGTCGGCGTAAACCTGTTACGGGAAGGACTGGATATGCCGGAAGTCTCTTTAGTCGCCATTTTGGATGCCGATAAAGAGGGTTTCCTGCGGTCTACCCGTTCGCTGATCCAGACTTCAGGCAGGGCTGCCCGTAATCTGAACGGAAAGGTCATCATGTATGCCGATACCGTTACCCGCTCCATGCAAGAGACCATCGACGAAACAAGATACCGCCGGGAGAAGCAAACGGAATACAATCGCCAGCACGGTATTACGCCGACTCAAGTTCATAAAACCACCGAATCGGTCTTAAAAGAGACTTCTCGCGCCTATGTCGAAGAAGAGCACGTAAATACGGCTGCCGACCCAGTCGTCGCCTACATGAGCAAACCGGAAATAGAAAAAATGCTACAAAAAACCAAAGCCGCCATGCAAAAAGCGGCTAAAGAAACAGATTTTCTGGAAGCCGCTCGTCTACGGGACGAAATGTTTAAATTGGAGGAACATCTAAGGAAATTAACGAATTAACCATTGAGGGATTCTAAGATTGAGGGGTTGGCGATTTAAAGAGGGTAAGATCAGCACTCAATCGTAAATTAAAATATTCACCAATCTCTAAATATGGGCGAAATTACCCCTATTCTCTCGAAGAGCCTTCGCTTTTCAAGCTCATATGCAGAATAGGGAACGGTTTTCCAAAAGCATCCGTTGCATTCCTCCCGGTTACTTCAAAGCCCATCCGCTCGTAAAAACAGAGCGCATTTTCATTCTGTTCGTTTACGTCAACCTTAGAAATTCCTCTGCATTGCACGGCATAATGCAATAAACGTCGCCCCAATCCCGTTCTTTGTACTCCGGGATGGACAAACAACATTTCAAGCATATCTTCCCGAATTCCCATAAAAGCCAGAATTCGCCCCTCATTCCCCCGAATGACAAAGAGCGATACGGCATCAAGATATTGATTCCGCACCAAAGGCTTAAAAAAACGAATATCCTCCTCCGCAAGAAAATCATGAGTAGCCCGAACCGAGGCTTCCCAGAGGTCGGTCAATTCATCGTAATCACAAACTGAAGGTCGTACAATCTCACTCATTTTCAATTATTTATTTAAGACAAAAGATGGCGGACGAAACAAGTCTCCACCTCTTTCTTTGTATTAGTCGAATTATAAAGAGGTATACCTATCAACCGATAACTTTTATTCCCTTGCTGCATCAAAGATCGATCTATATAATTTTGATCCTCTGTCGTTATGGCTTGCAAAAAATCATTCTTCCATTGATCCGTTTTCAGGCGGTCACTCCCTTTGGGTTCCACAAATACCTGAAAATAGTCATCTCCCTTTCTCAGGAACAACAGAAAATCAGGCATAAACCCTCGTCCCTCGCGATCATATATTTTATATATCTCTTCGTTACGCAACAGGTATACCTCATCGTAACGACTTTTCAAATTACCGATGTATCCTTTTATGAATTCCAAAAGATCACGTTCTTCATCCGTCCCCACAAACGCATCCAACACATACCAATCGTTCGCAACCATACTCTTTTCGTACTCTTTATCATAATTCGCCTCAACCAGCTTTTCTTTAGATTTTTCAAATACATCCGCCAAAGCAACCGATTTAAAGCAGGTGGCGGTATAAGGTCGCGAATACTTTTTTATCTCCTGTTCCAGCTGTTCGAAGAAACGGATTGCAATCTTCAGATAGTCGTTATGGGTCAATGCCCGATTCGTCGTTACGGAGAGAGGAAGTCCCGCCAATAGGCCGCTATCATACAGTTCATCGATAGATTCGACCTTCAATTCCTTAGACAAATTTCCTATCCGATAGACAGAATCCACCTGCTTAGACAATCGATTGATCGCCTTCATAACGATATGACGTTCCATATCCCTAATCGTTATCAGTAGCGTCTTGGATTCAGCATGATCGACATATTTATCCTCATCGTCCCGGTTATCATCAAAAAGAATTTTAGCCTCTTTCTGTTCTTCTATAATTGTACAGGCAAAATACCACTCCTTTTCGATCTGATCCAGACTTTTCTTCTGCCTGAAAGGATTGACGATCCGTTCGTTCTTAAACAGCTTCGCCTTCCGGTAAAATTCGCAGGCACGGAACGCTTCTTTCAGTCCAAATACCTTACGTATCTTCCTGTCCTCTATCAAATTTTTCCGTTTCAACTCCTGAATCAGGTCCCCTATATAGCGCTCATCGTTATCGCTATGAAAATAAAATTCCTCCAATACCCTCAATTCATGGGTCAGATCATCGTCAAATTTCCGTCTTCCTCTCTCCTTATCTCCATAAGAAAACGGATAATACCTTATTCCTCTGCCTATCAACTGTACCTCCTGGGTCGTCGCCCGACTGGTTGCCGATTTCTTTACATTGCTGCCCCCCGTATTCTGTCCTTCATACAATCGTACGATATCATACAGGTTTAGAACATCCCATCCCTCCGTCAATCTTTGCACGGAAAATACAGCCCGGATGATATTATTTCTATCTTCCAGATTGTTCAATAAACGATCCTGACTTTCCGTCGTTTTCTCTTCTCCTTTCCCTTTCCCCTTAGCCGTTCTATCGGAAGAATTGGTTATAATGCAATTTTGAACCTTAAAGTGGGTCTGCAAAAATTCGATTATACTTTGAACTTCAACACGGTTGTCCGCAATATAACGCCTGATATCCACAATCCGGCTTTGTCCTCTTCGGTAAACCTCCTTCATCCTATCCAGCTCCTCTTCCTTAACCGTCCCGATAAAATCGAAATCGGAAATACTCAAATTATCTATCAACTCTCTAAAAAAGGCAAAATCCGTCTGGGAAGCTTCAATAGTTTTACTCCGGAAAAGGATAACCGACTTAAAATCATATAAATGGAACTTAATAGCAATTTCCTGTCTATACCAGTTAAACAATAATGCTTGCAATATTCGCAACCGTTTATCGAAAGAAGAGCTGACTAAATGAATCTCTTTCGTGTATCCGGCCCGAAGGAAATCTTCAATCTGAAATTTATAAACCGTCTTATCCGCGTACTTTTGCAACACGCTCCTTACCTCCGGGATAGTAGCCGTAAATTCCAAAAGTATATTTTTGTTCGGCCTGTCACCCCTATAACCGTATTTATTCAACAGCAACTGTATGGCCGTATTTTCCCATCCCCTTTCGATATCTTCCTCTTTCGCGTTTGTTTCCGATATGCCCGTGTTAAAATCCGGACCATACAATACTCCCGTTTCGTTTTTCGTGTTGGCATTCAGATGATGCGCTTCATCCGCTATCATGATGATATCCCGCTCCTGCAACTCCTGCAAGGTCGTGGTATTCTCTTTTATATTATAGACGTCGTTATGCAATTTTTGTATGCTGCAAAACTTTATCTCCAATACATCATCCCGATCCGAAAACACCTCCACCTTCTTTATATTCACGGTCTCCTGATCAATCGTGATGATCGGCTGAAACAGGTATTTGTTATGTCCGGGATTGGAGAGATTATCTTCCGTTTTGCCTACAATGTTGTTCTGATTAACAAAAAAGATCACCTTACGATACCCCTGCTTATAGTAATAGAGTAATAAAGCCGCCATCAACAAGGTCTTACCCGTACCGGTAGCCATATTAAACATCAGGTGGTTCCCTCTCTCCTTATTCCTCTCGTTCAGTAAAAAATTTTCCAGGGCCTCCCGTTGCCAGTAAAACAGGTCGAATTTCAGATTCCGGGTGATGTATTCAGGTATAACAATAGGGTTCTCGACATATTTCTTACTCTTTTCCAACTCTTCATACAAATAATCGATCTTCGCCGGATTCCCTAAACTCGTATGGGTCATATCTTATTTTTTATAAAATTCATTAGCGGCAAAAACATCCTCCTCCTTCACGGTATACCGGATATCCCCCAACTCCGCGTAGTTGATATAAAGCTGATTCAAGTCGAGCATTTTACAGAAAATCTCTTTTTGCCTCCATAGAGGCAAAGCCATGAAAGTTTCTTCGCGGCTGACCTTTTCCCTAAACTCTCTTACCTTCAAGTTGTAATCCAAAAAATAGCGCTCGCACATCCGTTCAAAAAAAGCCAGCAACTCATCGTAATTTTTACATGTATTGATTTTCTCTATAGCTCTCTGGTTATTTCTGGCCAACTCGAAATAGACGTATTCCGTATGTTTCAGACGGGTCTTGATTTTCTCCTGCGTCTCTTCCAATTGTTCCACGGCAATATACCGACGGTTGAGATAGTCGGCGACATAAGCCGTTGTAGCACTTCCGGCAAAGAAATCAAGAACGATATCCCCCTCGTTCGTGGTCATTTTAATCAACCGTTCCATTAACTTATAGGGTTTTTCCGTGATATATCCAGTCCTCTTCTCTCCGTCCACCCTTATTCGGGCCGCTACCGCCGCCTTCAGCCAATCGGCATCGGAATTCAATTTATATTCGGCAAATATCCGTTTCATCTCCTCCACGAAATCCTCCTCCGTGTGGAACAATTCCCACCAATCTTCCGGAATTTTTCCCTTCTCCGTGTACCCCTCACTCACGTCACTGTTCATCTCCCCGTTAAAACCTCCCACGTGCACTTCGGATTTCATCCTAACATCGTCCCCGTTAAAAATCCAGTTGCCGGTTTTACTATACCACAATATATTATCATGTTTCCGGTTCAATTGTTTCATCTTAGGTGAACCCGGGCCATTGTAACACCAGATAATTTCATTCCGGAAATTCTCTCTTCCGAATACCTCATCCATCAGGATTTTCATATAATGTACCTCATTCCAATCCAATTGAACCAAAATGCTCCCGTCATCAGCCAACAACTCCTTGGCGACCTCCAATCGATTACGCATAAAAGCAAGCCAGGTCGAATGGTTGAAATTGTCATTATAACCAAAACTATCGTTTCCCGTGTTGTACGGGGGATCGATATAAATCAACCTGACCTTTCCCAAAAAACGTTCCTTCAAACTGTACAGAGCCAACAGGTTATTTCCCTTTATGACCAGATTATCCTTGATCACTCCTCGTTCATCGTATTGAAATCCTGCAAATCGCTTCTCTCCGTTTCCGGTATTACGCCTTACGTTTTCAAAAGCCTTAGGTTCCAACAACCGATCTATCTCCTCACTACCTATGACCGCATTGAAAAACACCTCTTTCCTCTTCGCCTTTTTCTCCACGTAATCGGATGTATCGGCATTCGCTTCAAAATAAATGTCCACTCCCTCTTCCGTGCTTTGTCCTCCTTCGAGTACACAATCTTTAAACGGAAAGTACAAAACCACCTCTCCGTAATCTTTCAATAGTTTACCTCTTCCGGTAGCCAATCCGATTTTATTCTCAAATTTCGTATAACTGTGATCCAGCATATCCTGCTCCAGAAAAAAAACGAAATCTCTCTGCTTAAATACATAAACCGCACCGCATCGAATAAAAAAACGTTTCCGGCATATCTCATTCTCCAACAAAGAAGAGATCAACCACTCCTCTTGTTCACCTACCGCTCTCTTAAGCGCATTCATATCCACTTCACCGCTATCCGTCAAACACTTGTTTTTTGTTCTCAATATATCAAAAACCACATCCGTGCAACCGATCAATTTCTTCATTCTATTATACGTATTATCCTCTGTTATTATTAGGAAGTGTTCCCCATCCTTTCTCTAACCTCTCCATTATCAATCGCATTCGATTGATTCAGGTTCAATATCATTCCTTTACAAATATAAATTAAGATACGACGACATCGAAGAAAACAAGAGAAATAATTTCTTCCGCTCTTTTCCGGTTACAAAATTAAACTTCGTATTTTAAATTCAAAATGATAATACACATGTTACCCGGAGTTAAAGAGCCATTATACTTTTCATTAAAGGTTTATCGTGTAGTCTACTCCGATTTGTTCAACAAAATAAGGATCGTGTGAAATCACCAACACGGTTCCCCGAAAATCCTTTACGGTAGCGGTCAGAATTTCAACATTCTGCATATCGATATTATTGGTCGGTTCGTCCAAAATAAAAACATCCGGGGTATCGGCACTGACCATCAGACAGCAAAGAGCCAACTTCATCTTCTCTCCCCCGCTCAACTTTCTGCAACTTTTCTCCCACACCGGCATGGGAAACAAAAAACGATTCAAAATCGTTTTGATTTCATGTTCCTGTCGCACGGCGGTAAACCGTCGTACCTGCTCAAACACGGACAAATCATTTTTAACGATCGAATACTCCTGATCCAAATAAACATACTTAAAATCCTCAAGGGTCAATGCCCCTCTGGAAGGATTCAACTCTCCGGTCATCAGCCGCAGTAAGGTTGTTTTCCCTGAACCGTTTTTTCCCCGGATAAGTACCCGATCGCCGCTCTTTATCAGGAAATCCAAATCCTTTTCCCATAAAGGGACAGACGAATAAGCGAAATTAATATGCCGAGCCGTGATTAAAATTTTTCCCGTATGTAACGACGAGGTTTTAAAATCTACTTTCATGGACTTTATATCCGGCAGGCAGGCCCGAACCTCCGTCAACTTCTCTGTAATACCCCTCTGCCTCTCCTCGTGAACTCCCTTCAAAGCTGAAGTACTCTTTTCTGCCCTGTCCTTTAAAGTGTTCATCGCCATACGGCTTACCCCTTTTTTAGCACTTCTTTTTTCTCCCCGGGCATCTAATTTCAGCTTGCGCTCGACAGTTTCCCGAGCGACCTTACGGGCCAGACGCAATTCTTTTTCTTTTTCGTCCAGTTGAGAATAAAGCGCATGAATAAGAGTCTCTTTCTGAGTCTTATAAAAATCATAATTCCCATTGTAGTAAGTTATTCCCCTTCTATCCAATTCGTAAATCGATGACATCAGATTCAATAATACCCTGTCATGGCTAATCACGACAATGGTCGCTTTAGCGTTTAGTATAAGCCCATACAACCGTTCACGGCACTCGCTATCCAAGTGATTGGTGGGCTCATCCAACAAAATTATCTCAGGCGAATGCAGATGAATACCCGCAAGCAACACCCGGGTCTTCTCTCCTCCGCTAAGACTTGCCAACGGCCGGAAGAGCGAAACATACTCCAAATCCCAAATTTCCAAAGCCGTCCGAGCCCTCTCTTCTATATCCCAATCCTCTCCGAGCACCGTAAAATGTTCTTCCGAAACATCGCCTCCCGTAATGGCCCGTAAGGCCGTCAGTTTTTTATCGATCCGCAAAACCTCCGCTATCGTCAGATGATCGTATTGACCGAAATGCTGCGGCACATGATACGTTGTTCCGTTACATATAATCTCCCCGGACACGGCGGAAAGCTCCCCGTTTATAACACGCATTAAAGTCGACTTTCCGGTTCCGTTATTCCCGACAAAAGCCACTTTTTGGCCTCGTTTTACAGCAAAAGAAAGATCCTGAAAAAGCATCTCTTTGTCGGCATGTCGATAAGTAAGTCGTCGTACAACTATGCTCATTCTATATAAATTACTCAATTAATACTCAAATAGTTGAAATCACGGGGCAAAAGTGATAATAAAGAATCAAATTCACGAATAGCAACTTTCTAAACGAAAAACCTGCCCGGTTTCTTATTTAAAACCGTTTACTGGCATAGGTATAACCCCGATTTTGAAAAGAAGTAATTAAATATTCATTCGAGTAAAGATATAATTTGGAACAAAAGTAATACATTTTACTGTATATCCAAAACGAAAACAGGTCATACCCTGTTTCAACAATATTTTTGTCACCATGAAGAATATAAACAAACAAAATTAGAAGCAAATCATGGTAAAACACTCGTGATTAAATATAATAGTTACAAATAATTAAAAATAACGAAATATATTCCTTTTATCCATTTAACATCATAACTTTAAAAAATCTTTAATATACGAACTAATACCAATCAATAACCATAAACACGACTTATGACTTTTTATACAGATAACCAAACCTTAAACGATCTGAGTATATTCGGAAAAAACAAAAATAGCAGCATATACGGTTTATTCAACAAAACCTGTACAAACGCGGGAGCCAGACTGCTGGAAAGCATGTTTAAACAACCGATATCCGATCTGGAGGAAATCCGAAAACGCTTAGCCGTAATACGTTATTTCCATGATAAAAAAAGCAGTTTCCCTTTTATGGGCAGCTTGATCAATAACGTGGAAAATTACCTGGGGGAACAAAGCGAAAAAAGCAGAATAGACCCGAATAGCACAAGCATACAAGGAAATTTAAAACGAAGATCCGGCATGGATTTGGATTACAAGAGAAATCAGGAAGGAATCATGCTGACAATCAGATTGATCAACTCCGTCCGTAACTTCGTATCGGAAGAAAGAGATTCGACAGAAGAAACTCCTTTGAAAACGATGATAGAGGAGATGAAAGAAATCGTCGACGACGAACGTTTGGCTTGGACTCTTAAAGAGAACGGGCAAAAGACATTCGATTATGAAAAAACAGCTGCTTGCGATACTATATTTCGTTTCAGGGCCCGGGATATACTGTCCCGATTAATGACTCATCTTTCTATTCTCGATGCCTACATCGCTGTCGCTCAAACCGCCATCGCACGCAACTTTACCTTTCCGATTCCCCTACCGGAGCAAGAGCAGCTGATAGATATAAAAGGACTTTACCACCCTTTCGTGGAAAATGCCGTGACGAACGACCTGACCATTGACCCCTCCCAGCAGATCATCTTTTTAACCGGGGCTAATATGGCCGGAAAATCTACTTTTATGAAAGCCTTCGGCGTTATTCTATACCTGGCACATATGGGATTTCCGGTTCCCGCCCGGTCTATGGAATTTTCTCTCCGAGGAGGATTATATACCACCATCAACCTTCCCGACCAATTAAAACGGGGTTACAGCCATTTTTACACGGAAGTTCAACGGGTAAAAAAAGTAGCAGAACTTTTAGACCGTCAACACGACTTGGTTATTATTTTCGATGAACTTTTCCGGGGAACGAACGTGAAAGACGCCTACGACGGGACTTATGCCGTAACGGAAGCATTTGCCAAGTACCAAAAAGCGATCTTCATGATATCCACTCATATTACGGAAGCCGGAGTCGCCCTAAAAGGACATTATGACAACATCTTGTTCACTTACTTCTCCACGTTAATGAAGGGAGAAAAACCCGTCTTTCCGCACACCTTGCAACCGGGTATAACGGAAGACCGTTTCGGAATGAGAATCATCAACAATGAACGGATCATCGAGATTATTCAAGGCAAGGTGAAGGTTCCTCCTTCTCCGAAAGAAGAAGGACGTTTTTTTGTCGATAAACAGACGATAAACGATTTAGAGTTATTCGGCAAGTTTAAAGACGAATCCGTTTTCAACACGTTTAACCGAACGGTAACTCAGGGAGGCAGCCAGACACTCGAACTTCTGTTTATGAATCCCACTACCGATGCAAAGGAGATCGAGAGGAGAAGGGAGATCATCCGTTATTTTCAACGTATCGACAAAAAACTCCCGGTAGGTAGTTTTATCATGAAGGAGGTCAATACCTATTTTAACGTCCCGATTCCCCGTTTCAAACTTCTCTCCTTTTACAGGATAATAAAATGGAGAATCTTAAAATTTTTCATGGACGATGCCCAATTCGATTTTGTCAAAGACGGTATTCTTTCCTCTGTAAAAATGTTAGACTCTCTGAATAGCTTCCTGCAAACGCTTGACGACAATACTCCCGTTTATCAAGAAGAGAGATCCGTATTCAGAACGATTCTGGAAAGTAAAAACATACGTTGGTGGAAAAAAGAAAAGGACAAAAAACGTCTCTCCTATTTTAAAATGGCCCATTTGGATTATCGGTTACGACGAACCGTCTTTATGGAAATGAAAACATTGGAGCGGATGATTTACGAAATGGATGCTTACCTGTCCGTGGCAAACGTGGCAAACGAAAAACATTTCACCCACGCGCTTCTCCGCGAGAAAAAAAAGAATTTCGTTCGAATGGAAGGGCTTTACCATCCCCACGTAGAGTCTCCGGTAGCCAATTCCATTCAAATAGATACGGAACAAAACGTTTTCTTCCTGACCGGAGCCAATATGGCCGGAAAATCCACCTTTATGAAAGCCTTCGGCATCGCTATATACCTGGCTCATTTAGGCTTTCCCGTACCCGCACGGGAGATGGAGTTTAGCCTCCAGGAAGGCATGTACACCTCCATTAACTTATCCGATAACCTGCTGGTAGGATACAGCCATTTCTACTCGGAAGTCTTACGGGTAAAGACTGTCGCCGAAGAGTTGAACCGGGGAAAAAGGCTGGTACTGATAATGGACGAACTGTTTAAAGGAACCAACGTGAAAGACGCTTTCGACGCAACCGTTGCCGTATCCATGGGCTTCGCGGAGAGTCGGGACAGTCTTTTCCTCCTATCTACCCATATCATAGAAGCAGCTAACGATTTAAAGGAGCATTACCGGAATGTCCAATTTTTCTATTTTCCCACGAGAATCGAGGAATCCCGTCCGGTCTATCCTTATCTGTTAGAAAAGGGGATAACTTCCGATCGTCACGGAATGCGTATTATCAACAATGAAGAGATTATAGAAACCATCAACAACAGCCGTTAGATTATTTCCGAAACAAATGTTCCAACGCCGCCCGAGGCGAGTACAACAACATGCGTGGTCCGGAGAAACGCATCACTCTCCGGATCCGTTCTCTCATTTTCGCAGAATAACAATGAACGGGACAATGTTTACAAGAAGTCTTATCCTCCCCGAAAGGACAATGTTCCAATCTCGCTCGGGCATATTCCAATAACTCCGCACAAGTCGGGCACAAGGTCTTATTTCCCTCCTTTTTCCTGCAATAGAGGCGAATCATCCTCTCTACAATTTTCTTTTCCCGTTCCACGCGGAAAACTTTACTTTTGTCCATTATCTGTTATCTCGTAATACGATAGCATCTGCTCCCCAGCACACTCGCCAACCGGTCCATATCGTTCAATGCTGCGATCGTCACGTCCCACTTCGCGTAATGAACCGGTTTGCCCCGTAATATCGTTCCGGGTGCTCTGAAAACGGCTTTTTGCAAAAAATCTTTTTTGAATATCCACCCTAACACCAACAACACCCGCTCGTGACCGCGAGTATATAATTTGGAAAACACATAGATATCCACCACTCTTTTGACCTGTTCGTCCGTAACCTCACACCTCCAGTCATCGTGAGGAAAATAAAATACCTCTTGTGTTTTAACGTCGATTATCTCGTTCCGAGCACCCAAAAAATCACCATGATCGGGCGTATCCCCAATCTTTTCTCCCAAATAAACAACCGGGAGTTTTTTCAACCGACACCACTCATCAAAAGCAAACTCCCCGATATATCCGATAGCGATCTTCTCTATCCGTTGCGGAACGTCCAGCCGGACATCCCGCCTATATTCGGACCTGATACGTATACCGGCCCTACGGTTCGCCTCCGCCCAACTTGCGGAAGAACAATGCCATTCAAACGCCTTTTTTACCGAAGCCATCTCTCTTTCGTTTATGTCATAATAAACTCCTTATACCTCTTCTCCGCCGCTTTTAACAGGCCACGATCCAACTCCATCCGTTCAAAAAAAGAGGTTTCAACGGAAACCTGTCCCCTTGAGGCCACCTTGTTCCAATTCCCGACAATTTTTCCATTATAGAGAATAACCGGATAAAAGGTTCCCCAACGATTAAAAGCCTTGAAATAATATTCCCGGTTCAAGATCGTCTCTCTCTCCTTGTAACTGATCAGGTATTCGTCGAAAGCAGGTAGAAAATGCAATATCCTATCGATATTCATGTTTTTATCACATGAACTGTGCACGAATAATCGGGACGAGGAAAAACGATCCGAAGTCAGTTCCGAGCGGATCAAATCCATGGCATGCCGGGCATCGCCGATCGATAACCCAGACCACCATACAAAATCCTGTAAACTGGCTGGCGAATGGCTTCTGAAATAGCTGACCGCCAACTTTGCCAAGGCCTCTTCCCTATGCAACTCTTTCACAGGCGGCACCCGTTCTTCCAACAAAGCATAAGTCGACTTTTTATCCTTATCGACACCACTGCATACGATTCCTTCCGCCTCCGCACGCGTCAGGTAATGGGTCAACCGAGCAAAATCGACTACCAATCCCGCCTTCATCAGTTCCGTCGCGATCTCCTCCTTAGTCAAACTTCTATTCCCTTCCAATATCCTTTCAAACAATCGGTTACAGCGAAAATACGACTTTTCCGTTATACCTAAATTTTTACTCTTCGCAAACGATTCATTGGCGGACTTTATCCGCGAAAAAGATAACTTCAACATCCAACGAATATCTTCGGCAGCCACGAAATGCCAGGTAGGACGCATCACATGGGTACGCAATATCTCACCTCTTCTCAATGCCTCTTCCACCGTTTGCAAAGTGGCGGACTTTAGGCGGAGACCAACAGCCCATTTGGCCATCTGATAATGTTGGGCTTGTACGGCCCCCATCCAATGAACAAGCTCCCCGGGCTTATCAAATACGGCTTCTGACAATTGTTGGCTATATACGCGAACCTCTTCTATCATCATGATTTGGGAAGAATGACATTTGTAATCCGACATACGGAAGCCAAGTTCCCAAATTCATCCGTCACGTTGATACTCACTACATGAGTACGTTTTCCTTTATGAATAAATTCGGCACGCCCCGTAACATAACTCCCTTGAGCCTTCCGGATATGGTTTCCGTTTATCTCGATACCGAACACGTGAAATCCCTCCCGAGGAACCGAAACGTACGTAATACCACTACCTACTGTCTCCGCCAAAGCCATAATGGCTCCACCATGCAGCAAATTTCCCGGACGCATCGTACGTTCATCTATCGGCATCCGGGCTTCCAGCCAATCTTCCCCGATTCCGGTAAACTCTATTCCCAAGTGTTCCACCAAGGTTCCCCGGCATTCCCGGTTCATTTGTATCAATACCTCTTCAATTTTCATCTCTGTTGTTTAATCTAAAAATTATATTTCCGCTTCGGATTCTTAGGAAACCATCCCTTTCTTACCCGCTCTTCCTGTTCAAAAACCTCTTTGATCGTCCAAAAAGAAGAGAATGCAAAGACTCCTAACAGGGAAGACCACATGACTTCCCTTACCAATAATGCCGCAACAACTCCCGCTATCCCCAAGAGCAAAAATATCCACCAACATCTCGTTCCCCAATAGTACTCCGCTTTTACGACAACCGGATGAAACAGGCCGATGATCAAAAACGTACATATCCCGATAATCAAACCCGTCAAATTATAGGTCTCTATAAATTCCATAGTAATTCATTTTTATTGACCGCAAAACTACGGATAAAAAGCGTTTTATCAAAGAATAAAAAAACGTCCGAGAATTCGGTCGGCTCCTTCTATCCGCCCCGACTTTTGTCATATCATCGTGCCGGATCAAAAAGAAATCTTTTCCGCCGTAACAACTCTGTTTCCGGAATCTTTAATTTCCTCAAACTTTCTCTTTCGACTTCCTCTGAAATCTCCAAAATATTCCTACTTTTGTAGAAATATCATAGTACTCGAAAAACGATGACACAGTTAAATGAAGGAGAAAAAGCCCCCTATTTCAAAGGGCAGAATCAGGACGGCAAGGAGATAACCCTTGATGATTTTAAAGGTAAAAGACTCATACTTTATTTTTACCCGAAAGATAACACGTCCGGTTGTACGGCGGAAGCATGCAGTTTAAACGAAGGATACGCATCACTTACTTCTCAAGGTTTTGAAGTGATCGGAGTAAGTCCGGACCCGGCATCCTCCCACCAGAAATTTATCGCAAAATACAATTTATCGTTCAACCTGATTGCCGATACGGACAAAACAATCATGGAAACATACGGCGTATGGGGCGAGAAAAAAATGTATGGGAGAAGTTATATGGGGGTTGTCCGTACCACCTTCGTTATCGGACAGAACGGCAGTATCGAGAAGATAATCACCAAGGTTAACACGAAGGACCATGCTAACCAGATATTGAAAGAGTTGGATATAAAAGGTTAACCAGAAATATTGTATTGAAAATTCAAATTTTAAATCAATCATATGGCAACAAATGAAACCAATCAAGACAAGTTAAAAGCACTACAACTTACCCTCGATAAGATCGAGAAGAATTTCGGCAAGGGAAGTGTCATGAAACTTGGCGAAAATGTCGTGGAAAATATCCCGGCAATTCCGACCGGCTCCATTGCCTTAGACAAGGCTTTAGGCGTCGGAGGATACCCCAGAGGAAGGGTTATTGAAATCTTCGGACCGGAATCCTCCGGTAAGACGACTTTAGCCATCCACGCTATTGCTGAAGCACAAAAATTAGGAGGTATTGCAGCTATCATCGATGCAGAACATGCCTTTGATCGCACCTATGCCGAAAAACTGGGTGTAGATGTAAATAATCTATTTATATCTCAACCGGATAACGGAGAACAGGCCCTGGAGATCGCCGAGCAATTGATCCGATCTGCAGCTATCGATATCATTGTTATCGACTCCGTCGCCGCCCTTACTCCCAAAGCCGAAATCGAGGGAGAGATGGGTGATAGCGTGATGGGATTGCAAGCCCGCCTCATGTCGCAAGCTTTACGGAAATTAACCGGAACAATAAGCAAGACAAACACTTGCTGTATTTTTATCAATCAGTTAAGGGACAAAATAGGTATCATGTTCGGTAACCCCGAAACGACAACCGGTGGTAACGCCTTAAAATTCTATGCCTCCGTACGTCTGGATATCCGTCGCATCGGGCAGATCAAAGACGGAGAAGAGGTGTTCGGAAATCATACCCGCGTGAAGGTAGTGAAGAACAAAGTCGCTCCTCCATTTAAAAAGGCTGAATTCGATATCATGTACGGCGAGGGAATTTCTCAATCGGGCGAAATCGTAGACTTGGGCGTGGAATACAACGTCATCAAGAAAAGCGGTAGCTGGTTCTCCTACGGAGAAAGCAAATTAGGCCAGGGACGCGAAACCGTGAAACAATTGGTGATGGACAATCCCGAGTTAGCCGAAGAGTTAAAGCAAAAGATCGTCGTAGCCATGGATGAAGTTCAAAACAAACAGGCATAAGAGCGAATGAAAGGGATGGTGTGCGTATCCCTTTCTTTTATTTAATAACATAACAGCTAAAAGAATGAAAAGATATTTTTATTCTATCTTAATTTTGTTGTCCGTTACCGCATGCGACAGCAAGAAAGAAATCGTAAAACCCAGTTATAAAACTCCGGATATGAAACTTACTTCCGATGTTATGACCCCGGAAATATTATGGTCCTTCGGAAGACTCGGAAGTTTCCAGGTCTCTCCGGATCAAAAATCCGTCGTGTACGACGTAACTTATTTCAATAAGGAAGAAGATCGTTCTTATTCCGATTTGTATCTACTGAATCTGGCGGATGGAAAAAGTAGGCAATTAACCGATACCGATTACAAAGAGTTCGGAGAAACATGGACCCCGGACGGAAAGATTGCTTTCATGTCGAGCAGATCGGGTTCCGTCCAATTATGGGAAATGGAAGCGGACGGTAGCAATCTAAAGCAGATTACCGACGTGGAAGGCGGTATAGGAGGTTATATCTATTCTCCGGATAAATCGAAATTACTCTTTTTAAAAGAGGTGAAATTAGAGCAAGACGTACACGACCTGCATCCGGATCTTCCCAAAGCCAATGCCCGGTTGATCAACGACCAGATGTATCGTCACTGGAACCAATGGGTGGAGACCTATACACACCCGTTCGTGACAGAGTATACCCCTGGCAAACCGATCACGACCGGAAAAGACATCATGGAAGGCGAAAAATGGGAGTCTCCCGTACGTCCTTGGGGCGGTACGGAACAAATCGCATGGACCAAAGACAACAAAGGCATCATCTACACGGCTCGTAAAAAAGAGGGAGTAGCTTACGCCTCGTCCACGAATACGGATCTATACCTTTATGATTTAAGCAGCGGTAAAACACGCAACTTAACCGAAGGCATGATGGGATATGACAATAACCCGGTACTCTCCCCCGACGGTAAGCTAATGGCTTGGGAAAGTATGGAGCGCGACGGCTATGAAGCCGACAAGATCCGGCTTTTCGTCATGAACCTGCAAACGGGAGAGAAAAAAGAGTATACGCGAAACTTCGACCAGAACGTGGGAGGATTGAATTGGGCCGACAACAATACCATCTATTTTATCTCCGATTATCATGCTACCGACGAAATCTACAAATTGACTCTCGACGACGGAGTCATCAAGAAATTGACGGAAGGAGTCCATAACTATACTTCCGTGACCCCGGTAGGCGACTTCTTGTTGGCCGGTAAGGTTTCCATGAGTAAGCCGGCAGAACTATACAAAGTAGATCCGGTAAGCGGCAAAGACCAAGAACTCACCTTTATCAATAAAAAAATATTGGATCAACTGACGATGGGTAAGGTAGAGGCGCGTTGGATCAAAACGACGGACAACAAGCAGATGCTAACCTGGATCATCTATCCGCCCCATTTCGATCCGAATAAAAAATACCCCGCTATCCTTTATTGCGAAGGAGGACCGCAAAGTACGGTCAGCCAATTTTGGAGCTACCGCTGGAATTTCCAGATGATGGCAGCCAACGATTACATCATCGTGGCACCGAACCGCCGGGGATTGCCCGGTTTCGGACAGGAGTGGCTGGAACAAATCAGCGGCGACTACACGGGACAAAACATGAAAGACTACCTGTCCGCCATCGACGAAATGAAGAAAGAGCCCTACATCGATGAAAACCGTCTGGGTTGTGTCGGAGCTTCCTACGGCGGTTTCTCGGTATATTACCTGGCGGGACACCACGACAAACGTTTTAAGGCATTTATTGCCCATTGCGGTATTTTCAATATGGAGATGCAGTACTACAACACCGAAGAGATGTGGTTTGCCAATTGGGATATGGGAGGAGCACCTTGGGAAAAAAACAACAAGATAGCTCAGCGTACATTCGACAACTCTCCGCATAAATTCGTCGGAGAGTGGGATACTCCCATTTTAGTCATCCACGGACAACAGGATTTCCGTATAGATGCCTCTCAAGGCATGGGAGCCTTCAATGCCGCCCGCATGCGGGGTATTCCGGCTCAATACCTCTATTTCCCGGAAGAGTGCCATTGGGTTTTAGGCTGCCAGAACGGCATCCTATGGCAACGCACGTTTGCCGCTTGGTTAGACCGATGGTTAAAACAATAAATAAAAAAGTCGTCCTACCGGACGACTTTTTTATTACATTTTTACTTAAAAGCCATAACTTTTTCGTTCCGTATCGTATATAAACAAAATATTAATACGAAAACAGTTATGACAACATCTACAATTTCAACTTCAACACGTTCCAAAGGATTCCGGTGGCTATACATTATTTTAGGAATCGTACTCTTTGTCTTTGGGATCGGTATTTTACGCCATCCGGTAATTTCCTATTTAGGACTTGCCCTTTATTTCAGTATCATTATCATGATTATCGGTATCGGAGAGATTCTGAACGCTTTTTCCGGCAAACATGCCAGACATTGGGGATGGGGTTTTACGCTCGGTATCATCGATTTAATCATCGGTTTCGTATTACTTACCAATCCCGGCATAACGGAAGATATCCTGCCATACATCGTGGGCTTCATCCTACTGTTTAAAAGCATTGATTTTATCAGTGATTCGCTACAAATGTCTTCGCTGAAAATCGGAGGATGGGGTTGGATACTGACCGGGGGAATACTCACGTTGATTTTCTCCTTTATGATTATTTTCTATCCGGTTTGGGGAGCATT
Organism: Sanguibacteroides sp. AM78-02pH3A; assembly: GCF_027666085.1. NCBI lineage: Bacteria > Pseudomonadati > Bacteroidota > Bacteroidia > Bacteroidales > Porphyromonadaceae > Sanguibacteroides > Sanguibacteroides sp. AM78-02pH3A. The sequence continues at coordinate 359,657 of NZ_JAQEHX010000001.1, read as the reverse complement.
GAATATCATTATCTGGACGGGACTTTGTTTTATTTTCGCGGGTATCTCGTCATTCATTTATGCTTTTATAGACAAACGGTAAGATTCATCTTCTATCGTATTTTAGTCATCAAAGATCGAACAGGCTGTCATGCCTCTTCGATCTTTTTGTCACTTATCCACGACTATTCGCTTTGCCAAGTAAAATAATCCGGAAAATACTCCTTTACCTCAACTTTACGGTCAAACAAGGCATATACGGCAGAACCGCTTCCCGTCATCGAAACGTACAAAGCCCCAGCCTCGTCCAGCCGTTCTTTGATCCTGTTTATCTCGGGCAGTTTCTTATTTACCGTGTTCTCAAAATCATTACGTACCCGTTCTTTCCAATCCGCTATCGGACAACAAGGTACTTCCCGCAAATCGAATGTCGCAGCACACGGGGTAATTCCGGCATACGCTTCCGGAGTCGCCACTCCGCCATCCGGCTTTACCAATACAAGGTAATAATCATTCAAATCCAGATCTATTGAGCTCATCATCTCTCCCTTTCCCCGGGCATAAACGGGTCTATTTCGAATAAAAAACGCACAATCGCTTCCTAAACGAACGGCGTAATCTTCCAAACGGGAGTCGGACAATCCCAAAACAAAAAGTTCGTTTAATCCTTTCAGCATATAAGCGGCATCGGCAGATCCCCCGCCCAAACCGGCACCGAAAGGAATAATTTTATGCAGATGTACTCGTACCGAAGGCAAATCGAACTCTTTAGCCAATAACCGGTAAGCCTTTATAACTAAATTTTTTTCCGGCTCGCAATCAATCGGTATCCCCGAGGTATGAAAAATACACTCCCCCGCCCCGCTCTCTTCTTTATGTAATTCCAATATATCGCATAAACCTATCGGATAAAAAATCGTCTCTATATTATGAAAACCATCCGGCCGCTTTTCCGTGATAAAAAGCCCTATATTTATTTTTGCATTTGGAAACAGTACCATAAATTACCTATTTAATGGCTCAAAATTAATTAATTTACGGGGAATCTCTTTATGTTTTCCAAACATCCATAAAATAAATTATTTTCATCCATAAGGTAATCAATCCCGTACAAAACACGTACATTTGCAATTACCTAACGACTAAAAACATGAGAGTACTATTTTTCTTCTCGATCATCCTGCTTTCAACAACAAGTTCAACGCCCAAAGAACCGAGGGTAAAATCCATTACCACGAAAGAGTTCAAGGAGTTGATATGGAACTACACGAAGGATAAAGAATGGCGTTACAAAGGAGATAAACCGGTCATCGTGGATTTTTATGCCGATTGGTGTCCCCCCTGTCACCGATTGTCACCGATCCTGACAAAGATTCAAAAAGAGTACGGCGATTCGCTACAAATTTATAAAGTGAACATCGAAAAAGAGAAAGACCTGGCAAAGTTACTGGAGATTAAAAATATTCCATTGATGCTTTTTATCCCTAAAAACGAAAACCCGGTAAAAGTATTAGGTGTGCATTCCAAAAATGACTTGGAAAAAATGATTTTGAAGGTTCTCAAAGTAAATAAAGTAAGCTTACATCGTAAAAAATGATTTGTAAATTATAAATTTGCTTGATTTATTACTTTAAAGTTTACGGAATTAAATTTGAAAACATGCTGGAAACGCTTCAAGAACTGGACAAAGAACTATTTTTAAACCTCAACTCCATACATTCTCCTTATTGGGACACTTTCATGTCTATATATACGGGGAAATTAATATGGATTCCCATGTATGCTTCCATTCTTTACGTTTTATGGAGGAATTTCAACTGGCGCACGGTCATTTTGACGACAATAGCCTTTGCTTTGGTCATTACCTTGGCGGATCAAACCTGTAGTTCCATCCTCCGTCCCCTATTCGAACGTCCCCGTCCCTCACATAATCAAGAGATAGCAGACATCGTACACCTGATAAACGGAAGAAGAGGAGGAATGTACGGATTTCCCTCCTGTCACGCTTCCAATACCTTTGCCTTGACTTTTTTTATCCTATGGTTTTTCAGGAATAAAGCCCTCTCCGTCTTTTTCATTTTATGGGCCGTTATTACCTGTTACTCGAGAATTTACGTGGGAGTACATTATCCCGGAGACCTTCTTTTCGGTACGGTTGTCGGTATAACGGCGGGTAGTATCGTTTACCTACTCTACCGATTCGCCTTGCATTGTACGCGTGTAAGAGAATTTGTCCGCAACGAACGCGATTGCTACCTAATAGAACATCCGGGCGGTATAAAATACACGCTTACCATCATTTACACGGGCCTTATTACGATTTTCGCTTTCGGAATATACGCTCTTTTCGTCTGATCATGTCCAGACCTCGATACACCCGAACCCCTGACTGCCCAACCTACCGGCTCCGCTGTCATACATCAATTTCAACAATTCCGGATTTCCCGTGATCTCGAACCCGAACAGGTAACTTTTTAATTGGGTTCTCTGAGAAGTCCCCTCCTTTATAGTAATCGTCTTTGCCTTAGGGGGCGACAATACCTGCAAACGATCCAAATGCCATTCTGGCAATGGTTCCTGACGATAGAACGCACGATACTTCTCGAGTAGGTTATACTCCAGCAACCTCAAAAAAACAGGTTCATCGGGAGATACATGACGGGTAGTACCTCCTCCTTCCCGCTTCTCATCTATAAAAACCGGCGAAATCGTCCGAAACCTCATCGTTTCGCTAAAAGAAGGCTCCGGCAGACGTTCGACAGAAACCACATCGAAAGAAACCCGGGTTCGCTTATCCCCGATAACGATATGACGATTATTAAACAACCCGACAACAAAAGCTTCGATGGCATCGATCGGATAAAAAGAGACAATCAGGCATACCTCTTCCGACAAGATATTCATTCGGTCTCCAAAAATCTGAAAACGGGGTATATATAAATTCGAAAAGGTAAAAAGCTTAAACTGTTTACGCTCCCCCGTTATATACCCGTGATCATGCAACCAAGCGGCAAATTCGGAATTACCTTCGTTCAATATTTTATAAATGGTGGAGCTCAGGGGATATAAATAATTGCAAGGCAATATCGTACCCCACACATTTTTATCGACTCTCAAAATCAACCTAAACCTCATATTTCTTATTTTAATCCGTTTTAAAGATAAAAATAATTTTACATATTACCAGTCATGCCCCTTTTTTACCAACATTTTAATAAACTTTCCGTACCATTTGTTTGACCCGCATTTATATCGTAAGTTTGTTTGTTCTTAAAACAAAAAGCCATGAAATACGCGTTGAATGACAAACCCTCTCTGCTACCTTTGCTTATGTATGGACTCCAATGGTTTGTCGTATCCATTCCTTCCATCGTCATTCTGGGAGTTATCGTATCGCAAATTCATTATAGCGATGCGATCGCCCAAACTCTTTATATGCAAAAAATTTTCGGAATAATGGGCATTGCCTTAATTATACAGGTATTATGGGGACACCGTTTACCTCTTATCATAGGACCTGCTTCCGTTCTGCTCATCGGTGTCCTGGCATCCGCATCGGCCTCCGTTTCCGCCGTGTACACGGCTATTCTGATCGGAGGAATCTTTCTATCCCTACTCGCTTATAGCGGATTACTCTCTAAGTTACAATTTATATTCACTCCCAGAATTATCACGGTTATTCTCATCCTGATAGCCATTACGCTCTCCCCAGTTATTCTGAAACTTCTGTTCGGCGAAGCGGAACATACCTTGTTTCATCTCTCGTTCGCCATCTTGCTTACCCTTGCCATGATCATTGGAAATCAAGTATTTCGAGGCATATGGAAATCCACCGTTGTCCTCTGGGCTCTTCTTATAGGCAGTTTACTGTATTACGGAGTACAAGGATTCCCGAAATCCTCATTTCCCTCCTCTGCCTTTTCAAAAGCAGGACTCTCTTTTTTCAATTTTCCTTTGGAATTCGATGCAGGTGTCATTCTCTCCTTTATTTTTTGTTTCATTGCACTTATCGTAAACGAATTAGGTTCTATTCAGGCCGTGGGGAAACTCATAGGTGCAAACAAAATGGAAAAACGAACGACCCAAGGAGTCGGCGTTGTAGGAATCACCAACATACTTTCCGGCTTGGTCGGTATTGTAGGCCCTATCGATTACTCCATGAGTCCGGGTATCATCTCTGCCACCGGATGTGCTTCCCGTTATACCCTGATCCCGGCAGGCATAGGCCTTGTAATAAGTGCTTTTTTCCCCGAATTGATAATCGTAATGGGACATATTCCCCATGTCGTAATGGGAGCGGTTCTACTCTACCTGATGGCAGCACAACTTTCTGCCGGTTTGCAAATGACGGTCCATGAAACCGCCGTGAAAAACTTTAATAACGGTATCGTAATCGGCTTTCCGCTCATGGTAGCATTGCTGCTCTCTTTTGCCCCGGATAGCGCACTAAACTCCATTCCTCCCCTTATCCGACCCATCATCGGTAACGGGTTTGTCATGGGGGGCATTTCGGTCTTAATATTGGAACACCTTATTTTCAGAAAAGAAAAATAGGTTATTTCTTCTTTTTTTTCCGAACCGACCAACCGAAATGACCGATCTTCTCACCGATACCAAAATACTCCCCGTGTACATAAACCAACGGGTTGGAATCTGACAATTCGAACTTACCGGTCTCTTTATCCAGGTAATTATCGTCGGCCAACACGTTCACCACCTCTGCTATAAACATATCATGGGATCCTAAAGGAATAATTTCTTTCACCCGGCATTCGATACAAACGGGAGACTCTTCCACCGTGGGAGCCTGAACGATTGTAGCCTGTCCGGGTGTCAACTTCATCTCTTCAAACTTATTATAGTCTTTGCCCGAACGTACCCCGCACCAATCGGTCGCGTAAGCCATATTCGCCGTAGTCAAATTAATGACAAACTCCCGGTTTTTCTTCAAAATCGGGTACGAATGGCGTTCCGGACGCACGGAAATATAACACATGGGCGGATTCGTACAAAGAGTTCCTGTCCAAGCAACCGTAAAAATGTTGTACTCTTCCGGCGCATTTCCGCAACTCACTAATACGGCCGGCAACGGGTATATCATCGTCCCCGGTTTCCAATTATGTTTCATATTTACAGACTTTACTATTTTCCGGCAAAGATAGAGAAAGTTTACATAGCATAAAACAGACATTATTACCGGCATTAAGACAAGAAAAACGTATCTTTCATATTAAAATTTTCCCCGAAAAAAAAGACAGGTATATGACATATACCTATCTCCCTTCTATTTCTCAAGCAGTTACTTAGTCTTATTAAACTCCTCTATCAAAGCTTTAAAAGTCTCTTTTACCGAAGTAATGCAAGTCGCCCGAAAAGCATTGGCTCCCGCGAAGGCGTAACCGTTATCCATATTTCCACGAAAAGCATTATACAAAGCCGAAATAATACAGTAAGGGCTCTTACTGATATCACAGGTCTTAATACACTTACACATGCAAGTTTTAGGTTGTTTTTGTCCCTCTTTCACCTTTTGAATAAACTTACTGAATATCGCTCTTCCCGGCATTCCTACAGGACTTTTTATAATCTGAATATCATCCTGTTTCGCATCAATATAAGTTTGTTTGAAAGCATCCGAAGCATCACACTCTTTCGTGGTCACAAAACGTGTCCCCATCTGAACCCCCGCGGCTCCCATATCCATAAAATGCCGGATATCCTCTCCGGTATATATTCCCCCGGCAACGATAACCGGAATCTCCTGATGATAACGCTTCTCTATCTCCTTTATTTCTCCGATCACTTCCGGAAGAATATGTTCCAAATCGTAATGCTCATCGTTAATCTGCTCGTCTTTGAATCCCAAATGCCCTCCCGCTTTCGGGCCTTCCACGACAAAGGCGTCCGGCAAATAATCATATAAACTTTTCCATTTTTCGGCAATTACCCGGGCTGCCCGAGCCGAAGAAACGATAGGAACCAATTTCGTGGTACTCCCCTTCGGTAAGAAACTCGGCAAATTCAAAGGCAAACCTGCCCCGGAGAAAATAATATCGGCTTTCTCGGCAACAGCCGTTTTCACCATATCCGCAAAATTAGACATGGCGACCATCACGTTTACCCCGATTACTCCTTTCGTTTTCTCCTTTGCCTTACGCAATTCTTCTTTTAATCCCAATATGCTTGCTTCAATATAATCCTTCGATAAATTCCGATACAACAACCCCAACCCGGCACTCGAAATAACCCCGACTCCTCCTTCATTTGCAACAGCAGACGCCAATCCAGAAAGCGAAATTCCAACGCCCATTCCACCTTGTATGATAGGTATTGAAATGGATAAATTTCCAATTTTTAATGTTCGCATTTTACTAAAAAATTAAATAATATTTGACGAATGTACAATAAAATCTCGCTTAATTGCATTTTCTCGCTCACTTATAACATATTATTAACTATGTTTATACTCTCTTGCATTTATTCTCCATCGAAACGTATATTCAAAGACTCTTTAATTCACCCCAAAATTATGATTCAACCTCTATAAACATTACTATTTATCCCCACGTTTCAATCGACCTGTCAGAAACAGATACGATAAAGGCAATCTATCCGGAAAAAATAAAATGGATATTATTGTTTACTTGTGTTAATACGGCACGAATATTGCTCAAGTAACAAGCAATTTCATTTTTTCGTAGACCAAAAGGAGACATTAATTAGGGACCATTATGAGAAGAATTAAAGGCTGTTTTACGAGCCGTGTACTAAAAGGTATTTTGTGTTTAAATTTCGTTCTTTGGGGAGTTGCCGTCGGGAAGGCCCAAGACAGTTCTCATATAAAATCAATTCCGTTCGGAGACATGGACAACTGGTTAGTAAGGGTTATCGAAGAATCATTCGTTATCGGAGGAAAAACCAAAACTCTTCACGAAATAGCCCCTGCCGATACGATCAGGGGAGCCATCGCCTACCGTCACTCTTCACAGTCACCGTGGAGGACCTCCAATGTTATGGCCCACGTGAGCGGAATCACGAAATGCAGCAATACGGTTTTTCCCGAAAAAAGAGGAGAAGGGCAATGTGCCCGATTAGAAACCCGTATGGAAAATTGCAAGGTATTCGGCATCGTGAACATTACGGTATTGGCTTCAGGAACCATATTTTTAGGAGAAATGCTGGAACCCATAAAAGATACGAAAAATCCCCAGGCTAAATTAAACATGGGTATTCCGTTCACCGAACGTCCTTTGACGATGGTATTCGATTACAAAATGAAAACCAACGGTGATCCGGACCGAATTAAAGCTCCCGGCTTCGGAAGAACGACAAAAGTTCCGGGAAAAGATTGCGCCGAAGTGTTTATTATCCTGCAAAAGCGATGGGAAGACGAAAAAGGAAACGTGCATGCCAAACGAATAGCCACGGGTGTAGAGCGTTTCTCCGAAACGACCCCGGATTGGGTTAATAATCACTCGATCAAACTGATTTACGGGGATGCTTCCAAGGATTCCGGATTCCAACCTTATATGGATCTGATTCCGGCAGACAATTACCAATACTGCCTAAACAGCAAAGGGAAATCGGTTCCCATCATAGAGGAAGGTTGGGGAGATCCCGACGACACCCCTACACACCTTATATTGAAAATCTCTTCCAGTCACGGAGAAGCCTACGTGGGATCCTTAGGAAACACGTTTTGGGTAGACAATGTCAGATTCGCTTATTAAGCGGTCCGACCGGAAAGCGGTCTTTTCTTAAAGGCATAAATTAAAAAAACGATTCCGATAAGAATAAAAGGAATACTCAGCACCTGTCCGAGATCCAAAATCATCCCCTCTTCGAGCGGTACCTGCTTCTCTTTGACGAACTCGATACCAAAACGGGCGATAAATACTAAGGACAGCATCATACCCCAGTATAATCCGGGATATTTTCCTATGCCTGTTTTCCGGTAAAGTCCTATATTCAGAAAAAAAACAACCAAGTAAGCCAGGGCCTCATAAAGTTGGGCCGGATGACGAGGTATGGCATCCACCCGTTCGAACACAAAAGCCCCCGCCATCCCCGTCGGGATTCCGATCATTTCGGAGTTCATTAAATTCCCGATCCGGATGAAAGCCGCAGCCAAAGGCAATACGATAGCGATATGATCCAAGGTGCGAATGACCGGTTGGTGCCGACACACGGAATAAAGAATTAAGGCCACGACCAATCCCAATGCACCCCCATGACTGGCCATCCCCTGATACCCGGTAAACAGGTATCCGCCATCCGCTTTCGCCGTTATCGGCAAAAAAATCTCTAAGGGATGGGATAAAAAATAATCCGGTTCGTAAAATAAACAATGTCCCAAACGAGCCCCGACAAATAAACTTACCGTACTCCATACGACCAACAATTGTAAATTTACCCACGAAATACCGTTCTCCTGAAAAAGCTTTTTTAAAATCCACACGGACAACACCGTTCCGGCAATAAACGACAAACTATAATAATAGATAGGAATAGCCCCTATACGGATAAAAACCGGGTCTGCATCCCAATGTATATAACTCATCCCTTTTAAAATTTCATTTCAAAAATCGAATATAAGAAATTTCCAATCTATTCCCCTATATCTAAAAAAAATCCTCACCACTTAAAAACATTTCATGCAAAATGCTGAAAAATCCCTTGTATTGACTATCTTTGCACAATTTTTAATCATTTCGTAAAAGAGAATCATATGGCAATCTATTTAGACGATGTATCAAGAACTTTTGGAGAGTATTTACTTATTCCCGGTTTAACTACGAAACAGTGTATTCCCACCAATGTTTCCTTGAAGACACCTTTGGTGAAATTCAAAAAAGGCGAAAAGTCTGCGATTGAACTAAACATACCTTTTGTATCGGCCATCATGCAGGCCGTTTCCGATTCGGGATTAGCCATCGCGTTAGCCCGCCACGGGGGATTATCGTTTATTTTCGGTTCTCAGACCATAGAGTCCCAGGCGGAAATGGTTAGAAAAGTAAAAAAATTCAAAGCCGGCTTCGTTACCAGCGATTCCAACCTGACCCCGGAAAACACGTTGGCTGATGTTATTGCACTAACGAAAAAAACCGGACACACGACCATGGGTGTTACCGACGACGGTACTCCTAACGGAAAATTATTAGGATTAATTACCAGCCGGGATTATAGGGCTGAAAAAGATCCTGCCGACAGAAAAGTAAAAGAGTTCATGACTCCTTTTTCTAAATTAACCGTAGGTGAAGTCGGCATGACGCTTTCCGAAGCCAATCAAATTATCTGGGAACATAAACTGAATACCTTGCCGATTATAGATAAAGATCAGCATCTGGCCTATTTTGTTTTCCGGAAAGACTACGACAGCCATAAGGATAATCCGAACGAACTTCTAAACACCCGGGATAAAAAATTACTGGTTGGCGCCGGAATAAACACCCGAGATTACATGGACCGGGTTCCTGCCCTGATTGAAGCCGGAGTGGATGTTTTATGTATCGACTCTTCAGACGGTTTTTCCGAATGGCAGTCGGATACCATCAGATGGATCAAGGAGAAATACAACGGAGAAGTATTGGTAGGTGCCGGAAATGTAGTCGATGAAGAGGGTTTCCGTTATTTGGTAGATGCCGGAGCCGATTTCGTAAAAGTAGGTATCGGGGGAGGTTCGATCTGTATCACCCGCGAACAAAAAGGTATCGGTCGCGGACAGGCCACGGCCATTATCGACGTAGCCGCGGCACGGGACCGTTATTTCCAAGAAACCGGTATATATGTTCCCATATGCAGCGACGGGGGATTGGTACACGATTATCACATGGTACTCGCGTTGGCCATGGGAGCCGATTTCCTTATGATGGGACGCTATTTTGCCCGTTTCGACGAATCCCCCACCAAAAAGCTGAAAATCGGTAATAACTACGTAAAAGAATATTGGGGAGAAGGTTCAAACCGCGCCCACAACTGGCAACGTTACGACATGGGAGGCAGCGAATCGTTGAAATTCGAAGAGGGAGTAGACAGCTACGTTCCATATGCCGGTAAAATGAAAGACAACTTAAACGTAACATTGGGAAAAATCAAAGCCACCATGTGCAGTTGCGGGTCCGTCACTATACCGGAACTACAACGGACAGCCAAAATAACCCTGGTCTCTTCCACCAGTATCGTGGAAGGCGGAGCCCACGACGTGATCTTAAAAGAACACAATTGATAAAATCAATTATACGATAAAAACAGCTTTGGAAACAGAGCTGTTTTTTTTTATATCATTTTATAACTATCTCTCGGCTTCTTCTTACCCATACGTAACATTTTCACTCCCGATAAGTATCTATATACGGAATCATAAAAAGAATCATATGAAAAATGGAACATTTACATTAAGAAGCAATGACTTGGGAGGTATAGGCGTACTGGAACAAGCCCATCCCCGATGCGGAGGAGAAAATAAATCCCCTCAACTGTATTGGACCAATCCACCGGAAGGAGTGAAAAGTTTTGCCGTTACCATGTACGACAAAGATGCTCCCAGCGGAAGCGGATTCTGGCACTGGCTCCTGTTCGATCTTCCCCCCACGACCCGGGAATTACCGACTGATGCGGGAAACACATCCAAGCATATAGCTCCCGGCGATGCCATACAAAGCCGGAATGACGGCGGAAGTTACGGTTATAGCGGACCATGCCCTCCTCCGGGAGATAATTGGCACGCCTACGTGATTACGGTGTACGCTCTCGACATCCAGAAACTCCAATCGGATAAAGAGGCCCTTCCGGCACAGGTCGGCTTAGAACTATGGAAACATACGTTAGAAAAAGCATCTGTTATTTTTTATTACAAGATTTAATATATAATAACACAAAACCGATCTAAATCATTGGTTTTGTGTTATTTATTTTTTATATTTGGAACAAATACAAAATTATGGTCAGATTTATACTACATACGATTCTGATCCTGGTGGTTTCCCAATTAACCAACGTAGTCATGGGATTGGTGATGACTGAATCCGAGCAAGAGCATTTTCAGCAAATACTCATTCAGGCTGAGAGATACGTTCATGACCAAGAACATTATCAAAACCATTATAGCGACTGTATTCTTCCGCAACAAAACGGGATGTCTTTACGCCGTTCACAATTACCATCTCAGATTCGTATTCTTTTGGAAGGAATTCCCTTGGAATACGCATGTATAAATAATAATGATCATAATTTCTCTTACAATTACATTAAAACATCACAAGTTCGTGATTACAAACACCATTTTCACGAATTATGCAAACTACTGATTTGAAGGTTTTTATTCTGTTCGTATTACCCTTTTTCTTTTAGGAGAAAAAGATTCATTTTTATTAACAACACACACTATAAAAGCCGACATGAAAACAAATCTATTTTCAAAAAGCCGGAAAGAACAAAATTATGCCTTGTTCTTCGAACCGGACGAATTACCTCGTTTGCAATACCTTCTGGAGACCAAACAATTCATTAATCTTTCCAGACTGAGCCAATACGCGGAAGACAACACGGGAATAAAACTTGAGATTTCCCTGACGAATAGAGGGAAACGCGCTACCGTACAACTCTTCGAATACATCGTACTCTCGTATGTAGCCGTATCACCCGTCATGACTTTCCGAAACAAGGAAGCTATCGCTCTCTCCGGTGCTGTCATTCCGGAAACCGATAAATAATAAAATAGGGAAAGGTCTGAAAAATTTCACCCATAACTTTGAACAGGGCCTAAACTGGACATGCTCATGAAACGTTTTCAGACCTTTCCCGTCCATAAAACAAAATCGCTCTCCATTTCGACTAAAATCGAATATTTTTCTTTTTATTTATTCTAAATAAATACTTATATTTGTCTCAAATTTTAACGTATGAAACATTTATTATTTTCTGAAAAGCAGAAACTGGCCGACTTGATCCATATCAATTTCAAATTGTTGTTAGTATTGCCCAGATTCGATATAAAATTAGGCTTCGGGGATAAAAATGTAGCGGAAGTATGCAAACAAGAGGGAACATCGACGGAACTATTCTTATTGGTATGCAATATCTATACTTTTGATGAATACTTTCCGAACCAAGGAGAGTTAAGTCAGATTCATATCGATGATCTGACCTGTTATCTACAAAAATCACACGATCATTACATAAAAGACCAAATCCCCGCTATTCAGGCTCAACTCGCAGAACTCGTTCGTTGTTACGATCCCAAGCAGGGAGCCCTGTTGACTCGCTTTTTCGAAGATTACCGGGCCGAAGTGGCCAATCACCTGAGTTACGAAGAAAATACGGTCTTTCCCTATATCTTGGATTTATTAAAAGGCAAATCCTCGGGCAATTATTCCATTGAACAATTTGAAGCAAATCACAGTAATATCGAAGATAAATTGAATGACCTAAAAAACATCATTATCAAATACTTACCGGGTAATTGTCAGCCCGATCTCCGAAATAAGATTCTTTTCAATCTTTTTTTATTGGAAGAAGATTTGAACAAACACTCGTTATTTGAAGATAAGATATTGGTCCCGTTTGTCCAACGATTAGAAAACCACAACAATGAACAGGAAAAAATATAAAATAACCCTTATAGAGCCCTCACCTATCGTCACGGAAGGTTTAAAAAAGATTTTTCAAACCCTTCCTGAATTTGAGATTCTCCATTGCTCTGAAGATTTATTTCATTTTTCCGAACATCCGACTGCTTCACTCCCGGATATCGTTATACTCAACCCGATCGTCATGGATTTTCATCGCCAACACGCCATAAAATCCATATTCTCTCAATATTCTCAAACTTTATTCATCGCCCTTTTGTATCATTATGTTTATGCTGACAATCTAAAACAATACGACGGAATGATCTCCATATATGATGACGGAACGAAGATCAATAAGAAATTACAACAAGCGATAGAGCATCAGGAAGCAACCCCCGGAAGTAGCAATAACTACGAACTATCCGACCGGGAAACGGAAATACTCATTTCAGTCGTTAAAGGTTTACAAAACAAAGAAATAGCCGACCAGCATCACATTTCAATACATACGGTTATTTCCCACCGAAAAAACATTTCCCGCAAAACGGGTATAAAATCAATCGCCGGTCTTACGGTCTATGCTCTCTTGCACAATCTCCTGGATCAAAACGAAATCGAATAACCCCCACAATCGGGGATAGTCCTAATAAATTTTCCCCACAAATAGGGATAGCATCGCAACGGGAATTCTCCCATCTTTGTCCGCAGAAAATAACACGATATCTCGGATTTTAGTAAGCCCTCTATATTTTGGAAGAGATAACACTCTCAAGCGAACCGGTTTAGCTCATTTCCGGTTCGTTCCTTTTATACCTCTTTCAGAAAAATCGCATGCCTCTTAAAATAAATCAACGTTCCTACAGCCGTCACGAAAGCGACAAAATCCGAGATGGGCATACTTCCCCAAACGCCGGTAATTCCCCAGTAACGGGGTAAGATCAACAAACAGGGTAATAGATACAATAATTGACGGGAAAGGGAAAGGAAAATAGAAACTTTAGCCTTTCCGATAGACTGGAAAAAATTCGTAATAACGATTTGAGCTCCCACGAAGGGAAACATAAGACAAGTAATTCTCAATCCCGCATTAGCCAGTTCGATCAACTGTTCATGACCGGTAAACATCCCCACGATCGCATGAGGAAAAATTTCGCTCATCAGGAATCCGAAGGTCATAATGGAAACTCCGGCATACAAAGCGATTCTCAACGTCTTTTTCACCCGATCGCCGTGCTTCGCTCCATAATTGTACCCCACGATAGGTTGCATTCCTTGTGTCAAGCCCAACTCGATCATCACGAAAAGAGTCAATACCCGATTTACAATACCGTAAGCCCCGATTGCTAAATCCCCCCCGTACGTCTTAAAACTATTATTCAAAATAATGACCACGGTACTCGCGCAAACATTCATCAGGAAAGGAGACATTCCGATAGAAAAAATACTCATGACAATCCGTTTCTGCAACTTAAAATAACCGGACTTAAAATGAATAAAACTCGATTTATTCAGGAAATGGCTTAAAATCCAGATTAATCCCAAACATTGCGAAAGGATCGTGGCTGTCGCCGCCCCACGAATTCCCCAATCGAAATGGAATATAAATACGGGTGCCAGAATGATATTGGCAAATACCGTCACCAGAGACGAGAGCATGGCTTTCTTTGGATATCCCGTCGCCCGCATGATATTATTCAAACCGATAAAAACGAAAGATATAGGATTTCCAAGCAAAATCACCTGCATGAAATCCCTGGCATAAGGAAGCGTATCCTGACTCGCCCCGAAAAAATGCAAAATAGGTTCTAAAAGCCACAAGGTAATTCCCCCGAAACAAAATCCGTTGATGGTACAAAGCAACAATACGTTAGTCAAGACACGAGTTGCTTTATCTACATCTTTTTGTCCCAAATAAATCGAGGTGATCGTAGCTCCCCCGACCCCGACCAAAGTAGAAAAAGCAATGACAAGATTCATCAACGGAAAGGTAATCGCCAATCCGGAAATAGCCAAAGGGCCTACCCCATGCCCGATAAATATACTGTCTATAATATTATATAAAGACGTGACCGTCATTCCGATAATTGCCGGAATTGAATATTGTAATAGTAGCTTACCAATCGGTTTGGTCTCCAATATGTGAGGAGTACTTGTCACTGACATATGTTCATTTTTATATTTCGAATCTGAAAAGTATTTGGATATTCAAGAAACGATCATCCAAAAGAGCATGTAAAGGTAATGAAAATAACAGGAAAACGGACTCATTATTTCCCGAATATTACCTATTTTAGTCGGGAAATTATATAAAGGTGATATGAAAGAAAACGAAATTGTACCGGATAAGCTGAAAGCTCTTTTAAATATGGCAAAATGGGGATGGTGGAAAGCCGATTTTCATGACAAAACATATACCTGTTCCAATTTCATCATAGATTTACTGGACCTAAAAGCCGATATCCTCCCTTTCTATGATTTCAAGGAGTTTATACGAGAAGATTATCAAGCACGTATCACCAATGAATTTGCTTTCATTTTGGCCCAAGACGTGTACGAACAAATATTTCCCATTCATACCAAATACGGTATACGATGGGTTCACTCCCAATTAGGTTTAAAAGAGAGAGACGAGAGAGGGCATCTCGTCGCATGGGGATTTCTGCAATGTATTGAAGACCAAGAAAAAGACACAGACAGAAAAGCATTAAACAAGGTCAATCACCTATTATACCAACAAAACAGTATTTCCCGTTCCTTACTCACATTTTTACAAACCGAAGAAATTTCAAGTGTCATTCTAAAAATACTATACGACATCCAGGAACAATTTAACGGGGATCGGGTATACATTATCGAATACGACCAGAAAGACATGACCCAACATTGTTTGTATGAAGTCTTAAACGATCGACTACCGCAAAATCAACAGGCCGACCTCTCTCTGCATATTGACGAAACTCCTTGGAAGAACCGGCAATTGATGAATTCCATTCCCATTATATTATCTAACCTGGATGAAATTCCACAACAAGGTTCAAAAGAGAAAATGCGCTGGGATGCCCAGCATATAAAATCCATGATGATGGTCCCCATGCTGTCCAAAGACCGGGTATGGGGCTATTTGGGCATCAATATAATGAAGGAGTACCGTTCCTGGAGCAATGAAGATTATCAATGGTTTGCTTCCATGGGGAATATCATCAGCATTTGTATACAATTATATCGTTCCGAGCAAATCGCACATAAGGAAAGAGAATATTTTGAAAATCTCTATCAATACATGCCCATAGGCTACATACGCATGAAATTGATATACGACGGCGAAGGAACTCCTATAGACTACATTTACCTTGATGCCAATCCGGCTTTTGAAGAAATCACGGGTAAAAATCGTCATCATATTATCGGTAAAAACGCCAGTTCTTTAAACTTTCCGATAAGTTCCCGCCCCTCTTTAAAAGAATTAACCGATATTCTTTCCGTAAAAAATTATTACGAGGCCAATTATTCTGTAAATAACGGTAATAAATATTGCCGCACCATCATCTATTCTCCCGGTAAAGAAGAGATCGTCGCTCTATTCTCCGATACCACAGAAACCGTAAATGCCCACGAAGCGCTGGATCGGAGCGAAAAAATGTTACGAAACATATATAAAAACATTCCCGTGGGCATAGAGATCTATGATAAAAACGGGATTGCCATCGATATCAACAACAAAGATCTGGAGATATTCGGATTAACCCGTAAAGAGGATGTTCTGGGGGTCAATTTCCTCGATAATCCGAACTTCACGGAAGAGGTCAAAGCCCAGGTTCTGGCCAGGCAAGAAGTGAATTATGTTGTCAGGTATGATTTCTCTAAAGTCAACCTTCACAAATATTACAAGACCAACTATCAAAACGCGATAAAGAATTTATTGATCAGAATAACTCCTCTATACGATAATAACGATCACTTTCAGAATTATCTCTTTATCGTTATCGATAACACGGAAATCTTGACAGCCCACAATAAAATTAAAGAGTTTGAAAATTTCTTTTCCATCATCGCCGACTATGCAAAAATCGGTTATTGCCGTTGGAATCAAGAAGAACAAAAAGGATTTGCCATCAGTCAATGGTTTAAGAACTGGGGGGCTTCCGAAGATTCTCAATTCGAAAATATCATCGGGGTATATCCGCACGTCCATCCCGAAGACAGACCGGAAATAAAAAAATTATACCGGGATCTCCTGAGCGGAAAGATAAACCGGATGCACAAAGAGGTACGGGTAAAAGACGATAACGGTAAATGGAAATGGATCAGAAGCGACATTGCTTCGAGAGCGTTGGAAAACAAACGTTATCTTGAATTGACCGGTATCAATTTCGACATCACCGAGATGAAAGAAATTGAAGCCAAATTAACGGAAGCCAAAATTAAGGCAGAAACATTAGACAAGTTAAAATCCGCTTTTTTGGCCAATATGAGCCACGAGATCCGGACACCTTTAAATGCCATCGTCGGCTTTTCCAATCTTCTTCTGGATACCTCCGAACAAGCCGAGAAACAACAATACATAAATATCATACAAGAAAATACGGATCTCTTATTACAACTTATTTCTGACATTCTCGACCTCTCTAAAATAGAAGCCGGCACATTTGAAGTCGTAAACGGTGATGTAGACGTGAATCTGTTGTGTCAGGAAATCATTCGTTCGTCACGACTGAAAACACCGGAAAACATCCAACTCGTTTTCGGGGATCATCAACCGGGATGCCATCTATTCAGTGACAGGAATCGTTTACATCAAGTCATATCCAATTTCATCAACAACGCTATAAAATTCACCTCTCGGGGAAGCATCACGTTAGGTTATCGTTTTACTCGCGACCAAATAGAATTTTATGTACAGGACACAGGTATCGGTATAGACCAAGAACACATCCACTCTATTTTCGACCGCTTCGTGCAATTAGACACGTTCATCCACGGGACCGGATTAGGATTAGCCATATGCAAAAGCATCGTGGAACAAATGGGAGGCACTATCGGCGTCGACTCCGAAAAAGGAGTCGGGTCGCGTTTCTGGTTTACCATACCTTACATTCCGTCACAAGCGACCGAAACGGAAGTCACGCTAACCAATACAATACAACCGGAAAAGAATTTGAATAAACCTACTATTTTAGTAGCAGAAGACACGGATAGCAATTATATATTGATCTCAACTATCCTCAAGAAAGAATACGCCGTACTCAGGGCATTGAACGGTCTGGAAGCAATAAAGATGGTGGAAGAGAGACATCCCGATCTGGTTCTTATGGACATAAAAATGCCGGATATGGACGGTCTGACGGCTACCAGACGGATACGGAAAAAACATATACACGTACCGATTATCGCCTTAACAGCTTTCGCTTACGACAAGGATCGGACAAAAGCTTTAGAAGCCGGATGTAACGAATACATCACCAAACCCATACAGGCTTCTCTTTTGAAAGGGATGATAAAAAGCTTTATTAATTAGAAGTAGCACCGGATCATTTTCGAAAGAGAGAAACTATTTTTTTTACAAACCAACGGATAAGTATCGGTAAGGTCACGTCCCAAATAAAAGGCATAACCGACTTTAAAGCCGAAAAATAACCATTGAAAGGAGAGTCGCTTTTCTTCGTATCATCGGATGAAGAAGGAAAAAACAGCAGGGAAAGCCCGGACAAGAACAAACTTCCAGCATGTCGTCGAACATAAGAAAAATCCTCACCCAATTTCTTTTCCTGAAGCCGAATCCGGGAACGCACGTCCTTTTTCTCAGCTATCAGTTCTTCCAGAGGTGTCAACTTCGTCATCTTCATCTTTATCGTCTTTAGCCATCATTGATATTAATATCTCATTCACCACCTTCATTCGAATCCTTTCTTTAAAAAAGGCGATGATCACAAAAAAAATCAGGTATATTCCTGCCACCACAATGAATCCAAGCGCCGTACTATTTAAAAGTTCTCCCAAATAAAAACCTAATCCCAAGAATAAAAACAATACGGTAAAAAAAGCGAGCAAAATCAATACGATACCGTACGAAAGAATCGCTATCACTTTAGAGACTCTCTCGTAGGTATGTAATTTCAAAAGTTCCAGCTTCAACTCCGCATAAGTTAAAAGATCTTCCTTCAACCTCGCGAATATCTTTTCAGCAGCTTTTTCCATGAATGACTATTGTTTTTTAGCCGTTCCCTCTTCCTTCACGTTTTCTACCTTGTCTGCTACCTTGCGGGAAACTTCATTAGCCTTGTCCGTCATCTCTTCCCGGATGTTTTCAGCTTTCGTTTTGACTTTTGAATAAGCGGATTTGACCCCCTCTTTCACTTCATCTACCGCATGACGAACATCTTCTTTTAATTTACCCTTATCCGATGCCATATAATATCCTATGGCAGCTCCTACCGCGGCTCCGATTCCCAGACCCAACAGTAATTTTACATTTGCGTGTTTCATTTCTTCTATTTTTAGTTTTGTTCATAAGAAACGAATCACCTCATTAAAAAGTTTAGTTCTTTAACAATATTTTATAAAATCGATTCAATCGATAGAGATATTCTTACTCCGGCAACCAATTCCGCGGCTCATCCGTAAACAAAAGAGAATAATATTTAATCCATAACCAAAAGTTTACAAAATGAAAGCTACACATTATTACCGCTTTGCTCTTTTTCTGATTTTCACCGTATTACTGAACGAAAATCCGTATATACAGGCACAAACACAGAAAAAAGAGACGTCAGAACGTTTTACACTACCTCCGCTTCCCTACAAAGCAAACGCTCTATCCCCCGTCATCAGTGAAGAGACCATGAACCTTCACCACGGAAAACATTTGAAGGGGTATATTACGAACCTGAATAAATTAATCATCGGAACCCCATTTGAAAACAGCGATCTGGAAACCATTGTCAAAAACTCAAACGGAGCTATTTTTAACAATGCGGCACAAACACTGAATCACATCATCTATTTCAATACCTTTTCGCCACATGCAACCCTATATCCTTCCGGAGCACTTTTAATTGCTATCGAAAAAGAGTGGGGATCTTTCGACAATTTTAAAAAGGCATTTTCAACGGCAGCAACATCCTTATTCGGTTCCGGCTGGGTTTGGTTAGCCAAAGACAAAAACGGGAAACTGCTCATTCTTCAGGAAAACAATGCCGGAAATCCGATTACCAAAGGGTATACGCCACTATTAGGCATCGACGTATGGGAACACGCCTACTATCTCGATTACCAAAACAAACGGGCAGACCATATCGAAAAAATCTGGACCATTATAGATTGGAATACCGTCAAAAGCAGATACGATAAATAATCTGTAATAATTATCGATGGATTTTATATTTTTGTCAAAACAAAAAGCAGATCATGAATCCCATCGAATTACTTCATAAATATTACGATCCGAATTCCAAGGCTTACTCTATTTTGTACTCTCACAGTAAAGCCGTTATGGAAAAAGCCTTGGAACTCGCCGGATTCCACCCAGAAATGGAGTTGGATACGTCATTTATTAAAGAGGCTTCCCTGCTGCATGATATCGGCATCTTTCTCACATATGCTCCGGAGATCGGTTGCCACGGTGATAAACCTTACATATGCCACGGTTATTTAGGAGCCGAATTGCTACGCCAGGAAGGATTTCCCCGGCACGCTTTAGTGTGCGAACGCCACACCGGATCCGGAATAAGCTCGAAAATGATTCGGGAACGACATCTTCCGCTTCCGGAAAGGGAGATGCTCCCTTTAAGTAAAGAAGAAAAATTAATATGTTTAGCGGACAAATTCTTTTCTAAAAGTAAAGACTTAACCCGGGAAAAATCCGTTCAACAAATCAGCAAGGAGATAGAGGCTTTCGGATCGGAAGCATCTTCCCGTTTGCAAGAGTTGTACGACCTCTTTTTGGAATGAACCCGTACGGGAATGGATAATCCATAAAAATAAGACTACTTTACAACCGATCTACACTTGTTTACGTATATCCGTAAGAAAAATAATGATTATGGATAAACTTAACAATTGGATTATCTTTTCGAACGATTTTATTTGGACCTATTTTTTGATCGTTCCCTTAATCGCCATCGGGCTTTATTTCACATTTCTCAGTCGGTTCGTGCAGTTCCGGAATTTCCGGGAGATGTTTCGACTCTTGGGAGAAGGCATAACAAGCGGAAAAAGTAAAAATTCGGTATCTTCATTTCAAGCATTCTGCATCGCCACCGCATCCCGGGTCGGAACCGGAAATTTAGCCGGCGTCGCAACGGCTTTAGCCTTAGGGGGTCCGGGAGCTGTCTTTTGGATGTGGCTGATAGCCCTTATCGGCTCTGCCTCGGCATTTATAGAATCGACATTAGCCCAGATATACAAAACCAAAGGAGAACGTACCTTCATCGGGGGACCCGCCTTCTACATGGAGAAAGGATTGAAAAAAAGGGGTATGGGTATTTTATTTGCCGTTATTATCTCCATCACATTCGGACTTGTATTTAATTCCGTACAAGCCAACACGGTTACACTTGCCTTTCACGAGGTTTTTGGTATAGACCGTACCTGGTTAGGCATTTTATTAACGATATTCACTCTATTAGTCATTTTCGGAGGAATCCACCGGATTGCCGTCATATCGGGTATACTTGTTCCCCTAATGGCCATTGCTTACATATTGGTTGCGCTTTTTATCCTATTCATGAACGCCGGGAGTATACCTCATCTTATTACCACCATATTCGCCGATGCTTTCGGTTTCGAACAATTCGCCGGAGGAGGTTTAGGAGTCGTGATCATGCAGGGAATCCGACGCGGTCTGTTTTCCAATGAGGCCGGTATGGGTTCCGCCCCGAACGCCGCAGCCACCGCCGATGTCTCCCATCCGGTCAAACAAGGATTAATTCAATCCTTAAGCGTATTCACGGATACCATCATTATCTGCAGTTGTACGGCTTTCATCATCCTCCTCTCGGACATTCCCTTGGACGGTACGACCAAGGGAATTCAATTGACACAAATGGCCCTCTCCCATCAAATAGGTCCCGCGGGGGGACAATTTATCGCCATCAGTATTCTACTATTCGCCTTCAGCTCCATTGTCGGTAATTACTCCTACTGTGAAACGAACATGATATTTATCTCTCCCAAACGGATCTACCTGCAATTGTACCGGGTAGCCGTCGGACTCATGATACTCTTCGGTTCTTGGGCCGCTTTGGATCTGGTCTGGAATTTGGCGGATTTGGCGATGGCTGTCATGACAATTATTAACCTGATTGCAATCGTGTTACTCGGCAAAATAGCCCTTAAAGCTTTAAAGGATTATCACCAGCAAAAGAAATCCGGCATACATAGCCCCGCGTTCAAATCAAAGAGTATTCCGGAATTAAAAGATTCTACGAGTGAATGGCAATGATATTACATTAATAAATAATCAAAAAAATAATTTTTTTATTAACTTTGCTTAGAAATTTAAGGTGTTTAATATTAACTATTAACCAATTATCGGTTAGCACTTAATTTAATGCAAGAAAGCATATAAAAACAAAAGAAACTATTGGAAGATGAGATTTGATGAGCTCGAACTGGCATCCCCTGTATTAGAGGGACTTGATGCAATGAATTTTCAAGAGACAACGCCTATACAAGAATTAACCATACCCGTCATACTGGAAGGGAAAGATCTGATTGCCTGTGCACAAACCGGAACCGGAAAAACAGCGGCTTATATTCTACCGATATTGAATCGGTTGGCCGAAAAAGACCACCCCGAAGATGTAGTGAAAGCACTCATTATGGCTCCGACGAGAGAGTTGGCACAACAAATCGACATTCAATTCGAAGGATTTTCCTATTTTCTACCCGTATCCACGGTGGTCGTCTACGGCGGAGGCGACGGAGCCTTGTGGGAACAACAAAAGAAAGGACTCCGGTTAGGAGCAGACATAGCCATTGCGACTCCCGGGCGCTTAATCTCACATATTCAACATAGTGATATCGACCTCTCCAAAGTGGAATATTTCGTGTTGGACGAGGCCGACCGGATGTTGGATATGGGATTTTTTGACGATATCATGCAAATCGTCGAAAAGCTTCCCAAAGAAAGGCAAACAGTCTTGTTTTCAGCGACCATGCCACCGAAGATCAGACAATTGGCACAAAAGGTATTACGGAATCCGGAAGAGATCAATGTTGCCATTTCAAAACCGAACGAAGCCATCATACAGGCTGCCTATATTTGTCACGAAGGACAAAAAATGGGGATTATCGAAGAGTTATTCAATAAACCCACGAAAAACAAAACAATCATCTTCGCCTCTTCCAAACAAAAAGTAAAAGACTTGGCATATACCCTTAAACGCAAACGATTTAACGTGGCGGCCATGCATTCGGATTTAGAACAGCCCGAAAGGGAATCGGTTATGTTGAACTTTAAAAACGGTAAAACAGACGTGCTGGTTGCCACCGATATCGTCGCCAGGGGTATCGATATCGATGAAATCGGTCTGGTCATCAATTTCGATGTACCCCACGATCCGGAGGATTATATTCATCGAATAGGCCGTACGGCAAGAGCCAGTGCAGATGGTGTGGCCATTACTTTTGTCTCCGATTCAGAGCAGGGCAAATTCCACCGAATCGAAGAATTCATAGAAGAAGAAGTATACAAGATTCCGCTCCCCTCCGAATTGGGTGAAGCACCTACCTACAACCCGCAGGCGTTTGAAGGCAAACCTAAAAAACAATTCAACCGTAAATCCCAGAAACCTTCTTTCGTAAAAAAGAAAAATTTCTCGAAACGCAAAGATAACCCGAACTCGATCACTAATCCTTAAAAATACTACCTTATGATTCTCAATGCAGGAAATATCTTACTTATCGGATCCATTTTATTATTTACAAG
Source organism: Sanguibacteroides sp. AM78-02pH3A (assembly GCF_027666085.1). Lineage (NCBI taxonomy): Bacteria > Pseudomonadati > Bacteroidota > Bacteroidia > Bacteroidales > Porphyromonadaceae > Sanguibacteroides > Sanguibacteroides sp. AM78-02pH3A. Next base: position 336,182 of record NZ_JAQEHX010000001.1, on the reverse strand, counting down.
TATAATCGCCGGGAAAGCCGGATTCAAGTTCGGAGTACCTGCACTGTTACTTTTCTTAGGAGTCGGAATGTTATTCGGTAATGATGGACTCGGTATCCAGTTCAACAACCCGGAAATCGCTCAATTTATCGGAGTTATCGCCTTAAGTATCATTCTATTTTCGGGTGGTATGGACACCAAAATGTCCGAAATAAAACCCGTGGTAGGACAAGGCATAGTGTTGGCCACTTTTGGAGTGATGATAACTGCACTTATAACAGGTTATTTTATATACCAGATTACAGGACTTACGAACGACTTTATCTCTCTGACATTTACCGAATCTCTTTTATTGGCCGCAGTCATGTCCTCTACCGATTCGGCATCCGTTTTCTCGATTCTAAGATCCAAACGGCAAGGACTAAAAGAGAATCTTCGCCCCCTTTTAGAGTTGGAAAGTGGTAGTAACGACCCCATGGCCTACATGCTTACGATATTGTTGATACAGGTCATTCAATCCGGGGAATCCAGTATAAGCGGTACGGTCTTGCAATTTATTATGCAAATGAGCATCGGTGCCGTTTCCGGTTATCTATTAGGGCATTTAGCTCGTTTCACGATCAATAAGATCAATATCAACCAGTCGTTATATTCCGTATTGCTGTTAGCATTTGTATTTTTTATATTCTCATTTACAGATTTATTAAAGGGAAACGGTTATTTAGCCGTATACATTGCCGGATTAATGGTCGGAAATCACAAGATGGTACACAAAAAGAGTTTAATGACCTTTTTTGACGGTTTTACCTGGCTTTTCCAGATCGTAATGTTCCTCACGTTGGGTCTACTGGTAAATCCCGCCGATTTGATACCGATAGCCGGATTAGGTATATTGGTCGGTATTTTCATGATTATCATGGCTCGCCCTTTAACGGTATTCCTTTGCCTGCTTCCTTTCCGGAAGATGAGCACCAAGTCCAGGGTATACGTTTCATGGGTCGGTCTAAGAGGGGCCGTTCCCATCATTTTCGCGACCTATCCGCTAATCGCTAATATTCAACACGCCTCTTTAATATTCAATGTCGTGTTCTTTATCACCATCCTCTCTTTAGTTATTCAAGGAACTACCGTCAGCTATATGGCAAAATTCTTAGGATTATCGACTCCCGAGCCGGAGCAAGCGGCATTCAATCTGGAACTTCCCGAAGATATCAAAACGGCCATGTCTGAAATCGAAGTCACCCCTTCGATGCTTGCCAAAGGAGAACTCCTCATGGACCTTGTCTTACCTGATAATACGTTAATCGTGATGGTCAAACGGGTAGAGGGATCTTTCTGCGTTCCCAAAGGCAAAACAAAGCTCCACGAAGGAGATAAACTCCTCGTGATCACGGACAATGACGAGGAGCTCAAGAAAACCTATGAGAGTTTGGGTATAGAAAACTATTCCATGCAAAAAAACAGTTGACGAATATATCCGATATTATTCAGATACGCGGAGAGTGCGTACCTTTCGGGACATTGCTTTTGCCTCCGAAAAGAGTTTCATGTTTATAGATTTTATTTATTCATTTATAAAAAATAAAGATTTGTTTTTCATTGTATTTTATTGTACAATTGTATCATCAAAATAGAATCAAAAACACCAAAACAAAAAATTTATGAGTATTAAAGGAACTAAAACAGAACAAAACCTATTGAAATCATTTGCAGGAGAATCACAGGCGAGAAATCGCTATACCTTTTTCGCAAGTGTAGCTAAAAAAGAGGGTTTTGAACAGATTGCTGCCGTATTTACAGAGACAGCCGAGCAGGAAAAAGAACACGCGAAACGTTTCTTCAAATTTTTAGAGGGCGGAATGCTTGAAATCACAGCCTCCTATCCCGCCGGAAAAATCGGAACGACAGCAGAAAATCTGAAAGCTGCCGCAGAAGGGGAAAACGAAGAGTGGGCCGAGTTGTATCCTGAATTCGCAAAAGTAGCCGAAGAGGAAGGATTCAACGCTATCGCCGCTGTTTTCCGTAATATCGCTGCTGTAGAAGCCGAACACGAAACCCGTTACCGGAAACTATTGGAAAGGGTTGAAGCCGGAAAAGTATTTGAAAGAGAGGAAGAGATCTTATGGCAATGCCGGAACTGCGGTTATGTCCACAAAGGCAAAACAGCTCCCAAGGCTTGTCCCGCCTGTGCCCATCCACAAGCCTATTTTGAAGAGAAAAAGAATAACTATTGATATTCCTTTATCATTAAAAAACGAAGCTGTCGGAGGGTTTTCCGATAGCTTCGTTTTCTTTTAAACAAATTATGTATATTCGCGTATATTACAGTAATTTATAAACATGGATATAATCATTATGAAAAAAGTAATTAATTCGGCCCAGGCTCCCAAAGCCATCGGTCCATACAGTCAGGCTATTGAAGCAAACGGAACACTCTATATCAGCGGGCAACTTCCCATTGATGTAAACACGGGAAAGTTCGTGGAAGGAGGAGTTAAGGAACAAACAGAACAATGTTTAAAAAACATCGGCTATATTCTCGAAGAGGCTGGATATACTTTTGAAAACGTGGTCAAATCCACTTGTTTATTAGGAGATATGTCCTATTTTGCGGATATGAATGAAATATACGCTAAATATTACAAGACAGATTGTCCCGCACGAGCCGCATTTGCCGTAAAAGCCCTTCCGATGGGAGCCATGGTTGAAATTGAAACCATCGCGGTCAAATAATTCTATCGGAACAGGAAAAAAAGGGGAACAAAATATTTTGTTCCCCTTTTTTATGGTTATATTACATAAAATTCGTAACTTAGGAGATCATAATTTATAAATTAAATCTTTATCCGATGAAAACGTTAGGTATTCTTGTATTAACAGTACTCTTTTTCTCTTGTGCATCACGACAGCATATGACGAATAAAACGGGACGTCTCGGAATCAAAGATTCTACACGTTACGAACTTATTGTATTCGACCCCGGTTTCGATTATTGGATGGCCACCCATAAAAGCATCGTAAATCAGTACAGCAACGAATACTATCAATTCACCAATTATCGTTACGCCCAGGAATGGAATCGCAGGTACGCAAGCGGAGATCCTCGCGTGAATAGTTACATCGATTACAGTATGAGGATTGATTACGGCTTCGATTTCAATTACAAGCTTTACATGTATTTCAAATTCTTCGAAGATACCAATAAGATCAAGTTAATTCCGGGAAGCGGAAAGCTCTGACAAAGAAGCCTGCCGGATAGCCTCGGGCGTTCCCAGATCCAAACATCGCCCCTCGTATAAAAACATTTGGAGCGAATATGATCTCGCTTGTTCCAGATGTTCGTCTATAATAGAAAATACGCCCGTATGAATCATACGATCCAAATACTCCGGACTTAATATTTGTATACCGCAATAATTATACTCTTGGGAACAATAGAAATCATCGTCAACAATCTTTTGTTCTCCGGTTTTCTTGTTTTCCCATCCTTTGAGTATTCCTTCCCGATTGAATTTCAACACCCGGTCGGCTTCACTTTTTTGTACCACTAAAGACGCATACGCTTTCCGGTCTTCATGTTGAGCGATCAATTCCAAAAGATCCACATCCGTCTGGATATCCACATTATGAATCAATACCGCTTTTTCCGGAATAAACAGTTCACGGGCTTTCCTAACCCCTCCTCCCGTATCTAACAATAACTCCCGCTCGTCCGACAAGCGGATATCCATGTCAAAACAATTATGTATCCTCAGATAAGTTTCAATCTGATCCGCATAATGATGAATATTAATGACCAAACGCTCCACTCCTGCCGACCTCATTTTCCCGATAACCCGTTCCAATAGAGTCCTTCCGTTAATCTCCACCAACGCTTTAGGCCGATCATTAGTCAAAGGTCGCAAACGAGTTCCCAAGCCTGCCGCAAATATCATTCCATTCATTATAATCGCCATTTAAAGAACCGTTATCCTGTATATTCACACCTGAATCAATTTATTTTTAATCGCGTACATGACTAAAGCCGCGGTATTCCGACATCCCGTTTTACTCAATAAATTAGCCCGATGCTTATCCACCGTTCGTTTACTGATAAACAGCTTGTCTGCAATCTCCTGATTAGATAATCCTCGACATACCTGGTAAAGAATTTCCAATTCCCGTTCGGATATGTCATTATCAACCACGTCGTGACTGTCCGCTTTATTATCACGCATATTATTCAGAATATTCACAAGAAGTTCCTCGGAAAAGAAACTCTCCCCTTCGGAAACCTTTTGGATAGCGGTTACGACCTTATCGATACCGGAATTTTTAAGCATAAACCCCTTAGCTCCGGCATCAATCATTTTATAGTAATATTGCTCGTCTCCGTACATGGAAAGTACAATAATTTTCAGCTCCGGCTTCATTTTCATGGCTTGAATCGTAGCTTCGATCCCATTCATCTCCGGCATTTCAATATCCATCAATACCACGTCGCAATCCACAAACGACAAGTTTTCTATAAATTCCCTACCGTTAGAGGCTTCATAAATATGATGTACGAAATCCTGATTGGAAAGCAATAATTTCAACCCTTCCCGAAATAATTTATGATCGTCGACCAAATATATTCTTAATTTATCCATAGTCTTACACATTACATTTAATAAAAGCAGTAGCTTTCATCCCTTTTCCCTGACAGCTGAATATCTCTATATCTCCATTTCCCGAATTCAAGCGATAACGCATATTGCTTAACCCCATTCCTCCTTCATTCTCGATCTGTTGCATATCAAATCCCAAGCCATTATCCTCGTATTCCAAATAAAGCATATCATTTCTATATCGAAGATCGATTCGAACCTTAGTAGCTTCCGCATGACGTAACGTGTTATTTATCAATTCACAAATCACCCGATACATGATCACTTCCACGTTATAGGTAAATCGTCTTCCGGCAATATTGGTCTTAAATTGAATATCGATTCCTTCTGCAGGACGCAATTTACGAATAAAAGAGTCCGTTGCATCCTTCAATCCGAAATTATTCAATATGTGAGGACTGATATTGGCCGATATCTCCCGAACACTCACGATTGCCTCGTCAACTGCCTGCTTCAGGTTATTTTTTATCCGTTCGTTTACCTCTTCCTTATTCTGGGTATTAAACCCGGATAACAACATTTTAATGACACTCAATAAAGGTCCCAATCCATCATGCAACTCCTTGGCAAAGCGTTGTCTCTCCTGTTCTTCCGTACGAATGATCGCCGAAACCACCCGCTTTTCTGATTCGTCCCGGATCTCGTCCAAACGACGTAAAAACTGAAAAACCTTACGGATATAAAATACACCGATAGCAAAGGCTAAAGAGATTATAAACGACAACCATACTTTCGTCAAATAAAGCTCCTCGTATTCGCCTCGTCTCATGGAAGGGAACAATTCGATCACCCGATAAATCGTCATCAGAAAAAAACCGGTAGAAATAAGAATCCAGGCTGCATTGAATTTAGTCCGTTTGAACAAACTAATGGCAAAACCCATAGCCACGACCTGAAACAACAGAGAGAGATAAACCACAATTTGAGAAACCATTACCTTTTATATTTCAATTAATAATCTACACTTTCCATCAGAAAGGATAACCGATAGCGATATTAAACACGGAACGCCTGAACCCTCCTTTCGAATTAAACATCACAAAACGATTCCCGGCAGGCAACGCCGGGTCTTTCACTTTAATACCCAAATCAAAACGCAAGAGGAAAAAATTGGCATTGATCCTCAACCCCGCACCCGTGCCGATGGCAACCTGATTAAAAAATTCCGTGTTCAATTGCGCCCCTGGCCTGTCTTCTTTAGGATTTATATTCCAGATATTGCCCGCATCCACAAACAATGCCCCTTCCAACAACCAAATTAACTTAAAACGATACTCTATATTGGCCTCCAACTTAAAATCTCCCACGCTGTTGGGATATTTATTCCCTAAATCGTAAGAGCCCGGTCCTAACGTCCGGGTTTGCCACGCCCGGATATCACTTGCCCCCCCGCAATAATAGGACTCTTCGAAAGGCAATACCTTCATATTTCCGTACGGATAGCCACAACCTATAAACAACCGTGTAACGATCGAGTTGGCCCGATTAATATACCAGTGGTAACGGTATTCGGCATCCGCCTTTACAAATTGGGCATAACGTACACCCAGCCATTTGTAATATTTATCATCCAGATTCTCTCCCTTTCTCCTCTCCCCGAACAATCGGTCGATACCCCATAACAAATTACCCGAAGACTCTAAATTAGCCCGGAAATAATTGTAACTCATCTCCTTTGAATTAACGATCTGATCCGTGTAGGTCGCTGAAAAAACAGCTGAAAAAATCATATGGTCGGTATACGTATTTTTAATGTATTCGTTTTTCAAACTATCGACAAAACTCCGGTTTACATTCTTCATTAACACGTAATTCAAATCGATTAAATCGAAATTATACCTCCATCTTTTATTGGAAAGCCTCCAGAGATAACCAAAACGGGCATTCACGACGGAACGGGTATAATAAGGCGTATATTCATATCCGTATGAAAAAGAGATAGAAGTTTTCGGGGCAAAATTACGCCTGAAATCCTTCATTTTGAAAAAAGGCATCCAAAACTGGGGAGTAACGAACTTGATCTCCGCCCCGATCTCCTTCGTATTAAAAATCTTTCCTTTTTCGTCAATTTGTTCCTTTTTCAATGTTCCCCATACGCTTACGGAAAAATTTTCTCCTGCTTTGAAAAGATTACGATGATTATAGGTGAAATTTCCCCCGATACCCAAATTACCGGAACTATTGGTACCCTCCAAAAAAACATTATAGGATTGCCGTTTGACCGGTGACAATTGAATATAACAATCCAAGGTTTTTACCTCGTCGTCCGTCTCGACCTCCTTGAAATCTATATTAATAAATTTGAATAAGTTCAACGCTTGCAAGCGGGAATAAGTCTCCAACACCCGTTGCACATTATACAATTCCATGCGTTCCATCTGAATGGTCTCCGTAATGACCTTAGGTTTTATCTTCAGCCGATCCCGGTAGGTAATTTTGTATCCGTCGTATTCCATATGCCTGACAGAGGAGTCTCTCCCACCCACGTTCAACAAAGGATCGTAATCGAAATCCAAATGAATATCTCTCAGGAAATAACGTTGAAAGGCAGCACTATCCGCAACCGTTTGAATGATATGGACAAACAATTTTGCAGTCTCGGCCCGACTGACCGAAGAGGTATCGGCAAAAAACTGAATAAAATTTTTGGAGAAATTGAAATATCCCTTTTCCCGCAACATACGCGTTATTCGCTCCCTTTCATTATCCAGCACATCCATATCCAAAGGCATCTCTTTATGCAATAAGGTTTTCAGCGTATCCTGATAATACATTTCCACCAGATTGCTCTCCCCTGTCAGTTCCTTATTGTTCCTTTCCTCTTTTTGCAAAAAAGAGACATCGTCTATTTTCGTCTGCGGACCCGTGTTTATCCGATACTCTACAATGGCTTTTTTCTTTTTATAGTACACGGTATCTTTCACCTGATTTTTGTAAAAACCTTTATTACGGAGATATAAACTAATTTGTTCGTTACTTCTGGTCGTCAAAAAAGGATTATAAATTACGGGAGCTTCTCCTATACGACGCAATAACCTGTTAAGCCATCTCTTCTCGTTTCGTCCGCTTAAATTATATAACCCCAAATGGAAACGACTTGCCCCTAATATACGGGTGTTCGGTTTCTGACGTATATTCCGCTTAATATCACTCCTGTTCGCCCGGTGACCGCTCACTTTTACCCGTACCCGATCCAACAAATACTCATCTTTTCCCACATACTTGGTCGGAGAACAAGAATAGAAAAAACAAAATATAGACAAAATAATACCTATCTTACACACCGCACCCATGCTCAAATCTCAAAAAAATATTATGTTTGTATTTTATTAACCAGCAAGCCTAAAATATGCTTAGCAAACATCTAACAAATGTAATCCAAAACCTCGAAAAAAAGAAATTCAGGGATAAATATAATCTCTTTAAAATAGAAGGTGAAAAATTAGTAGGTGAATTACTTTTGTCCGATCTGAAAATCGATACCATTGTCGCTTATCCGGAATGGATAGATCGTCATCCCCGAATCCCAAGACAATGCCGGACTATAGAAGTAAACGAGATTGAAATGAAGCCTCTATCCAATTTCAAATCTTTACCGGAAGTGATTGCTTTGGCTGAAATTCCCGATAAAACGTATCAACCGGAAAAAATCAGCAACACACTTTCTCTGATATTAAACGGTATACAAGATCCGGGTAACATGGGAACCATCCTAAGGGTATGTGACTGGTTCGGCATCCATTCCGTATTTTGCGATTACGATTGTGCAAACATTTTTAATCCCAAATGCGTTCAAGCCAGTATGGGAGCTATTTTTCGCGTAAACGTTTATTACGTGGATTTGCTTTCCTTTATCCCTCAGTTCGTGAAAGATGATTTCAAATGTTACGGTACTTTCCTCAACGGTGAAAACATCTACCACTCCCATTTGGAAGAGCGAGGGTTTATCGTGATGGGAAACGAAGGTAAAGGCATATCCCCCGAAATAGAACAATTCGTAAGCCGGAAATTGACCATACCCAGTTTTGCTGATGGCACTTATTCGACAGAATCCCTAAACGTAGGTGTTGCCACCGGTATTATTCTATCTGAATTTAAACGTAAACAGATTTAAAAATTAAAAATTATTCATATTTTTACACCGGAACTAAAATGAAATGCAATATGAAAAAATTGGTAGTATTATCTTTATTTTGTCTCTTCAGTGTAGTGACAATGGCACAATCGCTTCCTATCAGTATCGGAATTCATGGAGGTTGGAACGACACGAAAATTAAAGTAAAAGACTTAAAAGTTGAATCTCATGGTGGCTATATGTTTGGAGCCTTTGTAAGAGTCAATTTCGGAAAAATCTACTTGGAACCGGCTTTAAATTTTGCACACAAGGAAACGCAGGCAAAGGACAAGGCAACGAATGAGAAACGGAATTTAAAATACTCATCCATAGATATTCCTGTCATGGTCGGTTATTATCTTCTAAAGTTGCCCGTCGTGAAGTTACGTGGATTTGTAGGTCCGGTCGCTTCATTCATAACCAAAGACGTGAAGATTAAAGGACTTTCTAAAGATTATTTCGATACCGATAAGATGATGTGGAACGGAAAGGTCGGAGCCGGAGTCGATGTATGGAAAGTGACCTTCGATGTGGATTACGAATTCGGTTTAAAAAAATTCGGTGACGGAGTAAAAGCTCCGAGTACGGTTAATCTGACTCTCGGTTTCAAAATCATATAATGAAAAAGAAAAAGAACACACTGCCTGAAATAATAACAGGCAGTGTGTTTTCTAATAAAAAAACATCATTAAAAATTCTACGTTCATTTTACTAATCACCCAATCACAGAATCTCTAAATCGCTGAATCTCTAAATCACAGAATCTCTAAATCACAGAATCTCTAAATCACAGAATCATTTAATTCCTTCCATTAAAAACCACGAAAAGATTTGCTTTATTCTTTTTTTATCTTTTCCTTTGTCACATCAATTCAATCTTCAAAAGATTATTTGAATTATAAAGAGGAGTAGAGAGAACGGGCTCATAGAAACTCCGGCAACCTGCGAAAATTCGAAAGGTGCCAAAACCCGACCTGAAAGCAGGAGTTATAATTTAAAACCAAAAACATGAAAGCAGAAAAGAAAAATCAGTATCGAAACGGAATCGCTCCTAACAGTAAAAGTTCCTTCTCTCCTCTTTTCGTCATGTCTATGCGTATGCGCTGCATGCGCTAATATTCTTTTACCCCAGACTTTTTTTTGATTTTTGATTTCAAGGTAGTATTGAAAAGTTTTTCAACAGGAAGTTAAACGACAACTTCCCGTTAGGATTCCCTACCGCAAACTATTCGTTACCACCTGTAATCATGGTAATTGCAAGGCATTTACCCGGAAATCTTTGTTTCATTCTAACAATTCATAAAAGAATCCATCATGACAAAAACATATACGGAAATAAACGAAAAAATCAAAAACGGAACTGCCGTTGTACTGACTGCAAAAGAAGTTTCAGAATTGGCAAAAACCTGTTCGCCTAAAGAAATTGCGGAACGAGTAGATGTAGTAACCACGGCAACATTCGGTGCGATGTGTTCTTCCGGCGCATTCCTGAATTTCGGACACGCCGATCCTCCCATTCGTATGGAAAAAATAGAACTGAACGGCATACGGGTCTGCGGAGGACTGGCCGCGGTAGATACCTATATCGGGGCAACAGATTGCAATCCGGAGAATCCTACTTACGGAGGAGCACATCTGATAGAAGATCTTATTGCCGGAAAAGAAATTACATTGGAAGCGTGGGGAAAAGGTACGGATTGTTACCCTCGAAAACACATCAAAACCAAGGTAACAAAGGACACCGTTAACGAAGCATATCTCTATAACCCGAGAAATGCTTATCAAAATTATAATGTAGCCACAAACTCAACGGATCAAATCAAATATACCTATATGGGTACGTTACTACCCAAGTTACGTAATGCAGCCTATAGTACGGCCGGAGAGCTCTCTCCCCTGATAAACGATCCGGAATGTCGTACCATCGGCTTGGGAACCCGTATTTTTCTTTGCGGAACAGAAGGCTATGTTGCCTGGAATGGTACACAATTTCATTCCACGAAAGAAGTGAATGATTACGGAATACCGACAAGTAACGCTCGAACCTTAGCCGTTATCGGAGACCTGAAAAACATGAGTACCGAATTTCTACGAGGTGTTTATTACGAGAAATACGGGGTAAGCCTTTTCGTGGGAATCGGCATTCCCATACCGATTTTGGACGAAGATATGGCCCGGCGGGTTTCCATCCGAAACGAACAAATCGAAACCACTATCGTTGATTATGGAAACGGTAATAAAATACTGGGAAAAACGAATTATGCAGCCTTACAATCCGGAGAGATCGAAATCGATGGACAGAAAATTCGAACAGCCCCCGTCTCGAGTCTCTCCAAGGCTATTGAGATCGCTAACATACTAAAAGAATGGATTCGAAAAGGCGATTTTCTATTGACAGAACCGGTTCGTCCGATGCCTGTCGGCACTTCATTAAAAAGCCTGAAAGAACAAGAATAGCAAGTATGAACAGACAAAAAAACAAATTATGGCCCAAAAATTAATACTATCGTTTCCGGTTGATGCCACAGACAGACCGTTGGTATACGATCTTATTCGCATCTATGATATAAAAATCAACCTATTGAAAGCTGAAATCCACCCCGGGAAAACGGGAATCTTGTTGGCTGAATTCGATGCCGACACATTAAAAATCGATCAGGCCATCGCCTATTTGAACCAAAACGGGGTCACGGTAAACCCGGTTTCCAGCAAAGTTTCACACGACGAAAATCGTTGTTTGAACTGCGGAAATTGTGTTTCCGCCTGTTTCTCTCACGCGTTGACAATCGGAGCTCCGGACTGGAAACTCCGATTTAATCCTGAAAAGTGCATTGCCTGTAAACTATGTCTGAAGGCTTGTCCTTTGAAGCTCTTTAAAATTGAATTTTCCGAAATCCAATGACCATGAACAACAGGGAATACACGAATCGTACCTACCGACAACATCTGAGACAAGAGCGTTGGTGTACGTTCACGATCGTCCATAAGGAAACCGATTTATGGATCGGCATCGATAAGGCTTCCTACCGGGAGGAGATACGAGCCTACGCCCTCTCCCGTGTCATACGATTGCGACAAGAGATGGATACTTATCTAAACCAAGATCCCGAGTACCGAAAAGCTTTGATCCCTTACACGCCCAGAACCGAAGCTCCCGCCATTATCCGAAAGATGGCGGAGGTTTCCGACGTTTCAGGGATCGGCCCGATGAGTGCCGTTGCAGGAGCCGTTGCCGGACAAATTGCAGCAGAACTGAAGACGGCTTTTCCCATCCGGGAAATCATCATCGAAAACGGCGGCGATATCTATGCAGATATTCACGAGGATATCGATATCGCCGTATTCGCAGGATCTTCTCCGCTATCCGAGAAAGTAGGATTCACGATTCGTGCCGACCGTTCTCCCTTGGGAATTTGTACTTCATCGGGAACGGTAGGGCCTTCCCTAAGTTTTGGTCAAGCGGATGCCGTCATGATCGTTTGTCAGGATTGCGCTTTGGCTGACACCTATGCCACAGCGTTTGCCAATCAAATTCAAACGACAGCCGATATAGAACCTTGCATTGAAAAAATCGGAGATATACCGAAGATTTTGGCAGCAATCTGCATCAAGGATACACAGATCGGTATCTCGGGAAAATTCGATTTCAAAATTTGGAAATAAAACAAATGAGGTTCGCTAAGTCTATAAGTCTAAACAGAACAGCCTTATTGGCTTTACAGACATCATAAACCAATAAATTTATGTAAATTTGAAGACAGGAAGAACAAAATTTAAAAAGCTAAGGCCATGTTCGACCATACTGACCGTTTCTTTGGCTTCATGCAAATAAACCATTCTTTATCATGGATATAAGAACAGAACTACATAAAAGAATACTGATACTGGACGGAGCAACCGGAACTGCCCTACAGCAATACCGTTTGAGTGAAAAAGATTTTCGGGGAGAGCTATTCACCGATCATCCGCTTCCATTAAAAGGCAACAATGACATCCTAAACCTTACCCGCCCGGATATTATTCGAGAAATACACGAGAGTTACATAGAGGCTGGAGCCGATATTATTGAAACCAATACCTTTAATGCGAACGCCATATCGCAGGAAGATTACGGGTGCTCGGACCGGGTATATCAACTCAACGCGGAGGGAGCACGTATTGCGGTCGAGGTGGCAAGGAACCACACGGAACGGAAAATTTACGTTGCCGGAAGTATCGGTCCTACTTCAAAATCCTTAACGCTATCGCCTGATCCCGAACAACCCGAATTCCGGAGTATCGATTTTGATACCTTAGCAGCCGCTTATGAGATCCAGGTACGAGGACTCGTTGACGGTGGTGTGCATTTGTTATTGGTCGAAACCATATACGACGGATTAAATGCCAAAGCAGCACTTTATGCCATCAAGAAAGTACAAGAAGAAAAAGGGAGTAAACTTCCGGTCATGCTTTCAGCTACCGTAAACGATCGCAGTGGACGAACCTTAACCGGACAAACCATAGAAGCTCTCTTCATCGCCCTCTCCCACTACCCGATCCTAAGCTTCGGATTGAATTGCTCTTTCGGGGCAAAAGACCTGCATCTTTTTTTAAAGGAAATGGCCAACAAGATTCCCTGTTTCCTGAGTGTTTATCCGAATGCAGGCCTACCGAACGAAACGGGTGAGTATGACGAATCGCCGGACTATACAGCCAAGCAACTCCGAAAAATGGCAGAAGAAGGGCTAATCAATATTGCAGGTGGATGTTGCGGAACCACCCCGCAGCATATCCGGGCTATCGCCACTGCACTGAGAACAGTTCCTCCCAGAAAACCGCCATTAGTACATCCCCTCCTTAAGGTTAGCGGGTTGGATTCCGTCACGATCGATGTATCCAAAACTAATTTTACCAATATCGGCGAACGTACGAATGTGGCCGGATCGGCCCGGTTTGCCCGCCTTATCCGGGAGAAAAAATACCAGGAAGCCGCTTCTATCGCCCGTGAGCAAATCGCCGACGGAGCCTCCGTGATCGATATCAACATGGATGATGCTCTACTCGACAGTGTTACCGAGATGGAACGTTTCGTTCGAATCATCGGTAACGAACCGGATGTCGCCAAAGCTGCTTTTATGATTGACTCTTCGGATTGGTATACTCTTCTGGCCGGATTAAAGAATGCTCAAGGGAAATGCATTGTCAATTCCATCAGTCTGAAAGAGGGAGAAACCGAGTTTTTAACCAAAGCACGGGAAATACACCGCTTGGGTGCGGCAGTCGTTGTTATGGCTTTCGATGAGGCCGGACAGGCCACCACCTTCGAACGGAAAATTACTATCGCAGACCGAGCATTTCGTTTATTAACACGACAACTACAATTTCCTCCTGAAGATATTATCTTTGATGTCAATGTTTTAGCTATCGGAACCGGAGTAGAGGAACACAACAACTACGCGGTGGATTTCATCCGAGCGGTACGATGGATAAAAGATCATCTAAGAGGAGCTCATACTTCCGGAGGAATATCCAATCTCTCTTTCTCCTTTCGTGGAAACAATCCGATCCGGGAAGCCATGCATTCGGTCTTCCTTTACCATGCCGTTCAAGCAGGATTGGATATGGCGATTGTCAATCCCTCGTTGTTACGGGTATACGACGAGATCGAGCCGGAACTTTTAAACGCAGTAGAAGACGTGGTACTAAACCGGAAACCGGAAGCCACAGAAAACCTGATTTCCATTGTGGAGAAGTACAAAATGTCAGACACGACAATCAAACAGCACGAAGCAAAAGAGTGGCGTTCCCATTCATTAGAAGATCGCTTGGCCTATGCCTTAAGTAAAGGAATTACCGACTATTTACAAGAAGACCTTCAAGAGGCTATCGGTTGCTATACTTCTCCGATAGAAATTATAGAGAAACCCTTGATGAACGGAATGGAACGGGTAGGCCAATTATTCGGGGAAGGTAAAATGTTTTTACCCCAAGTCGTAAAATCCGCCAAAGTTATGAAAGAGGCCGTCGCCCGTTTGCAACCGGAAATCGAGCGTTACAACACGAATAATACCCGGGTATCCGCGAGGAAACCTAAGATTATACTCGCGACAGTGAAAGGAGACGTACACGATATCGGTAAAAATATTGTACATACCGTACTCTCCTGCAACAACATCGATGTGATCGATCTGGGAGTTATGATCGATCACCCTACCATCGTGGAAGCTGCCAAACGAGAAAAAGCCGACTTTATCGGGGTTAGCGGATTGATCACGCCTTCCCTTGGAGAGATGGAAGAGTTATGCAAGCTATTGCAAAAAGAGCAATTGGAAATACCGCTAATCGTCGGGGGAGCAACTACCTCATCGGTACACACGGCGGTGAAATTAGCACCTTTATACGATTATTGCGTTACGGAAGGCGGAGACGCCTCCCGCACGGTAACCATCCTAAAACAACTCCTAAAAGATAAGGAGAAAACAATAGCAAAAATTAAAGAAAAGCAGGAAGAGATACGACAGCACTATAATTCGAAATCCGCCCCGTTACTATCTTTGCAGGAGGCCAGAGGAAAAGCTCCGCTCTTTGACAGGAACTCTTATCCTCCACCGGAATTCGGAGAACACCATTTGACCGGAAAACACATAAACGTGGAAAATTTCGTCAACCGCATCGATTGGACCCCTTTCTTTCATTTCTGGGGGTTCAAAGGGAAATATCCCGAAATCCTATTTACCAATGAAGAGGCTGAAAAAACCTACGAGGCAGCCATGAAGATGTTGGAAGAAATTATCGTTAAAAAAGAGTTTGATGTCTCCCTAATCGCACGCTTTTACGATGCTTATTCGGAAAACGACGACATTGTTTTAGACGGTGGACATCGTCTCCCGATGCTACGCCAACAGGCCCCGCGAAGCGAATGCATCTCCCTTGCCGATTTTATTACGCCTAAAGCCGAGGGGAAAAACAGTATCGGACTCTTCTGTTTGAAGGTGGCCGATTTACATCCCTCCTGTTCGTGTCGCGAGTTCGAGCAATTGCTGCGGGAAAGTCTGGCCGCACGAATCGCGGAAGCCTGCGCGGAATGGATGCAGGAACAACTTAACGAAGGATTACATGTGATTCGCCCCGCGTTCGGTTACCCGGCTTGCCCCGACCACTCGCTAAAAAAAGATGTGTTCGAACTACTGAATGCAACCGAAGAGATCGGAGTTCACCTGACCTCTTCGTATGCCATAAACCCTACGACAAGTCTGTGCGGATTACTGATCGCCCATCCCGAAGCCCGTTATTTCAGTATCGGTAAAATCGGAGACGATCAGTTCGCGGACTATTGCCGACGTAGAGGGATCTCACTCGAAGAAGGCAAAAAATTACTGAACAGATAAACGTATAAAAAGAAAGAAACGTAACGTAATCTATTTTGAATTCTTTTGAGAAGCGATCTTACGAATGATAAATGTAAGATTACTTCCAAAGGGACATCTCAACCCTTAAATAATACGACCATGAAAGTCATTGATATACTCAGGAAATCGGACCGCCCGATATTTTCTTTTGAACTGGTACCTCCTCTCAGAGGCGGAGACATACACCGAATATACGAAGCCATTGAACCATTGATAAAATTCGCTCCACCTTTTATCAACATAACCTTTCACCGGGACGAGCAAGAATACCGGGAACGAGCCGACGGTTCCATCGTGAAGGTAACAGTCACCAAACGCCCGGGATCAGTTGCTTTATCCGCGGCCATTATGAAACGCTATCCCGTGGAAGTCGTCCCTCATATCGTATGCGGGGGAGCTACCCGTCATTCGATCGAGAACGATTTGATCGATTTAAATTTTCTCGATATTGAAAATGTTATGGCTCTACGGGGAGATCCTGTTTCCGGACAACGCTATTTTACTCCCGAAGAAGACGGACATAAATACAGTTGCGAACTGGTAGAACAAATCGCAAGGATGAATCAAGGGAAATACTTGGACGACACGCTTACCGATGCCGTCCCCACCAATTTTTGCATCGGTGTGGCAGGCTATCCTGAAAAACATTACGAAGCACCTAATCCGGTCAGTGATATCGAAAACCTCAAGCGAAAAGTAGACGCTGGAGCGGATTACATTGTTACGCAAATGTTTTTCGATAACGACAACTATTTCTCTTTTGTCGAAAAATGCCGGGCTATCGGCATCTCGGTGCCCATTATCCCGGGACTAAAGCCGATCTCCTCCTTTAAACACTTGGAAAACCTCCCCCGCTCTTTCAATCTCGATATTCCGGAAGAGTTAGAACGAGCCATCCGGCGATGTCGTTCGAATAAAGAGGTCTACCGGGTAGGTATCGAATGGTGTATTGCCCAAAGCCAGGAACTGATCCGACAAGGAGCACCGGCGGTACACTACTATACCATGGGAAAATCGGACAATATTCAAGAAATTGTCAAACGGGTCTTTTAATACCGTTCGAATAAAACTTTCGATTTCTCTTTAGATTCAAACCTATCTGATAATACCCTCGAATTATTAATTCTTTTCCCCGGAAAATCCTAACTTTGTATGGTAAATACTATGATCATGAGTCTGACGGAAGCTTTGATTACTATTTTACTCGGTACGGCAGCAGGATTTATCAACACCTTCGCCGGGGGAGGTTCCATGTTAGTGGTTCCCTTCTTAATTTTCATCGGACTGCCGGCCAATGTGGCCAACGCGACAAACCGTGTCGCTATTTTATTTCAAAACATAGTATCCGTGGGTAGCTTCAAACAAAAAAAAATTCTCGACTTTAAAACCGATTCCAAACTTTTATTGCCCGTGGCTCTCGGTAGCATTGTAGGAGCTTTCATTGCCGTGGATATCAACGAGGAGATATTCCGCAAAGTAATTGCCGGGCTATTGATCGTTATGTTTTTTATGCTATGGTTGGATCCCAACTCTTGGGTAAAAGCCAACGCGGAGCGGGCGAAAGTAAAAAATCCCTGGCTACGCCATATCGTGTTCTTCATCATTGGAATATACGGAGGCTTTATTCAAATAGGAATAGGCTTTTTTCTATTGGCAGGATTGGTATTAGGATGCGGTTATGATCTGTTAAAAGCCAACGCGATCAAATTATTCATCGTTCTTTTTTATACCATCATTGCTTTGGGTATTTTTTTCTATTACGGATTGGTCGATCTGAAAACAGGACTGATACTCGCTTGTGGAAATATGCTCGGAGCTTGGATCGGAATTCGTTTCAGCATAAAATGGGGAGCGAAATACATTCGATATTTTCTACTTGTGATTCTACTTATCGTAGCCGTCCGGCTTTATTTTACCTAACTAAAAACCCTAAAATATGAAACATTATCTTTTTTTTATCGGTATTTTATTCATGACTAACACGCTAAACGCCCAAAACATGAAAGAGATTAAACTAAATGCCCCGAATAAAACAAGGGGAGCAAGCCTAATGCAAGCTTTGAACGATCGGGAATCCGTCAGGGAATTTTCTAATAAGTCGTTAAGCACTCAGGATTTAAGCGATCTTTTATGGGCCGCTAACGGCATCAACAGACCGGATTCAAAAAAACGTACCGCCCCATCGGCTCTTAATAAACAAGATGTCGATATCTATGTTTGCCTTCCCGAGGGAATTTATCTATACGATGCGGAAAAAAACAGTTTAAAACCCGTAGCGGAAGGAGATCATCGGGCCGCAGTCGGAGGCCAGCAGGATTTCGTCCAAACAGCTCCCGTTTCCCTTATCTTGGTTTCGGATATCTCCCGCTTCGGAATGGGCGATAACGAACAAATCCGGTTAATGGCAGCTATGGATGCCGGAATCGTTTCACAAAATATCAATCTGTTCTGTGCAGCCAACAACTTGGTTACGGTTCCCCGGGCCTCTATGGACAAAGATAAATTGAAAAAAGTCCTCAACTTAAAGGAGCATCAACTGCTTCTGATGAATAACCCGGTAGGATATCCCCAAAAGAAATGACAATTGTAGATTAACGATTGCAGTTATAGCAATCGAATAATTAAACGCACCTTGATAGCACTTTTGCCCCGTCCCTAAGTGCTATCAAGGTGTTTTACAATCCCATTCACAAAATCGTTGAATTCTTTTAATCCACAATTTATAATTATCAGTTCGCTGTTCATTATTTATGCCTCTCCGTTTTTTTCCCTTTCCCCTTCCCTTTAGGTTTATGGTCACAATTTATGACTATCCAATCACAAAATCACTCAATCTCCTAATCTCAGAATTTTTTACTCTACAATTGTCAATCTAAAATTTACAATTAAATAGCACATTGTACCCGTCCCTGTGGGTTACTAAAAAAAGAAGATATACAAAAAGACAAATCTGTACTAAATTTTTTCTTCCGAACATGACTACCCCGGCCCCGTGTGCTTCCATAGAGAGAGAAAGCTCCTTTTACATGTGAAGTTGAAGTCTATGACGAATATGACATCAGTATCAGTAAGAATATAGATCTGTACACGGACAAGGATGAGTTTCACGTTGATTACAGCCTCAACACGTTTGAATCTTCTACTGCTATATCAGTCGGTCAAATGCAAAGAGTTGCTGAAACCATCTCGGGTTTCCTGAAAGTATTCGGAGGGAATGGAGATCGGAAAGTGTGCTGGCATTGTTTCAGTTTTGCACTTTCGAAATCCGTAACTACCCAAAAAGCGTGACCTGAAAAATAAAAAAATGAAGTATAATTAAAATAAACCATATTTATGGATATAAGTTTGTATTAATTGTAGTATTTTTTTTAATTATATTGTTTGCAAATTTTCAATAAATTTTATATATTGTGCAATATAAACATATTAAATTAACAAGCTATGAAGAAAATTAATCGAAACTTTTTTAAGCCATCCATGCTTGTCTGTTTGTGCTTAATGACTGTAACACTTATAAGTGCAACAGTATGTAGGCCTCCCGGACCTCCCGGAACACCCGAGATCGTTGACTTTGGGAAAGATTGGTGCACAATTGAATTTACTGCACCGGATGATGACGGCGGTTGTGCGATAATGCGTTATCGCATTAGTTATAGATATAAAGGTGGATTATGGAATGTGTGGACTTCTAAGGCAAAATTGTTCAGAGTAAGGTTAGTGGGTCTTTTAGAAGGAAAAAATGTTCAATTTCGTGTTAGTGCCATAAACGCTGAAGGAGAAGGTGAGCCATCCAAACCGAGTGAAATGGTCTTACTCCAATAGGTAATACTATTTCAAAAAAGTATCATTTATAAAAAGCCAACTAATTCATGGTTGGCTTTTTATAATACTCTTTCCGACCTACTTTACTTTTACCCATTTTACCGCATCCGCCACGACCAACTGGGCATGCTTGTCACCACCAATTGAAACTACTTCCCGGGCATACTCTTCATCATCAACTGGAGGAACACCCCGGTCATCCAAAACAACGCGGGATTCCCCCGCCGGTAAAACAAACGTACCCAGAGACACCCAATCGGCATCTCCCTTTGCCACCTCCCGCGCGACTTTTTCACTTCCTCCGGCGGTATCGACGGTATAATAATTCTTCATTCCCGGGTACTTCGATTCATAGGTATAAAGAGCGTCTACATCTCTAACATCAGGCAGGTAAACAAAAATCTCGTACCTGCCCGCTTCCGGAAGATTCGCTATCCATTCCGCTTTAAAACTTCCGTTCCCGGCAACTTTGGTAAAGGCGCTATGGACCTCTTCCCCGTAAAATTCAACTTCTATGCATGGCTTTCCCCACGTGTGCTTCTTAGCATTAATGCCATAATTATAATCTTTCATATTGTCTTCTGCCAACTGTTCCGCCAGTCGTTTTAACCTGTTTCCCGAAGAATCGATCAAATGAAAACCCTCGTCCTCGTTATCGACGATAATTTCACCGGGAGGATAAAACTGGTTCTTGTCAAGCGGGACGACACGCTCAGCGGGAATGTCTCCCTTCCATAACGAGGTGCCATGGAACTCAATACGTTCGGGGACGCGTCTCGAAAAATTGGTGGACAAGAAAAAAGAGTATCCGTTAACCTCGTGGGCCACGATCCGCTTGTATTCCCCCGGTTTGACCGGGAAGCTCCGCCAATCGCCAATAATCCACCTCCCGTAATCATCAGAAAAAGCTTCAATTACCGAAACGCACCCGTCTACCTCTCCGGTATTGCCCACTTTAAAATCGACTGCCTGCACCTCCCCCGTTTGCCGGTATGTCAAGTCCTTTATCACCAGCCGCGGTATCTCTCGCGTCGTGTACCAGTCATCCACGAATGGCCTGATGTCCCGCCCGAAACGCTCGCGGAACCCCTCCATGAACAAATCAAAATCCACTTCCCGGAAACGGGCACTCTCATAGAACTCCCGGGTGTATGCCCTCAACGAATCCCAGCCGGTAATCGTCGTCAGATAAGCCAGCAACTGCGAAACTTTCATGCTAATCAATTTATCGTATCCCCGCGAATACCCTCTCCGGATTAGTCCCTCCAATCCTCCTTTCGTGATACTATCCAGCATCGACGGGAACAAAATCAACTTGTCAAGCGACGGATTTGCCATTTTACCGAACAACATGTCTATCCCCGCGTACCTGTCGGAAGCAACGCTCCAGTGGAAATCAGAGAAAAGCCGATCTGCGTGTATATCGTCAAGGAAAAAAGGAAAATCATTGAATAACAGGTATTCCTGTTTATTCATATCTCTTAATCTGTCAACGGAAGGGGCTCCCGGTTTATAAGATTCTTCCAACATCCGTTCCCCGAAAAACGCCATTTCCGGCTGGATGTTATTATGGAATGAATGCTGGTAAAGAAAAGAGGAAGGAGCCTCCACTAATTTAAGAAACCTGAACGGGTACGGGTTAGGCATGCTTCCCTCTATGCGATTGCGGCACTTGTTCACCAACTCCTTCCGGTACTCCTTTGCGTTCGGGTATTTTGCGATTTCATCCATCCAACCGTCAAACGGCTTCAAGTAAAAATCATTGCCCGGGTACGTGTAGAACTCTACCGTGATGGAGTCTGCCGTCACCGACCGCTTCACGTAATCTCCCATGCAAAGCGACAGACCGGTCAACGACTGCAAATTACGGAATCTCACCTCGTCCTCTACTTCCTCCGGGATGCCCTGCGACAAGACTACCTGCCTGCCGGGATTCTTCACGCACAGCGTGTAATCCGTGAAATTCGTTTCTCGTGACGGCTGCAACGCTACCGGGGCCACTGCCGCCGGGTACCACAACACCTCCGGGATGAGTAGCGTGTAATCCCCCGACACGAACGCGGAACGTTTCCCGTACCGATCCACCTTTGTCAATGGCCGCTCGGGAGCAAAATAATCCTCTTCATCGATGTCCACCTGGTAAATATCCTCGTCGATACATCCGCCGTACTCTATCTCCAGCACCACACTATCCCCGGGAGCCAGCGATCGTTCGACCACCACTGCCTGTCGGTCCCGCCGAAAGGGCACTTTCTCTTCCCCCGACTTCAGCTTGCTGATTTCCAACCCGGGGTTCAAGAACAAGATCAACTGCTCCATCCTCTCTGCTTTCCGGTTCACCACCGTCATCCGGCTCGTGGCAGAGAAATCCTCTTCTCCCGGCACATACGTAATCCCGTGTGTTAAGATTCGCACCTTGGGATAAGCCTCGTAACGGGAGAAAACCTCCCGGTACGCTTCCCGGTTCTCCCGGCGGGTCTGGAACTTATCGATATAAACGTATCCCGTCCCCACGGCTGACATCAGCAACAAACAACCTGCTGCGTGGTAAAACACTTTTCGTCCCGGCATTTCGGACAACCGCCTCGTGAAAGGAACTGCCACGCACAACAATCCCAGCCCCAGCAACAAGAACATTCCCCGTTGCAACAGGCACACGTCGGAATGCATAAACCCCACGATCGAGGAAAAAGATTCCGGCAACAGGCTTCCCCGGAAATCCAGTATCCCGTGAAGTGGTTTTGTCAGGTAAGCATACGACGTGCAAAGGAACACGGTCAGCACGAGCCAACTCACGAAAGGATGTCGCAGAATCCTATTCGCCAGCAACGACAGTCCCGTCACGAACACGAATGTCGGCAACACGTCTTTCAACAAGAAGGACAAGTACACCCACGGGTTCACCGGTGAATCTGGAATCATCAAATGAATGAACAGGCAAAACGCCATGAAAACGCCATCCGCGATCAAAAAAGGGAGTGCCATACCCGCTAATTCCGCCCAAAAAAATTGGCTGTTGCTTAACGGCTTCACTGAAAGTATTTCCCGGCTTTCCGCTTTATTCCTTTTCCTCTGCATATCACAAGTTAGGAGCACCACGACCAAAGACTGGAACAAGTTCAGGAAATAAACCCCTCTCGTCGGGAGAGAGGATGCGAACGCTATATTTCTCCATATTTCCCGCCGAATGTCCCACGGGACGAGAGACACCAAAATGTAGCCCAATACTCCCACGATAAAAAGGCGGAACAACCAGTTCCTCTTTACCAGCTTACTCTCGTAAGCCACAACGATTTGCCATGCTCTCATATTCATTATTTTTATATATTTACATTCTCCTCCGAAATCACTTCTTGCTATAAAGATAGAACTAAATTGGTGTATTTTCAATATTCTTCACACATTTTTATCAAAAGTACATTGGAACATTTATTGAATCAGTCTGTTACGATTTGAAAAGTATCGTCTGGATTGAACACTTTTGGGGACACTATCGGTAATTAATGAAAAGAATGAAGAAGAATAGCCTGTGTCACACCGAAAAAGATTTTGCATATTAACAAAGGAATTGTTCTCCATTCGGTTATTTTGGAACAATTGAAAAGTCTTCGTTTTTTCGTGATTGTGATTTCCTTAGTAGACATCCGGGGATTATGTATCATTTTGTTATTTAAAATTATTTTCACGAATATATCATATAGCTAAATATTCAAGAGATATGTATAGGCAGATACGTCACACGTGACAAACTATTATAGGATTAGATAGCGACAGATTATAACGTGTAAAGTCATTGTAGGACGATGAAAAATAAAAGAAAAATTTTAGATTAAAATGTAAACTTTTTTTAGGACAAGACAAATCTCCAATCACAAAATCACTCAATCTCCTAATCTCAGAATTTTTTAATTTACAATTAAATAGCACTTTGTACCCGTCCCTGTGGGTTATTTTAACGTTAATTCTTCCTTTTTATCTACCGAAATAACGGTAAGCATTTATCTTTGTAAAAGATCAACCGGAGATAGAAAACCGTTATTATGGAGGAAAGTGTTCTCGAAAAACTAAAAATACTGGCAGAATCTGCCAAATACGATGTATCCTGCGCATCCAGCGGTACCTCCCGCTCGCACAAAAAAGGAGAGATCGGAAGTGCCGAAGGTTGGGGGATATGTCATAGTTTTGCGGAAGACGGACGCTGTATCTCTCTATTGAAGATCATGCTGACGAATAATTGCATGTACGACTGTGCTTATTGCATCAATCGTCGCAGCAACGATCTGAAAAGGGCCACTTTTTCCGTCACGGAGCTTGTGAATCTAACGATAGAATTTTACCGGAGAAACTATATTGAAGGACTTTTTCTTAGTTCGGGAGTCGTCCGTAATCCCGATTACACGATGGAACGTCTGGTGAGAGTAGTCAAGGATCTGAGACAAAAATACCGATTCAACGGGTATATTCATCTGAAAAGTATCCCGGGTGCCAGTCGAGAACTGGTAAACGAAGCCGGTCTCTATGCCGATAGGTTAAGTGTAAATATCGAGATCCCGAAAGAAGAGAGTCTGAAGATTATAGCCCCGGAAAAAGATTTTCAAAGTGTCTTCACTCCCATGCGCTATATCCAGCAGGGAGTACTCCAGCACGCAGAAGAACGAAAAAAATTTCGCCACGCGCCGCATTTTGCCCCGGCCGGACAGAGTACGCAAATGATTATCGGGGCAACAGACGACAGCGACAAAGATATCCTCTATCTCTCTTCCGCCTTGTACAAACGTCCCACGATGAAAAGAGTGTATTATTCGGGATATGTCCCCGTAAACAGTTACGACAATCGGCTTCCCATGTTAAAACAGCCTCCATTGGTACGGGAGAATCGTCTGTATCAAGCCGACTGGCTGCTTCGTTTCTACCACTTCTCCGTTAACGAGATCGTCAACGATGCCTATCCTGACTTGGATCTGGAAGTTGATCCCAAACTATCGTGGGCTTTACGTCATCCGGAAGTATTCCCTATCGACATCAACCGGGCCGACTATGAAATGTTACTCCGGGTTCCCGGCTTAGGAGTCAAATCGGCTCAAATGATTGTTGCGGCACGACGCCACTCCCGGTTGGGAGCCACTCATCTGAAACAAATCGGAGTCGTGATGAAAAAAGCTCAATATTTCATTACCTGCCATGAGTTGCCGACACAAACCATCCATGAAATACAACCAGAAACCGTACGACGTATTTTAACCCGGCCGTCCAACCGTAAAATAGACGATCGCCAATTAGTGATCCCTTTTCAATATTAGAAATGGTTATTTATATATACGATAAAACATTCGAAGGCCTTCTTACCGCCGTATTCGACGCTTACAGCAGACGTTCGTTCCCCGACATGCTAAAAGGAGAAGGTGAGCCCCTACCCTTGTTTTACGACGAGACCTATGCCGTCGTTACCGATGAAAAAAGAAGCAATCGGGTATGGAATGCCCTTCAAAAGAAACTCTCCGCTCCCGCCCTATCGACATTAGTCATGAACTGGTTGTCCGAACTACCGGAAATCGACCTTTTACTATTCCGCTATATACACAAGGCTATCGATGCACCCACTTCCATCGAATTAAATTTCAGCGATCCGGATGTATTGGAAATAACCAAAAATGCCAAAAAAGTAAACAATGAACGCCTTCGAGTCGTTCAATTCTTACGATTTCAAAAAGCCGCAGACGGCACTTTCTTTGCGGCCTTAAAACCGCTCTATAACGTACTCTCATTAACCTTAAAACACCTTCAAGACCGTTTTTCCGATCAAAAATGGCTGATCTACGATCTGAAAAGAGAGTACGGCTACTACTACGACTTGACTACCGTTACCGAAGTGCGTTTCGATACCAAAGAAAACCATCTGCTTACCGGCATCCTGGATGAAAACCTGATGGACCGGGACGAAAAACTATTCCAACGCCTTTGGAAAGAGTACTTTAAATCGATTACAATTAAAGAACGATTGAATCCCAAGCTACATCGTAGGAATCTACCTGCCCGTTTCTGGAGATATCTTCCTGAAAAACAATCCTAAATCACTCGTTCCGTACCGGGAACCGTCCTTTCGGGCTTACTTTTCCGAAGACTTAAGCATCTCGTAACAACACATATCCGCCCATCGGTCATTTTTCCGAACCGCTTTACGCATAATTCCCACCAATCGAAAACCACACTTTTCCAATACCCTCCGGGAGGCCGTGTTATAATCGAAAACGGAAGCATATAGGCGCACCAACTCCGTTGTTGTGAAAATATACTCCACGAACCGGAATACGATCCCGCTCATTATTCCTTGCCCCCAGTAAGGCTCTCCCAACCAATATCCGATCTCCGCACTGTATCGCTCCACATCACTCTGCGGAATAAAACCGATACCGCCAATAGCCTTCCCGTCAATGACAATAGCAAAATCCTGCACGCACCCCTTCGATAAAGTACTTTCAATATACTCCCGGGCATCCTCCTCCGTGTAAGGGGATGGAAAACCATCCCGCAAATTATTCCATACACGTATGTTATCGGCATATTCGGCCAGCGACCGGCAATCGGATAATCTCCAAGGCCTTAATTCATAACTCTTCATGTCTGCATCCGACTGATTTTTCCATTTATATTCTTTACCGCCAAGGAATTAACCCGTAAGCCTACCTATTTTAGAACGACAACCTAATGACGGGTCAACAGATTCTGTTTATCTTCGTCGGACAAGCTTGCCGTTTTAAAAGCTCCTTCTACCAGATCGTCAATCCCCCATTGAAATACAAATATATATGACTTTTTAAATAATAAGCTTCGTATCGGAGAATAATTTTCATTCCGCTTGAAAATAAACAAACAAAACGAAACGTTTAAAAGTTCCAAAGCGTATATTTTATCAAAGCGATCATACATAAGACCGATAAATAAAAAATTACGGATCACCTAAATAAAACAAGAATTATGCTTAAGATAGAAAAAGCCGAGGTAATAAAGGAATTCGAATATACGGTGGAAGACCTTACCCATAAAATCAAAGCCAAGATTTTAAAACGAGACGAAAACCATTACGGTGTTATATTGAGTCACTGGTACAAAAAATACGGAGACCACGACTATACACAACCCGGATGGGGAGTTGATTCGCTTGAAAAAGCCGAAGATGAATTAAATCGTTATATGAAGGATTTTACCCTTGATTTAATCGTAAACCCCAAATATTGAATCCATAAAACAGGATAAGAATCTGTGATTCAATTACATAACTGTTAAGTTATTAGAAATAATCCTCCTATCAAGAAATCCGGAATCACAGAATCTTTTCATTTATAACAGTCATTCCTTACTATGTAGTTCTTTCCGCAAAAAAGGAGCTGTCACGGAGTCCGGGCTTAAAGCCACCTCTTCCGGGGTCCCCGTAACCACCACTTCCCCCCCGTTTTTTCCCCCGCCGGGCCCCATATCGATCAAATAATCGGCAACCTTTATTACATCGAGATTATGCTCGATCACAATCACGGTATTTCCTTTATCCACTAATTTCTGCAATACTCCCAACAAAATATTTACATCCTCAAAATGCAGGCCAGTCGTAGGCTCATCCAATATATACAACGTATTTCCCGTCTCTTTTTTAGACAGCTCCGCCGCTAATTTTATTCGTTGCGATTCACCACCGCTTAACGTAGTACAAGGTTGTCCGATCTGAACATATCCCAAACCGACATCCTGCAAAACCTTCAATTTGGCCTGTAAATGAGGCAAATTCTCAAAAAATTCCACCGCCATATTGATGGTCATATTCAATACATCCCCGATAGACTTCCCTTTATAACGAACCTCTAAAGTCTCCTTATTATACCGTTTTCCATCGCATTCATCACAATGCACGTAAACATCCGGTAAAAAATTCATCTCTATCGTTTTTACCCCGGCCCCCTTGCAAGCTTCACAACGCCCACCACTCACGTTAAACGAGAAGCGGCCCGCCGTATATCCCCGGATTTGAGATTCCGGTAATTTTTCGAATATCTTTCGGATATCGGTGAAAATACCCGTGTAGGTCGCCGGATTAGATCGGGGGCTTTTTCCTAACGGACTTTGGTCTACCACCACGACTTTATCTATATTCTCTATGCCATCAATAGCACGATAAGGCAAAGGCTCTGCTAACGAATGATAAAAATAAGCACTCAAAATGGGATGAAGCGTTCCGTTCACCAAAGAGGACTTTCCGCTACCGCTTACCCCGGTAACGCAGATCAGCTTCCCTAAAGGGAAATCGACATCCACATTCTTTAAATTATTTCCGGTACACCCTTTCAGACTGATCTTTTTCCCGTTTCCCTGCCGACGTTCAGACGGTACGGTAATCTCTCTAATACCCTTTAGATACTGAGCCGTGAGGCTACTGCTTCTCCTAATATCATCGAATGTACCTATCGCCATAATCTCCCCCCCTTTTCTACCGGCTTTAGGTCCCAAATCCACAATATAATCGGCATTTTCCATCATCTCTTTGTCATGTTCCACCACGATCACCGAATTCCCCGCATCCCGCAGCTCTTGCAAAGAACGAATCAATTTCCTGTTATCTTTCTGATGCAAGCCGATACTGGGCTCGTCCAAAATATAAAGTACATTTACCAGCTGAGATCCGATCTGTGTGGCCAATCGAATACGCTGGGACTCACCTCCGGAAAGAGTCATCGACTGACGGTTTAAAGAAAGATATTCCAACCCGACATCCAACATAAATTTCAAACGAGTCCGTATCTCCTTCAATATCTCTCCGGCAATCTGTTTTTGCTTTAATTCCAGATGTTGTTCAACATTACATACCCAAACGTACAAATCATCCAATTCCATATTGGCCAACTCCGATATATTCTTCCCACCTATATAAAAATGCAAAGCCTCCTGGTTTAAACGCTGACCGTTACAAACATCACAAGTCGTTACCGAAATAAACTGCTCTGCCCATTTATTTGCTTTTTTAGAGGTGGCATTCTCCTCCTGTATCGTGACGTATTTTAAAATACCCTCGTAGGTGGTTAAAAAATTGGAAGAGACTCCGATTTCCGTATTTTCCAAACGGAACTGTCCCGGATAACCGTACAATATATCAGTCAAAGCCTCCTCTGGAAGCTCGCGAATCGGTTGTTTTATATCCGCACCGTGTTTTTTTAAAATCGTATCGATTTGATAAAAAATCAAAGATCCTTTATATTTTCCTAAGGGCAATATTCCCCCGGCATAGATAGACAGCGAATCATCAGGAATAATCTTCTCTATCGCAACAGAATTAATGTACCCCAAGCCTTTGCACTTTTTACAAGCACCATGAGGAGAATTAAAAGAAAACGTGTGGGGAGCCGGATCTTTATAAGAAATTCCCGTGTCAGGACACATTAAATGACGACTATAATATTTTAATTCGTCACTTTCATTGTCCTTCACCGTCATGACTCCTTTTCCATTTTTCATTGCTGTCGCCACGGAAGCCTTCAGACGCTTCAAGTCGACATCCTGCATAACGATTTTATCGACAACGATCTCGATATCATGAATTTTATAACGGTCCACACTCATTCCAGGAAGAATCTCCATAATCTTCCCGTCCACTCGTGCAGAAATAAATCCCTTTTTCCTTAAATTCTCGAATAGTTCTTTGTAGTGTCCTTTACGCCCCTTTACCACCGGAGCCAATAAAAGAATTCTTTTTCCGGCAAAATCCTGCTGCAACAATTCCAAAATCCGCTCATCCGTATATTTTACCATCTTACTACCGGTGGCATAAGAATAAGCTACTCCCGCCCGGGCAAATAACAACCGGAAGAAGTCGTATATTTCAGTAGTCGTCCCCACAGTAGAGCGGGGATTCTTGTTGGTTGTCTTTTGTTCGATAGAGATAACCGGACTCAATCCCGTTATCTTATCCACATCGGGACGTTCCATCCCGCCCAAAAAACGACGGGCATAGGCAGAAAAAGTTTCCAGGTAACGTCGTTGTCCCTCCGCGTATATCGTATCAAAAGCCAAGGAAGACTTGCCACTCCCACTCAAGCCCGTCACTACCGTCAATTTATTACGGGGAATCACTACATCTATATTCTTCAAATTATGTTCCCGCGCTCCGTATATAACTATATTCTCGCCTTCTTCTTTATATCCCATACTTGCTCTCCAATATAAATAACTTACAAAAATACAGGAAACAATTGAAAAAGGAAAAGAATAAGTGATAATTGACAATTCTAAATGTAGATTGTAAATTTTAAATGAATCAGCCGATCGCAATGTTTTTTGACCGCTTAATCGTAAATAAATGGAAGATTTCTATATTTATGGGAAATAAAAAAATGGGAGGGATTTTCCGTTTCCTCTCGAAATGAAATATAATGGGACTGACGAAAAGATGTTGTATGTGTGTGTGCGTGCGTCTGTGTGTGTGTGTGGTGTGTGTGCGTGGTGTCCCGTGGTATATATTTCAGTATTTTCAAGAACTCAATCGGAAAATCAGCTTAAACCTCCGTCAAAGCTATCCCCTCTCTTATGCTAGATGATTCAATCTAATAACAGCTAAAAATAAATCATAAGTCTTATATCATCATCTAATATACCGTCTTTAACGGAATCGAAGCGTTAAAGGTTACAGCTTCAAGGGAAAAAAATGAAGAAAAACACTCTTTTTTTTCTTACCGACCAATAACTAACTGATTATAAACACCAAATATTTCTCTTTAAAAGTATTATGTTTATACCTCAAATTGATTTCACAATTTTTTCATAAAAAACACAGACAAGCCATTTCATTCCGTCAACAAAAAAGAGCATTCTTACGAATGCTCTTTTTTATATATTAATCACAAAGATTTATTTCTTTAAAAAATCTTTTACTTGTTCATTAGGAACCATTTGTTCTTTGAACGTGTACGCACCGGTTTTGGGAGACTTTACCATTTTGATAACTTTTGCAAATCCCCGACCATCTCCTGTCTTTAATGTTGCAACAACCTTCTTTGCCATAGTCTATTATTTTATTTCTCTGTGTAAAGTTACTCTTTTCAAATAGGGATTGTACTTACGTAATTCCAATCTCTCGGTGGTGTTTTTTCTATTCTTGGTAGTGATATAACGAGACATTCCCGGAACCCCGGATTCTTTCTGCTCGGTACACTCCAGAATCACCTGTATTCTGTTACCTTTGCTTTTCTTTGCCATTTCTTTTAATTTTATACGTTCTTAATTAAACCATTGGCAGTAGCCTCTCTCAAACAATGGCTCAAGCCTTTCTTGTTGATCAGGCGCAATCCGGCAGCAGATACATTTAAACGTATCCATCTATCCTCTTCCGGCCAATAAAAATTTCTCTGAAACAAGTTGATCGCGAATGTTCTCTTAACTCTTCTTTTAGAGTGAGATACATGGTTACCAACCATCGCCTTTTTTCCGGTTATTTGACAAATTCTTGACATCTCTCAATATTTTTATAAACGCTTTCCAAACAGGATGCAAATAACGCACTTTTTATTCAAACTATCAAATGTTTCGATAAAAAAGTTTCTATTTTTTTTCTTAGCTTAATACAAACCATAAAAGAAGCAAGAAAACAGTGACAGACAACCATTCCTGCCACGTCTCCCTTCGTTGTTTCCCCCCTTCTTTTCCCGGAGTTCGCCTTAAAATATCCAAAAATTCCCCCGTAGGACAAAAATAGTTACACCAAGGACGGCTAATGAAGACTGAAATTAACAGACAAGTCAGCGCGAAAGCGATCATTCCTCCTGATGCCACCGATACCAAAAAAGCAGAAAACGGTTCAAGAGAGGTTAAATCCAACGGAATACCCCACAACAATAAGCCCATAATTCCCAAAAAGAATGTGATCCGGGTATATTTTAAAACCATTTTCACTCTTCTCCCGAAGGTTATCTTTTTTCTCCGTACCTTCCCCATTAATTCCTGTGCAGACCCGAAAGGACATAGATAAGCACAATAATAAGAGCGGTTAAAAAATAGCGGGCATATCACCGCTAACAACGCAATTACCGGCAGCAACACGCGTACCCCCCACGGAATTCCATTCAACAACCAACCGTATAACAGTTCCAAAGATATAAAACTACCGCTCCAAAAACCAAGTATTAAAATAGACGCAACTTGTAAAGCCGATCTGTATTTTTTCATGCTTGCTCCCCGAAACAAACTGACGATAGCAAAGAGTACGACCACTCCTCCTAACACGTGACGCAATAAAGTCAACACGTTGTCATTTCCCCGATGATCCTGTTCATTCAAATATTCTCCCACGGCTCTCTTGACCCCCATTCGAACGGCCTCACTGGTTAAGGTCGCACCACTAACGGCTTCAACCTCCATTTTTCCTACCTCTTCTATCCGCTTCCCATTCCAACTATCAAAAAAACCTCTTTTCTCCAAACGTCTCACAAAACCTCGGGATTCATTATTCTCCAATAAAGTCAATCCCGATACGATACCTTCGTCGGATACCGCCAAAAATAGAGGTACCGGGCCGGCATAGCCGATCAGATCATCCGCAACGGGCGTGGTCAATATTAGTTTCCCCACTTCTTTCTCTCCCTCTTTTACATCGTATTCCACCGGAGAGATTCGTTCCAATCCCGTATAACGAGGAAAATATTTTCGTATGGAATCTTCCGGAATCCTAATCTCTTGTTTCTCTTCTCTCGAACCGTTATTTATTTTTTTTTCTTCTTTAAAATTGCGAGAAATTAAAAACAGTACCACACACAATAAAATAATCCGGGGTAATTTCGCCACAAAAACTTCAATATTTCTTCTCACTTCCATAATTCAACTTACTTTTCGTCGCAAAAATAACTAATTTTCTATTCCGTTTTTCCCGGTAAAAATGAAAATTCGATAAGATGCCATTCTAAGAGTTAAATACCGAAATAGATTTGCGAGCCTCTTTTTATTCCTCTACTTTTGTCATGAAAAATCAAACTTAATTACGTATGTACAGAGCAGAAATACACACAGAAAAAGGAGTTATGAAAGTTCGTTTTTATGAAAAAGATGCCCCGAATACAGTTGCCAATTTTGTGAAACTGGCCAAATCCGGGTTTTACGACGGACTGACATTCCATCGGGTAATTCCTAATTTTGTCATTCAAGGAGGGTGTCCAGACGGTACGGGTGCCGGAGGACCGGGGTACACGATTAAATGTGAACTTGATGGGGATAATCAATACCACGACCGGGGAGTTTTATCCATGGCCCATGCAGGACGGGACACCGGCGGATCTCAATTTTTTATCTGTTGCAACCGCCAAAATACCGCACACCTGGATAGAAAACATACCTGTTTCGGGAAAGTGTACGAGGGATTGGAGGTGATCGATGCCATTCGTCCCCGAGACGTGATCACTAAAATCGTAATCATCGAGGAATAGTTAGTTGTTTTTAAATAAATCAAATAGCCGAAGTTCGTAAGAGACTTCGGCTATTTACTTATATCGATCAGCACCTCACTTATTTTGCAAAAATAGCAGCCAAAGCGATGGAATTCAATTTAGCATCCACACTATCTCCCCGGGATGAAAGTACGCTCGGAGCGGTAGCACCTACCAAGATTGCTCCCTGACGGGCATTTGCCAATTTAGTGTTGGTTTTATAAAACACATTACCAGCCTCAATGTTCGGGAAAACCAAACAATCGGCCTCTCCGGCTACGGGAGAAGTAATCTTCTTTATTTGAGCAGCCTCTTTATCGATAGCGACATCCAATGCCAAAGGTCCGTCTATATCAATATTTCCTAATTGCCCCCTCTCTCCCATCTTTGCAATCACGGCAGCATCCATCGTCGATTCCACCTTAGGCAAAACCTGCTCGGTAGCGGAAATCAAGGCTACTTTCGGACGAGCTATTCCTAACGCATTGGCAATCTGACTTACATATTTCACGATAGCCAATTTTTGATTCATATCCGGAGCCGGTATAATAGCGGCATCACTTGCGATCAATAGCTTATGATAATTCGGACACTCCATAACTGCCACGTGAGACAACGTTGCCTTCGGAGGTAATAATCCACAATCTTTGTTAAGGATAGCACGCATATACTTATCCGTACTTACCAGCCCTTTCATGATAATATCAGCTTCCTTATCCCGCACCATCTTTACGGCCAAGGCTGCAGCCTTCGTATCTACCGGTTCGTGAACAATTTTAAATTGTGAAATATCATATCCGTGCTCTGTACATACCTTTTTAATTTCGTTTTCGTCACCACACAACGTAGCCTCAACAATTCCCATTTCAACTGCCTTATGAACGGCTTCGATAGAGTGGCTATCATTAGCAAAAGCTACAACCAACCGTTTTTTCCGGGTATTACCCTTCAATAATTCGTAAATGTCATCAATCTTAGTTATTGCCATAACTTATAAAATTTTAGTTCTGTGAATGTATTTTTCTAATTTGGAAGCAAAAGTAACTCTTTTTACGAGAAACAGAAACAAAAAGAAGCATTTTAATAAGAAATTGAAAATACGGAAATGCTTCCCGACAATCAGGAGTTTTCTTTTTAAATTCTGCGTCCCCCAAATTCAAATTTCACAATAAAAAAATACCTTTGTGATGAAATAAAAGAAGTGTATCGTAACGTGTCGTTCAAACGAAATATAATCGCTCTTTATCTCATTAAAATCTCCAAATGGTTTACCCTTGTCATGCCTGTCATCGTGCTGTTTTACAAGGATTGCGGTTTGGATATGACGGATATTTTTACTCTTAAAAGCATCTATTCAATCGCTATGGTCTCCTTGGAAATTCCGACAGGTTACCTTGCGGATGTTTGGGGAAGACGTAACTGTTTGATCGCAGGTACCATTTTAGGATTCGGCGGATTCAGTTGCTACTCTTTTTCCGATACGTTTTCAGCTTTTTTCATGGCTGAGGTCATGCTTGGGTTCGGCCAAAGTCTCGTATCGGGAGCGGACTCGGCCCTGCTATACGACACGATGATTCATTATAGAAAAGAAGAATCCTATTTGAAATACGAAGGACGAGTGACTATGATCGGCAATTTTTCGGAGGCCTTCGCGGGTGTATTCAGCGGTTTATTGGCAGCCTACTCCCTACGCTTTCCTTTTTACGCTCAATCTTTTGTCGCTTTTATCGGGATTCCGGCGGCATTCTCTCTTACCGAATACGCCGCTAAAACCAGAATCACGAACTCTCTTTCCAACATTTCAAAAATCATACGATACTCCCTATTCACGAATCGACAACTCTGTTACAACATCCTGTTCTCCGGAATCATCGGGGCGGCAACTTTAACCATGGCTTGGTTTGTTCAACCCCTATTGATCGAACTCGCAACCCCGACTTCTTGGTTCGGAATTATCTGGACGGTACTCAATCTCACGGTAGGTATAGCGGCCCTCTATTCAGATCAACTGGATAGGTGTATCGGAACACGTAAAATGTACGCTTTCATCCTCTTTTTCATCGTGGGAGGCTATGTAGCCGTTTCATCGCGTATCGATTATACCGCCCTCGTTTTTCTCTTCGCGTTTTACATCGTACGAGGATTTGCTACCCCTATACTGAAAGGGTATATCAATCAAATCACCTTCTCGGAAATGAGAGCAACGGTACTCTCTATCCGTAATTTTGTAATTCGTCTCCTATTTGCAGCCATAGCTCCACTTGTCGGATGGCTTAACGATGCTTACTCTCTCTCAGTGGCCCTACAAATCACCGCTGCCATTATCTTTATCCCAGGCCTCTCCTTTCTTATCCTTGAAGGGTATTATAAAAAATAAAAATCCCCCGGAATTTTTATTTTTCCAGGGGAGGTATTCTCTCTATCGTCTTCCTTTCTATTTTACTCTATACTTTTCATCTGTCATATCGAAACTTTTGGCTTCAAATAACCCCAGATCACTCGCGGGAAAAGCATTCCTCGGCGGATTGTGACCATCGTAAATACTGGCAAAATCATAAACACTATCGGTCGTCAACCACACCCATATCTCAGGATAAACGTCCTTAATATGTTTAGCTTCCTTCGGATAATTAAACCAATCGTAACCACATACATATCCTTCTTCCGCCGTATATTCGCTTCCGGTAGTTGTTATTACCAAACCGTAAGGTAATCCGTTTTTATCAAATGACTGACTCAAATAATCGGTCGAAATCGCATACAACTCCGTACCGCCATCCACCTCAATATACCACTCAACCCGCATAAGCCCACTGCCTTCAATTTTAGATATATCCCAGTTCCGTATGGTCGACCCCAGATATCCATTTTTTTCCCCTTTTTGGTTGCTCGTCGTTCCAACCGTATTGATGAACCCTTCTTGTGATTTGAAATACTGAGAACGACAATCCGCCCCCACGGGAGTAATTAACCCTTTAAACACCTGCTTCTCACCCTTATACACGACACATCCCAACTTTATCGGTTTCGTAGAACCGAGAGCTACCGGTTGCACACCGAAAGCAAAAATAGAACCTTTCGTTTGATAGCGGACATGAATCACCAGATCGTTATAATCATAATCCGCATTTTTGGAATCCTCGAAACAAATCACTTGAAACATTTGGGATTTATTCTCGGTAAAATTAGGATATTGGTTATCAGGTACAAAAGAAGTGGATATACTGCCCGTTTTAGCCCGAGACTGTTTAGGAACCCATATTGTCATCGGAGTATTGGCTTCCGCAATCGTCACACCAGAACACTTCACCACAGTAACATGTCCCTCTCGAACCGGAACCTCATAAGATTCGCTCGTAATAAAATGATTGACATCAATATCTTGGGGAGAAGTTTTAGACCCCATATTTTTTTCCTTAATACAGGATATCGATAGTATCATCAAGCATAGTAAGAATAAATTCTTCTTCATAGATTTAGCCGTTAAAACAATAAATTCTGATTTTGACAAAAAAATTTTCACACAAAGAAATCCTTTTATATCCTATATAGCATAAATTTATACAAATACAAAGGTAATTAAATTTATTTTCACAGAGGTACTTCTTACCATAAGAATTATCATTTTTTCATAAAAAATGATATAACTATTTATTTCCAACGACCTGATTTACCATAGGAACGAAAAAAAATCGACCGTAAAATGAATTTACGGTCGATTTACAAGAAAATCTTTTTTCTCTATTTTATTTTTTCAATGATTTCCGTCAATGATTTAAACACATCCTCGACGGTGCCGTGACCATCTACGGAATAACATTTTTTCAATGCTTTGTAATGATCCGCAACGGGTAACGTCTTTGCCTGATATTCTCTGAAACGATTTTCAATTACCGTCTCGTTATCATCGGCACGTCCCTCAATCTTCGCCCTTTCCAGCATACGACGCATTAACTCATCGTGAGGCACTTCTATGCTGATCAATGCATTCAAAGGGTGCCCCGTCTTAACCAACATTTCGTCCAAAATCTCAGCTTGCGCTACCGTACGAGGGAAACCATCGAACAAGAATCCGTTCACTCCATCAATATGAGCAATGCTATTCTCGATCAACGCTACCACAAACTCATCGGATAACAACTCTCCCTTATTAATAATTCCGGCAGCCATTTTACCGAATTCCGAGCCAGCGGCGATCTCTTTACGGATCATATCCCCCGTCGAAAGATGGGCCAAATTGTATTTCTCCACCATCTTTTTTGCCTGAGTTCCTTTACCTGCACCCGGAGGGCCAAACAAAGCAATATTTAACATGATATTAATATATTAATTGATTACAACATAATTTACCGTGTACAAAGGTATACTTTAATCTAAATTACCGAACACGATTTCGGAAATATTTTAGTATTAATTTCTAAACAAAACAGTAATGACAAAACAAAACATTTACCACTGCAAACTACCTTGCAGATAGCTTTTTTTTCGTAATTTTGTTCGCAAAAATAAAGAGATATGAGCCCCCAAAAAGTAAAGCGCAAAACAACGCCACCCAAAAGAAAGAAAAGCAATTCAGCTCGTTTTCTCAAAAATATTTTTCTTGCCTTTCTATTTTGCGGAATGTTATTAGCTTTATTTATCTGTTGCGTCTATTTCGGAACGTGGGGAAAAATTCCGGATTACCGGGACTTACGAGCAATCCGAAATTACGAAGCTTCGTCGTTATATAGCGACGACGGAGAGTTATTAGGCAAATACTACATCGAAAACCGAACGAATGTCATGTTTGACAGCATATCCCCGTACGCGATCAATGCATTGATTGCCACGGAAGATGTTCGTTTTTACGAACATCACGGTTTTGATAAAATCAGCATGTTAAGGGTCGTCGTCAAAACTCTGCTATTGGGAGACCGCAGCTCGGGCGGGGGCAGCACCCTCAGTCAACAATTAGCCAAAAACCTATTCCCGAGAGACTCCAAAAGCCGTTTTATGCTTCCCGTCATCAAAGTCAAAGAGATTATTACGGCTCATCGCCTGGAAAAATTGTATTCAAAAGACGAAATACTGACTCTTTATTTGAACACCGTCTCTTTCGGAGAGGATAGTTTCGGTATTGAAAGTGCCGCTCAAAAATACTTTTCAACAACAGCAATGCATCTAACGCTCCCGGAAGCCGCAACATTGATCGGGATGTTAAAGGGACCCTCTTACTACAATCCCCGTCTCCATCCCGAAAGAGCCTTACAACGTCGCAACACGGTGATCAACCAGATGGTTAAATACGATTATCTTACTGAAGAAGAAGGAAATAATCTTAAGAAAGAAAAATTGGAACTGGAATACAGACCCATTAACCATTATTCCGGACCTGCCCCCTATTTACGGGAGCGTATCAGACAAGATGCGGCTCAAATCATCAAAAAATACAACGAGACATACGGAACCTCTTACGATCTTTACAAGGACGGTTTAACAATCACAACCACGTTAGACGCGGAGATGCAACGTTACGCCGAAGAAGCCGTTCTGCAACATATGAAAAACCTTCAAAATGATTTTTATACCCATTGGGGAAAGCAAGAGCCTTGGTACAAAGATAAATCGGTGCTGGACAATGCCATCCGACAAAGCGAAATATATCAATCCCTCCAACAACAGGGATTATCTGAAAAGGAGATTTTAAAAGAGATGGGTAAAAAGAGACCCACGATTATTTACAGTACATACCAGGGTGAAACGAAGATGGAGATCTCGCCGATCGATTCCATAAAACATTATTTAAAATTTCTGCATCCGGGAGTCATCGCCGTAGAACCGCGAAGCGGCAAAATCAAAGTATGGATAGGAGGATTGAACTTTAAGTATTTCCAGTATGATCAGGTACTCGCCCCACGGCAGGTAGGTTCCGTTTTCAAACCGGTCGTATATAGCGCAGCCGTCCATCAGGGGGCACAAATAGACGCTTACTATAAAAACGAACAAAAAAGTTACCCGGCCTACGGCAATTGGACACCCCGTAACTCCAATAATGAATACGGAGGTTTCTACACGTTAAAAGGAGCACTGAGCCAATCCATCAATACCATTGCCGTTGAAGTTCTGCTACAAACAGGTATGGAGAATACCATCCGGCATGCCCGCCGGCTCGGTATAACAAGTGATCTTCCCGCCGTCCCATCCATTGCACTCGGAACAGCGAATATCCCGCTTAACGAAATGATTTTGCCTTATATATGTTACGCGAACAACGGGACACGAGTCACTCCCTATTATTTACAAGAGATCAAAGACCGCGAAGGACGTCTTATTTACAAAGCCCCCGAACCGGAAAAGGAAGAAGTCATATCGGCAGAGGAAGCCCGGTTGATGTCCTATATGCTTTCGGACGTCATACGGGAAGGAACGGGAAGAAGACTAATTACAAACTACGGATTAAACCTAGCGATCGCCGGAAAAACAGGTACGACTCAAAATCAAGCGGACGGATGGTTTATCGGTTACAATCCGCGGATTGTCGTGGGTATCCGGGTCGGGGCCAACAACGCCCAAATTCACTTCAATTCTATCGCGTTAGGCCAGGGAGCGAATATGGCTCTGCCCATTTTCGGCTTGTTCATGCAAAAATGTCTGAAGAGCAATACATATGCCTATTGGGAAAAAACGAGTTTTCCCATGCCCGTATTGTATAAAAAAGAAGAACTTGAAAAGCCTATATTCAAAGATCACATGAACATCTTGGAAAGGATTGCCAATCAAAAAATTGAAAAAATAAAAAGAAACGATACGGTTACGCCCCAAAAGGAGAAAAAAGGATTTTTCCGACGCATCGGCAATTTGTTTAAAAAGAAAAATAAGAATTAATCCCCCGTCCCATGAAGAACAAAAATAAAATAACCACTCTTATCGCTCTCCTGGTTTTGATTATCGCTTTTAGTATCATATCCATGATTACCTCTCCGGCCGACATACGTTTCAGTTGGACCGGAATCAATCCTTGGAATACGGTAAAAGGCGTATTCTACATGTTCAATCGCTATATACGCGTAAACGCGTGGGTTAATTACTCCCTCACGGTACTCCTTATCGCTTACCTATGGTGGAGAATCTACGCTTTAGTCGGTCGGTTCAGAAGACGTCAATGACGTTTTTCCTTAACTGTCAAACGGTAACCGTCAGCATAATCGTTCTCTATCGCAACAAAAGAATCGACAGAAAGAATTTTCCTTAACGTTGAAATATAGCGTGCCAACTCCCGCTCTTTGGTGTCGTTATGTACCCCCCAAATATTCTCACACATCTCCTGTTTAGGGCATAATTCGTTCAAACGCATAGAGAGTAAACGCAATACCCGACTCTCGGTGGCCTTTAATTTATACTCCTCTCCGGATATGGACAACAGACGAGTCATATGGTCAAAGGTCGTCCGGGACGAAATGGCACATATACTTAATTCTTTCGATGATTTTTTATGCCTGGCATGTTCGATAGTCTTATTCAACCTGGCCCAGATCTCTTCCACGCGCATTCCTTTCACCAAATATTCATCTGCCCCTTCGTACAACGCATTATAATGATTCAAGGAGCTCAAAATAACAATAGGTACGACATCACCCCTTTCTCGAATCAATTTAATCAACTCGTACCCGTCTTTGCCGGGTAAGTCCATATCCAACACCAAAATATCCCAACCCGCACTCAGATAAACCTCCCAAGCTTCATCCCCATCCCGAACCGTATGTATTTCAAATCCCGCTTTTTCAAAAACCTCGGTATAAGCAACGGCCGCTACCAAATCATCTTCCGCGTACAACATTCTCCATCTCTTCTCCATAATTTTCCATTTAAACAGAATATTCCTGACAAAAATAGAAATTCTTTTTTATAAGAAGTGAAATTACTACAATCTTACTACAATTGCTTATTTACCATTCATTCAAATAAATACTGAACACGGATCCCTCTCCCGGTATACTCTCCAACCCCACTTTTCCCCCATGTGCTTTCACGATTTTCTTCACATAAGCCAATCCTAAACCAAAACCCTTTACCCGTCTTTTGCGATCCTCCCCTCGGTAATACTTCATGAACACTTTTTTCTGCCATTTTTTAGGTATTCCCTTTCCCTTATCCGAAACGGCGATCACGATTCCATTGCCTTTCACATAACATTGTACAGTAACATCGACGATTCCATCCGAATATTTTACCGCATTATCCAAAAGATTCCGAATGACACAAAACAGATGAACGGGGGAAGCGTAAATCATAGGAACGGGTATACGATAATCCAACTCCATACGCACCTCCTTCTTATTCCTGTTCGCCCATTGTTGCTCCTCTATCAACAAAGAGATTCCCTCCCTCAAATCGAACATTTTCTTTTCGATATCGGTATCGCAAATCTGACTCAAAGAACTTAATAAAGAGGTACTGGCTCGTCGCATATTGTTCATTTCCGACTCCATAAGGTCGTATTTTTTCCGTTCCCCTTCCGAAACAATCCCTTTCGTATTTTCCCGAAGTAACTCAAGTAAGGTACTCACGCTATTCAAAGGAGTATTAAAGTCATGAACAATCTGTTGCATCATTCCCTCCTGCAAAGAAACCAATTTTCTTTGCCGTCGATTCAGATAAACAATTCCAGCCAAAAGAAACAACAATAATAAAAACGAAATAAAAATACTTCCCAATTGTTGCCAAGAGCGCTCCCAAAACAGAGCCAAAGGCAGATCGAAATAGATCGTAAATACCTCCCCCTTTTTTGATAAAAAAACAGGAGTAGCTACCTTATTCGCCGTATTCTTTTTCTCATCGGGAAAAAATGATGTCAGCTCTCCCGTTAATTTTTTAGCCACATAATAAAATTCCACTCCCTTCAAATTTTCCGGCAATTCTTCTCTTACCAAACTATCCAAAGAAGAGAAAAAAAACGTTGCCTCCGTCTGCTCCGAATAACGACAAGCTTCAGTAGAAAGTTGTTTATTAACAATACAAACGAGTGAATCTATATTTTGCGTCAAAATATCCGTTACTTCTCCCCCCCAATGCAGTCTTTCGGCCCGATACAAACGGTGACAAATAATAATTTGATTTACCATAAGCAGAAGCAACATAACGAGTACGATTCCACCTATCGTTCCGAACAA
Source organism: Sanguibacteroides sp. AM78-02pH3A (assembly GCF_027666085.1). Taxonomy (NCBI): domain Bacteria; kingdom Pseudomonadati; phylum Bacteroidota; class Bacteroidia; order Bacteroidales; family Porphyromonadaceae; genus Sanguibacteroides; species Sanguibacteroides sp. AM78-02pH3A. The sequence continues at coordinate 293,630 of NZ_JAQEHX010000001.1, read as the reverse complement.
TTTTTTAATAACCATCCTACCCTTTTTAAAAATTTACTACACTCTTACTATATTGTTTTACCGGACTATCCGAAAAAATACCGCACATTTGTACCGGAGATAATCAATATCTCTCCCGGGACAAAGATAAAGAATAATAAATACACAAAAAATGAGGTTATGATCACTCTCGTCGATATTAATAAAATTTACAGGACCAAAGAGGTCGAAACGCAAGCCCTCGAAAACGTGAATCTTTCCATTGAAAAAGGGGAGTTCGTTTCCATTATGGGACCTTCCGGTTGCGGTAAGAGTACGTTATTGAATATTATCGGTTTACTTGATAATCCTACCTGCGGTCAATTGCTGATTGAAAAGGTGGAAACGACAGGGCTATCCGATAAGGTGAAAGCGAAACTCAGAAACCGAAAGTTGGGATTTGTTTTTCAAAATTTCCATCTGATCCAAGCTCTGAATGTGTTGGATAACGTCGAACTTCCCTTGCTTTATCGAAACGGTACGACCTCTTCGGAAAGACGAAAAAAGGCCATGGAAGTATTGGAAAAAGTCGGGTTATCCCATCGGTTAAAACATTTCCCTACCCAACTATCCGGAGGACAATGTCAACGGGTTGCCATCGCAAGAGCACTGATCGGCGGACCGGAAATTTTACTTGCCGATGAACCCACGGGCAATCTCGACAGTCAAATGGGGGCTGAAATCATAGATATACTTACACAATTAAACAAGGACGGGATGACTATCGTTATGGTTACCCACGATGAAAAGATCGCTCAAAAAACCAATCGCATTGTTCAATTCTCCGACGGTAAAATCATATGAAAAAGAAAATAACCCTATACCTGAAGTCGGCACTCTATAATATAGGACAAAACAAGGTCTATGCCTTATTTTGCATATTAGGTACGGCACTAACTTTTATTTTTGTAACGATCATATTGCAATTCGGAAATACCTTTCTCAATAACACGCCTCCGGGTGTCAATGTCGATCGTACCGTCATGGTCTCCTGCTGGAAAAAAGATCATCAAGGTCGATACCTGGGATATTTCACGAAAGAAGAGATCCCGAATATCATGAAACACGTGAAGGGGTACGAGACGTATTCTTTTACTCAGGGACAGCCGTTGAATCTTCTGATCAACGACCAGTTAAAATCAAACTATATAAACTATGTGAATCATGATTTTTGGAACATTTATCAATTTCAATTCATAGAAGGACGTCCTTTCACGGAAAAAGAACTCCAGACTCCCGTGGCAGTCATTACCGAGAGTTGCGCCAAACTCTATTTCAAAAACGGTTCTGCCCTAAATCAAACGATGGAAGCACAAGGGATAACTTACAAAGTCATCGGAGTTGTGAAAGATTTCTCTTTCATCGTCGTGAACCCGGTCGCCACGATCTGGGCTCCTTATACATTCAACCATTTTTGGCCTAACAGAACCCGATCTTATGACCTTTACATCATGTTTCCGCGGGAGATGCCGGAATCCCAAATGCGTAAAAACGTGGCCAACGCTTTTATTGCCTATAATAAAGAACGAAACCGGGAAATCGAAATCTACCCCGAAGATTTTAACACGGTACTAAACGGTAGAACAAACAGTAAAGGCATAACAGGCATGGATTATGAGCTTTACCTCATGATTCTTCTTCTATTGGTTATTCCGGCCGTAAACATCGTTACCCTTAACATCGCCAATACGGCAAACCGCTCGGAAGAAATCGGTATCAGAAGAGCCATGGGAGCCGGAAAAATGTCTGCTTTCCTACAAATCATGACTGAAAATATTCTTCTCGTGTTAACGGGAACACTATGGGGAGTATTGATCGTATACCCTATTTTCAATGCTATCAACAGCACTTTGTTGACGGCTTTCGTCTGTGAAGGAAGCATTCTGTTTCCTGAATTGAACATAAGCATCGTTCTATTTCAAGTATTACCCTTGTCCATCGTCTTTAGTTTTCTTGCCGGAGGCTTGCCGGCTTATATGGTTGCACAACGTAATATAGCGGAAACGCTGAAAGGAGGTAAAAAATGATCGCACATATCCTTAAATTAATCTGGAATCAAAGAAAGCACTACACGGGAATTTTCATCGAACAGGTTTTAGTTTTTATCATCCTGACTATCTGTATTCTTTCTTTTAGCGAAAAAGTCCGTCTCTACTTATCTCCCGGAAACTTAAATACGGAAAATACCATTATTTTTTGGTTGAACAACACAAACGATCACTCTCCCGAGGAGGTGGGCGAAAAGATACAAAGTCTTGTTTCGAAGATGAGACAAAAATATCCCTCCAGTATCATATCATACGGAGATTTAACCCCCTATTTAAACGGAGGACAATTCACAAAGAGAGACTCTGTCGTCGTGGACAATCGCAAAATACTCACCAAAATCTATAGGTCCGACAAAAACGGCCTGGCCGTCTATCAGCCTCAAATAGAAGAAGGAGAATGGTTTTCCGGTAATTTTCCGGAAGACGGAAGCCTACCTTTGATCGTTAGCCGGCAATTCTTGGAAGAGTCAGGTTTAAAGCATCCTATCGGGAAAAAAATCCAGTACGGTAACTATACCTATACCGTCACAGGAGTCATTTCCGGGATTAAAAACAATCCATTTACCCCTTCGACCCCTACAATCGTTTTGCCGATAAACGATAAACAAGATGCAAGCTTTGGCGGATTCGATGTTAAAATCATAGATAGCGATATCGATACATACGTTCAGGATTTATATAAAGAGTTTCGGAAAGAGTTTCCAGATCCTCTTGACACCCCGACAATAGACCGGATCGAACAATGGAAAATAGGTGAAATATTAGAAACGATCATATCGGTCTCGTTACAGGCTATTCCGACCCTTTTTCTTTTGGTCTTTGCCTTTATCGGCACTTTCGGCCTGTTTTGGGTCCATTCCCGAAAACGAAAATCCGAATACGCACTACGCATGGCGATAGGATCCACTCGTTTCCGAATGATCTATCTCGTAATCATGGAAAGCTTGGTTATCACTTGTTTGGCTATGTTACCCGGTTTAATCCTCTTCTGTTATATCTCGGATTTTACCCCGGGCAATTTGTTCACCATGGGAATCACGGTATGCATCATGTTAACGTTTGCCCTATTCAGTGCTTGGTATCCGGCCTATACGGTGAGCCAAATAAATCCCGCGGAAACCTTACACTATGAATAACAACATCTGATACTATGAAAACAATATGGACCGTATTATTCGGTTTTCTTTGTCTCTCTTCCATGGGACAAAAGGAAACCAAGGTAATCTCTTTATCCGAAGCCATAGAGTTAGCCAAAAGCCAATCTACTGATGCTATGATTGTTAGAAACCGTTTTCAGGCTGCATACTGGCAATACCGGAATTTTAAAGCAGATCTATTACCTAATATCATGCTGAAAGGTACTTTTCCGAGTTTTAACCGTACTTTATCGAGTTACTTAAAAGAAGACGGCAGTCAGACCTTTATTTCCAACAATTCCCTGTCCGAGCAGCTCTCGTTGTCTATTTCTCAGAATATTCCATTGACCGGAGGGCGTATCTCCCTTCAATCCGAATTAGAGAGAGTAGATCAATTAGACGGAGAAAAAAAGACCACTTATATGAGTATTCCCATCAGTATCTCTTTAAATCAACCCCTGATCTCTTCTCATCCGTTAAAATGGGATAAACGCATTGAACCGGAAAGATTCAAACAGGCCAAACAACAATTCGCGGTAGAGATGGAAAAGGTAGCGATTCAAGCAATCAATCATTATTTCAATCTTTTGTTAGCCTTAATAAACGTGGATATTGCCCAACAAAATCAGGAACACTCCTCTAAATTAGTAAAGATTGCCTCAAGTAAAAAAAACATGGGGCTTATTTCGGATAACGAACTATTGCAATTAAAACTGAATCAGCTGAATGCTTCCTCCGCATTGATACAGACCCAGCAGGAGTATGAACAAAAAATGTTCGCTCTTCGCAACTACCTCGGCTATAACGAACAAATCGATATTAAACCGGAAATTCCTGCCGCATGTCCAGATATCGAGATTTCCATAGAACGAGTAATGGAAATAGCAAATAAAAATAATCCATTCCGTTATGATATTGTTTGCCGATTATTGGAGGCCAAGCAACAAATAGCCCAAGCAAAAGCCGAAAGCGGTTTTCAGGCAGACATATACGCGACAATCGGATATACTGGAAGCAATACGACTTTTAAAAGAACGTATCAAAATCTCCAAAACCGGGAAGCTGTCAGTTTAGGGATCAGCATCCCCATTCTAAACTGGGGAAAACGAAAAGGCAAAATCGAATTGGCTCGCTCCCGGGAAGAGATTACGAAAAACGAGGTACAGCAATCAAGACTGAATTTCGAACAAAACGTAATTACCATCGTCAGGCAATACCAGGAACAAAGACGACTAAATGAAATTGTCCAGTTGGCAGATACCATAGCCCAGCAACGCTATAAAACAGCATACGAAACCTTCGTGATGGGACAAATAAGCGTATTGGACATTAACGCGGCACAAGTAGAAAGGGATAATGCCAAACGCAATTACATCCATCAACTATCCTCTTCGTGGACTCAATTTTATACCCTCAGGCAATTGACCCTTTTTGATTTTGAATTAAATAAAGACATTATCTACGACGAATTTAAAACCTTAAATTTCTAATCATGGACAGAGCGATTTCACCCGAAATAAAAAAACAACGAAAACAGAAACTGATACTACAGATCGCCGTAATCTCCTTTTTTACCGGGATAGGCTTTTATTCTCTGATGTATTTGTTTCAACCCGGCATTGCAGCTAAAAATATACGGATATATGCCGTCGATAAAGGCCCCTTAGAGATATCGGTCTATGCCGTCGGAAAAATAGTCTCTCAAGAAGAACAGGTTATTACCTCCCCCGTGTCTTCCAAAATTCTGGAAGTATATAAAAAAGCGGGAGAAAAGGTAACAAAGGGTGAAGCCTTGCTAAAACTCGATCTGGAAACCATAAAAACAGAATACGAAACCAAACAGGAAGAGCTTCAAATGAAAAGAAACAAATTGGAACTCCAGAAAGCTACTCTTGAAAACCAACTCTCTGAAATGCAAATGCAGATTGCAATTGACGAGATGCAGCTCAAACGATCGGAGGTAATGTTGTACAACGAAAAATACTTGGACAGTATAGGGGCCAGCACCGCCGACAAAGTCCGACAGACGGAATTAGACTATAAAGTCAAGCAGATGCAGTTAGAACAATTCAAACGTAAATTCGCCAATCAACAACGGACTTCGGAAGCCGAGATCAAATCTTTGGAGTTAGACTATAAAATTGCCCGAAAAAACATCGATCTGATGTTTAAGACCTTGGGCGAAGCCCAAATACGAGCACCGCATTCCGCCACCTTAACCTGGATCAATGATCAGGTCGGTTCTTCCGTCAATCAAGGTTCGGACGTAGCCATCATTTCCGATCTTACCCGCTTCAAAATAGAAGCCGAAATAGCCGACGGATATGCCGATAAAATCAATTCAGGAAATCGGGTCACCGTAAAAATAGGAAGCGATAAACTCTCCGGTACCGTAAGCAATGTTACTCCATCCGTAAAAAACGGCATGATCAAATTCTCCGTTTTACTCGCGGAAAACAATCATCCTAAACTACGTTCCGGCCTAAAGGTAGATACCTATGTTACCCATGCTCTCAAAGAAGAGGTTCTGCGGATCGGAAACGGGTCGTACTATACAGGTCCGGGAGAATACGATTTATGGATTGTTTCAGAGGGTAAAGCAATCAAAAAGAAAGTGATATTGGGAGAAGGCAGTTTCGAACAAATCGAAGTCATCAACGGTCTGGCAACCGGAGACCGAGTCATCGTATCGGATATGTCCCGTTACCAAAACGATAAAAAAATCCGCATCAAAAACTGACAATCCAATAATTCAGAGATTAAACGATTAGATGATTGAGTGATTGATTTTGAATCACAGAATCTGCAATTAATTTATGATTTACGATTTATGATTAAAACTCCAATATTGCCATCTTTAAATCGTAAATCACTAAATCACAAAATCCCTATATTGTTATTCTCTAACCTCATAAGCTCTTTTTTATAGCACACTGTACCCATCTATATCATCTGAAAGTAATTTATGATTTATAATTAACATTCAGATATTGCTATCTTTAAATCTAAAATCGTAAATCTACAATTTAAAATCAATTCATTCTCTAACCCCATACACTCTCTGGGATAGATATTTTACCGCCACGACAAAGAACCCCGTCAATACAAGATTCAATACCAAACTGAGAATAGAGATAATCAACGCCGGTCCGCCCAATTGATAGCCCATAGCAATAACGATGATCCCGGCACCGACCTCTCCCCGGGTAAACATTCCCACGGAAAGAGCCAAACGTTCCAGTATATTCCGGTCACGATAGAAAAACAAGGGAAACATCTTTCCCAGGTTGGAAAGGAAAGTAACAACGACTACATGAAAAATCAGCACTCCCCAACCCGGCATAGCCTCTCCGCCCGTATCCAATCCTATGAACAACGGCGTACTCAACCCCACCAAAAACATAAAAAGATAAGAGATAAAACTGGAAACTCGCACCTCGATAACAGAGGTGTGATGTACGGCCTTCATTACCATACCTAACACAAAAGCCGGTAATAGAACCTCGATATGAATGGCTCCATCCTGTCCCATCAAATACTTCGTCAGCAAATAGATACTCTCAAAAGCGGCCACAATACAAACGGAATAAATCACGATCGCCCTCCAGGATTGTGGAATATCCAAAGAACTCAACTTCTTCCAGCCGAAAATCAACAGAAGACAAACGACCAATATGATAACAAACAATTGCCATCTAAAACCGATCATCAATATCTGTAAAGGAATCATCAACAATATGGTATCCAAATCGTCGAAAATAGCCAATACCTGTGTCTTCTTGTAAATCCATTCTTGTTTTAGCCCGGCAGCCGCTAACATAGTAAACAAAATTCCGGCAGAAGTCGGAGCTGCAAATCGACTGATCAATAAATTTTTATCCCAGGACAAACCGGAATCAAGAAAAAAGATATAATAGATAGCAATAAAAATCCAGGGAACAGCAGCCGTAGCCATCGCAATAAAATAATCGGCAGTATAAGATTTCCATCTGGTTTTATCTAACTCGAACTCCCTTCCAACATTGATCATGATAAAAGCAAGGCATATAAACATGAGCCATTTGGAAACTCCTGATACTATCCCATATGTCGCCCCCATCGTCGGAGGTAACACCTGGGAAAGCAGTAAACCACACAACAAAAAAACAGAAAACAAAAAAACTTTCTTCATCCGGTCAATATATTACATAATTCCTCTTAACCCACGCGAAGATAATGAAATCCTCCACGTAAGCTGATAATTTAAAAACAGTAGAGCCTGAAAATATAAATAACAAATATTGATAAAACTTAAACATTAGCTATTCATACTTAATAGTCTCCGGTTTAGATATACGGTAATCGAAAAATCCGGTTCTACGTCGACTGGAAATATCTACATCAAAAGAGTGAAAACCGGGTGGAACTTTAGGATAATAGGTTAAACGAATACTCACATTTTTAAATATCAGATTATCGTTCCGCAAATTCACACTAACCCCGACTGCCCAATAAGTCTGAGCTTTCAAAATGGATTTATTTCCCTCTGCCAAAGCGCCGGCATCGACGAAACCGGTAAGCGAAGCACGGAATCCCCGCTTGATATAAGGCAAAAAAAGCGTTGCCGACAAAGAACCGGAAAGCCTTTGATTTCCTCTTAACGTATCGGTATCAAAACCTGTAATCTTACTATCCTCGAAATAGATGTAATCATCGTTGCTGCGCTTGATTCCTTTCACATACTCCATACTGCTGTAAAAACGCAGACGGTGTTTGGACAAATGATATAAACGACTGAAATAACTGGCTCCTAATTTAAAAACTCCACTTTCAAAATCGTACCCGTCCATAAAAGATCCCAAAGCCGCATGAAACGCGTAAAAACGATTCGTGTATTTATTAAACCAGGAATAATACCACTCCGTCCCTATATAACCGTTTTTTGTAAAATCGCCTCTCTCGTATCCGTAAAGCAATGCTCCATACAAACCGGAAGGAATATCCTCCGTCCGACCGAAATCATAAATCAGATTAGCTTTAAAATATTTCAATTTCATAAAAGCGATTGCCCCGATAAAAGTATTTCGGTTATAATAGTAAGAATTCGAATCGCTGGTCACAATCGGTCGATTGACAAATTGCGTCCCCATATATCGACCGGTCAAATAAAGATTACGAGTAAAACTGTATTTTTCTCCCAAATAAAAAGATCTCCCCACCCATGTATCGAATAAACGATAATTGAACAACTCCACAGGCTTCGTAATATCTCGGTCTACCAAAGTCGACGAAGAGTATACCCGACTATAACCGACACCTCCCGCCCACTTTGTGCGAGAGGTTTGAAAAGATCTATTCAAAGAGAGGGTCAACATATCCCGGACATAAGTATTCTCATAACTGCCATAAAAATCCACCCGGGTAGAAAACAAATTATCAACCTGATACTCGATAAGGTTACCCCAACGTTGTTCTTTCCGCCCCCGATAGCTGGCCCGATAATGTACCTGATGTCCCCTTCTAAATAAATTTTTACTCTCTATACCGATATCCGCCGCATTTAAAAAATTACTCCAAACCTCTCCCGTCCAAGAAAATTCATCTTTACAGATAACCAACAAATCCACCTCATCGGTATTTCCCGGTATCTCCTCTATCTCGATTAAAACGTCGTCGATATTAGAAAGACGTTTTAATAAAACTTCATTCTCTACTAACTCGAAAGGATCTACCGTCATGCCCGGTTTTACGGTCAACTGTTTCTTCACGATCCATTCCGAAGTTTTCTGGTGTACATTATTACCCATCATACGCAACCAATCCAAACTATCCCGTTCATATATCGTGTCCCTGACACTCGTCCCGAATGGCGGAAGAATCTTAACATCAATCTCCCGAATTTTTTTTCCCCTGTACTTCTTATACCGATCCTCGCTATTTTCCGATTGTACAACATCGATATTATATTTTTTGGGATTAACAAAAATCATTTTATACAACTCTTTCGTCCATTTCCAACGATAAGCCGCATTCTTTATTTTCGTATATTCGTAGCGAAGCGTATCCCGGATCAGACTATCCGGTTGAAACACACCGCTCTCCGCGATTGTATCCCGCCAAATCTTATTCTCCACACGAACATTTTCCGACGAAGGTTGTGCATGACCTTGCCCCACGACCGCTACACACGCTAACACCAAAATCAGAATCTTAACCATTACTCCTTTTTCTCTGAAAATTTACTCCGAGACGATCAATTTTTTAAACCCATCGGACATCCACACTCCTTGTTTTCCCTTGTCGTCCAAATATACGAAACAAGCTTCCAATTCTGTGTCTTTTTCTATGATTTTTTGAGCTTTTTCTTTCCCTATAACCATAAAAGCCGTAGCATAAGCATCCGCCTCCATACAGGTGGGAGCATACACGGAAGAACTCAATATATCCCGTTGAACCGGATAACCCGTTTTCGGATTGATCGTGTGGGCGTATTTTTTCCCGTCTACCACATAAAAGTTTCTATAATTGCCAGAGGTTGCCAAAGCTCCCTTCTCTATGGCGACCACAGCCTGCAATTCCCTCGTGGAAGCACTCACATCATCCACGGGTTTGTCTATTCCTATCCTCCAGGCACGCTTCTTACTGCTTATTCCCCGTACCCGGATTTCACCTCCGATATCGACCATGTAATTCTTTACTCCTTTTTTATCTAAAAAATCGGCCACCAAATCGACCCCTAATCCTTTAGCGATAGAACTTGCATCAAGCTGTACCCCCTCTATGGCCTTGATAAGCCGCATACCATTCAAAGTCAATTTATCCATTCCGATATATTGCAATAAAGAATCCACTTTCTCTGCCGAAGGCAAACGCTCATTCTTAAATCCAAATCCCCAAGCATTGGATAACGGAGCCACGGTAATATCAAAGGCTCCTTCCGTCGCATCATACACTTTTTGAGCTTGAATAAACATCCTGACAAAGAGCGAATCGACCCGATCGCTTTCTTCGCGATTGATCTTCGCAATCACGGAACGAGGGTTAAACATAGAAAGAGAATAATTTACCCGTTCCATCTCTTTTATGATAACAGTATCGTAATTCAGCACACTCTCGTAAGAGATAGAATAATAAGTCCCGTATATTTTCCCCTCCATAAATTTGTATTCCTGATGACGACAACCGACGACAACCAACAGGAATCCGACAATCAATATCCAGTTCCTCATTTTATTCCATTAAAAATAATATCCTAAACTAAAGTAAAAACCTAATTTTTTCGTCCAGTTTGACAGACTAAAAGTGACATCTATAGGTCCCACGATGCTGTCATAAGAATAACCGGCCCCGCCACCCCATATATCATCACCACTCAAAATATCAAAGAAATTATCTTTTTGCTTGGCATAATTTCCAATCAAAGAAACATAATGATTCATTCCCAAACGATACCTGAAATGCAATTTAGCCACGACAAGCGAATTTTCGAATTGCTCCAAGTTTTGTATTCCATAAAAAGGCAATTGCTGTGCGACATATCTTCCGGCAACTTCTCCCCCCATGGCATTCATATAGGGATAAGCAACATTCTTTCCTATCAAAATCCGACCATAAATAGAAGGTAACATCTTTACCCGTCGAGTAATTGAAATAACCGAAGTAAAATCAAACCCCAAAGCGGAGAAAGGAGTCCCGCCATTATAATTCACAAAATTATCCGTGTAAAAAGAGTAATCCACCTTTAAAGAACTCCCTCTCGTGGGATAATAGCGCTTATCAAAAGTCTCGACGTGAGCCAGCCCGTAATAAATGAAAAATCCTTCCGGTTCCACGTTTATGTTATGCTCCCGATCCGCGTACAAAAAGGCGTCATAATCAAAATATTCATACCGCAAACCCAGTTGAAACTTTAAATTCTTAAAATAGATATCCGAAATGCTCAAATCTCCCCGATGAAACGTATAAGTTATATTATCTGCTTTCTTTCCTTTTACATATATGTTCAAATCATTGTATTTAAACATATAGGAAATATTAAAACGCCTTAAAAAAGTATTCCCTAAAGAGTAATCCAATTGTACGTACGGGTTTTTACTCAGCCGACCGGTTAAAGAGAGACGAGAGCCTCGCAAGGTCCGGTGGCTGATGGTCGTATTCAATAAAATAGCCGCCATCTCTTCCGTATCGAAACGGAATCCGAGATTCAACGAACTCATGGATTTTTCCTTTAGAATCAATTCCAAATTATAATTGGGAGCATCGGTTATACGGTAACTGACATGAGCGAACGCTCCCGTCCCGTATAACTCGGCAATAGCCTGATGTATATCACACGTAGTAATACGGGTATAATTTTTCAATCGTATTTTTCTCTTCAGCCATTTTTCATCCCGTTCATCAATACCTTTAATGACAATCCGATTCACCCAAATCGTATCGCTTTCAAGTAATTTATTCTCTATCTCTTTTTCCTCCTTTGCCTCTTCCCCTATTCCTATCTCTTTCTTCAAAGCAATCAACTCATCCCACTGACTTCTGGCAACCCGTTCCCCGCGCATGATCAACGTATCGATAGCCTCCCGGGAAAAACTCGCCGCCGAATAAGGAGCCACATCCGGTTTTATATACACGTTCAATAACTTCTTGTTCTCCTCGTACTTTTGAATCCCCAAAAAAGAGGTCATTTGATCGATAATACCCGTTACGGATTCCAACCCTTCAGCATCCCTCAACTCGGCTTGTACATCCACTCCTATCAAAATATCAGCCCCCATTTGCTTAGCCAAATCTGCCGGAAAATTATTGGAGATTCCACCGTCAACCAATACCATACCATTTTTAAGTACCGGGGCAAAAACACCGGGAATAGCCATACTTGCCCGCATAGATAAGGGCAAACTACCTCTATCCAGTACAACCTCCTTACCGTCCACCAAATTACTGGCTACACAGGCAAAAGGGATCGGCAACCGGTCAAAATTCAACGAATCATGGTAACCGATCGTCAAATCGGAAAAAAGATTATAAATATTTTGTCCGCTAATAAAACCAGAAGGCATTTTTATCTCCCGGTTATTGTTAATCGGGATCGAAATCAAATATTTTTCATTTACCTCCTTCTCAGAAAAAGGCAAATTATAACGATATACCTTATCACTCAATAAAAAAATCCAATCTTGCTTCCGTACCAAACTATCCATGATATGAGCATCATACCCGATGGCATACAAAGCTCCCACGATAGCCCCCATACTCGTTCCCGCAATATAATCTATCGGTATCCCGGCCTCTTCCAACACTTTCAGTACCCCAATATGAGCCACACCTTTAGCACCGCCTCCACTCAATACCAAACCCACCTTTTTACGTTGGGCATTCCCATCCATTACAACAAAAAAAACGATAAGCAACAATAACAATCGTCTCATACAAACATTTTTAATTCAGCCTTCCATTACCCCTCCGTTCAATCTTCCCAAATGTAGTTATTTCTCCTGAATTCACCATCGTACCCGGTTAAAAAACATTCCATCACTCATAAATTAAATCTACCTGTAAATATTTATCCTTACATTTTTACAATAAAATAAAAAGGCTTTTACCGGCGATTCGTTTTATTTCGTTATTTTTGCCAAGACTGTGGAAAAAATAAGGAAAAATATGACAAAAATATTGGTAATTGATGACGAACGTAGCATTCGGAATTCAATGAAAGACATATTACTGTATGAAGGACATGAAGTTCTTTTGGCAGAAAACGGCATGGAAGGACTGGTAACCGTGAAATCGGAAAAACCGGACATCGTTTTTTGTGATATTAAGATGCCGAAGATGGAAGGGATTGAGGTTTTGGAACGCATCAAGGAATTTTCCGTCGATACCCCCGTTATCATGATCTCCGGACACGGTACGATAGACACAGCCATCGAGGCGATTAAAAAAGGCGCTTATGATTTTATCGAGAAACCTTTGGATCTGAACCGTCTACTGATCACGATCAAAAACGCGACCGACAAGCATCAGCTTATACACGAAACCAAAACGCTGAAAAATAAAGTCAGTAAAAAATACGAGATGATCGGAAATTCCGAAGCTCTCAATCATGTTCGCTCGATGATCGAGAAAGTAGCCGTTTCGGATGCACGGATTTTAATTACCGGTCCGAACGGTTCCGGAAAAGAACTGGTCGCCCGTCAACTCCATGAACTCAGTAATCGCCGGAATAACGCCTTTGTCGAAGTCAACTGTGCCGCAATTCCCTCCGAACTGATCGAAAGCGAATTATTCGGACACGAAAAAGGAGCCTTCACTTCTGCCATAAAACAGAAAAAGGGAAAGTTTGAACTTGCTAACGAGGGAACCCTGTTCCTGGACGAAATAGGTGATATGGGCTTAAGTGCCCAGGCAAAAGTACTACGTGCCCTGCAAGAACAAAAGATCACACGGGTCGGAGGAGACACGGATATCAATGTGGATGTACGGGTGATTGCCGCTACCAATAAGAATCTGAAGCAGGAAATTGAAAAAGGAAATTTCCGGGAAGACCTGTACCACCGCCTCAGTGTCATTATCATAGACGTTCCGCCGTTGAACCAAAGAATCGAAGATATCGAGCCCTTAACCAATTATTTTATCAGTGAGATCTGTTCGGAAATGGGTATTGCCACCAAAACGCTTACCCCGGATGCCATAAAAGCCTTAAAAGGATGCGATTGGACGGGTAATATCCGGGAACTACGCAATGTCGTAGAACGTTTGATCATTTTATGCGGTCAGACCATTACCAAAGAAGATGTTGAGATGTATAGGTAATAAAACATGATGGGAAAAGAAAATAAACTACATATCGTCCTGTTAGGACGCAGAAATAATGGGAAAAGTTCTCTCATTAACCTGTTAACGGGACAAGAGATAGCTATTGTTTCTGAAATTGCAGGAACCACAACCGATACGGTTAAAAGAAGTTATGAAATTCCGGATTTCGCCTCCGTTATTTTTATGGATACGGCAGGAATTGACGATTCCGGAGAACTCGGAAAAAAAAGAGTAGAAAAAACCCGAAACGCGATTACTCAAGCCGATATCGCCATAGTCGTAATCGCCCATAACCGATTCGGACAGGAAGAAGAGTCGTTAATCAACGATTTACAAAAGTTAGAAATACCTTTTATCGTTCTCCATAACAAAAGTGATGAAGAATCCCTGCTTCCCGCACTTGAAAACAAATTAGTAAAAGCATATCGCTGCCCTGTTATTGATTTTTCGACGCTTTCCCGGCAAAATCATCGCGTTATCGAAGCTTTGAAAGAGGTGTGGAAAAGTCAACAACAAGGACCGGAATCTTTAATCGGGGATTTACTCTCCCCCGGAGATGTCGTTTTATTGATAACACCTATCGACTCCGAAGCTCCGGCCGGGCGTTTAATCTTACCGCAAGTACAAATGATCCGGGATATCTTGGATAACCACTGTACAAGCATTGTTTTACAACCCGAGGAGATTGCCACTTTTCTACAAAAAACAGGGATACGTCCCAGATTAGCCATCGCAGACAGCCAGGTTTTTAAAAAAGTAGCAGCCATCGTACCCGAAGAGATACCCCTGACCAGTTTCAGTATAGTCTTGGCCCGGCATAAGGGGCAATTCGAAGCTTACTTGCAAGGAACGGGACAAATTGAGAATCTGAAAGAAGGAGACCGCATACTCATGCTGGAATCCTGTTCTCACCATGTCTCCTGCGAGGATATCGGACGCCATAAAATCCCGCACTGGCTACAAACCTATACCGGTAAAACATTTACCTTTGATTTTATCGCGGGATTGGATAACATCGCTCGGCCGGTCACGGACTACGCCATGGTCATCCAATGCGGAGGATGTATGATTACCGGTAAACAATTAAAAAACAGACTTCAACCCGCCATCGACGCTGGAATACCGGTCAGTAATTACGGCATGACCATCGCCTACCTGCACGGTATCTTTAACCGGGCCATAGAGGTATTTAAAAAATCGGGAAATTGAAAAACTTCCCGATTTTTAATATGAAAGAATCGCTACAATTATAATATAAAACCAAATCCGATGGAATACGGATGAACCCCGGGAGCCGTAGAGGTATTAAACAAATGAGTCAAAGTATAACCGCCCCAGAGACTGATCCCCCGGAAACCCATTCTCAACACATAGTCCACCTTAACCGGAGCCATTCCGTAACTTCCCGAATCTTTTCGTATCCGTTTATTTCCCTTATCGCTTTTATAAACGATTTTAGTCTTGGAGTGAAGCCGAAGTCCCCCCATAAATCCGGTAGACACGTAAAATATATTTTTATTTTTCAGACGATATTGATACTCCATCAGGATAGGCAAGGTCAAGTATAAAATTTTAAATGTACTTCTCTTGGGACGATCGATTCCTAACTCCGATAGAGGAAGGGGTTGTAACTGCCCCATTTCATCCTTATGCAGGGTAATGTTACGGTCAAAACGCAAGCGCTGGTACTCTAAACCCAAACCGGTAACAAAACCGAAATTCAAATTCACCGGCAATGAAAACTGAGAAAGATTAAATTGCATCGTAAATGAATTAGCCCAATCCAACGTCAGAAAACGATCCCCTCCGTATTCGGAATAATCGGTATTCCCAAAATTTACAAACCCGAAATAAAACCCTCTCCAATGCCCGGTAAAACGAGAATTGTCATTTTGATTATCATCAAACATCTCTATTTCATAGGTCGTTCCAAAGACCCGAACACTCTCTTTGGGACGCCTTACGAGTGTATCCCAAACGATCATCTCCTCCTCTTTCCCGATCGAATCTTTGGATTGACTTCTCTCTTTAACCGAATCTCTCTTATGCCAAGAATCACGTATCACAACGGAATCTTTTTGAGCAGAAGCCGTAATACACTCCAACAAAAACACACAGACAATAATTATCAGTTTCATAATTCAAATTTTTATCTTATTTATAATCGTGTTATCTACCACAAAACATACTCTTTCCGATCCTTATTCTTGAAACGTTCCTTCCAGTCTTTTCCCGCCCGAATCAAGTTAGTCAGAAAATTATCCTCAATTTTCAAATCCGATGTCAACGCGTAGTCTTTTTTGTCCTGTTCTGCAATTTGATCGAAGGTAATCCCAGGTTTCATAGCCTGCAAATCCGCCTTAGGGATCAAAATGATCTCCCGGCCAATAGCTATATCTCCATCAGCCGGAATTGTCGACATGGCCACAATCCGCTGAACAGTTTGTATCGGTTTATCGACAGATGGAGGGGTCCGTTTCTGCAAATACCGGACGGGAACCGTCGCTTCGGGCTTTGCCAAGGAACTATCTTTAAGTATAGCCGGTATTGCGGGCGCTTTATGCGCAATTTCTCTACTCTCCAAACGAGCAACAATCGGAGAAGAGTGACTTTCTCCCGCTTTATCCTCTCCCATCCAATAAAATATAATCCCGAACAGAATCAATACAAGGGCAGCAACACCCCCGTAACGCACCACTCCGTACAGCCACCCGGACCACCGGTATAAATTTCTCTTTTCCGGATAACGAATAGAGAGATCCGGAATCATTTTTAATCGAGAATAAACAGCCGCTACCTCACGAAACTTCTCTTCACCCATCTCCTTCTCAACCCTTTTCCGTTCATCCTCAGTTAAAACATTCTCGGAAACAGCAATAGCATAATAATCCATCCTCCCGTTCCGATTCTCTTGTTTCAAGGCAGATTTTTTCTCCCATTTTAACAAAGGAGGTGTTAATCTTACCTGTTCTATTCCCTCCATCTGCTCGCGTAAGTCCGGGTGCCTGAACAAAAAATCGTCCAATTCTTCTTGTAATGCCTCCGGCAATAGGCCCTCCAGGTAGTCAATAAAGTAACTCTCGTAATTCTCTTTTGTTATCATATCTCCCTCCTTAAATTACCAAATCAGGTCTACGGATAAACTCTTTCATATAAGCTCTGGCTCGAAATATATATACTTTCACCTGCGTCTCGTTCAATCCCGTAATCTCCGCAATCTCTTGATAAGAATAGGATTCGTAATCCCGCAATAACACCACCGTCTTTTGTATGGTAGGTAGTTTCGCCAACGCCGAATCCAATACATCCTGTAAATCGGGCGGATTATTACTCTCTTCCGAAAACCGACTACCGATCTCTTCAATATCGCCATATTTATATTCTCGCCGAAGAAGGTCTATCATTCGGTGGTAAGCCGTAGTATAAAGAAACGATTTCGCCTTACTCTTTTCAATCACAGATAGCATTTCCCATAATTTCAGGAAACTGTCCTGCACGATATCCTGCGCCATCTCCTTCGAACGACATGCCTTATAAAGAAAACGGAACAAACCATCCGAAATATCATCTACCGATCGATTATACTCTACTCTTGTCATTTCATCTTCATTTCAGGTATACCGCTTCCCCACAAATCAATCTGCTTTATCATTCGCCAGCGAAAATATTCCGGTTTCTCTCCTTTTCTGAAAAGTAATACACCTTCATTATTAGCATTCACATCGCTATATTTTCCCAAGATCAATTTTATCCCGTTCTTTAACTCCACCCAAGTGTATTCATAATTTTTCGGCTCAATCTTTTTCACATAACGAAAAGGCAACGCGTAAACCGTATTCCCATTCCTTCCTTCCAATAATTCAAAATCCATCGCTTCGTCCAAATCATACACCAAAATCCCCTCTATTATCCTACCGTTACGATCTTTTACACTTCCTCTCAATCGAACAGGTTCCGAGAAATCCTCATATTCCATTTGTTTTATATCTTCCAAAGCAACCGTTTCGAAAGAGACAAAATCAGGCCACTCCACGCGTACTTGTCCTACAGATGCCATATTGATAAAAATTCCCCTATTTTCATCATTCACATCACTTTCCCCCCACATACTTATCTCCCTGCCGCTTTTTAAACTTACGACACTTACCGAACCCGTTTTTCGAACAGACACGACATTGGAAAAAGCGACTCTTGCGCCATACTCTCCAATCAACCCGCTAATAGTCTGTCTTAAAGAATTTTTATCTCTATTCCACCGGACGATTCCCTTAAATTTTCCGTATGGGGTCGTTACAATACCGGCAATAGGCACATCCCGGGGAGCCGAAAAATCTTCCGGAGCCGCATAGAATTTAATTTCACTTATCAATTCCCAAGAAAGAATCTCGAACTCTCCGTTCTTTTTCTCAATCCCGATATCCTCTCCTATATCGTGAAACGAACCTTTTCGTAACTCGATGATATTTCCATTTTTTATTTGCAATTCAATTCGATCGTTAGCTGTCGGACGAATACTTTTTATATTACCAAAACGGCAAGAGAAAATATGAATCCCCGGCTCTGCATGGACCTCGTTTTTTAATAAAACAGAATCTTTTCCTCTAAAATAAGAGGTATACGGATTATTTATTTTCATGGCCGTGAATAAATCCACCCAGTATAAGTTACTTTTCCCCCAAGAAATATATCCCACAACCTTTCTATTGGTTACCGTGGTAACCTCCCCGAATATTCTCACCTCATTCACTCCGGCCCGTATCCCTTGCCACATACAGACGAATAATACGATCAATACTCCTGATTTCATCATACGCTTTATTTTAATTCAATCCTATGACGAACAAATATCGTGAATAGTTACAAGCAAAAAATAATTTTAACTAAAACAAAATCCGTACAGGAGTGATCCGATCATTTATACCAGACACAACAAGCCTCCAAAACGGATTATCCGGAACGCACGAGATGGACCTAAATAAAAGAAACGTCGTTTTTCCATAAAAAACGACGTTTCTATACTGATTCGTACTTTTTTACAAAAACTTTACGACTCGGAATTCAATTTCTTAAATCCTTTTCCCAATATCTCTTTCGCATCCAGAATCGTCACAAAAGCATTCGGATCGATTTGGTAAATAGCCCGTTGCAGAGTCGCCATTTCACGACGGTTAACCATAGTCATGATCATCTCTTTTTCCGTCCGGTTATACATGCCCTGAATCGGAACGATCGATCCCCCGCGTTTGATATCCGTCAAAATAAAATGACGGATATCTTCTACTTTATCCGATATAATAAAAAAGGTCTTTTCATTCGCAAATCCTTGCAACACGACGTCTATCGTTTTACCCATCAGAAATATAGCTAACCAAGAATACATCGGTACCTTCCAATCCTGAAACATCAGGAAACCGAACACGACAATACAGGAGTCCACGGTCATCTGAAGTTGCCCTAACGGCTGATGCGTCCACTTGTGCAATATATTCGAAAGCACATCCGTACCCCCGCTCGAGGCCCTGGTTTTCAATATCATTCCCACTCCTACTCCCATAACGACACCGCCGAAAATACAAGCTAACAGAACCTCATCTCCCAATTTAAACGGATCCAACAATCCGTTAACCGGAATAGGCTCTCCCATCAACGTCAAAAGTATAGCCGGTATACTGTCGGCAAATACAGCCACCAAAATAAAACAGACAAACGTTTTAACACCAAATTGCGGTCCTAAAACTTTCATCCCCAACAGACTCAACGGCAGATTAAAACAGAGTGCCGCCATACCGATCGGGAATCCCCACATATGCTGCAATACGATGGTAATACCGTATATTCCCCCCGGGACAATCTTGTAAGGAGCCATAAAACAACTGTATCCCAATGCCAAAACAAATGCTCCGCCGACTAACAAAGCATACGTTTTAAACCATTCTTTCGTGAAAGGTTTTTCTTTCATCAACGAAAATGCCATTCGAATTTTTAATTTAATTATACTACTACAAACATCACGGCCTGTAAAAAACAGCGCCTTCTAAATCAGGCCGCGAATATAGGAGGCGAAATTCTACAAAAACATGACTTTTGTCATACCTTGTAAGGAAATTATCTCAAATAGAAAAATAATATTTCCCCATTTTTTTTATTTATATCTTCAAAAAAAGAGCTATAATTGCACACATTATCAAAAGTGTGTATTAATTGAGATCGAGATTAAAAATAACTCAAGCAAGAATCATCGACGTGGCACAGAAGTTGTTCGCAGAATTAAGTTTTTATCGAACAACAATGAAAGATATTGCAAGTGCCGCTAAGATCAGTCGCCGCACGCTATACACTTATTACAAGTGCAAAGAGGATATTTTCAATCAGATTGTCAATCAAAAAATAGAAATGATTCATCAAAAGTTGATAAAGGCAACAGCAACGGCCTTGCCAGCCGATAAAAGACTAAAGTTATATATTAAAGAAAGATTTCATTTGATCGCCGAATTAATGTGTAATAGTGAATACATCAAAAAAACATTTTTATATAACAACAGTCGAATTGAAATTTTAAGGAAAAATATAGATGCAAAGGAGCTGGAATTATTAGAAGATATTTTTAAGGAAGGGGTTCAAAGTGAAATTTTTAACGTTAGCGATTCGAAAACATTTGCCGCTTTTTTACAACCCGTTCTTAAAAGTCTCGAATTCGGTTTTATCCGAAGATATGAACATGAACCTATAGATCGGATTATTAATGAATATACTCGTATTCTATTTTACGGTATCATAAAGAAATAATTATTTTACATGGAATTATTTATCAACAATTTTGCACATTATATACCTACGGAAAGAGTTCCCAACTCTTATTTCAAGCCTGTAAACGGTTTGGATGACGAGTGGATTTATACTCGAACAGGGATAAAAAACCGAAGCAAGGCAAACGCGGCGGAGAACACGAATACCATGGCGATTGAAGCCGTCAGGAACCTACAACGAACCCTTCCTTACTCGATTGAAGAGGTCGATCTGATCGTTGCCGCCACGTATTCACCCTATGATACGGTAGCCACAGCAGCCCATATGGTACAGAGGGAATTTAAAATACACAATGCCAGATGTCTAAGCGTTACTGCAGCTTGTTCCTCTTTTATCAACGCTATGGAAATAGCAGAAGGCTACTTTGCCATGAAGAAAGCATCCAAGGCCCTGATTATCGCTTCCGAGCACAATACGGCATATAGTAACGAAAACTGTCCTCAAAGCGGTCATCTTTGGGGAGACGGAGCCGTTGCCATAGCCATCTCCCCCAATAATTACAACCGGAAAGATGCAAAGATATTGAATATATATACCTGCGGTATGGGAGATATAAGCAAAGCCGATACGGCCGTTTACCTCCGGCCCCGGCACGGAGGCATCGGCATGCCGGAAGGAAGAGACGTATTCATCAACGCCTGCCATTATATGATAGAGTCTCTCCAAGAGATCGTATCCAGTCAGGGAAAGAAGATAAGCGATCTGGCTTTTATCTCTCCCCATCAGGCCAATAAACGAATCATGAACAGCATCGCCCGTCAAATAGATTTTCCTGAAGAGCGTATCCTCTCCAATATAGAAGAGATCGGTAACACGGGATGTCCGAGCTGCGCCATCGCCCTGTCCCAAAACCTGCACCGGGTTCAAACCGGTGATCTCGTAGCCCTTACCGTTTTCGGCGGAGGATACTCCTGCGGTGCCGTTTTGCTGCAATTCTGATTTTAAATACCGTTAATCAAAAAAACGAGGTTTCCGCAGAACCTCGTTTTTGTATTTCAACTCAGAGCTTTTCTTAAAGGAGTAAAACTACGGATTGTCTCCCCCATTATCGAATTCCTCTTTTCAATAAAGTATCGACGATCGAAAATAAGCTGTCGCGGCAGACAAAAGCTTCCGCTTCATCATCCGATACAGCATCTGAAACGAATGTTCTTGCCGATTTGTTTTCATCGGTTATCCGTTTAATATATTTAAAAATTAATTTCCGGTATTATTTTCAATTATCTTCATGACTTGCGAAGGATTGAAACAGTATGATGTGAAAATAAAAAAAGACAAGGAAGATTTATTCTTTCACCGACTCCACATAAAGCTGTCCTGCCTGGTATTTCACGACCTTTACCCGGTTTCCCTTAGGGATATACATCCCCAAATTGGAAACCGCATCGTATTGCTCACCGTCGACAGACACCTTACCCGCCGGACGCAAATCGGTTTCGGCAATGCCCTCCTTACCCAACTCCTGTTTCGCCGTCATATCCACCCCGACAAAACCGGAATCCGTCGTCTCCTCGGCCTGCAAAGACCATCCCAACCTCCGGGAAGCAAATAATTTACGACTCAACCATATACTACCGAACAAGGAGATCAAAGAACAGCTTATGACAAAAAAGATGGAACGAATAATCGCACGAATGAAATCATGGAAAAAATCAAATGATACGTCATCGATCCCGGCCAATACCAAAGAGGCTATTATGCAGACGATCCCCGATATGCCGGCAACTCCGAACCCGGGAATGACAAAAATCTCAGTCAAAAGCAGGATCACCCCGACTACGAACATGATCAGTTCGATGTTATTGGCAAATCCCTCCAAATACAGAGGAGCAAAATAGAGTACACAGGCCGCCAAAGCCGCTACTAAAGGGAAACCGACTCCCGGAGTTTGCAATTCGAAATAAATTCCTCCGATAATGATCATAATCAGAATACCTTGTACGATCGGATGGATCAGAAAACCGATCAATTTGTCCATTCCCGTCGCATGATACTCCTTTATTTCGTAATCGGAAATTCCCTCGCTCCTAACGACCTCGCTTACGTTCTCCGCAATTCCGTCGCAAAAACCGAATTTTATCGCCTCGTGAGGAGTAAAAGTCACAATCTTACCGCTATCGGTTACCCCCTTTATCGCAATCCGTTCGTCCACCATAGCTTCCGCGATCCGGGGATCCCGTTTCCAACGCACGACCGTATCCCCTCCGTTCACAATCGTATCCATACCGTGTGCTTGAGCCGTAGAACGAATCATGGAACGCATATAAGACTGATATTTATCGGGCATAGCCTCCCCCGTTTGATTTACGACCGTAGCTGCCCCGATATTAGCACCTTCCCGCATGTATATCCGGTCGCAAGCCAACGAAATCAAAGCTCCTGCCGAAGCCGCATTATTATCTATAAAAACCCAGCTCGGACGCTTATCATTCAGTATCAGGCTCCGCAGCGAATCGGCATAAACAACCATTCCGCCATAGGTGTTCATGTGTATCAACATATAATCGGCATTCGCTTTGTCCGCCTCTTCGTAGGAACGCTTTACCAACCGCCATACCCCCGGCCCGATCTCATCCTTTATATCCACTTTAAAAATGATACTTTTCTTCTCTTCTGCCATACCGGAAAAGAACCAACACAACAAACCGATAATCAATACGAATTTTCTCATCATTCATTATTATAAATTTCAAAATAGGCTACCTGCCTTTTATTCGATTTCCAGTATTTATATACTCTTCAACCACAACGGTCCCCGCAACCACGGAAAACATAGAAACTATACTGCAAGCGATCACCCGTAAAAAAGGAATCGCCAACGATAATGCAAAAATAGCCCCGATCCCGATAACGACCCCGGCATTTTGTCTCATATAACACATACTCTCCCTTACCTTGAAACGCTTCCGCTCGATCGCGTAATCCATAAAGGCAAAACCGTAAAAATAAGCGGACACGATGAAGGTCAAAACGGGAGTAACCAAACCGATTACGGGAAGAAACGACGCGAAAAATAAAAAGAGCATCAACACGGTTTGAAACAACATGCACCTCACGGCAACCCATATTCCTCTCCCGATTTCCCACAGCAATTGTTTAAAGCTAAAAGAATAACGAACTCCGGAAAGGCGGGATTCGACGCGTTCCGATAACCAGGAATACACCGGAGACATCACAACCATGACGATATACCCTCCCCAGACAGCAAACAAAAAGAAATAGAACAACCGGATCGAAATGCGAATGATAAAACCGACCCCTTTGTTCAACCAGTCCAACCAGGAAATTCCGGCAATCCAAGCGGTAACTTGCCGTTGTACAATATCAGATAAACTCTCCCCCCAAGAGACCGCAAAATAGTTTCCGATAAGAAATAGAACAAAAGCTGCGGCCAAAGGAAAAACCATAAACCAACGGAACGGACGGCTAAATAATATACGTCCCGCTGCGCCGTAACTTTTTATACCGAACCATAACCCTTGAAAAAAAGCCATACGCTCAAAATCCTTAAAAAACTACCGTAAATCTATGCTATTTTTTTGATTATTCTCTATTTTCAAGCAACAATTCCCATTTTTTTATACTTTTGCATTCAAGAGTTTTTCCTCAATTCCATTATAGATGTGTTCATTTAAAAATAAATTATACTATGCAATCATTAACAGCGATTTCACCTATTGACGGAAGATATAGAGATAAAGTAGAAGGATTGGCAAACTATTTTTCTGAAAGCGCTTTAATTCGCTACAGAGTAATGGTCGAGATCGAATATTTCATCGCTTTATGCGAACTCCCTCTTCCCCAATTAAAAGACTTTGATCACACGTTATTCGATAATTTAAAAGAGATATACCTGAATTTTACCGTTAAAGACGCGGAACAAATCAAAGAGATCGAAAAAGTAACCAATCACGACGTGAAAGCCGTGGAGTATTTTATCAAATCCAAATTCGACGAACTCCATTTACAACATTACAAAGAATTCATTCACTTCGGATTGACCTCCCAGGACATTAACAATACCGCCGTCCCCTGTTCATTCAGGGACGCCGTACACGATATCTATTATCCTTTGATCGACGAACTGATCGCCAAATTGGAAGAGCTGTCCGAAGAGTGGAAAGAGATTCCCATGTTAGCCAAAACACACGGTCAACCGGCGTCTCCTACCCGTTTGGGAAAAGAGATTAAAGTATTTGTTTATCGTCTGACCAAACAACTGGATCTGCTGAAAAAAATCGCTTGTTCGGGAAAATTCGGAGGAGCTACCGGCAATTTCAATGCCCACCACATCGCCTACCCCGAAATCAATTGGACGGAGTTCGGCAATTCATTCCTGACCGGAAAATTGAAAATAGAAAGAGAACAATATACAACTCAAATTTCAAACTACGATAATTTCGCTGCCGTGTGCGATAATTTAAGACGCCTCAATAATATCGTCATCGATCTGGACCGGGATTTCTGGACCTATATCTCTATGGCTTATTTCAAACAACGCATAAAAGCAGGAGAAGTCGGATCGTCGGCTATGCCTCACAAGGTGAATCCTATCGATTTTGAAAACTCGGAAGGGAATCTGGGAATCTCCAACGCCATACTGGACCACCTGAGCAATAAATTACCGATTTCCCGTTTACAACGGGACCTGACCGACTCCACCGTCCTTCGGAATATCGGTGTTCCGTTAGCCCACACGGTTATCGCATTCAAATCCACCCTTAAAGGATTGAACAAACTGATTATCAACCAGACGGCCATAGAAGCTGATCTGGAGGAAAACTGGGCGGTCGTTGCCGAAGCCATACAAACGATTTTGCGCCGCGAAGCCTATCCGAACCCTTATGAAACACTGAAAGCCCTGACGCGAACGAATAGTAAGGTGACACAACAATCGATTGCCGAATTTATCGATACCTTAGAGGTATCTCCGGAATTGAAAGAGAAGCTAAAACGAATCACTCCTTCGAACTATACAGGAATCTGAATCATATTACCGGATTGAATCCGGTAATATATAACTCCGTAAATATGCACGATCTACTCACTATATTCAAAAGGTTTATTCCTCCCTATAAACTGAAGCTGACTAAAAGTATTCTTTTCAATTTCCTGCATGCCCTTTTCGGTAGTCTGGCTATCGCTATGCTTATGCCGGTATTGGGAATTATTTTCGACAATCAAAAGGACGTACACGAGCTTGTTCCGTATGCGCTCACCAAGGAGGCCGTCAGTAATAATTTCTATTATTACATCACGCAAATCAAACACGCCTTCGGCCCTTCGACGACCTTGATTTTTGTCGGTCTTCTCGCCGTAATAGCGACTGCTCTAAAAACCGGATTTGCTTATTTGGCAGCCTACGAATTGATCTATATCCGAAACGGCGTCGTGAGAGACATTCGCCGTAAAATTTACAGCAAAATATTATCCCTGCCTCTGCCTTTTTTCTCGGAAGAACGCAAAGGGGATATCATCTCCCGTATGACGGGAGACGTGCAAGAGGTGGAAGCTTCCGTAATGAGCTCCTTGGATATGCTATTTCAAAGTCCAATTCTAATCATAGTATACTTAACAACCATGCTGATCATGAGTTGGCAATTGACCCTGTTTGTCTTTGTCTTACTC
This sequence comes from Sanguibacteroides sp. AM78-02pH3A, assembly GCF_027666085.1. Taxonomy (NCBI): domain Bacteria; kingdom Pseudomonadati; phylum Bacteroidota; class Bacteroidia; order Bacteroidales; family Porphyromonadaceae; genus Sanguibacteroides; species Sanguibacteroides sp. AM78-02pH3A. The sequence goes on along the minus strand of NZ_JAQEHX010000001.1, from coordinate 267,199 downwards.
CCTATCATGGGAGGATTGATCGGTAAAATCGGTAAGAATCTCAAGCGTCACTCCTGGGAAGGACAAAACAAAATGGGAGAAATATTATCATTAATGGAAGAGACCTTATCGGGATTACGTATCATCAAGGCCTTCAGTGCGGAGAAAAAAATGAAAAGCAAATTCTCGGAAGAGAACGAGTCCTACCGTCGTATCCAAAACCGGCTGATGCGCCGTCGGTCATTAGCCCATCCGGTCAGCGAATTTTTAGGTACCATCGTCATTGTTATCGTCCTTTGGTTCGGTGGATCATTGGTATTAGAGCACCGGGGAGCCTTAGATGCAGAAGCCTTTATCGCCTATATCGCCTTATTCTACTCCATCATAAATCCGGCTAAAAATTTAACGAACGCCTATTACAGCGTACAAAAAGGTTTGGCCGCCATGGACCGAATCGATATGATCCTGGACACTCAACCCTCTATTCAAGAACCGGCAGAACCGCAACGACTCGAAGAGTTTCAAACGAGCATAGAATATAAACAGGTCCGTTTTTCTTACAATGACAGCAAACAGGTACTGAAAAATATCAATGTCTGCATCCCCAAAGGCAAAACGGTTGCCCTCGTCGGTCAATCCGGTTCGGGGAAAAGTACATTCGTGGATTTATTGCCCCGATTCTATGATGTCAATAACGGAGCCATAACTATCGACGGCATCGATATTCGCAATCTGACATTTCACAACCTGAGGGAATTAATGGGAAATGTCAACCAAGACCCTATTCTGTTTAACGATACGATATACAATAATATCGCTTTCGGGGTGGAACAGGCTACGCGAGAGGAGATAGAAAACGCCGCCCGTATAGCCAATGCTCACGATTTCATCCTACAAACCGAACAAGGTTATCAAACCGTAATCGGGGATCGGGGATGTAAACTAAGCGGAGGTCAACGGCAACGGTTAAGCATTGCGCGAGCCGTTCTGAAAAATCCTCCGATCATGATTTTGGACGAAGCGACTTCGGCTTTAGACACGGAATCGGAGAAATTGGTTCAGGATGCGTTAGATAACCTGATGAAGAACAGAACATCTATTGTTATTGCCCACAGGCTCTCCACGATCAGAAATGCAGATCTGATCTGCGTATTCCATGAGGGAGAGATCGTAGAGCGGGGACGCCATGAAGAATTGCTCGCCCTAAACGGCGTATACGCCAAACTATACAACATGCAAAATTTCTGATCATGGAAATTGAAGCCAAAGTACTGGGGCAACAGGTCGCTTATCCCACGGATTACTGTCCGTCGATACTCGTCCCTGTTCCTCGTAGCTTAAACCGGGAAATGTATGACATTCGTCAACCGGAAGAACTTTTTTGCGGTTACGATACCTGGCATGCTTATGAAGCAGGTTTCATCACCCGAAAAGGACTTCCCGTTTGTGGCGTGCTTAAAATCGTATACCCTTCCACCAGCAAAAAATTGGTGGAGAGCAAGTCCCTGAAGCTCTACTTGAACTCCTTTAATATGGCTCGTTTGGGAGAGAACGTTTCCGAGGGGATCAGGTTATTTACTCAAACCGTTCAATCCGACCTGCAAGAATTGTTGAACACCTCCGTTCAAGTCTGTTTTCATGAAAAACTTCCTGATCGCATACCGTTTGATTTTGAAGGTTATACTCTACTGGAAGAAATTCCGTTAAATCAGGAGACAGAGTTTACGGAATACAACGAGGCTCCTGCCTTACTTCGACAGACAATCCAACCCGGGGGAGAGATAAAAGTATATAGCAATCTGTTAAGAAGCAATTGTAAGATTACCAAACAACCGGACTGGGGAACCTTGTACGTCTGGATAAAGGCGCAACAACTGCCCTCTCCCGTTTCCCTGTTGAAATACATCGTCTCTTTACGAAACGAGAACCATTTTCACGAAGAGATATGCGAGATGACCTATAAACGCCTGTGGGACCTGTTTCATCCGGAAATACTTTCCGTCAGTTGTTTATATACTCGTCGCGGAGGCATAGACATATGTCCCTCCCGGGCCAATAGAAAAGAGTATCTTCCCTCGTATTTGCACACTCCGGAAATATTGACCCGAAGAAATCTGAGGCAATAAAAAAACCGATCTCGACGGATCGGTTTTCCTGTTTATCTCGTTCCCGATTAAAATCTCCAACCGGCAGAGAGTTGAAACAATCTATTCTGGTTGTTATCTCCAAACGTATCTTTGTCCATCGCGTTGCTCAACCCTAAATTATAACGGGCCGATACCATCAATCCCATATCGAAATGGTAAGTAGCTCCGAGAGCAAAAGTCAGTCCGACCGTATTTAATTTCCGGATTTTCTCTTTCACGGTAGTTCCTCCCTGCTTAGCCACATGCTTCCCGTTCAACACGAGATCCAATTGAGGACCGCAATCGATACTGAGAGCTTCCAACACGTAGAATTTTGCTAACACCGGGATATTCAAATAATTTAATCTTGATTTTATTTTCACTCCCCCAACCTTATCGCGAGCTCCTTGCCTGGAGTACAATAACTCGGGTTGTAAACCGAAAAAGTCATTGAATTTAAACTCCGCAAACGCACCTACATGAAAACTGAATTTATTATCCATTTCAGAATTATGGACATTAGACAGATTAAAGCCGAATTTCGGTCCGAAATAGAATTCAGTTCCTGTAACACCTTCCACTCTTGACTTAAACATACTTTGAGCGTTTACTGTACCACACAACATAACCGCTACCACCAACATCAATACTAATTTTTTCATTTTCTAATAATTTGTTTGGTTTATTATTTTGAATATCAATTACCTATGCAATAAACACATGGATAAGCGTTGCAAATATATAAAATTATCCAAACAAAAAACAGGCCAACTAAAATTTACTGTTCAGAAAACCGTTTAGGTCAATAAAACAGAGCATGAAAAAAGGAGATCACAATTGTTATTTTTCAGGAAATACGATGAACTTTTTCCTGTTTGACTCCTCAACCCGACTTATCCGGTAGAAGTCTCTCTTCACTTCGATGTTATAAACCAATCATTTTACCGGATGCCAAAACTTCCCGTACCGCGTGACAAAACCCGCAAACCATCTCCGCCCATCCCATCCAAGTGTAAACAACGATACCCGTAATGACGATCAGCAAAAAGATCACGATAAACATTTGATTTCCTTTTAATTTCATAGTCCTTTCGAATTAAGTATATCAAATATCCATCTCTCGCTCCGATCCTTTCTTTCCAGTAAATATATAACAATATTTTTATTTATCCAAATTATTTCTTGGAAATATCTTAAAACTGTTAAATACCATTTATCGGATTTATCTCCTGCAAAGCCTTTGCCAATTGATCCGGACAGGATGTCGTTTTCTGCTTACAACATATTCCCCGCAACCTCCGAATAGCTTCCTCCCTCTGCATTCCGCACAACAAAGCAGCTATTCCCTGTGTGTTTCCATGGCATCCTCCGGTAAAACACACGCGAATAATTCTATCATCTTCCAATTCAATAAGAATCTCCTTCGAACAAACCTCAGCTGAAGGAATAAAATGAATCTCTCTTTTCATACAACCATTCGTTATTAACGAGACAAAAATATAATTTATGTCTCGAAGAACAAAAGCAATCCAATTGATTGTCGAAGGTCAAAAAAGCAAAACAGAAAAATGTTCAGGGTAAGTCCGCGTGTCTTAACCCATCACTATAAATTAATCCTTCTTAAAAAAAGCAGAAAAAGCAACTTTTTACAACCATTACAGTAAAACATATAAAAACATAAACAGAAAAAAATATGAAAACAACATTATCGCTTATAATCGTTTTTATGGCTACCATGATAGCCGCGGCAAATACCACATACGATAAACACCGTGTACCTGACCCGAAAATAGTTAAAGCATTCAATGCAAAATATCCCGATGCTATACACGTGGAATGGGAAACGAAATACAACTACTATATCGCCGAGTTTAACTTAGGGAATATTGAGACCGAAGCCTGGTTTACTCAAGAAGGAGTGTGGCAAATGACCCAAAGCGAACTTTCTTATAACTTATTGCCGGAAATAATTAAAACCAATTTCGTTACAAGCGAATACGCTACCTGGAAAACAGAGGATGTAAAAAAGATCGAAAGAGCGGGCATGGAGACAATCTATATTTTGGAAATTGAAAAAGGAGAAGAAGAGATCGATCTTTATTATACTGAAAACGGAATACTTTTGAAGAGAATGTCCCACAGCATGAAGGAGCATTTACCGGATACTCTCCCACAAGCCGTTTTAACTTTTATACAACAAAAATATCCTCAAGCGACGATCGTTGAAATAGACCGGGAAAAAGGCATGCTCGAGGTGGAAATATTTGACAGCAACATAAAAAAAGAGGTAGTGTTCAATGTTCAGGATCAATGGCAAACCACAACCTGGGAGGTTCGTAAAAACAGCGTCCCCGCATCTGTCATGAATACCCTGCAAAAAATGGGTTATAAAGATTACCGGATAGACGACATCTACTTTCAACAGAGAAATAACGGTTCTGAAGTTTATATATTCGAGCTGGAAAAAGGGAATAATGAAATTAAGCTCACGCTCAACGCGGCAAATGGCGAAGTTATTTCAAATATACCTAAACGATAAATTCAAATACTACTGACTTTAGTAAAAAACCTTTCATGTATTCCGGGGGATGACAACATATCTTCCGGAATATTTTTTATCCCGATAAATAGGGATTCGTATCTATCATAATCCCCACAAATAGCGATTGCCCGCCTCTTAGATCCGGTCTATTTTTGTCCATACTAAAAATAGTACATAGGATGATTCATAGATTATGGTTTATTAAGGTGTTTTTGTTACTTCTGCATGTACATTTTTTCTCACTGCTGTCTTTCGCACAAAAAGACAGTGGTGAGTTTAGTTTGCAACTGACGGTAACAGATGCGCGGACAAACGAAAAATTGGAATTTGCCACGGTATCCCTTCGGGACTCAATTCGTAAAAGACAATTTTCCACGATTACGGATACCAAAGGTATGTCCCGGTTAAAAAACATCCCACAAGGCGAATACCAACTTCACATCTCGTTCATAGGTTATCAAAAGCTGCTCCTTTCTCTTGTGCTGGACAGAGACACATCCCTGACCCTCTTCCTGACACCCACCGCAACACAATTAAAAGATATCATAGTCACGGCTTCCGAATCGAGGGGATTGACAAGCTCTTCCAGAATAGATCGCAAAGCCATGGAACTGTTACAACCTTCCAGTTTCTCGGATATTCTGTCATTGATACCCGGACATATGTCCCAAGATCCGGCCCTGGGAAAAGTAAACCTAATCGGACTCAGGGAAGTAGGCACTTCTTCCGAACAATACAATACCTCTTCGTTGGGAACTTCTTTTATGATCGACGGGGTTCCCATCAGCACGGATGCCAATATGCAATACGTGTTAGGAAGCTCACAAAGTGAAAAGAGTCATAGTCTCAACATCACGGGAAAAGGTGTCGATATGCGAACCATTCCCACCGACGATATTGAAACGGTGCAAATCATTCGGGGTATTCCTTCCGTAGAGTTCGGAGATCTGACCAGTGGATTGATTAAAATAAAACGTAAAACAGGATATACCGAATGGGAAGCTCGCTTTAAAGCAGATCCGGGCAGTAAACTATTTTATGTCGGGAAAGGATTTTCTACTTCGAATAACTGGAATTTCAATATAGGAATCGATTACCTGAACGCCAAACCCGATCCCCGGAATAACCTGGAAAATTACAAGAGATTCACCACATCTTTGCGAATCTATAAACAATGGAAAACCTCTTCTCACGAGGTCAATTATAACTTAAATCTGGACTATGGAGGATCTTTCGATAATCAGAAAAGTGATCCGGATATCAGTTATCAAAAAGTAGATCGGTATAAATCTACCTATAATCGCATGGCTATCTCCAACCAGGTAGAATGGAAGACAAAAAAAGAACTTTTTATTCGTTCATTTTCCCTGCTGACAGCCGTGAATTATCAAAAAGATCAAATAAAACAAACCAAATTCGTCTCCTTAAACCGGGATACTCCTATTCCTACCCATGACGAAGAAGGTGAATACGACGGGGTATTCCTCCCCTATCAATACACAGCCAACTTATTGGTAGATGGACAACCGATAAATGCGTATGCCAAAGCAACAAGTAATTTTCAACTCTCTACTTATCAGATTACCCATAACATAAAGGCCGGTATCGAGTGGAGTATGGACAAAAATCTGGGTCGAGGACAAGTATATGACCTTGCACAACCTCTCTATCCTTCGATGAGTGCAAGACCTCGTCCCTATAAGGATATCCCGGCTGGTCACGAACTCTCTTTCTTTGTTGAGGATGTTCTATACATGCCCATCAAGAACCATGATTTGACGATCTCGGCCGGTATTCGTTCCCTCTCCTCATTAAACTTGAAAAGTACCTATAGAATGCACGGAAAATTATACTGGGATCCGAGAATCAATATTTTATGGAGCCTTCCCTCCCTCTTTATTAAAGGAGATGCCTTAAAGGTACAAATAGCCGGAGGTATCGGATGGCATACTAAAGTTCCGGTACTGGCTGACCTTTACCCTAACCTGATTTACAGGGACTTCGTCCAATTCAACTATTACCACACGAATGAAACTTTCAGACGAATAAACATCCGGACTTACAAAATAGATCCCACGAATTACGAGCTGGAACCCGCCCGAAATAAAAAGATAGAATTACGGGCAGACCTCTCCTACCGACAACACTTGTTATCCGTCACCTATTTTCATGAACAATTAAATTCAGGCTTCCGGAATTCATCCCGGTTTCGTACATTCGAATATAAAAAATACGATAACAACTCGGTCGATGCCTCCCAGTTACAAGGCCCCCCGGATTTGAATAAAGTAAGTTATATACTTGATACCGTTATATCGTCTTACACTATTACAACAAACGGAAGTACCATACGCAAAGAGGGTATCGAGTTTCAATACTCTTCCCAACGAATCCCTTTTATCCAAACCAAAATAACGATAAACGGAGCCTGGTTCAAATCCATCTACCGAAATAGCCAGCCCATATACAGCAAACCGTCGGTCATCCTCGGGGGAAAAGAACTTCCCTACGTCGGACTCTATAAAGACGACAGCGGATATAACAAACAACAACTGAATACCAATTTTACTTTCGACACCTATTTACCTTCGTTGGGACTCAGTTTTGCCACCTCCGTACAATGTATGTGGTTTTCTAATCAACGGAATATGAAACAAAACGGGATTCCTATAAAATACATCGATATACAAGGTATAGAACACGACTATACCGAAGCCGACAAAACTCACGCCGAACGTCAATGGCTGGCCGTCAACTATAACGACATCTTGTGGAAAAAACAGACGGAACCGCTCTATTTTTACGTCAATTTCAAAGCGACCAAAACGTTCAAGGAAAGAGTAAGGTTGGCCCTTTTCGTGAACAAGATGTTGGACTATACCCCGGATTATACCTCCAACGGAATTAAAGTCCGTCGAAATGTTACCCCCTATTTCGGAATGGAATTAAATCTTAAACTTTAAATAATAAATTATGAGACAATTTATCAATCTATTACTTATTATCATCATCTATGGAGTATCTTCCTGCCAGAAAGACGATAATGCCCGAATCACGAGCTTTACAATCAGCCTAAGCACTCCCGAAAACCTGGGAGAAGCGACCCTGTCCGGTATTACTTCTACCTTTGAAAACGTAAATACCGGTAAAAAAATCACGGGAGGCGTCTATAATAACAATCAAATAAACGTTGATCTTCCCGAAGGTTTGTATCACGTGACTATAGAAGGAAAAGTAAGTTATACATGGGAAGATCAATCGTTAACTTCCGACATCAAAGGGTATCAGGAATCCGTAAGTATCGTGGGTGAAAAGAAAGTCGAGACTATCCCGCTTTTTCTTCACACCTCAAAAGCCGATTTTGTGATTTCTGAAATCTTCTTTTCCGGAACATTAACCAATGAAGGCAAACAATACTACGGAGATCAGTATATCAAAATATATAATAACTCGGATGAAATCTTATACGCAGACGGATTGGCCGTCGTTGCCTCCACGTTTTACAACAACATGAAACAGGATATTTCACCGGATATTCGCTCCACGGGTTTAGCCGTCGAGTGTCTTGCCGTTATTCCGGGAAACGGCAAACAATATCCGGTTGAACCTGGTGAGTCAATAATTCTTGCAACCGACGGCATCGACCATAGCCAAGCAACCGGCAATTCGTTCGACCTGAGTCATGCCGATTTTGAATTTTACCAGGACGGAAGTTACGACGGGGATGTCGATAACCCCGGCGTTCCCAACATGATCAATATTTACGGCTTCTTCATGCTCAACAACCAAGGGAATCAGACTTACGCCATAGTCCGCTTACCCGTATCCGCCGAAACCTTCCTGGAAAAAAATAAACACGATTATACTTGGACCTATGTCTATCCCGGAGGGACCTTAGTAAACAATTACAGTGCTTATCAAGTCCCTAACGAATGGATAGTCGATGCCGTCAATCTTTGTCCCTCCAAAGAGTACGAATGGCTCGTGACCGCCCCCTCCGTAGACATGGGATATACCTATGTTTCCGAAAACGCAAGTAATAACGATCGCTACGGGAAAAGCGTCCGACGGAAAGTCTCCGCAACCCAAAAAGATGGACGGCAAATTCTACAGGATACCAATAATTCCAGTGCCGATTTTATACACGGAACAACCCCTTCTTTGAAACAATAACCAACAATCGATAAAATCATGAAAAACAAAACATTCTATTATCTCTTACTTTTAAGCTGTATTTTCGGACTCCACGCGTGCGATAAGGACGATAATATAAAAACGACTGTATATACCTTAAGTTTAACCGCCCCTGACGGATTAAACGACGCCCTGTTATCGGATCTCAACGTCTCGTTTAAAAACACGAACACGACCAGAACGATAACAAGCGGTGATTTTACAGAAAATAAAATCACCCTTTCATTACCGGAAGGATTATATACCGTTTCCGTTGAAGGTAAAATCCAATATACGATGGATCAGAAAGTAATGGAAGGTACGGTAAAAGGATACAAAGAATCGGTTTATATCGCCGGAGAGACGAATCAAGCTACTCTTCCTCTATTCCTGCACGATGCGAAAGCAAACTTCGTGATAGAAGAGGTTTTCTTCGTTGGAAATATTACACCGGAAGGAGATGTATACGACGGGGATCAATACCTCAAGATTTATAATAACTCCGATACTATTCTCTATGCCGACGGTCTGGTTATCCTGGAATCGGCATTCCTGACCTCGACGAAATACGAATACGATCCGGACATTATGTCTACCCATTTTGCCGTCACGGCAGTCTATAAAATTCCGGGAAACGGGAACGAACATCCCGTAAATCCAGGAGAATCGATCCTGATCTGCGATATCGGTAAAAATCATTCACAAACGAACCCCAATTCATTCGACCTGAGCAACGCCGATTTCGAATGGTTTGACGAGGGCACAAACGATGTGGATACTCCCGTACCGAATATGGAAAAGATCTATTGCTCCTCGAAAACCATCTGGACCATGCATAAACAAGGTCTGAAGGCATATGCCATCGGTCGGTTAGGTGTAGACAAGGAGACTTTCCTGCAAGGTTATAAATATGATTACAACTACACGATGGTATTGCCCGGCGGAACCTATCCCATGAGTAACAGCGCCTATAAAATTCCGAACGAATGGATCATTGACGCCGTTAACGTAAGTAACGTGTCCCAATACGTATGGAATGTCACGGCCCCGACTTTGGATACGGGATGGACCTATTGTGCCGAAATCAAAAACGACAATGACAGATACGGAAAAAGTATCAAACGAAAGACATTAAGTACAACCTCGGACGGAAGAAAGATTCTAAAAGACACGAATAATTCGACCAACGATTTCGAAGCCAAAGCTACACCGACCTTAAAAAGGAATTAACAGATGAACATGAGCTCTCGTTTAAGTTTTATTCTGATCTTACTCACTTGCTATCTTACAGGATGGGCAAAAGATTCTATTCCCCCGACTGAACGGATTCGAATATATTTCTCTCCGGGAGAGGACTTTGCATCGCAAATATATCGTAATCCGGCCACAAATTATTATTTCAGGGATATAACCTTTTCTGAACTCAGCTTGGGATGGAAACACGAAAAAGCCAATAAACCGCTTATACTTCAAAAGGGGAATGGAGATGAAAGCTTCATGTTTAACGCCTTTTCCTATCTCTCCTTAAAAAAGAACAGCAAGGTGTGGGGAAAAGCCCATTTCTATACCGGTAAGAAAAAAGACATCACTTACAACGAGAGCTCTGATATAGACATTACATACCCTTATATTTCAGCCGATACGTTAGGAGGAAATCTCACTTACGAAGAGTATTTCTTTGCGGGAGGCTATGCCCAGGAAATTCGAAAAATAGTATGGGGTATCTATGCAAACTACCGAGCTCTGATGGAGTATCGCCGGGTAGATCCGCGACCGAAAAACACGACTTCGGATCTGAACGTTTCCGTCGGTATCACCTTAAAAACAAAATCCCGTTATTCCGGGGGAATCGCACTGCATGTAAGGAAGTACAAACAAACGAATCTTATTAAGTTCTTTAGCGAATTAGGAGGTATTAAAATATTTCATGCCAGTGGTTTAGGTATGGATTACAATCGTTTCTCTGGCAACAATACCAACTCTTATTATAAAGGCTGGGGATACGGTAGCAGTCTCTCTCTGTTTCCCAAAACAAAACAAGGAATCTTTATCACGGCCTCCTACGATTATTTTACCTTCGAAAAAATTATCTCGGACCTGAATGAACTACCTCTCAATCAATTGAACGAAAATAAAGGAGATATCGAAATGGGTTATCGGTTCAAACGGGGAAACCGGGAATGGGGTGTCAAACTCCAAGGGAAGCTATTATCGAAAAAAGGGATTGAGAACTTATTCGGAGATGCAGCCAGTAATATCTATCCTCAAATCGGAGAAGCCAAACAATTCACCCTCCAAAACTATCATGTAGCACTGGAAGCGACATACGGCAAACTTTCTCAAAGCAAGCGGTACCAATGGTTTATCTTACCCCGTTTGGGGATGAATAACACGGAGATGAAATACGCGGATCCGCATCGCCTGATGAGACTCTGTCTCCTCTCGGGAGGAGTGGAATTCCGGTTATCTGCCCTATACAAAAAATCCATCTTCCAATTTCATTTGGAAGGAGAATACAATTACACCTATAACTCCGATCTGCAACTGACGGAGATTGAAGAAAAACAAAAAATGCTTTACCCACTACAAATCAACCATTCCAATCTGTCAGGTAATGGAAAAAACGGTTCGACCTCCATACGTTGGGATCATCCCATTGCCGGAGATAAAGGTATATTTATTTCTCTGCAATACAGCAAGCACTTCCACGCTAATTCCATCCACAACGACGGTGTACAGATAAAGGGAGGACTCACTTTTTAAAATATTATACATGGAAAAAGTAATCGAATGCAAAAATATTACATATGTCATGCGGACAAAGTTCTCTGGTCGCTCGAGGACTTCTATTCGCCCAAGACCCGGAATCGTTCTCTTCACGGGAATCGTCAGATTCATCACGATAACCTTATTAAATAACGAAAAAAATAATGTTTCATCTAATAAATCATACTATGGTAAAAACAATCGCTATTTTAATTTTGGCAGGAACTCTTTCTTATTCTCTAACCTCCTGCAAAGAAAGTCAAAAGACTAAACAAGCAACAACAAGCGTACAAACCCAAACGAGCTTGAATGTAGATAGTTTACTACAAGTGGCAAAACAGAAAGTAAACGACACGATCGTTTTACAGGGAAAGGTAAAACATACCTGCAGCAATTCAGGACGCCGTTGCTTCATTACCAACCCGAGCGGAGAAACCACCCTCCGGGTAGAAGCCTCCGGTAATATCAAAGGCTTTAACAAAGAGTTGGTAGGTTCGGAGATACAAGTCACCGGAATCGTGAAAGAACAACGTCTCTCCCAGGAATACATAGACAATTGGGAAAAAAAGATCAAGGAAAAAGAGGAAGAGGGAGAACATTGTGATTCTGAAAGCAATAACATTACCCAAATGAGGGAATGGATGAAAAAAAACAATAAAGATTTTTACTCCATCTACTACCTCCAAGGTATTGATTACGAAATCGTAAAATAAATTCATCCGGTTAGGAAACCCGGTGATTAGAGGATTCTGTGATTAAGTGATGTAATATGAATGATTATTCGTCACACTCACAGAATCTTTTTTGATTTACGACTCTTCTTTTCCAGTTTCTTTCCAAAATATTTCACTATTTTTGTTTGAATAATATATCGTATACCATGAAAATCTTAATTATTGAAGATGAAGAGAATTTACGGGAAGTCATGACAAAATCGTTGGAAAAAGAGCGTTTTGTCGTGGAACAGGCTCCCGATTACCATTCCGCATTATTAAAAATCAATGATTACGATTACGACTGCATATTGTTAGATATTATGCTACCGGATGGAAACGGACTTACTTTACTCGAAGAACTAAAGAAAAACAAGAAAAGAGAAAGCGTTATTATCATATCGGCCAAGGATTCCATAGAAGACAAAGTTACCGGATTGGATCTCGGCGCAGACGACTATTTAGCCAAACCTTTTCATCTGGCAGAACTCAATGCGCGGGTTAAATCGGTCATCCGTCGCAATCAACAAGACGGGAATATAGGCATAGAACTGGCAAATTTAAACGTGTACCCCGATCGGCATACCGTTCAGGTCAACGGTTCGGAGCTGACTTTAAACCGGAAAGAGTTCGATCTGCTCTACTATTTCGTAACCAACCCCGATCGGTTGATCAACAAGACCACCTTAGCCGAATCCGTATGGGGCGATCGTATCGATCAGGCGGACAGCTTGGATTTTATCTATTCACAGGTGAAAAACCTACGCAAGAAAATGAAACATGCCGGAGCGATACCCGAAATAAAAGCTATTTACGGATTCGGCTACAAACTAACCACTCACCCGGAAGAACTATGAAATTACTTCACCACACGCTTGCCCGTCTTTCTGTCCTATTGATTGTAATCCTTTCCGTATGGGCTTACCTGTTCTATCTGAATATTTTAGATGAAATAATGGATGAAACAGACGATACCCTCGAAAACACAAAGGAACTGATCATTAAACAATCCCTCCGAAACGGAGTCGTGACCGGCGAGCATAAGGACGTGATGACACATTATTCCATCAGGGAAATATCCCCGCAAGAGGCCGAAAACTACAAGGAACACTATTTCAATTCCACCCGCTTTTACGAAGTAGAACTCGAAGACGATCCGGTAAGGGTACTCAAAACTTCTTTCAAATCCAAAGAAAACCGTTATTATGAACTGACAATCATGATCTCGACTTTGGAGCAGGACGACATGATCGAAGCCATGATTCAATGGATCATTATTTTATACGTCTCTCTATTGATTACGATCCTTATCGTTACGGAGATCGTTTTTCGCAAGAGCCTACGCCCTCTCCACAAATTATTGAAGTGGCTGGATTCCTTCACCTTGGGAACGAACTGCAAACCTTTAGACAATCAGACTAAAATCAAAGAGTTCAAACAACTGAACACCACCATCGAAAAGATGACCCGCCGAAATGAAGAACTTTATGCACAACAAAGACAGTTCATTGAAAATGCCTCTCATGAGCTACAAACCCCATTGGCCATATGTCAGAACAAATTAGAGATGTTGGCAGAAAAAACAGAAGGCAACGAAGAGATGCTGCAAGAAATAGAGGAGATACAAAAGAATATCGGACGAAGTGTAAAATTGAATAAATCGCTTTTATTACTTTCACGTATCGAAAACGGGCAATTCCATGAAGAGAAAGAGGTTTGTTTCAATACCTTGATTCGAGATACGATAGAAGATTTTTCCGAAATCTACGCGAATAAATCTATCCGGACAAACGTAAACGAAGAGGCAGAACTAATCCGTCCCATGAACGAATCATTGGCCACCACACTCATCACCAATTTGCTAAAAAACGCCTTTCTTCATTCTCCCGAAAAAAGTGAGATAATAATCTCCGTAACCGATAACAGCATACGGTTCACCAATGAAGATACGGACGGACCTTTAGACCGGGAAAAAATTTTCACGCGGTTTTATTCCGGACGTAAAAAAACAGGATCTACAGGATTAGGGCTATCCATTATTAAATCCATCGCTACCCTGTACCGGATTCAAGTTTCGTACCGATACGACGGTAAACACCATTTCAAATTGCAATGGCCTCGCCGAAATTGTAGTTGAAATAATAAATTACCGTTTGTCCTCAAAAAAAATTGGAAAAACACGTTTTTCCCAAATCTTTCCCAAATTCAATTGTTTTTTTGTATCAAAATTAAAAGCAAAAGATATGAAAAAAATTATTGTATTTCTCATCTGTATCCTATGGTTTACCGGAACCTATGCTTACAATGATAAAATAGTAAACGACACGAATGCTCTGCCGGTAAAAGCTCGAAATTTCATAAAGAAACATTTCCCCCGGTCCGATATTTCGCACATGGAAGAAGAGGACGGAATCTGGTTATGGAAAAAATACGAAGTTATTTTAACGGATGGTTTCGATCTGGAATTCGATTACAAAGGAAGATGGACGGAGGTGGATTGTCAAAGACAACCCGTTCCTGTCGATATCATTCCGAAAAAGATTTACCAGTATGTAAAAACAAATTTTAAAGACCAAACAATCGTTTCCATAAAAAAAGAGGATAAAGGTTATGAAATCCAATTACTCAATGGGTCGGAACTGAAATTCGACAAAAATGAAAAGTTTCTGCGTTTCGATGATTAAATAAGCAAATCACTAAAATAATAACATTATGAAAACAAGATTCACTATTTTAATTCTATTGTTGGCTACAACATTAACCGCCACGAGTTGTGACAAGGATGACGATAACAACTACCGGCCGAATGAAAAAGTTATCGGTACGTTCAACTCTAAGTATCCCGATGCTCAACACGTCGAATGGGAGATAAAAAACAATTACAATGTAGCCGAATTCCGGAATAACGGAATCAAAACCGAAACTTGGATCAATTCATCCGGAATATGGTACATGACCGAAAGCGATATTCCGTTTGAGAGTTTACCGGAAGCAGTGAAGACGAGTTTCAACGCCAGCGAATACGCCCAATGGAGAAAAGAAGATGTGGATAAAGTGGAAAGAGCGGACATGGAAACCATTTACGTAATAGAGGTAGAACAAGGAAATCAGGAGATGGATCTCTATTACACGGAAGACGGGAACTTATTCAAAGCCGTACCGGATAACGATTCCGATAATTACCTGCCTACCTCTCTCCCCGAAGAGATAAAAAACTTTATCAATCAAACCTACGATAACGCACCTATCATCGATATGGAAATCGAGCTCGGTTTTATCGAAGTAGAAATATGGGATAACAATCGGAAAAAAGAGGTAATATTCGCGGCCAAAGACAACAAATGGCAACTCACGACCTGGGAAATTCGGGAAAATGAAGTACCGGCAGATATATTAAACCTGATCCGTTCCCGCTATGCCGATTATCTTATAGATGATATCGATTACGAAGAGAAAGCAAACGGCACGAACGTTTATCTTTTCGAACTGGAAAAAGGAAAAGAAGAGCTTCAAGTCGTGGTGGACTCCGAGGGAAATATATTGTAATTAATGTATTCATGAATCAAAATACTCCGCCGAAATTCGGCGGAGTATTTTAATTTCACCCTATCATTCACTATCTGCAATCGTCAACCTGCATTTCCATAAAAACCTATCCCTACCGATGAGGAGTACAACATAAAATATCCCCACAAATAGGGATTGCTACTACCTCCCTATCCCCTTACTTTTGCAAAAGTAGATTAAGGTATTTCGTTATTTCTTTGTTTTGTACCCGCCATTGTTCTGAAACGATGGCGGGTTTCGTTTCATATGTTACCGGAATAACCTCACCTCCACGGGATCGTCCTTCACCTCTACCCTTTTTTCGTATTCCTTCCCCTCATCATCCCAATATTTCAACGTGTATCCTTTATTCTTTTCGACGATAAACTCCAAAACATCATTCATATCCCGAGTCGGACCGGCCGTTCGTCCTCCGCCGACCTGATCGGAACCGCAAAAAATATCGATATTGCCGGCAATTCTGTCTTCCGATTTTTGCGAACATCCGGCATTTTTAAACATCATGACCCGCATCGCCACGTGGTTACCGTCCGATAATTGTTTATCAGCTACTTTTTTGTAGAGATCTATATAACGCTGAGTCACGTTCCATGCCGGAACATAGGTAATATTCTCATCCCAAACCAACGGAAAACTCTCTCCCGTGGACTTAAAGGAAGAAGCAAAAATAGCATGCTCCCGGTCTTCCGGATCGGCTTTACCCGCATCCGCTAAAAACCACGAGCGATTCAGTTCGTTCGGATAATACTCCGTGAAATACCACTCTCCGTCTACCCAAACCTCACACCAATTGTGATTACCGCGATTATCATGCCAATTAGGAGTTCCGGCAATACGGGAAGGGATACCGACCGCACGAAAAGCATCTGTCAACAAGATCGACAAACCGCTGCAGGAAGCCATTCCCTGACGCATGGATTCGGAAGGACTCTGGTCCGGTTTTTCCCGGTTCGTATTGTAATCGACCCTCACCTCATCCCGTATATGTTTATTAACAGCCCATACGGCCTCTTTCAAGGTCTTACAATTCTCCACGTAGGGAGTAAAACGATTGTAAAAATCGGAACGCCAATCATCGCGTTCCTCGTTCAAGCAAGCATAAGGCAATACCTCGTTCAAAAAAATAGAATCAGGTACGCTCTTCGCCCATTCGAAACGATTCCTTGCCTTATAAGCTGACTCCACATTATCCAAAAGGAATTTTCCTTTCATGGAGAGTAGATCCCGTTTCGGCATATACGCGATTAAAAACGCCACTCCCTCCTTCATCTCCGGGGAAGCCTGCTTCAATGCCCAAGCCAATTCGCTCCGATTCGAATCGGCCTTCGCCAAAGCCTCGTCCAACAAAGCGTGATATTTTTCAGGTACACCGTCATACTTGCTGCAAGCCATGCAGATACAACAAAACACGATCCAGCAGATCCTTTTCATCTCAATACTGCTTGTTGCTAAAGTATTTCATGAATTGAGCCCGCTCGTATAAATCCGGATTCTCAATGGAGGAATAAGATAGCTGTCCCCTGTACTCCTCTACCGAATGGAAACCTTTGGATTCCATCCATTCCGATACGAATTGATTGATCTCCCCGATCACCGGAAGGCCTTTTTCGTAAAGCACGGAACAAAGTTGCACGGTAGTAGCCCCGGCCAGTAACATCTTAACCACAGCTTCTCCGCTATGCACTCCCGTGGAAGCCGAAATCTCCAATTGTTTATCTTTCCCGGCCAAGATTCCGGTCCATCTTAAAGTCGTTCTCAGCTCGTTCGCCGTACTGAATACGGAAGCCGCTCCCATTGTCATCGTGTTTATATTGATATCCGGTTCGTAAAAACGATTGAACATCGTTACGGCATTCGCACCATATGCCTTAAGCTTATCCACGAAAGCCGAAAGATTAGTAAAATAATGACTGATCTTCACCGATACCGGAATCTTTATCTGTTTCTTAATGGATTTCACTATATCGAAATAAATATTTTCGACCTCGGCACTCTCCGTAAACTCATTGACAGGCAAAATAAAGACATTCAATTCCAAGGCATCCGCACCGGCCAACTCTAATTGATGGGCAAAAGTAACCCACTCTCCCCCGCTAAAACAATTGACACTCGCTATTACCGGAATGGTCAAACGACTTTTAGCCGTACGGACCAACTCTACATACTTTTGAATCGTGTTGGAACGAATATAGGCTTTAATATAATCTTCCGCTTCAGGATAGGCATCTCCCATACCGTAACCGGACTTAAATATTCCCACGCTCTCCTCGTTGATTTGCTCCTCAAAAATGGACTTCAAAACAACAGCTCCGACTCCCGCTTTTTCCATCTCTACCATTTTTTCTATATCCGAGGTCAAACCGCAACTACCGGCGACAATAGGGCTTACCAAATCCAACCCCATGTATTTCGTCTTTAAATTTGCCATATGAACAATATTTAATTAATAATGTATGTTACTTCTTTCAATTCCGATACCCGAAAATGGAACTCCCTACTCTGACCATGGTACTACCCTCTTCCACGGCAATCGGATAGTCCCCGGACATTCCCATGGACAACTCTTTAAATGCCGGATCATGGGAGAAATAGTTTTGTTTCAAATCATCGAAAATCGTTTTCAAATGATGAAACTCTTTCCGAATCTGTTTCCTGTCCTCCGTGAAAGTAGCCATTCCCATCACACCCACGATATGTATATTCTTCATCCGGCCATAGTTTTCACTCTCCAACAACTCTTTAGCCTCCGCCTCATCCAAACCGAATTTAGTCTCCTCTTCCGCGATGTGGAACTGCAATAAACAGGGAATCACCCGTCCGTTCTTCTCTCCCTCCTTATTGATCGTATCCAGTAACCTTAAACTCTCCACTCCATGAATCATGGCAACGAAAGGAGCCACGTACTTCACCTTATTGGTCTGCAAATGACCGATCAAATGCCACTCTATATCTTTGGGAAGCGCCTCGTACTTCTCGACTAACTCCTGCACCCGGTTTTCTCCGAATACTCTTTGTCCTACCTTATAAGCCTCTTCGATCGCTTCTACCGGTTTTGTTTTGGAAACCGCAATCAATTTCACCCGCGAAGGTAAATTATTCAATACCTGCTTCAAATGCTCACTAATATCGCTCATCTCATTTCAATTATACATTCCAAACGAACTATGAATTCACAAATATAGCGTAAAAAGATCATAATTTGTTATCGACTATCGACAAAATATAAAAGGCATTCGGATTATTTCAGGGATTTGTACTACTTTTGAAACACAAATCCAAAAACAGGAGCTGAGTATGTGCAGGTATTTTATTGAATTAGCTTACAACGGGAGAGAGTACAACGGCTGGCAAATACAACCGAACGCCCCTTCTGTCCAGGAAGATCTAAACCGGGCCCTCTCTCTCCTTCTCGGACAAGAGGTTAACGTTACTGGAGCCGGAAGAACGGATACCGGAGTACATGCCTCTTTTTTCGTGGCTCACTTCGACAGTCGTACCCCGATCGAAGAGGTATCGGTTCTTACCGATAAATTGAACCGTTTTCTAAATAAAAACATTGCCATCAAACGAATTTATCCGGTAAAAGAGGAGGCTCATGCCCGCTTCTCCGCCCTCTCCCGTACTTACAAATATTATATCGACAAGGCAAAAGATCCATTTACCTATCCGTTCACGTTTCGCATTCGTCCTTTACCGGATATAGACCGCATGAACGAAGCTTGCCGGATACTGTTCGAATACGATGATTTTACCAGTTTTTCGAAACTCCATACGGACGTGAAGACCAATAATTGCCGAATCATGGAAGCTCATTGGAAAGAAGAGAACGGTCAATTGGTATTTACCATAAAAGCCGACCGCTTTCTTCGCAACATGGTACGTGCCATTGTCGGTACTTTATTGCAAGTAGGACAACATAAAATTACACCGGAACAATTTCGCCGGATCATCGAATCCCGGAACAGGGGAAATGCCGGAACATCCGTTCCGGGAAACGCTCTTTTCCTTTGTGGCATCGAGTACCCCGATCTTTTAAAACGCTAAACAAGACTTTATGAAAAATATCCTGACACTCTATCGGACCTTATGGTTGATCCTATGTTTTTCCTTTCCGGCCACAGCTTCAGAAGAGAAAATCACGCTCTCCGAAAAGGCTACCATCAGCATATTGACCTGTGCTCCGGGAAATGAACTCTACTCCCTGTTCGGACATACGGGTATACGGGTAACAGATCCAACCAACCGGATCGACGTCGTGTTCAACTACGGGACATTCGACTTCGATACCCAGGGTTTCTATCTGAAATTCGCCCGGGGATTACTTCCCTATCAACTTTCCATCAGCAACTATTACGGACCTTACGGTTTCCTTAGTGCATACGACAAACAGAAAAGAAGCATCTATTCTCAAACCCTTAACCTCGATTCCATACAGAAACAAGAGTTGATGAATCTTCTGTTAGAAAATTACGAGCCGCAAAACCGCTCTTACCTGTATAATTTCCTGTATGACAATTGCTCTACCCGGGTCCGGGATATCATTGAAAAAAGTTTGGACAACGAGATCACGTGGAAAACACTGGAACAGGACAAAAGTTTCTGGAATCTTTTGGACGAATACCTGCAACGTTCGCCCTGGACCCAATGGGGAATCCATACCATCCTCGGTTCCCCGGCCAATGCCGACGCCACGAACCGGGAGCAGATGTTTTTGCCCGACTACCTGATGTATGCCCTCGACTCGGCATATTATCCCGACGGGACCCGTTTGGCCCAGCCGATAGAAATCCTTTACCAGGCACCGGAACAGGATCATGCGACCCCTTGGTTTCTATCTCCTTTCTTCGTCTTTTTCATCGGCATGGGAGTATTGATTTTCATCTACCAAAAAGCCAAAAGAACTCGCCTCCTCGGAAGCTTGTCCGTACTCTTTTTCGCGGTAACCGGATTAATCGGATGCCTGATCGTTTTTTTAGGCTTTTTCACGAAACATCCTACCACATTCCCGAACTTCAATATCCTATGGGCGAACCCTCTCAACCTGATTGCAGCCTTTTTTATTGCCCGGAAACACACTCCCCCGTTAATTGGCAACTACCTATTGATTTACTTAGGGTTCCTTATCATCGGACTGATCAGCTGGTTCTTTCTGACTCCGGCTGTTTTACCTTCGACACTGTTTATCATTATCTGGATGATCTATTTGACAATCTACACCCGCTATCTTAGACCCAGAATGAAATTTTCTTAAAACACCCTTGCAAATTCAAATAAAACCTCTATATTTGCACCCGCAATGAAAGCTGGTGCCATAGCTCAGTCGGTAGAGCAAAGGACTGAAAATCCTTGTGTCCCCGGTTCGATTCCTGGTGGCACCACGCAAAAAGAGAGTCACGAAAGTGATTCTCTTTTTTATTGTACAAATGTTATTTAAGGGTAACAAAACCATCCGTTCTATTTAATCAAACCTAAAATTCATATTATAGAAATAAAACCTAAAATTCAATTCGGAGATCAAACGGATAAATTAGCTCAAAAAGTATTATTCGAAATAAAGACCGCAACTTCATCCCTATATTATCACTATTGTCTAAATCTGAAAAAGATATCAAAAGTAAATGACTACGCCTCCGTACTGGATTCACTCGGAAACGAAATATGTATTATAAGAATAGAAAAAATTAAAATCATACAATTTCAAAATATAACAGAAACATTTGCCATAGAAGAAGAAGAAGACGGTAATTTAGAAAACTGGTTAAAAATACATACAAAATATTATTCCGGATTATTAGGAAAAATTGGAAAGAAACTCACTCATGAAACGGAACTAATACGTGAATGGTTTAAAGTTATAAGTCCAAATGATATTAAGTGATATTCCCGCATCAACCTTCAGCAAAAGAGCTTCGAATAATGGATAACATAGAACAGAAACAAGCCAAAATAATGAAGCAATATATCCGAGAAACGGTTTCCCTGAATATGTTATAAACTTCAGTAAATAGGCTGATACCGAATATTGAAGCCTATTATTGAGATATAGACTTGTACATCTCCTATAATTAATATAATATTGTATGATTTCCTAATATAATATAACGTGATATGATAAATTTCAATGAATACATGAATGAGATCGATTTTTCAGGGTTCAAAAAGTTTTTTTTAGAAAAAGGAAAATCTATTGAATTTAAAAAGAAAGATTATTTTGTTAGACAAAATGAGCCGTGTAAGTTTGTGGGATTTGTTGAAAGTGGTATTTTTAGATATACTCGTATCAATAATAATGGTAACGAACATGTTGTCGGTTATAGTTTTACGGAGGATTTTGTATGTGATTACCCATCGCTGATTAAACGTACAGGATCATTAACCCATATTCAAGCTGTAACAGCCTGTTCTGTATATATACTATCTATGAAAGAGTTGAATGATTTCTGGGAAACAAATATGGTTACACAACGCTTCGGGAGATTAGTCGCAGAAGAGATTTTTATAGAGCTATATGGACGACTACTTGATTTCTACTGCGACACGGTGGAACAACGTTACATTACATTATTACAACGCTGTCCAAATTTACCTCAATATATAACGCTAAAAGAAATAGCTTCCTTTCTTGGTGTTACTCCTGAAACCATTAGTCATATACGTAGAAAATTGCGGCAAAACTGAAACTCTTGAATTGATTCAAGGCTTTTTTTATCACTATAAGCTACTTTTGCTATTATTTTGTGATTCATATACAAACTTTGAATGATATGCTATTAAAAAAAATATTAAAGCAGGTAGGATTATTCCTGATGTTTGGAATGCTAACAGGCTGTACGACCCTAAAGAAATTCCAAACAGATGCAATTTATCATTATGCTAATGGATTTGTTACCGATAAGGATAATAAAATAATAGCCCATTACGCGAATGGCTTTGTAACAAGATACTCGGACATAACTAACCAAAAGTATATTCAGATAAATAGTGATTTGGAATTAGTCAAACTTACACGAAACTGTTTCTTGTACACGGCTTGGGCTGATATGGGACGTGGGGGGCGTGTCGGTTCTAATGGGTTGATCGTGGTTCGTAACGGGAAAGCACTTTTGATAGACTCTCCCACTCTTGAATCGCAAACGGTAGAATTAGCGTGGTGGTTTGATAAAAATTTAGACGTAAAATTCGAATCATTTATTCCCGGACATTGGCATAGCGACTGTGTAGGCGGATTAGCCTGGCTGAATCGAAATGGGATAAAGACGTACGCGAATCATCTGACCAATGAAATATTAGCATCCAAAGGATTTGAACAATCAATCGTGAGTTTCTCGGATTCGTTATCTTTTAAAGTAGGCAACATAAAGGTAGAGGCGTATTATTTGGGAGGAGGGCACTCTACCGATAATATTGTGGTATGGATTCCATCTGAAAAGATTTTGTTTGCCGGATGTATACTTAAAGATATAACATCTCAGAACATCGGTAATACTTCGGATGCGGCTCCTTTTGATGAATGGTTACAAACGATAAGCAGGGTTGAACAACGGTTTCCCGATGTGAAATATGTAATTCCCGGACACGGCAAATATGGAGGTAAAGAGTTATTCAAGCATTCCAAAGCGATTATAAAGAATGAATTCCAGCACGAAAGAAGCCTGTAAACAATATCTTTGAAAATGTTTTATTTGAAATTTTGAAAGGATAAAAAATGATTACCGTAAATCCAACCAGAACAGACATATTAATTGATGCCTTGACCGCTTTGTGGCAGGCATCCGTACGTGCTACACACCATTTTCTGACAGAAGAGGATATTAAAAAACTTACGTCAGGTAAAGATGGGGTTAAATGGAATTGAAAATCTCATCATAGTCTCTGACGGCCAGAATCAGGTTGCATTTATGGGCATTCAAGGCAGCAAAATAGAAATGCTTTTTGTCTCACCGGACTGCTTCGGCAAGGGAATCGGCAGGGAGTTGATCGAGTTTGCCATTGCCAAATATAAAGTACGGTACGTTGATGTAAACGAACAAAATCCGCAAGCCACCGGGTTTTACAGCCATATCGGATTTAAAGTGTTTGAACGCACCGAGTTGGATGAACAAGGAAATCCGTTTCCGATACTTAGAATGAAGCTGTGTCCATTTTCCATTCGTCAAGCCACGCACGACGATATTGAAGAAATAAAGGAATTATTTAAAAGTACCGTATTGACCATTAACGGACGTGATTACTCCCAAGAGGAGGTGGAAGATTGGGCATCCTGCGGAGAAGATATTTCCAAAATAAGCGAGATGATAGAGTCTCACTATTTTATTGTAGCTATCAATCGATCATCACAAATTGTAGGCTTCTCATCCGTTACATCGCAAGGTTATTTACACTCGATGTTTGTTCACAAAGACTTTCAAGGCAAAGGAATAGCTACTTTGTTATTAAATGATATAGAACAATTTGTCAAAGAGAATGGAATCACAAAAATAACATCAGAAGTAAGTTTGACCGCACGTCCATTCTTCGAGAAACAAGGCTATATTGTAACGACAGAGCAAAAGCGACAAGCAAATAAACTCTGTTTGACCAACTTCTGGATGGCAAAAGAGATGAGAATAATAAAAACCATATGATGGTCGGGTTCCTGCTTGTGGAGTATTTTGCGGTGGCTGCCCAACCTACACACGCGAGAAAAAGCCTTGTAAGGGGGCAGAATTGAATAGAGTGCGATGTGATAAATGTAGCACATTTCATCTCTGTTGCATAGAGAAAGAGATAACACATTGTTATCAATGTAGTCTATTCCCTTGTGCTGAATTTAAGGTAACCCACAGGGACGGGTGCAATGGGTTATTTCTATGTAGATTTCTGATTATAGATTCTACGATTTTAGAATTTAGAAATTGAGAATTTTCGGGTCATGAATTTTCATTTATTAACACATCTTCACCCGAAAACAAAAGAAACGATCAAACCTTTATTATTTCACGTTTATTCAGAAACAATCAAATAAATCTGCTTATATTACTCCTTACATTACAATATTAGTTGTTTCGCAAATAAAAAATAGAGCTATCAGTAAGTGATCTGAAAAAATAAAGAAGAATTTTACAAATCAGACCGGGTGTGTTTCCTTACTTAGTTGTATTATATTACAAAAGATGGAAAAAGCAAAAGTTGAAGCGTTGCGTGATGGCAACCACAAGGCTTTCGAGGACATATTCATCGATTATTTTAAAAGAGTGAAACTCTTTATCGGTGGAATTATCAAATCGGAAGCAGATGCGGAAGAATTGGCCCAGGATGTGTTTGTCAAGCTATGGACGAACCGTGAAACTTTAAATGTCGAGAAACCTCTCGGCGCATACCTTTATACTATCGCGAAAAATACGGCCTTCAATTTTCTTAAACATAAATTAGTCAAACAGACATACGCAGATAATTTTCCGGCGAGAAGCAAAGTCTCCACTCCGGAAGATGAACTTTTTGCACGGGAAATAAGTCTGCTTATTGAAATGACAATAAACGAAATGCCTATACAACGACGCAGGATTTACATCCTGAGCAGGGAGAAAGGGATGTCGAATAGCGATATTGCAGCAAAATTAGGAATAACCAAAAAGACGGTAGAGAATCAACTCAGTCTGGCATTACAAGAACTCCGTAAAATAATTTCTTTATTTCTCTTATTTTTTCTCTAAACAGGTCGGGAGTATTGCCTCTGTAAATTGTAATACAGACAAAACAGTGCAATATGAAACGAAAAATACTTTTTATAATAGCGTGTGTGTTGATGACAATTCAGGCAATGGCACAAAATGAAAAAAAGAAAGAGATTCTCTCGATAGAGAAAAAAACGACGATGAACAAGCCTATTTCATTAATTAAAAGCAGTCATAAATTATTCCCGACTGATCACAAAGGCCTCAAAACAATTTTCTACAATAGAGCTACCGGAAAAGAGGATATTCGACTTTTCCCGGTAAACTATAGACATGCAGGTTTATACTCGTTCAACAAGCGACTGTTTGTTTTTTTGGCGGGAGAGCAAAAGCAATATTTAAATCTCGCAAGTTATAATCTGGCCTATATGGCTTTAGGATGGCGACTCAACAATAAATTAAGCCTGACGGGCGGGGTGCTCGCGATAAAACAATTTACAAACGCCTCCCTTTATGGAGCCGACCGTTCGGGCATAAGATTTAATCTCGATTATTCCATAACCGACCGATTGGAATGCAGAATCCGGGGACAATATTTTATCGGTTCTGCTTTAAATACTCCCGTGGATTTTCTTTTTCCACGAAGCGGAATAGAAACTTCGATAATATTGAACCTCGGCGGCGGTTCACAAATCGGGATCGGATCCCAATACCTATATGATAACAAAAAAGAGAAATGGAGCTATCAATCAGGAGGAAACGTCTCCGTAAAATTTTAAAATCATGAAGAATTATATTTATGAACTCATAACGAAATTTTTCAACAAACGGCATGATCCCGATATCGAGACGAAGATTCAGCGGTGGTTGATCGAAGGTGAACATACACGGCCAAAAAACAGAGTGTTGTCCCATATCTGGGAACAAATCGACGGCAAGGCGAATGCCGCGGTTTATCAATCGCTGAAAGAGGTAAATACAAAAATCGGGATGAGAAGTTCCCGAGGTCGGTCGTTAAGACACCTCACCCGGCGTGTCGCGGCCGTACTTGTTCCTCTATTTGTTTTAACAGGCATATTGATCTATCAATCATCGCAAATAAAAACGATTGAGGTCATAACTCTTGCCGGGGAACAAAAAGAGATCAAACTGCCCGACGGTTCGACCGTATGGTTGAATGCATGCGGTAAAATCAGTTATCCTGAAAAATTCAACGATACACTTCGTCGTGTAACGTTAACCGGAGAAGCCTATTTCTCCGTGGTACGAAGTGAATACAAACGTTTCGAGGTTTCCACTAAAGACATTAGTGTCGAAGTTTTGGGAACACAATTCAACGTAAAAGCCTATCCCGAAGACACATCCATAACGACAACCCTGATAAGCGGAAAGGTAGCGGTATCGTTACCCGAGGAAAAATACATGTTACGACCGAATCAAAAATTGGTTTATAACACTGTCGATAAAAATACCTCCATACAAGAGGTTTCAAATAATCCCGCTTATTGGCGGGACGGTTCACTACTATTTAACGAACTTACCCTGCGTGAGATTTTAACAGAATTAGAACGTCGGTTCGACGTGAAGTTCACCCTTTCACAAACGATATTATCCGGGGACAGGTATTCGATAAAATTCAACAACAAAGAAGGATTAAACCAAATTTTGAGTGTGTTACAGGAAGTAACAGGAAATTTCACCTACACGACTAACGGTAAAACAATAACGATAATCATAAAATGAAGAATTTGAAGAACTATTTAAGCTTAATGGCACTACTATTTATTTCGGTCACGATAATGGCACAAGAGGAGAAAGTAACGATTAAAGGAGATAACATAACCTTTAAAAAAGCCTTCGAACAGATTGAAACACAAAGTAGATATACCGTCGCATACAACTCTACAACATTCGATGCGAAACGTAAAATCACGATAAATATAAAAAACGAACCACTAAGAAAGGTATTGAACATATTGCTGAAAGGAAGCGGATTCACGTACAAAATAAACGAATACCACGTTATAATCATTCCCCAAATCAAAGAAAAAAAAGAAACGACGAACGGGAAACCGACACAAACGGTACGCGGGATTGTCAAGGATGCCAATTCCGGAGAACCTCTTCTACACGTAACCGTTATAATAAGCAACACGAATCAAGGCACGACAACCGATTCCACCGGATGTTTCAGTATAAAAAATGTTCCGATAGGAAGGTACGATTTAAAAGCTTCATTTTTAGGATACGAGACATTTGTGATCAGGGAACAGTTACTTACCTCGGCAAAAGAGAGCTTCAACGAGATCACTTTGCAAGAAAAGGTTTTAAAATTAGAGGAAGTGGTTGTCAGTCCGACTATCAATAAAGAACAACCGCTTAACCCGATGGCTCTTGCCGGGGCAAGAATGTTCAGCGTAGAAGAAACCAACCGTTTCGCCGGAGGTTTTGACGACCCGGCCCGATTAGTCTCTTCCTTCGCTGGTATAGCGGGGAATTTAGCAACTAATAGTATCTCCATTCACGGTAATTCTCCTCAATTTCTGCAATGGCGTTTAGAGGGAGTCGAGATTCCCAATCCCACTCATTTTGCAGACATGACCGGACTAGGCGGTGGTATTTTTACCGCGTTAAGCAGTCAGGTGATGGGAAATTCCGATTTTTTTAACGGGGCCTTTCCGGCTGAATACAGTAATGCCTTATCCGGAGTATTTGATATGTCAATCCGTAACGGCAACAATCAAAAATATGAACACACGGTTCAATTAGGGCTATTAGGACTCGACTTAGCCTCGGAAGGCCCGATAAACCGTCAAAAAAGAAGCTCCTATATTGTCAATTATCGTTACTCCGCAACAGGATTAATTAGTGGTTTTATCGGTGATTTAAACCTGAAATACCAAGATTTATCTTTTAAACTCAATTTCCCGACTCGTAAATCAGGTACATTTTCGATCTGGGGACTCGGGTTATTGGACAATAATCATGTTAAAGCTTCTTTAGAAAAAGACAAATGGAAAAGTGTTTCGGACAGACAAAATATAGAAACCAATTTGGCAAAATTAGTAGGAGGAATCAATCACCGAATTTCTCTCGGGAAAGGTACCTATTTAAAAAATTCATTGGCAATCACTTATTCTAAAATCAAGCAACACGTTACGATTTTCGACAATAGTGTCAACACACCCGCTACCCCTATTGTCGATATACAGAATGGAGATTGGAACCTGGTATTTAGCTCTTACATAAACAAGAAATTCGGAAATCGTCATACAAACCGGACAGGGATTACGGTTTCCGGACTTTTTTACGATTTAGATTTCAAGCTTAGCGACTCTTTAGTTCCGGTTTCTCCCATACGGCAAATTGTAAAAGGCAACGGTTCAAGCGCGATGATTTCAGCGTACAGTAACTCCGTCTTTAACCTTTCCGACAAGTTAACGGCAAACGTGGGATTTACGGTTCAACTATTTACGCTTAATCAAAACTGGTCCGTAGAACCCAGAATCGGATTCAAATACAAAGTGGCTCCCGAACATGTATTATCGGCCGCATACGGTTTACATAGTCGTCGAGAAAAATTAGATTACTACTACGTGAAAATCGACGATAAATCAGTGAATACGGATTTGGATCTTGCCAAAGCTCACCATTTTGTGTTATCCTATGATTGGCAAATATCAAGCAACATTCACCTGAAAATCGAACCTTATTATCAATTTTTGTTCCACGTTCCAGTAGAAAACGGCACATCGTTTTCCATTATCAATTACGACGATTACTATTTAGACAAAGCATTGGTTAATAAAGGGAAAGGTAAAAACTACGGGATAGATATCACCTTGGAACGCTATTTGGATAAAGGATACTATTGGTTAGTATCCGGTTCTGTTTTCGACTCCAAATACACGGGTGGCGATGGAAAATGGCGCAACACGAGATTCAATCGGGGATACATTTTCAACGGTTTGATCGGTAAAGAATGGATGATCGGTAAGTTCAAACAAAACATATTTAGCGGCAACATCCGCTTCAGCTACCAGGGAGGAGACCGTTTTACCCCTATCGATATAAACGCTTCGGAAAACAAACATGATATTGTCTTCGATGAAACAAAAGCTTTCAGCAAACAATTCCCTTCAGCTTTAACCTCGGACATTACAATCAGCTACAAAATAAACAAGCGCAAAACCTCCCACGAGTTTTCATTAAAAATCCTCAATATCAGCGGCAACACCGGCCAACACGGGTATATCTACAACGAAAAATTACAAGCTGTCGAAAAATTATCCGTAAAAGCAATCGTACCGAATTTCAGCTACAAAATTTCCTTCTAACCAAAACATGACAACAAATAAATTTACCCCGTCTTGCAAAATAGTAAACAAAATATGACAACAAGAACCACAAATAACAAATTTACAGTGTCCACACTTATCTATCTGAAAATCGACATAGGCTAATGAAATAAGCAAATAAGAATTCAAAAAAATGAGTTTTTTTGCCAATGAAAAGAAACGATTATTGATATGCAAACAGATGAAAATGTAAAAATGCAAACAAACACAAATTTAAAAACGTTTTCAGATGCTTCAATACAACAACAAATTAGTACGTCTGTAAATCAATGAATACACCAACAAACAAGTGAAAGTGGTTATCTTCTTTGTTTTCTATACTTTCATCAGCTACGGATGTCAGTCCAATGGATGAGCAACAACCACTGAAACCCAAGAAAAAGAAGAAACAAGAACCAAGACTTTCATAAATAATTCTAGTTATGCAAAAAGATTGCGGACATATCTATATGTATCTTTGCTAAAAATATTTAGTCTTGAATTATTATGAAAGATAACAAGGATAACATAAAAGACTTTGCTAATGAACTAGAAATAATAAACGATTTGGATGTGCTAATATCAAAATCTGTTTCCGTATTTGAAGGGGATAAATTTCTGTCGGAGGGAATTTTACTTAAAGAGGGAAATAAATTGTCTTTGAAATTGCCTATTCGCATTGAAAAAGATTGTCTTGAGAACGTTATAATAGAAACTGAATTAGGACAACGTATTTTTACCACTTTATATGTGGATATGCGAGATATGAAGGTTGGAAAAGATGGTATTTTTTCTAATACTTTATGTTCGATTCGATATTTGAGAGAAGATACATTCTCTCCTGATTTTACCTCGCAGTTCCGATGTTTCATACCAACAAGTCTTTCAAAATTGAATACTTATCGTTTCCAGTTAGAAACGATAAGGTATAGTGATTCTGAGAAAATATATAGTGCTCAGTGTGTTCGTATAAATTTTAAAGACCTTCAATTTAATGTACTACAAATTAAGCAGAAAAATGAAGGGTACTATGTTATCGAGGCTTTTCAGGATATGTCCTTTGATGATTTTGCCAATTATTGTTATGCGATTCAACAAGCATTAGGATTTGTAATGGGATATATGCCGGGTGGTGAAATCTTCTATTTCTCAGGCAATAAAGATTATTATTACACGAATCACGTTAGACTGGCAATGACATCATTGTATTATCCGATACATACAAATCCATACAACTTCATACAATTTCGAAAAACCCCTGCTGAGAATTATTTAGACAAATTGAACGTTATGTCAGCAAAATGTTTTTCAAATCTGGTGTCATTGATTTATTCTAATGAGCGTTTTTCGTCTGTTGTAACAATGATGATTGAGAGTGAGAGCATCCGTTCTTTGCTGTTAATACCTAGCATCTACGCAATTATATTGGAATCACTTTCAAAAATAGTATGTACTCCTATAGTGGAAGAAAAAAAGCCAATTAAAAACAAGAAATTATTCCAAAAAATCTTGAAAGAGCTGGAAAGCATAATTGATTCGTACTCTACAGAATTTGAATCCGATGATGATGTTCTGAAACTTAGAAGGCGATTATCCGAGCTAAATAAGCCTATAAAGAATATGAAGCAATTAAGTAATATAGAAAAACTGATTCAGCCATTTGAACAATTGGGTATTGAGCTAACACCGGAGGATATTGCTATGATTGAGCATCGAAATGATTTATTACATGGAAATACACACTTGGCTAATAGCACTAGAACTGAAACATGTGACATTAATAACTACATGATGTATGCGTCGGGCAAACTATACACTCTCATAAGTTCATTAATTCTAAAATATGTCGGATATAGCGGATATATAATTAATCATGCAAAAACATGTGAAAAATATTGCAACATTAATACTAAGGAAGATTACTACAAATATATTTAAAGTTCTACAAGTATTTCCCATGCCTTTCCGGTTATTTCGCACTCATCGCTTCCCAGCCGTTTGTGAAGATGAAATTCAGCGAGAATATCCAGAGCATAAGAATAACTTCCGTCAATCTAAAGGTACCCTTTGCATATTAAAAATTAGACAATACATGTAAATGCCCCGTTTATGCTTTTAACCGCTTGATGAAATCTGCCGGTTTTGTATAAATCATCACTAATTTAGCGTAAATATTAATAAAAGTTGTAACTTTGGTGACATAAGAGCAAATAGTTTATGTCATCAATCTTCGACCATATAGCAATAGAGAATACCTATGAGCTGTTCTTCCCCAAGAAAGAGCAAGGGTTGGCTATTATATGGTTGTATGAGAGAGTGCAAAACGGATATTTTGACAAAGGAGTATTTAAGGAAAAAGATATCCGAAATGCATTTGACGAAGCAAGTACAATAAACAAGGAAAAAAGAGAACGGCAACAGTGGGAATATTACAATTCTCAAATCATGGCTTTGCAGGAATTTTTCCTGTTGTACGATGAAGAAAACCAGACTTACACGTTTAAAGAATATGCCTCTTACCTATGCGACAAAGTATTTAAGATGCTTTCCGACAGATTTAATCCTACTGTAATTGAAATTACTTGCACAGACTTGTATACAAACCTAAAAGATATCACTGAAGAAAAAGACCTGACTATTTGGCTAGAAGCACATTTTGACAAAGCCAAATCGCATCTCAAAGAGCAGATTGATTATTTAAATCAACAAATTGACAAGTCGGTTGCAGAACTAAGCGAAAAAGCCAAACTGAACAATAATGATTCTTTGGTTGTCGCTCTACGAGATATTGAGAATAAACTGGATGAAATACGCAAGCAAAATGGGGAATTACGTGGTGCATTTCGTGAAATAGACCGTATAAAATCAATCTTAATGGCACATCCAGCAAGAGAAAATGCCGAAATTGATGACAAAGTATCCGATGTAATCAATTACTTTGAGAGCGTCAGGACTCTGCTTAACATGGTTGATTCCCGGATTGATAAAATACAACCTAAAATACAACAATTCTTTGGTTCGTTGAACCGCCATTTATTTGACACAAAAGTTGAAAAATTTCTAACCTATTTACTAGATAAAAGTCAGGTTGTTCTTGGAGAATTAATACTTCCTGTTGCGAGCGAAAGTTTTGTTACCCGTTTTTCACCTTCGAATTTTACAATAGTTGAACGACGAGATGAACTCTTTACCGGAAAGCGGAACCAATCCCCTTTATATATCAATGACCCGATAAAGGAAGCTGCTGCACATCAACAAAGTAACATGATTCTGGTTAGGCAAAGCCATATTAACCAATGGTTGGAAAGGATAAAACGAGAATCCCGGCATACCAAAGAATATCATCTGTCTGATATTTTTTTCAAAATACTGGAATTTCATAATGAAGATTTGCAACTGGCTGTCAGCATTATATATCAGGCAATCGACTATTATGATAAGCATGACAGATGGCAGGTTGAGATTAACCCGGAAAAAATGATTCAGGAAGAAAAATATAAATACGCGATATGGGATATTTGGATGAAACAGAAATAAAAAATCCATACGATTTTTTGGATTGTAAGCAAGGTAAAGAACTTTTTGCATTGCTTGATTTTGCATTAAAAGACGGAGTGCATATTCAGGAGTACGGGAAACAGAAAGAGCTGTGCTCATACTTACGACGGTTTTATCCGACATTGGCACAATATTATCGTGAGTTTTGGGGACTTGAACTCGAACAAGGAGGCAATGATTCCGAAACATATTTTTATCTCAAATTTTGTCCTGATTTGAAGAATGGAATTCCGACAAACCACAAACATCTCATGTCAAAAGAAAATATCATTGTCGGCTTACTTCTATACAAGGTTTACTATAATGATTGCAATATTGAGCTTAACTCGTTGAGTAAGTTTCAACGAATAATAAAACTCGATTACCCCGATTTGAAGCCTGGCATAATAAAAACTTTGGCCAAAGCAAAGAAAGAAAAGGCAACACAATTTAATGACGAAAAAATAGATGCTTGTATCAAAAATGCCTTTGATGAATTCAGCAAAATAAAATGGATTGAAATGGATGGCGATAGTTTTGAGATATTACCTTCATTTCGCAGGCTAACACGTGAGTTTGCCCCCTATATTAACAATATCGACGAAATATTAAAAGAAAGTCAGGATGAAAAATTACCCGCGAATTCATAGTTTATCCACTATAGGACTCATTCATCATCAGGAGAACGATTATGAGTTTCATCCGACACGAACTGACTTCATGGGAGATAGTGCTTCGGGCAAAAGCATTATTGCCGATTTACTCCAATTGATATTTGTTGGCTCGACAGCTTTCAAATCGGCAACAGCCACGTTGAAAGAAAGACGCGACCCGGATGGATTGGTTTTAACGACTTCGGGAAAAGGAACAAATATAGCTTATGCATTTCTGAACATTGAAACCGCCAGTGAACAATTTGTTGTTATTGGAGTCTATTTTGAAAGTACAAGCAAACATACAAAGCCATTTATCATACAATCGAGTACGGAAATTGAAAACGAGAAATTGGTTTCGATGCACGTTCCTTTGAAAGCATCTGACTTTAAAAATGGGGATACGATTTTGGATTTAGATGAATTAATAGAAGCAATGGAGGAAAAACAACTGGTATTCAAAAAATGGGAACGAATTAGTGCATACCATCGTATTTTATACAACAATAATATCCTTCCTTTGGATTTGTCCGCTAATGATAAGTCGTTGAGTGATTACGCAAAAATTATTCAGTCTTTTTCTCGCGGAAAAAACTTAAACACAAAAGAAAGCAACAGCCTTCTAGATTTTTTATTCGGGCAGGAAAAAAGAAAAGAATTACACAATAAATATGTTCAGATAGTCAAAGATCTTGAAAGTACTATCCTTTCTTATGGGCAGAATTTGGATGCCATTAATCTATTGACAAGAAAATATCAGCGGATATGTTCTTTAAAATCATTGTTAGAAACTAAAAACAACAAGGAACAAGAATATCTTACCTCAGAATTGTTATTCCATCGTGAAGAGTATAAACGTTTATCAGATAAAATATCAACAAATTCAGAAAAAATACTGATAGCCTCTTACTGCTTAAAACAGTTGATAAATGCCGCAACGAAGGATATTATTCAAATGCAAAAAACAAAAAGTAGTATTGATGAAGATGTACAAAGAAGGTCTGATATTCATTTTTCTACTAAGCAGCGATATACTACATTGAATGATGCTCGAAAATTGATTGATGATTTAAGAATTGATGAGAAAACTCTTGAAATAGTTTATCAGGACTACCAAAGATTGAAAGAGCGGAATACTATTCTTCAAGAATTCATATCAAAACTATCAAATAAAAATATACAATCATTCTTCGAGCAATCTGAATGGATGAAAGGATTAAAGATTGGTAATGAGTATTTTGCAAAGCGAATCGATGAGATAAAGTCAAGTTTGGAAAATCTTGAACTTTTGTCGGAATACACCGATATCAATAATCCCGATTCATTGGTACGATGGGCTATTTCACTCAATCGTCCGTTGACGAAAATAGAGGAAAGTTTGATGTTACATTTTCAAACATTAAAACGTAATCAACCGGAAAATCCGATTAAACGAGAACGCTATTTACCTTTACCTTCCGCATTATTTGACAAGCCTAAAGTTGAAGAAAAAAAGAACGGATTCTGGATTGACTTAAATGGAGTTTGGGAATACGTTGAATATGTTTCCGAACAGCGATTTAACACGATTGACCAAGATGTAATAAATAAGTACTTCGAATTACAATCGCAAAATATTGAACAACAGAAAAAGCAACTGCTAGATGAACGGAAGCAACTTAATTGCCTAAATGATATTTTTTTAGAACTAAACAATGCTGCCAATGCTATTGAGGTATATCAGAGAAAAAAAGAATTGACAAATTACAAAGAAGTGAAGTTGCTGGATATAAGCGTGGAAAAATTTCAATCTTACTTGGATTGTTTGAAACGGAAAGATGCCATTGAAAGGGAATACAAACAAGCCCAACAAAAATATAAAGAGGCTATTGATGCACAAAATGAAAGTAAGTCAGTTCTCGAAAAGTTACCTGCAAAAGTCAAGAAAGCCGAAGAATTATTAAGCAGTATCGAAAACGATGCTACGTTACTGTCAGATATTGCTCAACTGTTTGCAATCAATCAGTCATATAGTTACGATTTGAATTTTTATTATGACAGTGATGATAAAGTCGATTCTTTCGCAACGGAATTTGACATTCAGAAAGAGTATATTGATTTAATTGAATCTCTTAGGAATGATAAATCAACGTTTGATACACTTACGATTGAGTTGCGGAATAAAGAGAAAACTTACAAATCTCTTTATCAAAAATTGCCAGCCGATAAAGAAAATATGAACTCAATAACCCAGGCACAAGTTCAGCAGGAAAAGGAAACGTATATTAGAGCTAAGAGTAATTATGATGCTCAATTTGAGGGAATAGTTAATGATTTTATTGCAAGTGAATCGTACCGGTTCGAAGGGGAAAGCAAAGATTTTACAGACTTAGTTGCTCATTTACTTCCTAATATTTTTGGACACGAAAAGGTAATCGAAGAAGAAGTTATTAGTAAAATAGAAACGCACTTAAAACAAATTAATGATAAAAATAGAGATTTAAATTCTAAAAAAATACGGAAAATAGAAGACTTGCTGGATGATGTATATTCGGCTATCAGCACACAAGAGGATATTATACGTAAAATAAATCGTTTCTTTGGTGGAGGAGAAAAGCGAATCAGCGGAAATTACAAACTAAACTTGGTCAAGAATTCAGTCAAAGAATTTCCTATTGATTGGTTATCTGCCTTTAAAAGAAAAGCAGGAGAACAACTTAATTTATTTGAAATCTCAATTGCCGATAAATTATCCTCAGTCGTATCAATCGACGAAAAAATTCTGGAAGCATTCAAAGAATTGGCAGACAATCGAAATAATGATATAACCATCGACGACTTGTTAGACCCCAATTCTTACATGGAACTGAGTCTTGAAATGCAAGATTCAAGCGGAAAATCAAATAAAGGAAGCACCGGACAAACTTATGCTGCCATTGCATCGCTGTGTATTGCAAGATTATCCATCGTCGGCAGTAAAGATTATAACAAGGATACTGGTATCCGTTTTATGCCCATTG
The DNA here is from genome assembly GCF_027666085.1 of Sanguibacteroides sp. AM78-02pH3A. Lineage (NCBI taxonomy): Bacteria > Pseudomonadati > Bacteroidota > Bacteroidia > Bacteroidales > Porphyromonadaceae > Sanguibacteroides > Sanguibacteroides sp. AM78-02pH3A. Next base: position 230,154 of record NZ_JAQEHX010000001.1, on the reverse strand, counting down.
ATGAAGCCGAAGGGTTGGGAAGTAACTTTGACTTGTTATACGAAATTGCTCAAGAATACGATTATCAAATTGTAACATTTGCAATTAATCCACTAGGACGCTATGATGAGCAGTTTATCTATATTCTTCACAGGAACCCGGATGTTGATGTAAACATTAATTATACACCAATGGCGATTCGTAGTAGAACAGACATTAATGACAACCTAAAAGAAGTAATTGAGGTATGAAAAGCGATTTAACATGGCGGATTTTGAAAGCCATGAATACATTATATATACAAAAGAAAATTCCTGCCGGAAATAAATCCGACAGTCAAATAAAACATCTTCTCAGCCGGAAACTTATCGGATACCAACATGGTAACAGTAACTATTTTGTAGCTCTTGACGGGTATAAGGATTATTATGAGAAGAACTTTCTACATGATTTCCAGCAATACGAAGACTTCCTTCTTTCAATTGACCCGGAAGCAGACGGACGAAAAACATGTACGGTAAGAGATATACAAACTTTAATGCTTATTGCAGATCAACGGGAAGAGGCGAGAAAATCATTAACTACTCGCCGTACGTTTTCCGGTGAAGTATTCAAATATGGAGGGTCTAAATATTTGGAAAATCGTCCGGGATTGGACAAAATGGTTCTCAAAATACTGAATATTGAAAACTTTCCATCGGAAGACCCTAAAGTCCTTCAATGGAGATTTGTAATTGATTGCCTAAATCCCGAATTGGTTGTGTTTTGTGAGAATCTTGATTTTCTAAAAACTCCAAATGTTGCTCGCCAACACAACATAGAACTCTGGTATGTTGGAGGAAATAACACTTCGAATATTCATCATATCAGCCCTCAGAAACTCAGTAAACCATTATATTATTCCTGCGATTGGGACTATGACGGTCTGAAAATTTATTGTCGGATAAAAGACATTCTAAAATCGAAAGGGAAAGAGGTCATTTTACTTTATCCTTCCAATTTTCAAAACAGGTTGCCAGTTGATTCCCCACATCATAACAGCAAATGGAATCATTCAATTACTTTTTCAGGGTTAGACCCAAGTTATTTCACGGCAAAGGAAATAGACTTGATTAACCAACTGATAAAAAAGAATCAGTGGATTGAAGAGGAGTCAAACAATTTGTTGGAAATGCTGTCTGTTAAATAGTTTTTAACAAAAGAGTCAGTTAACTCTCTTTTTTATCTATCTTTGTAAGAGGGTATTGCCTGAATACTCACAAATACATTACTTTGAAAATATTAAAAATATAGCATTATGACAGAAATCGATTGGGATGCAGAGAATATTCTGAAAATAAATAACGACATAGATTCGTTTAGCTCTAGTGATATTGATGAATCTAAAATAGATTTTCTTCGAAATAAAATAGAGCCTTGGCTAACGGCTATTTTCCAAAGTGAACATTTCTCCTTGTTAACTGGTACAGGACTAACAGCTGCATTAGCATTCTTAGCCGAAGTACCATCTCAAGGCATGGGCCGAATTGATTTTGACTGTAATAAGGATAACATTAAAGAGTGGTCTGAGAAAAGTGCGGTCGAATTAGGACGAGGGAATGCTAATATAGAGGATGATTTCAGGTGTGCATTAGAATTATTGCATGGATTGAAAATCCTAAAACATGCCGATGCAGCTATTCTTGAAAAAGAGGTTAATACGAAATTGAGCCTATTCATAAGAAATGTGATAAAAACGGAGAGAGAGTTTGTGAATAGTACTAAGTTTAGTGAAGTATTAGGAATATTGAAATCATTCTTGATTAGTTTCTCGAGCAGAACTGCAACTAGAGAAAGAACGAATATTTTTACCACTAATTATGACCGTTTTATTGAGATTGGCCTTGATTCTGCCGGAATATTAACCATAGATAGATTCATTGGAAAAATAAAACCTATATTCCGGACAACAAAGTTAGAACTTGATTATCATTATAATCCACCCGGAATTAGAGGAGAACCCAGGTATGTGGAAGGGGTTATCAGGTTCACTAAATTACATGGCTCTATAGATTGGAAATTTGAATCAAATACAATTTCCAAAATTCCTCTTGAATTTGGAGTAAAAGAGGATACTCCCTTAATACCAGAAAATCCCAAAGATTTTTCCGTAATTTATCCGAATTCATCGAAAGGTATAGATACTGCATATTTCCCCTATTCTGAATTGTTTAGAGATTTTTCTTCTGCTGTTTGCAGACCAAACTCAGTTATCATTACATACGGATATGGATTTGGTGATTCGCATATAAACAGGGTTATAGGAGATATGTTGACCTTACCATCAACTCATTTGGTAATCATTTCATACGATACTGCTTCAGGGCGGATTAAAAAATTTTATGACTCAGTAAACCCAGCGCAGGTTACCTTAATTGTCGGTAATCATATTGGAAGTATAGAACCTTTAGTGAAGAATTATTTACCCAAAGCTGCAATTGATAGAATACAAGAAAGATTTGTGAAAAATTTGGAGAAGAGAGGCATTACTAACCAAAAGAATCCGGTAGATTCTGGAGATTCCCAAGATAAATAATACCAATGATTATGAGTACATTTTTTGACTTTGATGAAATACGGAATTTAACGATTGGTACTATAGAATCTGTATCGCCTTCTGAGATTAAGGTTTTACTTGAAACTAATGCACCCCAGAATATTGCAATTAACACTGGAGTACCCACTCATTTCCCCAAGATAAATGGTTATGTCTTAATTCCAAATGAAACAGGGGCTATTGTTGCTGTAATTAATTGGATTGGCATTCAATATTCGAATTATCCAATTAGAAAGGGCTTTCGAGATTTTGAATTAATAGACCTTCCTTTTCCTCTACGGAAAATGATAGTAACGCCCTTGGGTATTCTAAAAAAAACTAAAGAAAATAATTTCGAGATAGAAAGAGGAGTGTATAGTTTTCCTTCTGTTGGAGATAATGTTATTCTGCCAACAGATAGGCAATTAAACGCAATTGTCGAAAATCCAGATGGAAAAATAGAGATTGGTGTTTCACCTCTGGCCAGCAATGCTTCTATAAAAGTAAACCCTGATAAATTATTTGGGCGCCATTTGGCGGTACTAGGGAATACAGGGAGTGGAAAGTCATGTTCTGTTGCGGGTTTGATTAGATGGTCATTGACCGAAGCTGAAAAAAATAAAGTGAATAACGATAAGCCCTTAAATTCAAGGTTTATTATATTAGACCCAAATGGAGAATACTTCAATGCCTTCGATGATTTAGGGGAAAGAAAAGTTAAGCGTTTTGCTATTAAATTGGATGATTCTGAAAATGGATTTGACCAGCTAAAATTACCTGCATGGATGTGGAATTCGCATGAATGGATTAGTTTTTCACAAGCTGCACCGGGAGCTCAAAGGCCATTATTATTACAAACTTTACTTGATTTAAAAAAAGGAAAGCAATTACAGAATTCGAATTTAGTAAAGGTACATTCGTTTCTAACAACAACAAGAAACAACTTAAATTCTTATCTTAGTAATATTCCTCTCAAAGGTGCAGATTATGGTAGGTTTATGGAATTTTCCTCTGTATTAACCAACATTCGTACAGATATTGATTATATGAAAAATGGGTATATCCCATCAGAGGCCAACGACCTTTTACAAGCATATACTACATTTGAGACTGATTATAACAATTTATTGAACTCTCGTACGTGGAATTCAAGTGGAAAATCCGGCTTTAATAATTTTTCATTTGAGGATGTTAGCAATATAATAAATAAATTAGATAATGTCATATCATTAATCAGTTCAGAAACAACGGATATATGTAAAATTAATCCAGATACTCCCATCTTTTTTGAGTTAAATGATTTGATACCCTATTTGGAACAATTAGCCGAAAATCAAGGAGGAAATATATTACAATTTGTCCAGATGCTTTCTTTAAGAATGAGATTCTTGTTCGCTGATGAAAGACTTAATGGAGTTGTTCAGCCTACAGATGATATATCTCTTATAGAATGGTTAAATTTATATATCGGAGCTAATGATGCAGAAAATGGACAAATAACACTAATTGATTTATCATTAATTCCTTCTGATATAATACATATTGTGGTAGCTGTATTATCTCGTTTGACTTTTGAAGCCGTACAGCGTTACCGCAAAATTAATAAACAAGAACTTCCTACCACTATAGTTCTTGAAGAAGCTCATACTTTCTTACAAGATTTTGGCACAAATGGAAATATTTGTTTAGAGACATTTGAGAGAATCGCAAGAGAAGGTCGAAAATTTGGACTAAGTATGGTTTTGTCTTCTCAAAGGCCTTCTGAGCTATCACAGACCGTCCTTTCCCAGTGCAATACATTCCTGCTGCATCGGATTGTAAATGACAGAGACCAAGAATTAGTGAAGAAACTTGTTCCTGACAGTTTAAGTGGACTATTAAAAGAATTACCAATATTGCCTTCCAGAAAAGCAATTCTTGTGGGATGGGCATTTCCTATTCCGGTATTAGTCGAGATGAATCATTTACCTAAAAAACACAGGCCAAAATCAAATGACCCCGAATTCTGGGATATTTGGATTGGGAAAAAGAAAAGAGTTATTGATTGGGATAAAATTGTAGGTGACTGGCAAGGTAGTCAAAGTCCTGAACCGGAGGAAGCGAAGGATGATTTACAGTAGTTTCACTACTAAGTTATTGGTGTATCCTACTCTGTAACCGCTGTAACAGTTGTAGCGGTTGCAGAGTAGAAGTCCGATGTTAGTTCTAAAACAAAATCATTTTGTCTTATAGGTAGAACAAAAACAGCATATTTCCGTCTTGCTAACAAGACAAAAATGCCTCTAACTTGTTTTAACATTTTGTTTTATTTCTGAAATGCACAATATTCACAGCATAATAGAAACAAAATAAGGAAATGACCTTTCTGGAATTTAAGAATCAGCTATTCGATTTGGCATACTTCAATATCTATCAGGTATATACATGGCAACCCGATTTTAACCGAAACAACCTTACCCGTTGGATTAAGAAAGGCTATCTTATCCGGCTACGACAGGGATATTTCACTTTTTCCGAATATAAGCGTAAACCGGATTATCCATTGTATTTTGCTAACCGTATTTATCAGCCATCCTACATTAGCCTGCATACGGCATTGTCGTTCTATGGGATGATACCGGAAGCGATCATGCAAATTGTTAGTATATCATCGTTGAAAACCGCATCATTTAGCAATGGCATTGGAGAATACTCTTATCATAGTGTCAAAGAAAATTTGATGTTTGGATATGTGTTGAAGCCAATGGCAGATAACCGAATAATACAGTTTGCCACACCCGAAAAGGCATTACTCGATTTGTTATACCTTTACCCATTCTACGATAGCGAACAAGAATTGGAAGAATTACGTTTAGACGAAGATTTTCTGAATGACGATTTGAACAAACATTTGTTGATGGACTATTGCGACAAATTCCAAAGCAAAGCCCTTTCCCACAGGGTAAAACTACTTCTTAAAACTTACCAACTTTAAGAGAATACGACTTCTTTCATTTTAAATAAAAGATTTCTTTCATTATATCGAAAGATTTCGTATCTTTACAGTGAAAGATTATCCATATTCTAGTTAAGAACATGATACGACAGGAAGAAATAGCTTTAGTTATGGATGCACAGCGGGAAACTTTTTTAAAACGAGATTCCGGTTTCACCCGTGATGCGCTCTCTGAAATACCCGTTGCAGATTCGTTTGCCACGATAATAACCGGAATACGCCGATGCGGAAAAAGTACCTTGCTTCTGCAACTGCTTCGCCGGGATTATCAGGATGCCATATACCTCAATTTCGATGATATACGTCTATCCGGTTTTGAAACCGGAGACCTTGTACGCCTTCACCGGGAAATAGAGAAACGCGGAATAAAAGTACTCTTCTTTGATGAAATACAAACTGTCAAAGGATGGGAAACGTATATCAATCAGCTTTTGCGCGAAAGATACAAGGTATTTATAACAGGTTCCAACGCTTCTATGCTTAGTGTAGAATTAGGAACACATTTAACAGGCAGGCATTTGCCTATGGAATTGTTTCCTTTTTCTTATTCGGAATTTATCCGGTTTAAAACATTAAATAGCGGAGAGAACACCGTAATGGATTATCTGAAAAACGGAGGAATACCCGAATATCTTAAAACCGGAGCATCTATTATTCTTAATGCATTAGTGGACGATATATTAATGCGGGATATAGCTGTCAGGAATAATATCCGTGATGTAATCTCATTGAGGCAATTAACAGCATACCTGATAACGAATATAGGGAATCTCGTTTCTGCAAACAAGCTCGTTGGAATGTTTGATATCAAATCACCGGCTACTTTTCTGGAATATTTTTCATTCCTGAAAGATGCTTATCTATTTGAATTTATCCCCATATTCAGTCATTCATTGAAAGTACAGGCACGTAATCCCAAAAAGATATATGTTATGGACTTGGGAATCTATACGGAAAACGCTGTATCGATAAGCGACAATATGGGAAGACGTTTAGAGAATCTCGTATTTTTGCATTTACGCCGGAAATACAAGCATATCTTTTATTACAAAGACCGTGGCGAATGTGATTTCATCACAATGGAAAAGGGTACGGTAAAAGAAGCCATACAGGTATGCCTGACCATAGACGATGAGAATTTTGAAAGAGAATACAACGGTTTGCTTGTAGCCATGCAGAATCTCGGCATAAAAGAAGGAAGTATCGTAACCCTCAACCAAAGTGATACATTTGAGAAGTACGGCATGACAATCAGAATGATACCTGCTCATATGTTTTTTCAAGAATGAGGGTTAGTCAGATACAATTAAAATATATTTGTCGCAAATTTGCAAAAGCAATTGCGCACATGGCAACTCTATTTTGACTGGAATAGCCTTCATTATGCTAAGAAAGGATTACAGAAAACAGTCGATTTGAAGAAGAAGCAAAAAGACTTCGAACACTTACTTTTCAATAAAACAAATAGCGAGAAGATTTTGCGATTTGGGGAATTTGTAGGTTCGTTTACAGAATAATTCGATTCGAAACATACATTTCGGAACAAAGGAAAGGCGAATTAAAATACCAACATATAACGAATAAAAGAATCTCAATATCTTAATAGTGACACCACTTTTCAAAAATATGCCATAAAAAGATAATTATCCTATTCTTTTACAATATGTTGTGTCATCTGAAACCAGATAAAGAAGTAACCCATTGGATAATTTCAACGAGTTCTCAGGTTTCAGGCAGTCGTCGAAGACAGGAGATTTTCTTTTGCAGCGGGGTTATGCTGGAAAACAGCCCCGACTATACGGCAATGTTCCAATTCCTTACAGTCGCCGCAAGTTCCGAATCCTTTTTCAGATACACATTTGCGGATTTCACAATAATCGCTGCAATAGGCAAATTTCACCCCGACGGATCGGCATCCCGTACAGTTGATCGTCGCAGCCGTAATCTCCGGGGCATTATTCATTACGCTCCATTTCCGAGCCGTCCTTTCTCTCAACTCATTGTCATTCCTGACCGTGGCGATGCGGGCCTCGCAACTTTCGCAATCCAACCCGCAACAGGCTATCAATTGTTTCGTCATCATCAAAATACAACACATTCAAATCTTCCGATGTACAAACTTGCCATCTATCCAAAACGTAGCGTGATGCCCGGTAAATTTCAACAGAACATAATTCGGGTCCGTTACTCCTCCCGTGAAATGCTCTATAAACCAATCTTGCCAAAATTTCTCCAAAGAGACCTTATCGGTAATAATTTCGACGATCCCTGTCAGGACTACACTGTTCCCGTTTTCGGAAAAACATAAACCGGCTTTCGGATTTCCAGCAAAATCTCGTGTCTTCAATGAATCTTTCCCGGTAGCCATCCACACCTCCGCGTATCCTTCCGAATGGATTTTGCTCATGGGAACGGGACGAGGGAATCCCCCATTATTTACGGATGCAACAACAACCGTTTCACATCGCTTCAACATTTCTGCCGCCTGTTCTTTCAATGTTTTCATTTCAATTGTCTTATTCGTTTGAAAAATAAATTAACCACATACTCTATCATTCCATTGTATAAAAACGACTTTATGAAGAAACGCAGCTTAAAGTAACATCCTCGGGACAAAATATAATCTTCGTATGTAAGAAACTTATGCCGAATACAATTATCTTCGCCTTTAGAAATCGTTTACAAGATACAAATTTGCATTGAATGGCGCAAACCTGCAAAAACGTTATTCGATTATCAATACTAAACTTATTCTTATACTTTTGTTTTTATAAAAGCAGCCGTCGGAAATGAGTACAAAAAAATATGATTTCAGCCATACGAGATCAATCGATACGACCAGAGAAGAGTTATGGGCAAAACAACATTTATCAGCCTCGGATATCGATTACAGCATTTGGGAAAAGGATAAAAATATTCTCCGCCAAATGTCAAAATTTAACCGAAACTGTACCTTTGTCGTCGATGTATTCAAATGCAGATATGCTTTTGCGTCCTCTAATTTTGTCGATATGTTAGGGTACGACAGTCATAAGATCACAACCATTGAGAGACAAGGGGACTACCTGGAATCACGTATCCATCCCGACGATTTGACACGGTTAAAAACGTTACAGGTCCTATTGGGGAAATTTATTTACAGTTTGCCCATCGAACAAAGAAACAACTATTGTAACATATACGGGTTTCGGGTACGTAACGCGAAACAAAAATACATACGGGTGGTCAGCAAACATCAGGTTTTGGAACAAGACCGTAACGGAAAAGCCTGGCTTATCGTAGGTTGTATGGACATCGATCCCGATCAGAAAAAATTCGATCAGGTAGACTGCACCGTATTCGATCTTAAAAACGGAGAGATGTTTTCTCCCTCCGCTTTATCGACACCCTCTGTACATTTGACCCAAAGGGAAACGGAAATATTACGACTGATCCAAAAAGGATCGCAAAGCAAAGAGATCGCAAATAAACTCCATATCAGCATCCACACGGTGCATATCCACCGCCAAAACTTACTCCGGAAACTGGGAGTACAACACTCTATTGAGGCTATTAACGCGGGTATCGAATTAGGCTTACTTCATTAATAATGGAATACACGATACCGGATTACTTATTTATGGCAGCCATTCCACGACGCCCGTGACAGGATGTGACTTTCTCCATCGCTCAAATTCGGCATAATTTTCCACCCCATATTGTAGAACAGCCTGATAATACTCCACTCCCATAATCTTTTCCGTTTCAGGCGTTTCGTATTTTAATTGCAAGATCGTCCGCCTGGCCCGATCGGTCAACACGGCGGAAACACGTTCGGCAACTCGTTCGAAATAACCGTCATACCGGGAGCCTTTCTGGATATGGATCATATCGATCTGCCAAAGTTCACCCTCGGCATCCCGATACCAGGCATGCCACTCCACGCAAGATTCTACGGTATGCAACAGGTTGACACACTCTATTCTTTGAATAGAGATATTTTCTGCCAATTGTGACATGGCTTTAAAACTGTCGGACAAAACCAAAGGCGAAGAATAGATGTGAAAATCGATATCCCGGTGCTTCATCAGCAATCCCATTCTCAAAGAACCTACCAAATCGACTCGCGCACCGATACTCTCCCATATCGGAATAACACGAGTGGCTTCTACGATTTCCCAAGCCTTCTGCTGATTTTGTTTTGCAATATCGAGGAGATCCATCTTTCTTTATTCGAACAAGTGACAAAAATAGAAAAAAGAGCCAAAATATAGCTATAAATAACTATTTAATACCCGATCGGACCGAACTAACTTTGTCTCCCTTTCAAAACATTTCAATACAATAGTAAAAACTTTATGGTATTCAATAAAACAGAAGAACAGGAAAAAAAGTATTTACAACAGATCATAGGCCTTATAGCGGCCATGATAAATAATACGGACAGATCGGTTAAAGAACAGGTTGATACGTTACAGGAATACAAGGAGTACCTGTGGTCCAATAAAGATATCGATCCACACGAGATTCGTTCCATGAGAGAAAGTATCTTAAATCATTTTGCTTTGGGAGAAAGCATTATTGACAAACGCAAACGATTGGCTAAAATGCTGGATATCCCTTATTTCGGACGAATAGACTTTACAGAAAAAAAGGACGGTAATAGAATTACCCCCATTTACATCGGAATACACACATTCTACGATCCCGATAAAAAAATGAACTTAATCTACGACTGGAGAGCTCCTATTGCAAGCCTATTTTACGATCACGAGTTAGGAGAAGCCGTTTATTCCTCTCCTACCGGTAAAGTAAGCGGAGATATCTCACTAAAACGTCAATACCGTGTACGCAACGGCAGGATGGAATATATGATCGAAAGTTCCCTGACTGTTCATGATGATATTCTACAACGAGAACTAAGTGCCAATGCCGACGACAAAATGAAGCATATCGTTACGACCATCCAGCGGGAGCAAAACCGGATTATCCGCAACAACGAGGCGGATGTACTTATCATTCAGGGAGTCGCCGGATCGGGTAAAACATCTATTGCATTGCATCGTATCGCTTATTTGCTTTACACCCTGAAAGGAAACATCTCGTCCAAAGAGATACTGATCATCTCGCCAAACAAGGTTTTTACCGATTACATCTCCAACGTACTACCCGAACTCGGCGAAGAGAACGTACCTGAAATCGGCATGGAACAGATCCTTTCCGGCGTGCTGGATAACAAATACAAATACCAAAATTACTTTGAACAGATAACAGAACTACTCGAGGGGGCAGATCAGGATTTTATCGAACGGATACGCTACAAAGCCTCGTTCGATTTTATCGCGCAACTCGATCGGTTTATTCTTTACCTGGAAAATCGCTATTTTCAAGCAAAAGAGGTCATGCTAACCGAACAGATCACGGTTCCTGCCGAATTTATCGAAGAACAATTCAAACGCTTCGACCGTTCCCCCATACGCCAACGTTTCGAAGCCATGACCGATTATATAATAGATAGAATGTACATCCAATATAACTTCAAAATTGCCGCCGCCGAGAAAAACCGATTAAAAAAGGAGATAAGGAAGATGTTTGCCGGAAACAACGACCTCCAAGTTTATAAGGATTTTTTCAAATGGATCGGGAAGCCGGAAATGTTTAAGGCAGGTAAAAACCGCCAATTAGAATATACGGATTTAGCTCCTTTGGCCTACTTGCACATCGCCTTGTCCGGAAATACCCCTCGGTACAGGGTCAAACATCTTTTAATCGATGAAATGCAAGATTATACCCCGATACAATACAGGGTCATCCAAAAGCTCTACCCCTGCCGGAAAACTATTCTGGGAGATGCGAATCAATCCGTCAATCCTTACGGTTCGTCCACTGCCGACACGATCATGAAGGCATTTGCGAAAGGAGAAGTCATGAAACTCTGCAAAAGCTACCGATCGACTTTTGAAATCACGAATTTTGCCCAGAAAATTCAAACGAATGGAGAATTACAGCCAGTCGAACGACACGGAAAACAACCTGATGTCCTTCAATTTCAAAACATGGAAGATCAAATTTCCGGCATAATCAATTTGATCTCCTCTTTTAGAATATCCGAGTATAAATCACTCGGTATTATCTGTAAAACGGAATTACAGGCAAAAGAGATGATGGAAAACCTCCAGACCCATACCGGTGATATTTACTTTCTATCCAATCAAAGTTCAGCTTTCTTGAAAGGTATAATCGTTACTTCGGCTCATATGGCGAAAGGACTGGAATTCGACGAGGTCATCGTTCCTCAGGCGGACCGTGTGAATTATCACTCGGAAATAGAAAGAAATATGCTTTACGTGGCCGTAACGAGAGCGATGCACAAATTATCACTGACTTATTGTGGTAAACAGAGCAAACTCATTCCCTTATCCCCGAAGCTATAATACCTGCATATAACCATAATCCCAATGACAAGCAAAATACGCAATATATTACGTATTTTGCTTGTTTTAAAATAAAATCTTTGTATCTTCGCATAAAATACGCAATATATTGCACTATGGAGATATTCAAAATTTTACGAAACAGAAGGACCCTGTTGAAAGTTACTCAACAAGATTTGGCAGATATCACGGGTATTAGTCCCCGTACCATTGTTAACATCGAACAAGGTAAGGGTAACCCGTCATTTGCAACATTACAAAAAATAGCTGCCGCATTAGGATTAGAGATAACTGCTGTCGTTAAAAAAATCATTTAATCATGAGAAGAGCACAAATATTCGTCAATAACATTTTAGCCGGTATCTTGACAGAACAAGACGACTATACCTATCTTTTTAAGTACGATCACGATTATCTACTCAATCCTTTATCCACGGCAATTAGTTTGACCTTGCCTAAAACAGAGGAAACATACCATAGCCGGTACCTGTTTTCATTTTTTTTCAACTTATTAGCAGAAGGTGCAAACAAGGCCATTCAGAATCGCCTGTTGAAAATAGATGAAAAAGACTATTTTACACGCCTGATAAAGACAGCCTACACCGACACGATCGGAGCCGTAACCATCAGGGAGATAAAGGAGCTATAACCATGAAAAAGGTTGTAATAAATAATTGCCCGGGAACGCTTGCTGAAGGTTACTCAACTTACAGCACTACTGCAATCAATCGGCTTTTCAACGGAAAGCGGGTCAGTCATTTCATGGACTTTGAATACGATAACGATACAACCGCCCCGCTTATTGCTCGTAACATCGGTCACTCTTCGCTTTCCGGAGCCCAAGAAAAGCTGAGTGCTATAGTAAAAAACGGACATGTCATACTTACGCCGGAAGGCGATCTGGGTACTTACATCCTCAAACCGGTTCCATCGGATAAAAGTCTCCGGTATCGTACCATGATGCCGGCTAACGAACATTTGACCATGCAAATAGCCCGGCAAGTATACAAGATCCCCACGGCCGAAAACGGGTTGATCTTTTTTGCAGACGGAGATCCCGCTTATATTACCAAACGTTTCGACATCACTCCCGACGGATTAAAAATCAAACAAGAAGATTTCTCCTCCATTCTCGACCGCACGGAAGAAAATTCCGGTAAAGCATTTAAGTATCAGGGCTCTTATGATGATATTGCTATAAAGATTCGCGAGCTACTTCCGGCTTGGCAAATAGAGATGGGCTTTTTTTTTCAGTTAATCGTATTCAACTATCTCTTTTCCAACGGCGATGCGCATTTAAAAAATTTCTCCGTGCAACAGACCGTGGACGGGGATTACATACTCACCCCCGCTTACGATTTACTAAATACACGACTGCATATCGACGACACCGATTTCGCCTTAAGCGATGGGTTACTCCCGCGAACCGAGTGGAGCGCTATCTATACTCGAACCGGACATCCTTGCATAAAGGATTTCCGCTTTTTCGGCACAAAAATCGGACTGACCGAAAAACAAATCGATAAGATTATTACCCTTTTCACCAATCATAAAGACGAAGTAATACAATTGACTGAACGCTCGTTTCTTGACGACCGGCTTAAACGGATGTACCTGCGCAGCTACGAAGAACGCCTAACCCGATTCCTCCGAGAATAAAAAATATTAATAGGCACCACCCTTTTTCCCGATATGAAAAGAGTACCGTAACTCACATCCAATATTTCTTATCACCCGAATAAATATCATGAATAAACAAAAAACAACATCTCCTTTTATGTTTATAATATAAGATCTTTTATTACAACTTTTACCTGTTTTTACTCTATTATTCACAGAAAAAGTTATCTTTGCAAGAAGATGTGAAAGGATATGCATAATCATTTACTACTGGAACAAGTCTTTACTTCAACGATAAACACGGATAATAAAAGAGTATACATTGCCGGCTATCCGACCGTAAACTTTTTTAAACTATTCAATAAAATAAGATCATACGGCCTGCTTCTCCTTTCATTAACGTTAGTAGCATGTAACCCCTCAAGAGACCATGTCTACACGACAAAAGAGCGGCGGGCTGTCGATAGTACCGTACGGGCAAACCGCTCCTTGGATTCGTTGGAAAGCCTGTTGCAACATTTTTCCGCAGCCAACGATAAAATAGGTATTATTTATACCTGCAAAGAACTCGGCAAACGCTACCGGGAAACAAGCCGTTTCACGGAAGCCATAGAACAACACCGGAAAGGGTTAAACACCGCCGTCGAACTTCACGATACATTGGAAACCATACAGGCACTGAATAATATAGGTACCAATTTCCGCCGTCTCGGGATTCTCGACGAAGCATCCTCTTACCATTATCAGGCTTTAGCCTATTGTGAGCAATACAGCGATAAAAAAAGCTACACGGCTAGAAAAAATCGGGTGGTCTCCCTGAACGGTATAGGAAACGTGCATTTGACATTAAATAACAAAGATGAGGCAGATACGGTCTTTAGAGCAGCTCTTGCCGGGGAGCGGGAATTAAACAGTCCTTTGGGACAAGCTATCAACTACGCCAATTTGGGCGCTATATTCGAATCCCGCAACCTGATCGATTCGGCATGGATGTATTACCGTCATTCATTGGAATTTAACCGTCAGGCAAAATCCAACTTAGGCATTTCATTATGTCATACTCATTTCGGAAGACTTTACGAACAAGCAAAGAAATGGGACAAAGCGCTAGAAGAATACCGAGTAGCCTACGACCTGATGGAGAAAAGCAGCGATCGTTGGCATTGGTTGGAATCCTGTCTTGCATTGGGAAGGGTCAATATATCCAAAGGTGATCTTCCGGCAGCACGGCAATACCTTAAACAAGCAAAACACACGGCAGAAGAGATTCACTCGTTGGAGCATTTGGCATCGGTATATAATTTATACTACCTCTGGTACGAAAAACAAGGTGATTGTCGAAAAGCGTTAGATTACCATTTACAAAGTATCGTATACGCAGATAGTGTAAGTAATACCAAAAACATCAACCATATGCAGAACGTTCGAGTGAAGTACGAACGGGAGAAAAGCCAACGGGAGATGGATCTGGTACGACAAAACTACGAAACCCAACAGCGACTTAAAAATATCGTTATCATTGCCTGCTTATCCGTCTTATTATTAGCTATTGCCGTAATGGTATTTTTATGGTATGCCCTGAAAATGCGTTCCCGCAATCAACGGATGATGCAACAGATGGAAAAGGTACGTACCCATTTTTTTACCCATATCACCCATGAATTCCGAACTCCACTTACCGTTATTCTTGGTTTGGGCAAACAAATACAATCGGGTAAATTGGAAAAAGGAGAAAGTCTCGAATCTTTAGGAGCGATGATTGTAAGACAAGGGGATAATCTATTGGGATTAATCAATCAACTGTTAGACATTTCAAAAATAAAGTCTGCAGTAGGTAAACCGGATTGGTGCACGGGAGACGTGATTGTTTACCTGCGTATGATGGTAGAGAGTTATCAAGCTCTTGCCCGTCAAAAACGCATCGAACTCTGTTTCGTGCCTGCCGAAACAAGCGTTATCATGGACTTCGCTCCCGATTACCTGCGAAAGATCGTACGCAATCTCATCTCCAACGCATTGAAGTTCACTCCCGAAAACGGGAAAATATTCATTACCTCCAAACAAAAAGAAAAACATCTCCTGATCCGTATCATGGATACGGGAAGGGGTATAGCCAAAGAGGACCTACCTCATATCTTTGAAGCTTTTTATCAGGGCGAAAACAGTCAAACGGGTGTCGGAACAGGCATAGGGCTATCGCTGGTTTACCAGATCATCGAGAGTATCGGGGGAGAGATAAAAGTCCAAAGCGCACCGGGCAAAGGTTCCGTATTTACCGTAACGCTACCGATACAACACGATAGTGAAGAGCCATTGGAAGAATGGACGCCGGATTTCCGGATAGAATCCATAACCGCGGAGGTGCTGCCGGAAGAGATGAGCTTACCCGATAAGGAACAAATGAATGATACTCGTCCTGTTATATTGATCGTGGAAGATAATACCGACGTATCCTATTATATCGGCTCTCAACTAAAAGCCCGTTATCGTATACAATATGCCCGTAACGGAGACGAAGGCCTGGAAAAAGTCATGGAGCTAATGCCCGACCTGATCATTACCGATTTAATGATGCCGGGCATGGACGGTTATAAGCTATGCCGACAAATACGAACATCGGAAATATCGAACCATATCCCCATCATCATTATTTCAGCCAAGTGCGAAGAGCGTAATCGTATAGAAGGATTTCAAGCCGGAGCCGATGCTTACTTATATAAACCTTTCAATTCGTCCGAATTGAACGTAAGAGTTGAAAAGTTACTCGAACAACGTCGCCTGATACGTGAAAAATACTCTCTCGCCCTAATTCAAGGAACCGAACAAACAATCAAACTGGTACCGGCCGAGCAAGAGTTTTTGAATAAACTAATCAATATCATCTATGTACAAATGAATACAGGCGAACTCGATGGAGAGACCATTTCAGGTAAGATGTTTATGAGTCGTTCCCAACTGAACCGCAAAATTCTTTCCATCACAGGCTGCAGTACGGCAGCCTATATTCTTCAAATTCGAATGGGAAAAGCCAAACGTCTGTTAGCCTCGGATGAAGACACGCCTATCGGGGAGATTGCCGTTAAATGCGGCTTTGCAGACGTGGCACATTTTTCGCGTTTGTTTAAACAAATGTGCCAAATGACACCGTCACAATACCGGAAAAGAGGAAAATAAAAAACAATTCCGGATTTAGAGATTCAAAGATTCAGTGATTAGGTAATTAGATTTCTATTAACATTTGACTGAATATACTATTTATTATCAGCCATTTATCGTTTCACTATGACACATATCGTCAAATCGTACATTTGGCAATGATACATATGGTCAAAAAGTTGACTAAAATATCCAAACAGGCAATTCTTTTATCTCCTTATTTTGTTTACAGTTAAGTTACCTATTCAAAAACGTCAAGCATGAACGAAGAAAAATCCGATAAACCCAAACTGACTTACGAGGAGGTACAACAAATCATTGACGACCAGCTCAGCAGTATCGAAACGGCAGAGAAAATAAAAAAAATACAAGAAACCAAATGTTTGTCAGCGAGTTCGGTTAAAAGATCCCTGTCGAGAAAAAAACCGAAAAACAGATTCAGGACTTACCTCCGAAAACTGTTTAAGCGCAAATCGTGAAACACTTCAATTACTAACCTATTAAAATAAACTCCTATGAATCAACTTGCCGACAATGTAAAAAATCTTATCTCCTCCAAAAAGCGAGCGGGAAATGATCGGAGACACTCTCGGTTTACCATTGTATCACTTTTAAATTATAGAAGTCATGAAAAAAACAATACCTATTGTCGTCATACTGACTCTTCTCTCCTATCCCGGAACATTAGCCCACGGACAAGGACTTCTTAAGAAAATCAAGCAGAAAGCAGAGAAAGTACTTAAGCAGCAGGAAGAGAAACAGAAAAAACAACAGACGGACACGACCGACGAAAGTCTGTTCTATGTTGACGAATTCGAAAACGAAGAAGAACCCGTCCTGGGGCCCAATTCGCCGGATGCCCCTAAACTCCTTTCATTCACCATCGGTAAAGAAAAAGGTAAATTCGATCATGAAAAGGGAACGATCGAAATAACGGTAGAACGGGACATAGATTTCAATCAGATTGTGCCCTATATGACGGCCACCGAAGGTGCTTCGATATCCCCGAAATCAGGTCAGACTCTTAATTTCAGAAAAGGCGGTTATATTACGGTAAGGGATAAAGAGGGGCGTAAACGCGTTTACGAACTTACGCTCAACATCCGGGGAATGGAAAAAAAGGACCTTCGTACCGGGGTAAAGCAGGGTACCCTGCAAATGCGTAATACGATCCAAGGTTTTCCGGAAATGAAATGTACCTACTATTTTGATCATTACGGGAAGCTGTTCGCCATGATGACCACAATGGGTACAGGGGCAATCTACGATTACGATAAAGGAAGAATCACCCTGCTCTCTGCTGTCCCCACGGTCGAAAAGGTCAAACGAGATGTCGAAAGAGTAGCGAACCTTCAAACCATCGAGCTCAAGGAACCGACCATGAAGGAGCTGGAAAACGCGATGAAAAACGGACTGAAAGAGGTGGAGTTCGTCTACGACATATATGAAATTCCCCATTTAGAGGATAAACTGGAATGTCCCTTGATCAGCAATTACGAAAAAATGCCGCCCGCATTCCTTTCGCTAATGAACGCCCGCAAACTACCCAATACCACGATTGCCGGAAAATCCTGTTTTACCCTGGAGTTTGCAGAGCCGGAAAGCGGAATAAGCATGTTATATTATTGTTGGAATAATATTCATTTCGGGGGAGGAATACGGGGGCTGGCATGGACCCAGGTAGAAAACTTCAGCGAAAGCGTACCCGACGGCATTTTCTTACCCCCGAAAAACTATCGTCCCCGGGCGGAATATCAGGCGGAAATTAATGTCGTAGTCGAAGCAGCCGGAAAAAAACTGCAACAACACGTGCAACCGTTTATGGAAACTCCCGAAGTCCAGGCCCTAAAGACTTTCCTCGAGGCAGAAACGCGAGCGCAAGGTGTCAAAAATGAAATTACTAACCCCTAAATCCATACCGACATGAAACAGATTTTATATACCCTACTCTGCTCGATCATGATCGTCGGAACAATATCCTGCGGTAACAGCAACAAAAAGAAACCGGCATCCGGCGATTTGAGCAGCAAACAGAAAAAAGAGCTCCGTCAACTCGCCAAAAAAATCAAAGTCAAACTGGAAGAAAAAAAGAATCGGATTATCAAAACGATAAATACTCCCTACGGGGATAATTCTACCGTGTACACGTTTGACGGCGATAAGTGCATCGGCTACAAAGAGACGATCGCTTTTACAGACGCGGAAACAGCGAAAAAAACACACGACGGCCTCAAAGAGGTCAACGATCTGTCGCACACCATGAAAAATCTCTCCGTCAACGGCAAGATTTTGAGTTACGAATACTCGCAGGAGACAATCGACGGGATGTATGAAGGGATGACCCGGGCCCAGGTATTGGAGCAAATCAAAAAAGAGATCAAACAGTCCGAAGAATTTTTTAAATAAAAAGTCATGAAAAAGATACTATGTATAATGACCGTCTTGCTCCTTGCCATAGGAACAACGGATGCCTACTCGCAAGGCTGGTTAGAGGAATTAGGTAAAAAAGCCAAAAAGAGAGCCAAGGAAAAAGTGGAAGAAAAAATCAATAAAAAAGTAGACGACACCGTTGACAAAGCTCTCGAATCGGCCGAAGAGGCGATGAAGAAAAAAGAGAAGCAACAAAAAGACTCGATACAAAAAAAAGAGACCGGCAAGACGCCTCTCCCCAAAAACGCCGAGATGGCTTATGCCAAATCGGATTTCGTAAGAGGAGATGTCATCATCTTCGAAGATCTGATGGACGATGAGCAATTGGGAGAATTCCCCTCGATGTGGGACCTGAAGGAAGGGAGTGCCGAAGTGGCCTCGATCAACGGGAAAAAAGCGATTTTCCGTAGCGACAAAGAAAACGGAAGTTATACCATAGCTCCTCTGATGAAGGATGCGAATAATTACCTACCGGAGAAATACACCATCGAGATGGATTTGTGGATGAGCGTGGCAGACAAGAGTGGGGAAAGAGATTACTCTAATCAGTATTCCTACGAGTTGTTTTTTTACGGAGAAGACGGTAATGGCACCGTGGCTACATTGAAGATTAATAATTTCAACGATCCCACCATAGAGTGGCACTATACTTCCACTTCCGGTGCTTATACTTCCGGTGATGCCACGTTGTCCGTAGCTGCCGACGGCTGGCACCACCTGGCCATTTCGTTCAACAAACGGGCTTTCAAAGTCTATCTCGACGGTATTCGCCTGGCCAACATTCCCAATATGACACAAGCCTCGAGTTTTGCGATAGAAGACCCAAATATCAACTCTATCAGTTGGGCCAGCGCGATCACCAATGTCCGCATCGCCGAGGGAGCGGTTCCCCTCTACGACCGGATGATGAGCGACGGGAAATTCATCACCTACGGCATCACCTTCGACGTGGGCAAAGCGACCATCAAACCCGAATCCATGGGCGAGATCAGCCGCATCGTGCAGTTGATGACCGAGAATCCCGACCTGAAATTCTCCGTCGAGGGACATACCGATAACACGGGTAATGCCACCTCGAACCAGACGCTCAGCGAGGCCCGTTCGAAAGCCATTGTCGACAAATTAGTGGAAATGGGTATCGCCGCCGACCGTCTTACCCCGATCGGCAAAGGGCAGACTTCCCCTATTGCCGATAACGCCACCGATGAAGGACGAGCCCGAAACCGAAGGGTAGAGTTCATCAAAAAAGAAGATATATAAGGTATACTAACTTGCATAAACAAATAGCAGGCTTACGGAAAAAGACGGATTATCATGCTTTGTGGGGCGGTATGCTGAATAGTGGCACCCGCCGCTGCACAAATACAGAATTAAAAAAAATCGAAACGAAAGGGCATTGAAAAAGTAATAGACAAGTAGTATGACGATAACCCAAAAGAAGAGCGACGGCAAGGAATACATGAGAACAACCGAAAAAACTCAGATAAATAACAATCTTAAACCTAAAAATATGGCTTATTGCAACAATTGCGGAACACAACTCGCCGAAGGGGCAAAATTCTGCCCCTCGTGCGGAAATCCGGCAGGAGCGACCGCAGCCCAAGAAAACCGACAACAACAGTCCGAACAGCAGTCACGACAAGCAGGACAGCAGGGGCATTCCGAAAACAAATTTGCCGCCGCCATGAACAACGCGGCGGATAACACGGCAGAGTTCGATCCGAAAGACATCGAGCAAAACAAGGGAATGGGCGTGTTGGCCTACCTCGGTATCCTGGTACTGATTCCCATTTTCGGAGCGAAAGACTCGCCTTTCGCCCGCTTCCACGCCAATCAGGGGTTGGTACTATGCATCGCTGCCATCGTGTACGGCGTGGCATACAGTATTCTGACCACGATC
This sequence comes from Sanguibacteroides sp. AM78-02pH3A, assembly GCF_027666085.1. NCBI lineage: Bacteria > Pseudomonadati > Bacteroidota > Bacteroidia > Bacteroidales > Porphyromonadaceae > Sanguibacteroides > Sanguibacteroides sp. AM78-02pH3A. Next base: position 209,086 of record NZ_JAQEHX010000001.1, on the reverse strand, counting down.
ATCCTCGCCATATCGTGGCGGCTCTACCTCGTGGTGAGCCTTATCGGCTTGGTAGGAATCGTATTTTTAGTACTGGCTATTATCGGCATCATCAACGCGGTAAACGGGCGGGCAAAAGAATTGCCCCTGATCGGAAAATACAGGTTATTGAAATAATAGCCTTACGATGTTTAACCCTTATTAAATTACAAAACTATGAAAACAAACATTTTTAAAGGTATGCTAATCCTCGTGGGATTACTTATCGTGTCGTCAGCAGGTATGGCACAAGTGAAAAAAGCACAAAAGACGCAAGTGAAAAAAGAAATCAAACAAATTAAACAATTAGACAAAAGTGACTTCCTCAAGAAAAAATCCGTACTCCTAAGAGCACCAAGGATTATTGCTACAGCCGGAGGTAGCATCATTATCGTTCCTTTCGAGAAGTCGACGGACGAAAAGACAAAAAGACAAAACTTTCTGAATCGTTGGGCAAAATACAACTTAGAAGGGGATAACAGCAATCCGGCGGGAAAATATTATCCCACGTGGCGGTATGCAACGGTTCCCTGCAGAGCAGGATATCGCCTGCCGACTTTCGAGGAAATAAAGAAATTATTGAGCGAATACACCATCCACATTAAACAGGATCTTGGAAAGAATCCGGGAGGCAAGAACGGACTTTGGATCGGTATGGATGAAGAGACCTGTAAAAAAGCCGACAAAAATAATTTTAACGGATGCGTGTTCCTGCCGGCTACCAATTTCTATTCCGAACCTTACGGATGGAGTAATACGCTCCAAGATTACGGTTTCTATATGACATCGAGTATTATTAACTCCAATTCAAGGCCCATGCTAAAAGCCATGTGCATTTTTATGGGGTTAAACTTCAATTGTCACGAACATGGTTATATGGCCAGGGAACCGAATTCTCTGTATAAAGATTACCTATTTGTCCGCCCGATAAAAGAGTAACAAAAATCCGGTGAAAGCCCGTCATGCCCATTGAAAGTCAAAAGCCAAAAACGGTAGCGTCAATGCCGCGGACGAAAGGGGCGTTTCCTTCGCCCGGAAATGCCCCGTACAACGAATGAAAACGAATAACATCGATCGGATAACGAAAGGAGGCGATTCCCCGAATATACGGCAAAAGTAAAAAAGAGAAACAGACTAAGGGCTATCAAACCATCGAAAAACACCATCGAAACCAAGAAAAATTATGGGAGATAAATTAACAGGTATAGCAAAAGGGTCGTCCGGTTTCGTACCACAGAACGCCCCCGACGTGAAGATCTTCAATGCGCAAACCGAAATCAGAGAACTGACTGAAAAAATGGAAAAAGCGTATGCCCGGTTGGGACGACAGGTGTATGAATCGGACGGAAGCGAAACCTTCCCCGAGACGAAGACCGAACTGGAACTGTTAACCGTCAACCGCCAGAAAGCCGAACGCCGTTTGCAGGAAGCCCGTGATGAAAAAACCGCTCGCGAGCGAGCAGAGAAAAAAGAGAAAGAAGAGACAATACTCATCTGTCCCGCCTGCGGAGCGGCAAACCCGAAAGGAACCAAGTTTTGTCAGGAATGCGGCATCAGACAGCCTGTAACGGCAACCAAACGCTTCTGTACCGATTGCGGTACGGAAATAGCGGAAGGCAATCGTTTTTGCGGAGCGTGCGGAGTAAAAGTCTCGGAATAAGTATCAACGTATTAATCATGGAGGAAACGAATTATGGCATTTTGTACAAATTGCGGAAAACAAGTAGCGGACGGAGTGAAATTCTGCACCTCGTGCGGGACTCCCATGGCATCCTACATACCACCGACACCACCACCGGCACAGACGGCTCCCCCGCAAGCGGCACCCGTACCACAACAACCCGTGTACGCTGTTCCGGTAACGGGCCGGCAGGAAGAACCCATCTCGACGGGCGAATATATCGGCATTTTCCTGTTGATGATCGTACCGATAGTCAACCTGATTTGCCTCCTCATCTGGGCATGCGGCGGATGCAAAAAGGTGAACAAGCGCAACCTCGCCCGCGCCATGTTAGTATTGATACTGATCGTCACCGCCCTGACCGTTCTGCTCGTGCTGGCAGGCAGTTTACTGTTCGGCGACATGTTCAACGAATTAAAAGAATTAAGCACTCAATTGGAAGGAATCTCCACGCGATAAACAAATAACGAAAAAATACGATGACAATTAAAGAAATTTACCTGAAAACCCTCGTCTTCGGCTGGATAAAATTGGGATTGGGGATACTGAATATCGGGATCGCCCTCCTGCTGTTTGCCCTGTTGATGGGTATCTCCGTACTCTTCGAGAGCAAGGGGAGTGTAGCTATCCTGTTTTTTATCTGGCTTGCCCTCGTCGGCATGATCAATTTCGTATTGAACCATTATATAGGTTATTTAGTGAAAGCGGGCCACGTAGCCGTCATCTCCAATGCTTTCAAACAGGGGACAATACCGAACAATCCCGTGACCGTGGGCAAAGAGATGGTAAAAAAACGTTTCGGGACCAGTAACGTATACTTTGCCCTGGATAAGTTAGTGGCAGGATCGGTAAAGCAATTGCAACGTACTTTAGGGCGATTGACAGACAGCCTCTTCGGTGCTATTCCCGGCATGGACAGCGTAAAGAGTTTAACCAATCTTTTTCTGGACATCTCTTTAGGGTATATCGACGAATGTTGCTTAGGCTATACCTTCTATCAGGATAAACAAAACCCGTATAAAAGTGCTGCCGACGGCGTAGTCATTTATGCCCAAAACTGGAAAACGCTACTAAAGGATTCGACTAAAACAACCGGAGTAGTCATTCTTTCTCTCACGGTAGTGACTCTCGCAGCGTTCATCATTTTTGGGGGCCTATTCCATCTGTTCGGCTGGAGCGGTTTCGTGGCGTTCGTTCTATCGATCTTATTTGCCTGGTCGGTAAAGTACGCCTTCATAGACAGCTGGATTTTAGTGAAGATGATGAGTAGTTATATGCAGGTCGCCCCCACAACGGTCATCACATTCGATTTGTACGGAAAACTGAGCGGATTCTCCGGCAAATTCAAGGAGTTGTTCCGCAGAAGCAGCGAAAGTTACCCTCAACCGAAGAGCGACACCGGACAACCCGCTACAACAACAGAAACAACGCAGGTTGTTCCGGCTGCCGACACTCCCATTCCCCCGAAGGACGCTCGCCGTTTCTGCCCTTCATGCGGCAATCCGCTGACCGAAGGCAAAACATTTTGCGGGAATTGCGGGACACGGATCGGCATATCGCCGGGATAAAGCGGGTCGATTCAGTATGTTTGTTCTGTTAACTGTATATCACTTTTATACCATGCGGCAGAACATGCCTTTTCGCGGACATTATTGCCGCAAAAGCTTATTTCGAATTATCCTTTAATCTTACCAACGGATGATTCAGTCCGTTGACGATATTCTTTATCACCTTGTATTTTTTAATACTTTCCATCAGTTTCGTCAGATTTGAAAAACCGTATGTCCTGGGGTCAAAACTCGGATCAATTTTTCGTAAATTCATTCCGACATTCGCGATATAGGCCTCCTCGTCCTCATTGGTCGAAATTTCAAAAGCCTTATCAATAATATCCCTGGGCAAGCTCTCCCTCGTATTCTTTTCCTTAGCGGGCGGCTCCTCCTGTACCGAACTTTTAGGAGTATTTCTTTTAGTCGCTTTGGGTTTTTGTTCCGCCTCCGCCATTTTTACCTCTTGCTTAATCAAGTTTTCAGAGAAAGTAAATATTTCACAAGATTGAACAAAGGCCACGGGAGTTTTCCTTTCTCCGATACCCATAACAAAAAGCCCTTCCTCCCGGATTCTTTTAGCTAAACCGGTATAATCGCTATCACTCGATACGATACAAAACCCATCGCAATTTTTGGCATGAAGGATATCCATAGCATCGATGATCAACGAACTGTCCGTTGAATTTTTACCCGTTGTATACGAAAATTTCTGAACAGGATTAATCGAATATTCATTGACAATATCTTTCCAACTATTCATCTGAGGTTGAGTCCAATCCCCGTATATCCTCCGTATGGTAGCCTTGCCATACTTAGATACCTCCTGCAACACCTCCTTAATCAACTTTGCCTGTGCGTTATCTCCATCGATTAGAACGGCAATATTAAATCTTTGATTCTTCATATTCATGAACATTTTATACTTTCAAACTTACAATATTTATGTTAATAACCCTAACCATTCACCTATTTTCTTTCCGAGAAAAAACATTTTAGCAAGAACGGACAAGTGGGATGAAGGGGAGTAACATATATTTGTAACGTGAAATACGATTAAATGATGAAACAAAAGAAAACGACACGGGAAGAGTATCAAAAATGCGTGAATACCGTTATAGATTATATCAATTTGCATCTCGGCGAAGAGATCGATGTGAAATCATTGGCCAAAATTTCACATTTCTCCTCTTTCTATTTTCACCGCATCATGACAGCTTTTTTGGGCGAACCCATCGGAACGTTCATCGTCCGGACACGAACCGAAGCAGCCGCTCGCTTATTACGGTACTCCGATTTACCGGTAGCCGATATAGCCTATCGCATCGGGTATTCCACGCCCTCTTCTTTATCTAAAGTATTCAAACAATTTTACGGTATTTCACCTATTGAATATCGAAACAATAAAAATTTTGTCATTATGAAACCAGCCATGATCAGACCGGACTTGGAACTGCAAAAAGAGATCAGAGAGCTTCCCGCTCGAAATGTAATCTATATTCGCCTGTTCGGAGACTATAAACTAAACGATTATTGCGGTACCTGGCTCCGTTTGTTCCAATTCGCCGAAGAACACAACTTACGGGCAAACGATCCCTCCCCACTCTGTATTTATCACGACGACCCGAAAGTTACCCCGGTAGAAAAATTACGGACGGATGTTTGTATGGTATTACCCGTTGCCGCTATCCCAAAAGGAGATATCGGTTCTAAACAGCTTCCCGCGGGACGATACGCGACCTTTCTTTACAAAGGCCCATATAGTAATCTGCAAGCCGTGTACGATACGATTTACGGAAAATATTTGCCGGAAATGGAATGTACACTCCGAGAGGAAGCGAGTGCCGAACGTTACTTGAACGATCCTTCCCGCACCGCACCGGAAGACCTATTAACGGAAATCTATATTCCCGTGGAATGATTGACAATTCTAAACTATAGATTGTAAATTAGAAGATTAGATAATGATGAAATTCTGTGATTCAGAAAATAATCACAGAATCTTTTAATTATTGAATCAATAAGTCTCTTTTTATTTTCTTTTTTCCAATATCCGGGACATATTTTGCATGGCCCAATCCACCAAAGCATTGATATGAGGTATAAGGCTGACTCCCATCGGGGTCAGACTATATTCGACGCGCGGAGGTACCTCCGCGTAAACCTTTCTTCGAATCAGCCCGTCTTGTTCAAGGGTCCGCAAGGTAACGGACAACATTCGTTGAGAGATATCGTCTATCGTCTTTTGAATCTCGTTGAAGCGCATCGTACCGTTAGCCTGCAAAGTTATCAACACCAATACGGACCATTTATCCCCAAAACGACAAAGGATATCCCTGACCGGACAATTCCCCGTAGAATGAAAATTTTTTAATTTTTTTTCGTCCATAAAAACGTAATAATGAATATTAGTTACTTACAGGTAAGTACATTACAAAAACGTTCGTTCTTGTTTATTTCAAATTACATACCTACTTTTGCTTTACAAAAGTAATAAACTTACGAATAATAACTATTATCTCGTTTAAAAAATTAAAATCATGGAAAAGAGAGTCGCCGTCATGGCAGTAAATCCGGTAAACGGTTACGGATTATTTCAATACCTGGAAGCATTTTTTGAAAACAAAATCCCCTTCACGGTTTATGCCGTGGCAGAATCGAAAACAATCAAAACAAATTCAGGCCTTACCTTGGTAACAGACGGCGTAATTGCCGATCTGAAAGGACATTCCGGAGATTATGAAGCATTGGTTTTTTCCTGTGGTGATGCCATGCCCACATTCGCTGAGAATATTTCTAAAAACTACAATCAGGATATGCTTGCCGTTATCAAAGAGTTCGGCGAAGCCGGAAAATTAATCGCAGGTCATTGCGTAGGCGGTTTACTGTTTGATATCGCCGGAATAACAAAGGGACGCACGGTTGCAGCACATCCTTTCGTTCAATCAGCGATAAAAGGAGGCAAAGCCACGAATGAGCCTTATGCCATAGATGGTAAATTATACACGGCCCAAACGGAGAACACATTAAGCAGCCTGATAGCGTTGTTGGTTTCCGTCTTAAAATAGAGAAGTAAGGGGAACCCCTACTTCCCTGCATAATTTCAATACGGCAAATTCTTCTGTCGTTTCAGTAGTAACACTCTATTACAAACCCTACCCACCGAGAGCATTTAAACGAAAGAGCATACAAAGCTCAAATATCCATGCCGCTTTTCTTTTTTAGAGTTTCAAGGGCCCTTTGGTAAATATCAATATAGGTATCCAAAAAAGTTATAAATACTTCCCGATTCTCGAAAGATTCATTTTCCCAATCCCGATTTTTTACTTCCGGCATGTTCAATATTTTCTGTACCTGACTGATCTCAAGCATTATTTCCAATTCCTCAAACGAATAACGTTTGATCCGTACGATCAATGAAATCAGATGTGCCATTTTTTCTTTATAGGTATCCATAACTGTCTCCATTAAAAATTACAACCAACTGACTTTATAAAACAATAACTTGAACCTGTCCAAGCGACCTTTCATTTACCTAACCGCACTTTTACAAAGTAAACAAAAAAAAAGGATAATCATAACTTTTTCACTCTGTTTTCAGAAAATCGGCTCCAATTCTATTGAAAACAAATCTGGCATCTGTTCTTTTCCATAATCTTTTCTTTATTATGATTTGTTATTTATCTTTGCTAACAGTTAATTCTCCCGAAGCTTCAGGAGAGAACATGACAAACGATCCGTTATGAACGTAAAGATAGAAGAGAGCTGGCGTCAACGCCTACAGACAGAATTCGAGAAGCCCTATTTCGAGAAGTTAACCCGCTTCGTAAAAGAGGAGTATGCCAAATACACGATCTTCCCGCCGGGAAAATATATTTTCCACGCCTTCAATACCTGTCCGTTCGACAAAGTGAAGGTCGTCATCATCGGGCAAGATCCTTACCATGAACCGGGACAGTACTACGGATTATGTTTCTCTGTCCTCGATGGTGTCCCCTACCCTCCCTCTCTGATTAATATTTTCAAAGAGATTGAAAACGATCTGGGTAAACCGATGCCCACTTCCGGAAGATTGGAAAGATGGACCGAACAAGGAGTATTACTGATCAATGCCATACTCACGGTCAGGGCCCATCAGGCAGGTTCACATCGGGGAAGAGGATGGGAAGAATTTACCGATGCCGTAATCAGGCATATCAACGACGAAAAGGAACATGTCGTTTTTATGCTATGGGGGGCCTATGCTCAAAAAAAAGGAGCCTTTATCGACAGGAACCGGCATTGTGTACTCACGGCCCCACATCCCTCGCCGCTATCCGCAGACAGGGGCTTTTTCGGGTGCAAGCATTTCAGTAAGGCCAACCGTTACTTCAAAAGTCACCATTTACCGGAGATCGAATGGTAACCCGCCCGGAGACCGATAATCCATTCCTTATCCCCAAACCATGTTTTCATTCCGCAACGATACACCTTTAAAACGTCTACTCTTTGCATTTGCCTTTTTAGTTGATATTGCAACGTAACATTCAGTATTATAATACAATAGACTTCAATAAGTCATAAAAAGATTCGCATACCTCTTCTTCCTTAAAAGGCGAATGACCGCATCGAGGTAATACGATTTTCCGAAATTTTATATTTGCCCGGAACAAAGGTTCGATTACGCCTTCCAACGGATGCGGATCCATCTCCCCATGAATCACATATACCGGACATCGAACACGAGACAATAAATTCTTCCACCTTCCGTCTTTTCGTATTTTCTCCGCCTCCCTCCAAACGGAAGAATACATCTTACCATCGACCGGCAGAATATCACGTTTGTCCTCTTCAGTTTCCCGAAACCGGTAATGATCGCTTTTTACAACCAATCTCTCCAACTCCATCAGAACGTCGTCCCGGTTGTATCCTCGTTCCAACTTACCGACAAGCAAATCCCAATAAGCACCCTCCTCTTCTGAAAGTTTTTTTTTCCGTCGTTCGGATATCAATGAGACATACTCCTCCTCGAAAGGGGCACACCCGACCAGTATCAATTGTTTAACCTTTCCCGGATAGCGAACGGCAAATAACAAAGCAAGCCATGCTCCCCATGAATGCCCCACAAAAAAAAGAGGTTCGTTGGTATAGGTCTCGACCTGTTCTTTTAATTCTTTTATCAACCCGTCAACGGTATATTTAGATTGAATAGGTTCAAGCACGCCCACACTCGACGATAAATTACGGGCTATCGCGGCGACATCTCCCAATGCTCCAGGTCCCCCGTGGACAACGACTACCCGATAAGGCTCTCGACCGTATTTCCTAACCATCAGTTTCTGTATTATTCCCAACAAATATAAACTTTCACAAAACAGCATCCCACTATTTTAAAAATAATTCTATATTTGTAGAGAGAACCGATTAAAAATGAAGGAACAATGACAATGCAAATATGCCAAAGCTGCGGGATGCCCATGAACGCGGATAGTGATTACGGAACCAATCAGGACGAGAGTAAAAACAGAGAATATTGCTGCTACTGTTTTCAAGAAGGTCGTTTTACCAAAAATGTCACGATGGAACAAATGATCGAAGAGTGTGCCGACTACGTGGATGAATTCAATGCCGGAAGCAGACTAAATTATACCCGGGAAGAAGCTATTCAGGAGATGAAAAAATACTTTCCGAATCTTAAGCGCTGGCAAAAATAATTAGCGGAATAATTATTTTCAAGTCATACCGTTCGTGAGTTTCTCTATACAAACAAGAAAAAAGAGACTCCATTTTGGTAGAATCAAAAACAAGCATTATATTTGCACCCACAATACAAAATTGCTCTTTAAAATTTTGGTGTGGTAGTTCAGCTGGTTAGAATACATGCCTGTCACGCATGGGGTCGCGGGTTCGAGTCCCGTCCGCACCGCAAAAAAACTCTAAGTTAGTTAAAGTAACGACTTAGAGTTTTTTTATAATAAGATACGCTTGCGAAATCATCCGTTTACTTGTCATCGTGTTTTTTCCGTATAATAGATAATCATTTGATCGTTCACGCAAATATAATGGCGGAGGTATTCGAGAAGAATACCTCCGCCATAAAATCGAAATCAGAAATTCCCTTTCCGTTTCTTCACTTCATCCACGAGTTTTAAAAATGATTTATCCTTTTTACGCTTTTCATGCTTCGAAACAGAGAAGCGCCATGCTTCCCGTCAGTTCGCATCGAAACAGCCCATTTTTCGGAAATAATCTCGTAACAAGTGCGGTGCACGACGGTCACACGAGCAAGAGTAAGAGCTCTACGCGTGGATTCTTGTTTCAGCCGGTTTAACTCATCGTTCCAACCACACGTATTTAAATCAGTCATAATCCGATCTTTTTTGCAATGTAAAATACATAACCGTAAAACTCCTTATACCGGTAGTACAACCCCTCCTCATAACGTTCAAAAGCAACAAATCCTTCGGCGGCCTTATTGCCGGCATATTTTTTTAAGAATAATTCCCGAACAGAAATCTGCGGAATGTAATAATGTTCCGTCCAGCAATTTTCCGGCAGGACAAAGCTGGCAACAGGAATATAACCGGCTTTCTGAATCTGGGCTATTTTACGGGGTATCGTATCTACCTCCGGATAAGCCTCCATCCAAAAATCACTGATTTCTGCCGGACGTTTCTCGGTGAACCATGATACTTCCGAAACGGCAACATATCCTCCCGGTTTAAGAAACTCTCGCCATTCGTTCAATCCACGCTCAAAGCCGATATGATAAATCGCTCCTTCCGACCAGATCAGGTCCAATTCTTCCTTTCCGAAAGGAAGATTATCCATGGAGCCGACCCTCCCTCTCACTCGATTTTGCAACCCCAATCTCTCGGCATTCCGATTGAAGATACGGATGAAATCTGGACACAAATCCAACCCGGTAATTTGCCCCTGAACTGACCCGGCAAGTGTCATTGTCTGCCCTCCCGTACCGCAACCGATGTCCGCAATAAGGGATTTATCGGTAAGGTTATCTATAAAACTCAATGCTTTAAGAGTTATTTCAGGACTTCCGGGTCCTTGACGTTCTGTATTTGAAAAATAATCACAGATCAAATTATAGTCGAATTCGTAAATAGACTCATTAAACGAGGAGGAAGCAAGTGCGTTCGTCTGGCCGGACATGAGGTCGCCGGAGTTGTTTCCAATTGTTTTATTTTCATTACTCATTATCTGTATGTATGTAGCATACCAGCAAAAACATAACTATGCTTTCATCATTGTACGCAAATTAAAAACTGAAATTATATATAATGGAAATGACCCTCGAAAAGGTTATCCGAGAGCAACGAAAGGACAATCTGTACGGTAAGTGCAGATTGTTTACGACACCAAATCCGATTTATGTAAAATTTTTACCATGTCGTAAAGGTAAGAAATATTTTGTTTGACTAAAAATATATCACAAACAAAAAATCACGGCTAAATATTACCCTGATTATGGATTATACCTCAAAATCGTGCTCTAACAAGCATGGAAGGCCGAATGACATAGTGGTGGCAAAAGCCGGAAGACCCCTGGCTACCAACGACATTATAAACATGTAGCCGAATAACCCGAGCGAGCAGCCTGAGGTATAAACCCATACTTGGGTTAGTATGCTTTGCGGCCTTATACAAAAACGAGATTAGACCCTCTCTACCGAGACTATTGAGTTTCCGCTTCTATCAACATATCACAACAATCCATTGAAACGATTCAATACGCAAAAAATTTCACCCAAAGCCAAACCGCCATTAAAAGCAACCGCATAGTTCTGGATATCGCTCACATCTTCATCGAAATGTCCCAAGCGATCGGTTATCGGTGAAAGAAAAATGACCGGACACTCCGTAGAAACCCTGACTATACCATGGGTAGTCTCGATAGACTTCAACTCGTAACCCAATGGAGCGATCGACTCGAAATGTTGCTTAGCTATCTTATCTTGATTATCGTATTCCCGGTAATCCGTAATATTAATAGAACTTACAGCAGAGAAGCCGGGTAATATTTCACAGGTAAATCCCCAGGTTGCCGGAGCATTGGAAGGCGTGATGAACTTTTTTACGGCAGCAGGTCCGCATTCCCGATTAATGGTATCGAGTAAAGCGGAGCTTATGTGCCCGGTAAGTAATTGTCCATCGTAAGGGGTCTGCAAGTTACTTTCGGGATTATCCGGATGACCGTTATGAATAAAAAAGTTCGTTCCCAAATATACCGATCCGTTTGCCGAAAACCTCGATCCTTCCTCTACCGGATAATTGGCTGTACTCACGCTAATAACCAGTTGGGGATTGCATTTGGCAATAACGGACGGTAAAATCCGATATTTTTCCTCGGAACTGGAACTATTTACTTCCGGAGACATCAGATCCTCGATACACCAAATGGAAATTTCAGTGCAATTCCGCTTATCGGGTGATAAACGAAAAATAGCCCGAGGCGTATCCATCTTATTATCGCCATCCTTGGGGGTATCGATATACTCCGGAAAAGGAAGAGTAATAGGACGTAACTTAGGGTTTGTCAATGCACTCAATACCGGTTCTATTTCCCAATTTTTATTCACCAACACCATAACGATTTGCTTGCTCATAACAGCTTTATTTTTAATTATACATTTACTTCTATTCATAACTTTTTCTTTTCGAGAAAAGCAATCCCGATCCACTCGGACCTATATTCCTTCCGCCTCGATAGGAAAGACACATCAGTCGAAACAGAAAACAATTCATCTCAAAACAACATAACAAATTTATTATCAATATCATAAAAACTAAATTTCCAAATATAGAATAAATGACAAACAAGATAAACTTATCACATCAATGAATGTAAAAATACGTAATCAATAATTTGATTGCAAATAATTAAGCCAATATTTATATTATTTTGGAATAATAACAATCAGCATGTATCTATTTTGATATAAAAACAAGGCATATTTCTTTTAAAAAAGAAATATGCCTTATATGACTTCATTCTTTTTCCTCTCGAAAATAGTTATAGAGCTACGTATGCTTCAGGTGTAGATTTTTCCCACGATAGCATTGATGTTGTAATCAGTTCATTGGTATTCCACCACATTGAATCGTTCGAAGATGTATGTAAAAAAGTCATTCCGAGAACGGTGAATGAGTTACGCGGAACGATGACGCTACTTATCTCTGTTCTTAAAAAGTATATCAAGAGGACAATCCTTTGATAAAAAGAGTAATACCATCAAAAATCATCTGTAGACCGATGGTTGCCACAATTAAGCCGATAATCCGGATCAAGGGATTCATAAAATTATATTTTATCAAAAAATTCCCGATCCGTCGAGCTTCCAGCATAAAAAACAGATTTACTCCCAAAGCAAGAAGGATGGCAATAATGGTAATCTCCCTACCGTATTGTACGGGAAAGGTTACAGCAGCCGTAATCGTAGCCGGACCAGCAATCATGGGAATCGCGATCGGGACCGTTGTCAGGTCGGCAATTTTTATATTTTCATCGACTTTCAGGAAAAATCCCTTCAGCAGACCGGATAAACCGTTATACATCAACACGGCACCGCAGGTAATCTGAAAAGAGTACAGCTCTACCCGAAATACATAACTAAACGTTATCTCTCCCAAAAACAGGAAAAAAATCAAGATCATGGCTGCCGTAATCGTTGACTTGATGGAGATATATCGTAATTCTTTAGGAGAAAACCGCTCTTGCAAGGTCGTAACGATCAAAACTTTTTGGACGGGATTGACCAAAGCCAAAAGAGCGACAATACAACTCAATATCAATTTTACTGTCATAATAATCCTTATTTACGCGAATGACAATTACGTTTGCCTTTTGCAAAGGTAGGGATAAATTACCCATTCCCTATACTTATGTTCAAAAATCATTTAAGCCCACCCTGTTTTACACTTGCAGTTCTCCTCCTTCCCAACCCCTATTAATAAACAAATAAAATTAAAATTAACATAAAGTTCATTTGATAAAATAAAAAGCTATGCAGCAATCCGAAATAATATATTACTTTTGAGATCGGAATTTTACGAAAGCAATGGGAAAGTTTGTATTTTTATACCTGATTATTATTCTATCTTTTTCAGTGACCGATATTTTTTCGGACTCTTTTGAGGGTTCAAAAAATAAAATGGACGAATTGTTCGACTTAGAACAACTCTCCTCGTTAGACTCCGAATCCATTTCCATACATCCCTATTCAGAACAACACGGGATCACGTCAAAAGCAGGTCTAAAGAGTTCCACCAACCGAAGAATCGGTTGGTATAAAACTTCTCAATTTAAATCAATAAACCGGGAAACTATCATTCAATCCAAAGTTTTCTCTTTTCTCGAACGTCTGTCTTTCAAAAGAGAAAATTATATCCATGTGCTCGCATCTCGTCATATAAACGGATTTTATATTTATTCGCTGAAAAAACTCATCGTATGACAAGGGTTCCCTCTTTTTACGAGCGATGTTGAACATAAGTAATAAGCGAAATAAATGATTTATGACAGATGGACTTCAGACCATTCTCGATTGGTATCTTCAAAATATAAACTATTGGAGCATCATTATGTGTATGACTATTGAAAGTTCCATACTCCCGTTTCCAGCCGAATTGATCATCCCTCCTGCAGCATGGAAAGCCGCAAACGGAGAATTGAACCTGATCGGCATCATTTTGACAGGAAGCGTAGGGGCCGTTTTAGGAGCTCTGTTGAATTACCTTCTTGCCTACACATTAGGTCGAAATTTTATTTATACCTTTGCCTCTACCAAATTCGGTAAATGGTGCATGATTTCAAAAGAAAAAATAGAACAATCAGAACAATACTTTCTCAAATATGGCAACAGTTCTACATTTATAGGGCGGTTGACTCCCGGAGTCAGAAGTTTTATTTCCATTCCGGCAGGTCTTGTAAGAATGCCTTTAAAAAGTTTCATTATCTACACCTTCCTCGGAAGCTGTGTCTGGAACACTCTCCTCGCTTTGGCGGGTTATTTTTTATATTCACAACAGGAGTTATTGCAACACTATTTTATCGAATTAAGTATAATAACCTTAATCATAGGAATAGTCTTTTGGGGATTTTTAATCATACGCAGTATTCGTAACAAAAAAAATAAATAAGCAGCATGGAATCAAAAAAACATTATACAGGTTTAACCGACGCACAGGTGATAGAAAGTCGCCGAAAACACGGGGCAAACATATTGACACCTCCCAAAAGGGAATCCCTGTGGCAAATATTCATCGATAATTTTAAAGACCCTGTCATCCGTATTTTATTGATAGCCGTTTTTCTGTCCGGAGGCATTGCCATCGCCATGTACCTATCGGAAGATGTCATCGAAATCGCAGAAACTATCGGTATTGCAGCAGCCGTATTACTGGCAACGGGAGTTGCGACCTGGTTTGTTTGGGATGCCAACAAAAAATTCGATGTTTTGAATCAGATAAACGACGATACGTTAGTCAAAGTCTTCCGGAATAAAAATGTTCGGGAGGTTCCTAAAAAAGAGATCGTAGTGGGAGATATCGTTATTCTGGAACAAGGAGAAGAAATCCCCGCGGACGGAATCTTACTGGAGGCTGTTTCCTTACAAGTAAATGAATCCAGTCTTACGGGTGAGCCCATGACTGCCAAAAGTGTAATAGAAGAAGAATTCGACCGGGAAGCTACCTACCCTACCGATCATGTTATGCGCGGCACAACGGTAGCCGACGGACATGGCGTCATGGAAGTGACTGCCGTGGGAGACCAGACAGAGTTCGGTAAAGTCGCCGAAAAATCTACAGAAAAAAGCGAAGAACAGACTCCTTTGGACAAACAATTAGAGGTACTGGCAAAATTTATCGGTATCGTCGGTTTCTGCGGTGCAATCGTGACCTTTACGATTCTTTTCATAAAAGGGCTTTTTTTCAACCCGGCGTTTCCTACCCCTTCTTTAGGACAACTGGGACTGATCGGAGCTGTCATTATTACGGCTGTCATCATGTTGGCTAAAGTATGGATACCTGTCATATACGATGTGTACGAATTACGGGGAATAAAAAAAGAGATGCCCGCATCCGTTGAAAAAGGAAGCTGGGGACGATGGATACTGTATGCTTTGACCGCTTTGGTTATCCTGTTGGGTGTCGGATTATTATTCGGGGTAAAACCTTGGGATCCACATGCATGGGTATCTCTGAGCGTAGGTAAAAAGATACTCTCGGCCTTTATGGCTTCCGTCACGCTGATTGTCGTAACTGTTCCCGAAGGCCTGCCGATGAGCGTTACCCTCAGCTTGGCATTAAGTATGCGTAAAATGTTAAAATCAAACAATTTGGTAAGAAAAATGCATGCCTGCGAAACCATGGGTGCTACCACGGTTATTTGCACGGATAAAACAGGTACTTTGACCCAAAATCAAATGACTGTTTACCAAACTAATTTTTACGGTTTGGAAGAACAGAAGACCGGCGATAACGAAATAACCCGGCTTATATTCGAGGGTATTGCCGCCAACACAACGGCTTTTCTCGATTTATCCGAACCGGGAAAAATAAAAACACTGGGAAATCCTACCGAAGCGGCTCTTTTACTTTGGCTAAACCGACAACACACCGACTATTCCGCACTAAGAGAAAACGTCCGCATTATCGATCAATTGACCTTTTCGACAGAACGTAAATACATGGCAACACTCGTGGAATCCTCCCTGATCGGGAAACGTGTATTGTATGTAAAAGGAGCTCCGGAAATTGTTTACTCTCATTGCAAAAACGTACAAACAGCCGGTGGTCTGAAATCAACGGCAGATTTCCAAACGACGGTAAATACGCAATTATCCGAATATCAAAAACAGGCGATGCGTACTTTAGGTTTCGCTTACCAGATTATTGACGATAACGACTCTCATTTCCATGAAGGACGTCTGTACCATACGGAATTAACTTTTTTAGGCATCGTCGCCATATCGGATCCCATACGGAAAGAGGTTCCCGAGGCTGTAAAACGATGTTCCGAGGCCGGCATCAAAGTCAAAATGGTTACGGGTGACACTCCCGGTACAGCAAAAGAGATCGGTTCACAAATCGGTCTATGGACAAAGCAAGATACCGAACGGAATCACATTACCGGCAGCGAATTTGCTCAATTATCCGATAAAGAGGCATTGGAACGCATTCTGGACTTAAAAATCATGTCCCGCGCCCGTCCGACAGATAAGCAACGTTTGGTACAGTTGTTACAGCAAAAAGGGGCCGTCGTGGCCGTCACCGGAGACGGAACGAATGATGCTCCCGCCTTGAACCACGCTCACGTGGGCCTCTCCATGGGTAGCGGTACTTCCGTTGCTAAAGAGGCCAGCGACATTACGCTGTTGGATGACTCGTTCAGCAGTATCGCGACAGCCGTTATGTGGGGACGTTCCGTGTATCAAAACATACAACGTTTCATCCTTTTTCAGTTAACCATTAACGTGGCAGCTTTAATCATCGTGTTGCTCGGATCTCTATTGGGTTCCGAATTACCACTTACCGTCACTCAAATGTTATGGGTAAACTTGATCATGGACACTTTTGCCGCAGGAGCTTTGGCCTCACTTCCTCCCAATCCGGAAGTAATGAAAAGAAAACCGAGAGATTCGAACGCCTTCATCATCGTTCCTCAAATGAGAACGTTGATTTTAGGAACAGGCTTTATATTTGTTATCATCCTATTGGGACTTTTGTACTACCTGTCAAACTACGCCGGAGGCATAGACGCCGATACTCCGGAAGGTCTACGAAATCTAACCCTATTCTTTACGGTATTCGTAATGCTTCAGTTCTGGAACATGTTTAACGCCAAAACCTTTGGAACAAACAACTCCGCCTTTAAAGGATTACTTAAAAGCGAGGGTTTTCTTATTGTGGGATTGGCTATCGTTATCGGACAAATATTAGTTGTCAACTGGGGTGGAAGCGTGTTTAGAACCGTTCCCCTAAGCTGGAACGAATGGATATGGATTACTCTCTCAACCTCTTTCGTTCTATGGACCGGCGAACTATTCAGAGCTTTAAAACGAATAAAAGAAAAAACATTACATTAAAATGAATCTCATAATACATAAACAGTTGTTATATCAAATACGGAATAACATCTCTGCAACAAGATTAAAATCTATTTTTTAATATTACAATTAAAATGGAAATCATCATCATATTAGCCTTGATATTATTGAACGGTATACTGTCAATGTCCGAAATTGCGATGGTATCCGCACGTAAAACCCGTTTGGAGACAGAAGCGAAACGAGGAAATAAATCGGCAAAAACAGCCTTAAAATTAGCTCAGGAACCGGATCGTTTCCTATCCACGATCCAAATAGGTATCACCTTAATAGGAATCCTTACCGGTCTTTACTCCGGGGAGACGTTAGCCAACGATTTTGCTTTACTCCTCTCCCGGATAACACCCCTCGATGCCCACGCCCTGGCTGTTTCCAAAGGAATCATCGTGGTCATAGTGACTTATCTTACCTTAATTTTAGGAGAGCTGGTTCCTAAACGCATCGGTATGAATGCTGCAGAAAAAGTAGCCAAGATCGTGGCTCCCGTCATGACTTTTCTCTCTAAAATAGCCTCTCCTTTCGTGTGGTTACTATCCGCCAGCACAATACTGGTAACGAAAATCCTGGGACTAAAAGAATCCAAGGACGGGAAAGTAACGGAAGAAGAGATAAAGGCTATTATTAAAGAAGGAAAGGACGACGGGGAGGTTCAGGAAGTAGAGCAAGACATCGTGGAACGGGTTTTCAACCTCGGAGACCGGAACATCGGTTCCATCATGACCCACCGCAGTGATTTGGTCTGGTTAGATATTACCGAATCCAACGATCAGATCCGGAAAATCGTAAATAAGCATCTTTATAATATTTACCCCGTAGCCGATTCAAAATTAGACAACATCATCGGTGTCGTCTATTTGAAAGACCTGTTCGGAAAGATTGATTTACCGGATTTCAATTTAGAAAAAATCATCCGGCCGGCTCAGTATTTCCCTAAAAATCAAAGTGTTTACAATGCTTTGGAACATCTGAAAACCGAACACCTGAAATACGGACTGGTCACGGATGAATTCGGAAGCATAGAGGGGATTTTCACCTTGAAAGACATTCTGACGGCTCTTATCGGGGACGTACCCGAAATAGGAGAAGAGCCGGATATCATCCGTAGGAACGACGGCTCATACCTGATAGACGGCCAATGTTCTTTCTACGATTTCCTGGCTTATTTCGACATGGAAGATTTATATCCCAACCATTATTACAACACGGTAAGCGGGCTGATTTTAAAAATTTTGGAACATGTACCTAAAACAGGGGAACAGTTATCCTGGCTATGTTTCGATTTGGAAATCGTGGATATGGACGGGGCCAGGATAGATAAAATATTAGTGAAATTGAACACTCCTCTTTTATCCGAATAACCCTATCGTTCAACGAGTAAATCGAAACTTGCCTTGATTTACTTGTTGAACCCGTCATTTGTAAAACAACTCACAATTCTCAGCCACCTCCGTTTTAGAAAGTTGGTATACTTCAGATACCGGAAAGGGTATGCGGTTACGTTCAACCATCAATTGCACAAAAGCAATGTTCAAAGCCTGATCTACCCAAACCTCTAAAAAAACATCACTATTTTCCTTTGCCTCATACTTCAAAAATTTATGAAAACTTCTCTCCTTCAACCATTGGAAATACTGTTCCATCCCTTCCCGAACAAGTACTACTTTCTTTATTAAAAACACTCCCTTAGATACGGTATAAACATATTTTGCCTTGTTTTGTACGAAAATAAATACTCCTCCGCATACCACACTAAAAGAGAGTACGGAAGCAAACATCAAAAAAGGAGAACGCTGCATTCTTTGAGACAAATAATGAATGGCAACCAGCGCTATAATCCCGATTACGATTAATAAGAGAGGTATCATATAGCCCTCATTTTTCTTTACGACCTTTCCTTGCGTAAGAGATATAATTTGATCTTTTATGAATTTATATTCTTCCATTCTTTTTACATTTTAATTATTTAGTATCACAACAAACATCACCGCACATTATTTTTGTTTTATCCAAAATAATCACGCCATCAGCATTAACTAAATAATCAATTTCTGTAAAAAAAGCAGATAACCGCGTTGTCGACCGCGTATCGAAAGATAAAGAAGAAATTTGGTAGCGAAGGATTTTTTTGTCTGTCTTCCCGTATTGGCAACTACCCCGTTTCTAAAAAAAGAAGGATTTGAATCATACTGTTCCCCTGACTCTGCACCATTTATATGCATTCCCTGCAATATGCCCGAAATCGTATGAATCCCCATCGCCCCCGTCTCTTCATAGCATACTGTTTTTTCCGTTCCGATCTTTAGGTCATAATCGTACCCGCTTACACCTTCTTCTAAAAGAAGTAAGCAAAAAAAGAGAGAGAACAAACTATAAATCCAACCTTGTTTCATGCACACAATCGGACCGAGATTAGGCATTCAAAATTAAAAAAAATTCCATTGTTTTCCTAAATATAATCTATAAAATAAGCATATACCATAAGTCATCGATCAAAAAAAACGAAAAAACAAGAGATGCTGCGATTAGGAGAAAAGATCGAATCACCCAATCGCAGAAACATCCAATCACAGACCGCATTTATGTTCCCCTCCCTCGTGGTGATGACACCCTATTCCAGAATCGAGAACAAAACCTTTCAAATAAGAGTCGGCTAAAACACGGACATCTCCCTTACAACCGCGGAAAACTTTAATACCTTGATTATTCAGTACATTTAAAGCTCCGTCCCCCATGTTGCCTGCCAACATCACGGTTACTCCTTTCTCTCTTAACACGGAGGCAATATTCGATTTACAACCGCATCCTTGCGGAGCTGCAAGCGTCTCCGTTTTCATAATATTCTTTTCTTCATTCACCGTAAAAATGGTGTAATACTCACAATGTCCAAAATGGTCATCCACCACATTGGCTCTCGTCGGAATTGCAATTTTCATGATTTTTTTCTTCTTCTGTTTTTAAAATAAGTTTATGATGAGGCCCGTTTTCCCGTATCATTTTACCGCTACAAGAAGGGCACTTTGTCTCCCGACAAGGCTGTCCCTTAACATGAGGGAGCCTTGTTCCGCAGTGCACACAAATACAATAGGCATCGCTACATAAAGAAGCCTCCGGCTTATTTAATGCCCGCAACTTACTCGACTGGCAAAAACGACAACAGGTTACAGGCTCTTTTTCTACCATAATCTTCCGACAAGTATCACATCGATACCAATAATAATCGATGTGATAATCCCCACCCTCTATAAAAATAACTTTTCCCTCCACCAGGGCAGTTGCTATTGTACGCCGGGCTTTCTCGTATATACGTGTATAAGTAGGCCGGGATACACCCATTTGCAATGCCGCCTTTTCCTGAGGTAAAAGTTCATAATCACTCAACCGGAGAGCCTCATATTCCTCAAACAGCAAAACTTCCGGATCCAGGTCCGTCATGGGCAATCCAAAAGGCTTGAAACCTTCCATCAAAGGAGGATTCTTTATCACTCGGCTACGTTTCGGTCTTGACATAACTCTATTTTGGAACAAAGATAATTCTTTTTATGAACATATGTTCATAAAAACGCCAATTAATACAGATTATTTTTCCATTTTTAAGTCGTGCGAATAGAAAAGGATTTCGCTTCTTTTGTCAATTGACGGGGCAACTACCGGCTCCGGCGTAGTCTCTTCCTATTTTACCGTTATATTCCGGATGTCTTCGCAACCAGACTACCGCGTAAGAACAGGTCGCAACCGGCCGCAAATCATGCTCCGCGGCATAATCATAAATATATTTAACCAAAGCCGCGGCTATACCCCTTCCCCCGATTTCCGAAGGAACCATCGTATGTCTGACATCCAACTCCCCGTTTTCTATCACATAGGTGACATAAGCCACACGGCCGTTTACAACCGTCTTAACCGTACGATTCTCCGTATCATGTATTATTTCCATAACATAAACGATTAAAATTACATGGCAAATATAACGACGACTGACAATCAATGATCACAAATCGTAGAATTTGGAATTAAAACGATTCCACAATTAAACGGTTAAGCTTCCCTCCCGCGGATTTTGCAAGCATTGAAAGAGCTTCTCCTATCTAAAATCGCTTGGTATACCCATGACAATAAGGAAGAGAACCTTTCCGGTTATAGTAATTTTGATGATAATCCTCGGCTGGCCAAAAAGTCGTGGCGGGCGAAACCAGTGTTACGACCGGATAACCTTTCGTTTTCAACCGTTCGATCAATTTATCGGCAACCTCTTTTTGTTGAGGATTCGCATAAAATATTTCGGAACGATATTGTTCTCCCCTATCGGGCCCTTGACGATTCAACTGGGTAGGATCATGGATTTCGAAAAAAAGTTTCGCTAACGCCTCATAGGTCGTTTGGGAAGCATCGAAAACCACTCTGACAGCCTCTGCATGTCCCGTGTTTTTCCGGCAAACATCTTCATAAGTAGGATGATCCGTTTCACCTCCTATATACCCTGATTCTACGGTCAAAACTCCGGGTGCCTTCTGCATAAAATATTCCACCCCCCAGAAACATCCTCCTGCAAAAATGGCCGTATCGGTTTTCAGCTCCCGATCAGGAATAAACTCCATAGAGATCGAATTTACACAGTGCCGGGTATTCTTAGAAGTGAAACCTTCCCCCACAAATACATGTCCCAAATGCGCACCACATCCGGCACACAGAATCTCTGTCCGTCTTCCGTCCGCATCCGTAACCCTTTTTACCGCTCCTTTAATTTCGTCATCGAAACTGGGCCATCCGCACCGGGAATCAAATTTATCTTCCGAACGATACAATGAAGCCCCGCATTGTTTGCACACATAGGTTCCTTTTCCTTTAAAATCATAATATTTGCCCGTGAAAGGTAATTCCGTTCCTTTATGAATTATTACCTGTTTTTCCGCTTCGGTCAATTCTCTTTTTTGTGCCATAACCATATAGTTTGCCAATATCAATACAAGAATCACAATTCTTCTCTTCATCATTGCTATTTCTTCATTACGTTATATTACAAATTTAGTTCAATTTACCCTCAAATAAAATAAACCAGTTTACCATTTCAATTTATTTCAGCAAAATAAACAGTTCTTTTCTTGCTTATGCCCACACAATATGCTCATATTCCTTTCCTTTTTCGTACGTTTGCTCTTTTAATAATCCAAATTTTATCAATTCAATTATGGTAGTTGCATATTTACGAGTAAGTACAAACAGACAACATCTTGAGAATCAACAAGAGGAAATCAAGCGATTTGCGCATAACCGAGGATTGACCATAAACAAATGGTACAATGACATCATTAGCGGTAAAGTAAACAGCAGTGATCGGAAATTAGGAGATATTCTCAGCTCTCTGCAGGAAGGAGATTGCCTGATCGTCACCGAAGTCTCCAGACTAAGCAGGACGCTAATCGATATTATGAATATCATCAACACGTGCATACAACGTAAAATCATCTTACACAGTACGAAAGAAGGGTATACATTCGAAAATAACCTGAACAGTAAAATATTAGGGTTTGCATTCGGTTTAGTGGCTGAAATTGAGCGTAACCTAATTTCCATTCGAACCAAAGAAGCTCTCGCCGTTCGCAAAGCGGAAGGCAAAAAATTAGGACGTCCGATAGGAAGTAGCCCGCAATTAAAATTATTGATCGAAAACAAAGCTAAAATCATTGAAATGATGGACAATAGCATATCTTATAAGAAGATAGCCAAACAATACAAAGTATCCGTGTGTACTGTCAATCGATTTGTGAAATACCACGTCAACGCGGATAAATAGACGTGGTATTCACTTCAAAAAACGAACCGGACGATCTTTTGATTATATTTCCTAATTTTTCTATTTTCGCATCATATATTTAGAGCTATTATGTTAACAGAGCAAGAAAAAGAGCGGTACAATCGCCAAGTTATCCTATCTGAAATAGGGGTGGAAGGACAAGAAAAGATGAAGCAAGCCAACGTCCTGGTCGTGGGAGCCGGAGGACTGGGCTCCCCCGTTCTTCTTTATCTCACCGCTGCCGGTATAGGACATATCGGAATCATCGATAACGATCTGGTATCCGAGTCGAACCTGCAGCGACAGATTCTTTACGATTCGACATGCGTCGACATGCCTAAAGCAGCTATTGCCGAACAAAAATTGGAGAAATTGAATCCTTTCTGTCGTTTCACGCTTTACGAAGCACGTCTTGTTGCTGAAAATGCTTCCGAGATCATTTCCCATTACGATATAGTCGTAGACGCAACAGATAACCTGGCGACCCGTTATCTTATCGACGAGGTATGCAATATACAAAAGAAGCCCATGGTTTACGGAAGCATATGCGAATTTTCCGGACAGCTCTCTGTTTTTCACTATCAAGACGGTCCCTCTTACCGGAAACTATACCCTTACCACAACAACATTCAACACTTCACCCAACCTCTTGGGGTATTGGGAACTCTTCCGGGAGTCATCGGAACCCTCCAAGCCAATGAGGTCATAAAAATCATCCTGGGCAAACCGGAGGTCCTATCCGGCAAGCTTCTTTTGATTGATTTACTGAACATGAACTTTACAAAACTGAATCTTTAGAGCCAAATTCGTTTTTTACCTGTATCGGGTCAACAATTCGCGATCGACGATCCTGATGGTTCGCTTATCCATTTTAATCCCACCCTCTTCGATCAATTCGGCAAGCACACGAGCCAAAGAAGGGCGAGCCACCCCTAACACGTCTGCAATCTCCTGTTGACTGTGTTGTCCCTCCCGTTCTAATAAATAAGCAGCCAAACGTCCCTTCAAATTCCGCAAGGCAAATGAATTCAACTTCCGACTCAGAAATATACTACGATCGGAGATAATCCGTAAAAAATTTTGCATAACAACAGGTTCTTTCTGCATTAAGCCGACAAACTCCTCCTTATTAATAATCAATACTTCACAAGGAGTAACGGTTAAAATATTCACGGGAAACCTGTTATCCGTGGCGAAAATAAAAGCCGGGGCCAACAGACGGGGAGCCTCTATATCCTCTATCGTCACCTGTTTGCCTTCCCCGTTTACCATATGAGTACGTACCTTTCCCTCGTACAATAAATAAAGCGAATGACACAAAGAGTTTTGCAAAGCAACAAAATCATTCGGGGAATAAACGCGTAAAACAGCAGGAGCAGAACGCAAGAACTCCGTCAAACGTTCTTCTGGAAAATTCCGGAAAACAGGACTGGTCAGTAATTTCTCTATCTCCATTAACTCTTCATTTATGCAAATTTAGAATTTCCGACAGATAAAAAAGAAAAATCGACCTGAAAATTCTCTTTTGTAACAAATGTGACAATTATCCTTCTTGCAAGAAACGATCTTTGTAACATAAAAACAAAAAGGATGAAACGTACTATTATCAAAATCAATGAAGCTCTCTGCAACGGATGCGGTCTATGTGTAAAAGGTTGTCACGAAGGAGCCCTGCGGCTGATCGACGGGAAAGCCACCCTTATCAGCGAACTGTATTGTGACGGATTGGGTGCTTGCATCGGAGATTGTCCTCGAGGAGCCATTACCCAAGAAGAACGGGAAGCTGAAAAATACGACGAGAAAGTTGTTATAAAAAGACTGATTCCCAAAGGGGAAGAGGTAATCAAAGCTCACTTGCAGCATCTTTCCGATCACAAACAAGTCGAATTTTTACGGGAAGCTCACGAGGAACTCCGCCAACAAGGTATTCACGATATTCCTATTCGTCCCGTCTCTTCCTCTCCCACCTTTTCCTGTCCCGGGTCAAAAACTCGAAGTTTTGTACCCGGAACCTCCTCGATTGTCGCAGAGAAGGAGGTCGAGAAGGGAGAACTGCGACAATGGCCGATACAGTTGCATCTATTACCGCCGGCCGCACCCTTTTTCCAGGATGCGGACCTATTGGTCGCCGCAGATTGTACCGCTTACGCCTTAGGCAACTTCCACAACCTATTCCTAAAAGAAAAACGGTTAGCCATCGCCTGTCCCAAATTAGACGAAAAAAACGGAATTTACACAGATAAAATCAAAGCCATCATAGACCAGGGAGGTATCAGCACCTTAACCGTCATGATCATGGAGGTTCCTTGCTGTAGCGGATTACTACGCGTATGCGAAGCAGCAAGAGAGAAAGCCGAAAGGAAAATTCCTTCAAAACTTATCAGGGTCGGTATTCACGGAGAGATACGAGAAACCCGATGGTTATAATTTATAATTACATGATAAAACCTTAAAACTATGGAAAATTCAATGTTTTGTTTTCAATGTCAGGAAACGGCTCACGGAACGGGTTGTACCCTTCGCGGAATTTGCGGTAAAGATAGTGAAACCGCCAATACGATGGATTTACTGCTGTTTGTCGTAAAAGGCATATCGATCGTACATAACGAACTACGAAAACACCTAACAAAAGGAGATCAACAGGTAAATAAATTTGTCATCGACGCCCTTTTCTCTACCATTACCAACGCCAACTTCGATCGACAAAGCCTCATCAACCGAATCGAAAAGGGACTACAAATAAAAAGACGGTTAATATCGCTATCCATAGAAAAAAGAGTCGATCTTCCCGAAATAGAAGAGGTTTACTGGGAAGGAACTACCGATACTTTTTTCCCAAAGGAAAAAGAGGCCGGCATACTGAATGAAAAAAACGAGGATATCCGTTCTTTGAAAGAACTTATCATTTACGGCATAAAAGGAATGGCCGCCTATTTAGCACATACCATACGTTTGGGATTCGATGATGAATCCATCCATCGTTTCATTCAAGAAACCCTCGCGGATATAACTGTCCGGAAACTATCCGTAGAAATGCTAACCGCTCTCGTCATTCAAACAGGAGAATTCGGGGTAAAAGGAATGGCTCTTTTGGATAAGGCAAACACCGAACGTTTCGGCCATCCCGAAATAACAGAAGTGAATCTCGGTGTCCGTAAAAATCCCGGTATTTTAATCAGCGGACACGACCTGAAAGACATGGAAGAGTTATTGGAACAAACAGAAGGAAGCGGAATAGACATTTATACCCACGGAGAGATGCTACCGGCACATTATTATCCGGCATTTAAAAAATACAAACATTTCGCGGGAAATTACGGTAACGCTTGGTGGCGTCAACGAGAAGAGTTTGAATCGTTTCGCGGCCCTATCCTTTTCACGACCAACTGCATCGTGCCACCTTTGGCTTCCGCCTCCTACAAAGAGAGGATGTTTACCACGAACGCATCAGGATATCCGGGCTGCAATCACATCGAAACCGACGAGAACGGTCATAAAGAGTTTTCCGAAATTATACGGAAAGCCCGGGCATGTTCCGCACCACTGGAAATCGAAAAGGGTACTATCACCGGAGGATTCGCGCATCATCAGGTATTACAGGTAGCCGACAAGATCGTGGAAGCGGTAAAAAACGGTTCCATCCGCAAATTTGTCGTTATGGCCGGTTGTGACGGCAGGATGTCGAACCGTAATTATTACGCCGAATTTGCACAAGCCTTACCGAAAGACACGATCATCCTCACGGCAGGATGCGCCAAATACCGCTATAATAAATTACAGTTAGGAGAGATCAACGGTATTCCCCGTGTTCTCGATGCCGGACAATGTAACGACAGCTATTCTTTGGCGATTATCGCCTTAAAATTAAAAGAAATTTTCAAACTTCAAGATATCAATGAATTACCCATCGTCTATAACATCGCCTGGTATGAACAAAAAGCGGTTATCGTCTTACTCGCCCTGCTTAGTTTAGGGGTAAAAAAGATCCATATAGGCCCCACCCTGCCCGCCTTTCTATCCCCCCGGATTACCCGGGCATTAACCGATACGTTCGGTATCGGTTCGATTACCACGGTAGATAAGGATATCGAGAATATGATATATAGTTGATTCAGATCCGGTCATAAGGTTATTCCGAGCCCCAATCGAACACAAGATTCGGGTGAAACAAGTCCTTCCGACAGGATCATCCTATTACATAAAAACGAGATTCGTAAACGAATCTCGTTTCCTATCTTTTAAAAACAGATTCTACTTGTATCCCGGTTTTCCCAAAAGAGCAAACATATTATTCTTATAGGCTTCCACCCCCGGTTGATCGAAGGTGTTTACTCCCAGAATCCCGCCAGATATACCGCATGCCAGTTCATAAAAATAAAACAGTTGTCCCAAATAGTATTCCGTCAACTCGGGAATCCTGATCTGCATATTAGGAACCCCCCCGTCGACATGGGCCAAACGGGTTCCCAATTCGGCCATCTTATTCACTTCATCCACCCGTTTACCGGCCAAATAATTCAATTTATCCAAATCCGACGCATCACGGGGTATTGGTACCTCGTATTTCGTTTTCTCAATGGAAAGTACGGTTTCAAACAAATTACGCCTTCCGTCCTGTATATATTGTCCCATAGAGTGAAGATCCGTAGAAAAATCCACGCTGGTTGGAAAAATACCTTTATGCTCCTTCCCCTCGCTCTCGCCGAACAATTGCTTCCACCACTCTCCCACGAAATGCAGTTTAGGATTATAATTTACCGTTATCTCCGTCGTATACCCCTTCTCGTAGAGAGCATTCCTCACGGAAGCGTAATCCATCGCGATCTTACGCCCCTCGCCCAAGGCGAAGTTTTGCATATCGCCAGCTCCTTTAACCAAAGCCTCGATATCAAATCCAGCCATAGCGATCGGCAACAAACCTACCGGTGTAAGTACCGAAAAACGGCCTCCCACGTTGTCCGGAATAACAAAAGTAGCATACCCTTCCCGATCTGCCAATGCTCTCAATGCACCTTTTTTCTCATCCGTAATCGCCACGACCCGTTTACGGGCTTCCTCCTGTCCTACCTGTTTTTCCAACATTTCTTTCAATAAACGGAATGCAATAGCAGGTTCCGTCGTCGTTCCCGACTTCGATATTACACAAAGTCCAAAACTCTTATCAGCCAAATACCGTTGAAGTTCATACAGATAATCTTCAC
Source organism: Sanguibacteroides sp. AM78-02pH3A (assembly GCF_027666085.1). Taxonomy (NCBI): domain Bacteria; kingdom Pseudomonadati; phylum Bacteroidota; class Bacteroidia; order Bacteroidales; family Porphyromonadaceae; genus Sanguibacteroides; species Sanguibacteroides sp. AM78-02pH3A. The sequence goes on along the minus strand of NZ_JAQEHX010000001.1, from coordinate 180,743 downwards.
TCAAGTTATGACCGGCAAAAACCACCTGCTTGCAACAGTCAAAACTCCCGGACATAGCCTCGATAACGGCCTTTGCACCAAGATAAGATCCTCCTATTCCGATTACGACTATGACTTCTGCACGTGATTTCAGATTTCGGACACAATCGTTTATCTTTCTCAGTTCGTCATCTGAAATTTGTGACGGAAGAGTAAGCCAGCCTAAAAAATCGTTTCCTTTACAAGTACCTTTCATCACTCCTTCCAAGGATAAAACTGCTTTCTGGCGTTGAACATCAATCTCCTTTTCCGTTACAAAATTCAAAACTTTAGCGTAATCAAATTCGATGCGATTCATAGTAAGCATATTAAATTAATCTGAATTTTTCGCTTTTAGCATATCCCTGAAACGGGAGGCATTTTCGTAATCTTCATTTTTTACAGCCTCTTCCATCAAACGGGTCAACTCCTCAACCGACAGCTCCTGGTTAGATTCTGTGATCGCAGGTTCCAGGTCGTTTGCTTTAACCTCCTGCTCCTGCATCTCCTTCTCCGGAACAGAGATAGAGGTCTTTTCCACCACTTCGGGAGTCGTGTATATCGGACAACCGTATCTTAAAGCCAAGGCCACGGCATCCGAAGTACGCGCGTCAATACGCAGCTCTTTTTCCTCTTGTCTGAAAAGTAACTCCGAATAGAATATTCCGGCTTCCCAACGATAAATAAAAACCTCTTCCAAACTTACGTTCAACCCATCCGTTAACCGTTTAACCAAATCATGAGTAAGCGGGCGTTGCGTCTGGAGATGTTCCAATTGTATCGCTATAGATTGAGCTTCGGAAATCCCAATGATGATCGGAATCCGATACGTATCATTTAGATCGGAAAGGACTAACGCGTAAGCCCCTGACTGAGACATGCTATATGATAATCCTAATATTTTTAATCTTACTCTATCCATATCGCCTAAATTATTTCAAACTTCGCAATAGTATCTGACAAACTAACGTCTATTACCCGATTTAGTTTCAAATTTAACGAATAAACTTACTTCCGTATGGGAGCCCGATAGATACGAGCCAATCCTCCCAAACTCGTTTCCCGGTATTTAGCTTGCATATCACATCCGGTTTGCATCATGGTTTCCACGACATCGTCGAAGGAGACCTTATGACGGCCGTCGGAAAACAAAGCGTAAATAGCACACTCCCTGGCTTTTTGAGAAATAAAAGCATTCCGCTCTATACAAGGAATCTGCACGTATCCCCCTACCGGATCACAAGTCAATCCCAAGTTATGTTCAAATCCCATCTCTGCAGCATACTCTACTTGCATGGGTGTTCCGCCCAATATTTGTGCGGCCGCCCCCGCAGCCATGGCACAAGCCGTACCCAACTCGCCCTGGCAGCCGACTTCCGCTCCCGAGATCGAACCGTTTGTTTTTACGATATTACCGATTAATCCGGCCGTCGCCAACCCTTTAATGATCCGACGGTCACTAATATTCTGATCATGCTTTAAAAAGTAAAGAACCGCAGGAACGACTCCGGCAGATCCGCAAGTGGGTGCCGTCACGATACGCCCGCCGCCGGCATTCTCCTCCGCAACAGCCAATGCAGAGGCAAAAACCATCCCCATGTGCCGTAAAGTTCCCGCCGATTGCTGTGCCCGAATATGATAAGAACAAGCTTTCCGCGCCAACCGCAGATTTCCCGGCAACACACCTTCATTCTCCAACCCATTGTGAATCGCCCCAATCATCACCTCCCACACTTCCGCTAAATAATCGAATATTTCAGGTCCCTCATGCAGTTCCACGTACTCCACGAAAGAACGACCTTCCGCTTTACACCAGTTCAAAATATCCGTCATTTTAGTATCCGGATAAACCTCTTCTTCTTTAAAAGTCCCCTTTTCATCCCACAAGGCTCCCCCTCCCACACTATACACTTCCCATGAATCAGTAAGCCCTCCACACACGAAAGCCTCGAACAGCATTCCGTTCGGATGATGGGGAAGCGTTTTCTCCGGCTCCCAAATAATCTCGGTTTTTTCCGGATCATCGATCATTCGTTGAATGGCACTGTCCGTTCCATGTCCGCGTCCGGTAAGAGCCAAGCTACCATATAAAGTTACCCTGTATAAATCCGCTTCCGGATTTTTCTCTTTAAAATACAAGGCAGCACGTCCCGGCCCCATCGTGTGACTGGAAGAGGGACCATACCCTATCCTGAATATTTCTCGAATTGATTTCACCTTATACCCATTTTAGATTTATGATTCTAAATTTCAGATTACAATGCTTTCTATCGATACGATTCTCCGAATGTTTCCTGTAATCCTTTCTCAATCTACAATAAAAAAAAGCAGGCCTGTAAGCCGGGTTCCGTACCTTGCGGTTTCTATCATTTATCTAGTCTGCAGATCTCTCCACAGCTCAAGCGACCTACCCCCTAACATCAGCCGGGCCGGCCTAAGCGTTAGTGTACATGGTCTTGCAACTCGTGAGATGTACGGCTACTCCGGTTACCCGGAATACCGGTGGGCTCTTACCCCGCCTTTTCACCCTTATTCCACGGAGGGAACGGTTTTTTTCTGTTACATTACTATATCCTTTCGGATATCTTCCCGTTAGGAAGCACGATGCCCTATGTTGCCCGGACTTTCCTCTCTCCTTTTCAGGACAGCGATAGAACGGCCTGCTTTTATCATTTCTATTTATTCATCGGACGATTTCGCTTTATCACCCGACGTTCAGTTCATAATAGGATCTTCCGGAAAATTAGCCCAAATCTTATACCTCCCTCCCAAACTTCCCATGGATTGTTCCCACAATTGAGGGTTCGGCAACTGAAACAAAATCTCCGTTTCTATGTCCCCGACCATCCAGGAGTTTTCTTCCAACTCCCCTTGCAGTTGTTTTCCGTTCCAGCCGCTATAACCGGCAAAAAAACGCACGTCACCCGACGTCATTTTCCCCGATTTCAACCACTCGGTGAGCAGTCGAAAATTTCCTCCCCAATAGACTCCCTCTCTTATCATCAAAGCTCCGGACAAACCGCTTTTCCGGTGAATATAATACAATTGATTTCGCTCCACGGGTCCACCTAAGTACACCGGTAACTCAATCCCTTCCAAACCTTTTACCAATTGGGAAGTGGTATACGGTAACGGTTTGTTCAACACAAAGCCAACGCTTCCCGTTTCATCGTGTTCAACGATATAGACCACGGAACGATTAAAATAGTTTCCCTGCAAAAAAGGCTCTGCAATTAAAACCTTTCCGATCTCCACCCGATCACTATTGTGTCGTATCCTAAACAGATCTTGAAATTGTTCTTCCACGATATTCGCTTTAATTAATCAAATATAACCATTAAATTTGTATACCTATGTATCTATGCAAAGATAATACAATGTACAAAATATTCTTCATATTGCTGCTATCTTTATTTATGAACAGCCTTACTTCCGGACAAAGCAAGGTATTACCGGTTATCATCATCCAAAACGACACACTGCCTCATATACAACTGCCCGAAGTATCGGTAATCGTCAGAAAAAGAAATCACAATTACTACGAAAGGCAACATCAAAAACACAATCGGACGGTCTACAATGTTCAGAAAGCGCTCCCGTACGCCAAGATAGCTGCTCTGAAAATCAATGAAATAGAACAAAAGCTAAAAACCATCCACTCCGAAAAAGAGAAAAAAAGAGTAGTAAAAGAAGAGTACAAACAGTTAATGAAAACCTTTAAACAACCCTTGATGAAACTTACCGTCACACAAGGTAGAATCCTGATACGCCTAATTTACCGGGAAACTCAAAATACCTCATTCCACCATATAAAAGAGTACAGAGGTAGTGTAAACGCTTATTTCTGGCAATCCATCGCTTTACTGTTCGGCCATAATCTGAAGGCGGATTACGAGCCCAACGGCAGAGACCGGGAGATCGAAGAGATTGTCACCCAAATTGAAAAAGGAAAACTATAAATAGCCGACAACTAACACATTGTAAAACATCAACTAATTTTTGATCTATAACCTCTATCAATTAAAATAGCACATTGTACCCGTCCCCGTGGGTTATTCTAATCTTGCCATCTTTAAATCGTAAATCTCATAATGGTTTGAGAAAAACAGAAAAAGAGTTTGCCTATTTACTTTAGCCAGGTTCCTATCGGTAATATAAATTTATTACTTTTGTGACATGAAATACGAAGACATCATAGCGGATTTAAAAAAGGAAAATTACGCTCCCATCTATTTTCTAACGGGTGAGGAGCCCTATTTTTTGGATAAAATCAGTGAATGGATGGAAGAACACGTTCTTTCGGAAGACGAAAAAGCATTTAATCAGGTCGTCTTTTACGGAAATGACGTCTCCATGACCACGGTCACCGATACGGCCCGTCGTTTTCCCATGATGTCGTCACGTCAGGTTGTCATCGTAAAAGAAGCCCAGAATATACGGGATTTCGATAATCTACTCCCTTATATCGATCATTTCCAGACAACGACCATACTTGTATTCTTATATAAGAACAAAAAACCGGATAAACGAAAAGGCGTTTTTAAAAAATTAGGAAGTTCTAAAAACTGCGTCTATTTTGAATCTGCCAGACTGTATGAAAATAAGATTCCGGATTGGATCATCGACTATTGTAAAGAAAAAAAATGTATGATCACCATGAAGGCAGCAGGAATTTTAGCCGAAAGTTTGGGAAACGACTTGAGTAAAGTCGCCAACGAACTGGATAAACTCATGCTGTTACTACCCGGAGGAGGAGAAATTAAAGAAAATCTGATAGAAGAACATACCGGAATCAGTAAAGAATATAATACCTTCGAGTTAATCAACGCCATCATTCGGCAGGATCATTTAAAAGCGAATCGTATTGTCAATTATTTTGAGGCAAATCCCAAAAACAACCCGTTGGTATTGACCATAGCGACATTATTTAAATACTTCAGGGATCTATTGACCTTTCATTACCAGAAAAAAACGACCCCGAACCAGCAGGAAATGGCTCGACTGCTCGGCATTAACCCTTACTTTATAAAGGATTACACGGAGGGGAGTAAAAAATATAACGCCATAAAATGCGCTAACATCATTTCATGGCTACGAAAATACGATATGAAATCCAAAGGAGTAGGAAACAGTAATATTTCAGACGGAGAATTACTAAAAGAGCTGATTTTCAAAATCATGCATTGATCATAAAATTTCGGATAACATGAATAAGGCAGTCTTTTTAGATCGGGATGGAACCATCAATTCGGATGAAGGGCACTACTACATATACAAAAAAGAAGATTTCATCTTTAACCCGGGAGTTATTGAAGGAATCAAACGCCTGAACGAGGCCGGTTACCTGGTGATTGTAGTGACCAATCAGGGAGGAGTAGCCAAAGGAGAATACACCGAAAAAGAGGTCGAGCTTTTGCACGAATACATGTGCTCGGAATTGGCAAAAGCAGGAGCCCGCATAGACAAAATTTACTATTGCCCGCATCACGACAGCGTTTCGAAATGCAAATGCCGGAAACCCTCGCCTTATATGATTGAAAAGGCCATAGAAGAATTTGATATCGATAAATCGATCTCGCTTTTGATCGGGGACGGAACAAGGGATATTGAAGCAGCCGAGGCTGCCGGAATCCGGGGTATTAAAATACCTAAGAATAGCGATATCACTCCCGTTATAGATGCCATTTTAAACTAAAATAACATAACTTCAAAATGAGGCTGTCTAACAACGAAAAGTTAGATGGTCTCTTTTTTTATAAACTCATTCCCGCATGGCCTGTAAAAATACGATTAAGCCACTTTTGTTGGAACCAGTGGGTATACGATGTCCATTTTGACTGTAAACTGCCCTTTTGGTGCAAAAAACAGGCGAAAAAACAGCTTTGCCAAAGCTAAGAGTGCAAGTTTTCTCAGATTATGGGCAAGAGCTTTCAATCCAAACTCCAAGCTGACTCCTGCCATCCCCCTGAGCCTGAACCTGCGGAACCCGCCACACTCCTTTATATGTCCGAAGACAGCCTCAGGTTCTATCGGCCTTTTACTTCTATGTCCCAATCCCTCTTCACTCATCAAAAGCTCACGAGCGGCTTGCTTGAGAGAGTTGAGGTTATGGTTTACCTCGATCTGACGGCTTCCCTTCGATTTATGGCATCCTCCCCTCAAGGGGCATCCCGAGCACCGGTTGGCCCGATAGACGCTTATCCGCGACTCATACCCGGAATATGAAATTCTCTTTTCTTTTCTGATGAACTTCAGATGTTGCCCCATCGGACACACATAGTAATCCTGAACAGGATTATAATACATATTTACCGGTAAAAATGGATCGGTCTTGTATTTACGTTTCTGCTCTTTGTGGAACATATTGTATTTCACATAGGGCGTGATGCCCTGACCGAACAGGTACTCGTAATTTTGTTCACTCCCATAGCCCGAGTCCGCCACGATGACCGCACTTTGTTTTCCATACTTACTTTTGAAAGTATCCAGGTAGGGTATAAAGGTTAGCGTGTCGGCTGGACGTTGATAAATGGCATAGTTTGTTATGAATTGATTCTCTGTTGATATTTGCACGTTATAGCCCGGCTTGAGTTGGCCGTTGAGCATCGCGTCCTCTTTCATGCACATGAAGGTGGCCTCATGATCGGTCTTTGAATACGAATTGCGATCTTCCATTATCAACAGAGCTGCCGCATATTTATCCATCTTTGGTATTTTCTCCTCCTCTATCTCCTTCAATGCTTTTTCATCCGCTTTGGAAAGCTTGTCACGGTCTATCCTCTGGCGAATGTTATCGACTCTTTCCCTGAACTGCTCCTCGGTGACGGATGCCTTGACCGGATCTTCTTCGTTTTCCAAGCCGTTGGATTGTTCGATCTGATCCAATATCGCGGTTGTCTTGGCCTTGAGACGCGCGTCATATTTCTCTATTGATTTTCTCCATACAAAAGTATATTTGTTGGCAGCAGACTCGATCTTGGTTCCATCGATGTATTGGACATCAAGCGTTAAGAAGCCCTCACCGTGAAGCAACTCGACCACCTGGATGAAAATAGATTCGAATTTGTCTTTCAACCGCTTTCCCCTAAAATAGTTTATGGTCCTGAAATCAGGTCTGGACATCCCGCAGAGCCACATATAGTTGATGTTTTCACATATTTGTTGCTCTATCTTGCGGGAGGAGTAAACATTGTTCAGATAGGCATAGACCAGTATCTTGAGCATCATCTTGGGACTATAACAACTATTTCCTCCACCCTTATAGCTTTCCTTGATGCCGACCAGGTCCAGACGGTCGATCACGTCGTTCACCACTCTTACAACATGAGTCTTTGGTATTAATTCATCCAAGCTGGGAGGAAATAACAGACTTTGTTTTTGATTCTCTGGTTTTATTGCTAACTTCGCCATCGTTATATGATTGATTTGTAGTTGGTTGTGCAAAACAAATATACAAAATACTTTTCATATAACAAAGGCTTTTCTTCTGATTATCAGTCGAAAAGCCTTATTTTTTATACAAATGGGGACCATCTAAACTTGTTAGACAGCCCCATTTTTTGCAAGTCAAATATCTATTGCCAAACCAACCGATAACTTTACTCGACTTTGGTAAACTGGAATACTAAGGTATAATAATCCGACATCGGATACTCTCCGACAACTTGCCACGGATATTCCGGGTGCGTCGCAACATAATAACATTTTGTTAAAAAGTCCGTCGGAACATAATCGTAAATACGGAGTTCCAATACTTTCCCCTTACGCAAGAGACGCATTCCGACAACTCCTTCCTCTTCGTTTACATTCGCGGCCGAGTAACTTTTATTTACCTTTCCGAATTTCACGGTCATCACGTCCTCATAACTCATCGTTGCCGTCTCGTTCAGACGAGTAGACTCCTCTTTTATAATCTCAACGGAGCAATTCCGCAAGTAGTGGGCCAAATCTCCCGTCACGCCGTCCACGTTCAAGGTATTCCCTCCGGGACCGGCAGACAAGCGAATCACATCCGTAGCATTATTATTCACAGGCAGATGTTCACAATCTGCTCCCGTTTTATCCTCATAGCCTGCCATTCGACGGACAAAAGCCTCATCCGTGAAACCGTTAAACCTCCATTCCCCTTCGATATCTTTAAATTGTGTAGGCCCGCTAACCGTTATTGTTGTAGAAGCATTACCTCCCGCCTCGATAAGACCTCCCTCCTTTATTCTCAAAATAACCTTATCTTTTCCTTCCTCCTTCTTCAAAAAACGAAGCGTTACGACCGCATAGGCTTTCATCGTCCCCATATATAACTCCTGTTTTCCCCCGACAATCTCATAATGTTCGTTTAATACAGCCGTCGACGCGGGATCTATTTCGAAAGGAACATAAACCTCCGTTTTTTTATACATATAATCGTTTCCCCCGACCTTCAGGCTGACGGCTATCTCTTTCTCGGCTTTCAAGTCGCAAGAAGTCGCATTAAAGGAACAACTGAAAACATCCCTTATCTCCACGGGAATCATCGTCACCCGATTATTCCATAATTCATATCCCTCCGCTCCGTTTAAGGCCAAACGAATCTCTCGCTGGGGAGTCACATTCTCTTTCGGCATAATCCATACCGTATCTATCGATTCTCCGGGTTGAAGCGTAAATTCCTTCGTCTCTATCGTATAATCCTCATCTAAAACCGCTGTTCCAGAAATCGTAAAGGGAATCACGACAGTCTCCTTAGCCGGAGTCGATGCTATTAACTCCACGGCCAACGGAGTTTCAGCCTTTAAAATATAAATCGGCCGGCCGAAACTCAATGTCGGCAAATCGTTATCGTCATTCTTGCAACTTAACAGTGACAAGAACAAAATCAGATTATATAATAATATTCTTCGCATACACCTGTATTGTTTTTTAGTTTAATCACCATAAGTTTCATTGTAAATCTCCCGCTTAGCCTGAATCGCATCCCGTTCCGCGTTCGTCAATTTGGCAGGAGTGGGCAAAACAAATTCATTACTAACGTCACTCAGTCTCTCGGGCATATCTTCCGCATCATCGCCACAGGCCGCAAAAGATAAACTTACCGCCATCAGAATTAATATATATTTCATTTTTTTCATCGTGTTGTGCTTTAAATTAATATTTACTGTATTCCGGATTTTGAATAATAGCAGGATTTAAGACAATATCCGACTTCGGAATCGGAAAAGTATAAAGGAATTTCAACGTCTCGTATTTCACACCGCTAACTCCCCACCAAAACTCGGGACGTCCGTTCCGTTTCAATTCGTACCAACGGTCGCCGTTCTCCATGTACAGTTCTTTTCTCCGCTCGTTCAGGATGGCAGCCATAAGAGGAGTTAACGCTTTCCCCATGGCGTCTACTTGTATACGGGCCGCCGCATCTACTGCCGGCAAATTACTCATCGTGTAGGCCACGTAAGGTTCAATCCGGTTTTCCCGCAAAAGGTTCAGGTAATGCAACGCATTATCATTGTCTCCCAAATGAGCATAACACTCGGCTATCACCAAACACATCTCGGCACTTCGGATGGCGGATCGGAGTGTTTTATTGTTTAACAATTTGTTCGTGAAAAAAAGATTATAACGTACATCATTCTCTTTCTCCGTAAACAGGTTGATTAAATCTTCAGCAACGGGACGAGTTTGAGAATAACCGAAATTTAAATCCGTGTAACCTTTTGTCTTTGAAGTTCCGGCCCGTAACAGTTCATTACCGGCCTGTGCCACCTCACTCTTCATCATCTCTTTATACGCTTCCCCTTTGATCAAAGGAAAAGTTTCCAATATCTCTTTGGCGATAGGAATCGCCAAGTCCCATTCCTGTGCCCAGAAATAGGTTCTGGCCAAATAAAACTTGGCTACATTCACATCCAATCGATACTTCTTATCCGTTTGATTCATATCGATTGCCGCTTTCAGGTCCCTCACTATAAAATCAAAGGTTTCTCTCAAGGTCGCCCGCGCAGGTTTTGCTTCCATGTCAAATTTTTCCACGAGCGGGACTCCATTCATCCCGGAGGCTTTCGCTTTATCAAAAGGTTCACAAAATTCCCGCATCAGATTATAATAACACATCCCTCGTAAAGTATACGCCGCAGCCGCAACCTTTTTTCCTAATTCGGAAGACTTATCTTCCATCTCACCCAAAATAATATTACAATCCCGAATTTTCTCGTAAATATATTTGTATCGGCTTGTCATCGAATTGATATCCGTTCCCACGTAAACCTGCAACCGGGAAGATAAACTCAAATCCCCGTCCAGGTTATCCGAATAGCACTCGAAAGACAAGGTCTTCGTATACTCTCCGAACACATAGTAATCACTGGCCTCATCCAGATTACGCAAATAATAATGTATCAAAGAAGAAAATTCTTCCGCTGTTTCGGGAATCACCTCGCTCTTTTTTTTCACATCCAGATATTCCGTACACGAAAGCATTCCCAGAAGTAATATACCCGTAATATATAAATTAATCCTTCTCATATTTTCATTTTTAATCTATTAAAATCCTACACTGATTCCCCACGATACAGAACGCGTCACCGGGTAGGTTGTCCCTGGTGTTTCCGGATCTATACCGGAATAATTCGTGAAAGTGAAAAAATTCTCCAACGACAAAGAGAGATCCACTGACGAAAGTCGCACTTTCCGTATCCATTTATCGGGTAGAGAGTAAGCCAGAGTGATGTTCCGAATTCTCATGAACGAAACATTCTCCAGATAGGTGGCATCCGTAATTTTACTATCGTGAACATTATACTCGTCCAATAACAAACGATCTCCCAAATAATCGATGATCCGGGGATATTTTACCCCTGTCGTACGTTCCGCCGTCCAACGGTCCACCATATCTTTCCGTACATTCAAATGATTACGGTACAAATCGCTGTAAGCGGTCTGCGGTTTTTCTCCCGTTACATAAGAAGTCACTTTACTATAACTTGCAGGAGAGTTGATCTTATCAATAATTTTCGCTCCCGACGAGATTGTTCCCCCTACATTTAAACGAAGATTTCTATAGGAAGCCTGTAAATTGAATCCTCCGGTCCATGGGGCCACGGAAGTTCCCAGGTAAAAACGATAATTATCGACATTTTGCAGATCGCTACCCGTGTATATTTGTGCATCAGGGCGTAACACGTAAGTATATACTCCGTCACGAGGATCTATACCCGTATACCTTCCACCAAATACAGATTCCAAAGGATATCCCTCGAAAATACCGTCACTCATCATCAACGATTCGCTTTGCCTGTCGTATTTAGTCAGCTTGTTACGGTTTAACGAGATATTTCCTCCCAAAGACAATCTGAAGTCCCGACCATTAAGCACCTTCACGTTCAAGGTCATCTCGATACCTTTATTTACGACCGTAGACGTATTAAAAGCCTGATTTCCGAATCCCGTCGAAGAAACGACATCCACTTTCGAAACCAGATCGGTACTTTTCCGGTAGTAACCCTCTACTAATCCGGAGACCCGTTCGTTAAACAAACCGAAATCCAAAGCCAATTTCATGTCCTTCGTTTTCTCCCACCTCAATTTAGGATTGGGGGCCGATGCTATCGAACCTGTACGCAACCCCTGCCAGTAAAGGGTGGTGTAATTTAATACCAACTCCTTATTGACTCCTTTTACAATGTTTCCCGTGTATCCCATGGCGGCTCGCAAGGTCAAGCGATTGACATACGGCAGTAGCGACTGCATAAATCTTTCCTGATCCAGATTCCATAATACACCAAGCGACCAGGTCGGATTAAACTGCTCATCGCTTCCGAAATTATTAGAACCGTCCGTCCGGAAAGTCAGACTTAACAAATAACGATCCATAAAATTATACTCTCCCGAAGCGAAGAAAGAAGCAAACCGGCTCTCATTAGTGTTCTCTCCGGCCAATTGATCCATCAAATCGGCATACTCCGAAGCATCATCCCCGTCCGGATTCGGCGGTATAGGCATCGTGGAATTTCCAGTGACATCGTCATAACCGTAGCGTTTGAAATAAGTCGCTACACTTTTATTTCCGCGTAACTCCGCTCCTGCCAACACCTTCATGTAATGTCCGCCTGAAAATTCATTCGAATAAGTAAACATTCCTTTCACATCGTAGCTATTACTATTGGCCTCGGAACGAGTAATCGACCCGTAAGGAGTCCAGTCGCTTCCACTCTTATTTTTATCAAAGTACAACCTGTCATTATAAGCGGCATACGTATCTTTATTCTTTATATCCGTACTACGGTTATTCGTGTACTCGTAAGAAACCTGTCCGTCGAACCACAGCTTACTCGTAAAATTATATTTCAATTTGGTCCAGATAGAAGAACGGGAATTCATTCCGTCTCCTGAAGTCTCACGCATCTCCCGCAATATGTTAAATCCACCGGTCGGCAGCTGCGGCACATCCGCCCCATAACCGTCACTCAAGGCTCCTAAATTGAAATAGGTCATATCCGGGCGATAACTACCATCCGCATTATAAGGTTTCTCGTAAGGGTTTGCAAAATAAGCGTATTCAAAAGGATCCACGTCCATAGACGAACCGTGAGACTCCTGCCTGGACAAATCTACGCCAAGTCCGGCCTCCACCCTTTTAGTCGGCTTTATATTCAATGTAGCCCTCAAATTATAACGTTCGTAATCCGTCTCCTTTACCAAGCCATTATTCTTATTATACCCGAATGAGACATAGTAGAGGACATTCTCCGCTCCCCCTGAAAAAGAGAGGTGATGCGACATAGAGAACGAATTACGGAAAATCTCATCAAACCAGTCGGTCGTTGTTTTGCCTAACTCGCTGATGTAAACATCCTGCTCGGCCTGACTCATAGGTTCAAAATTTTCCACATCGTCAAAAAATACGTCATTTTTTCCCAATTTATTAGACCGTAACATCCCCACGATGCCGACAACAGGAATATGTTTCGCTTTATTCGCGTAGGCATCGGCAGAAAACTCATCCCATAACTCCTGTTCCCAGACAAGTTTTTCAGAAGAATTCATCAGGTTGGCATCTCTTTGTGGTTTTAATCCGATTGAAAAATTTGCGCCGTAATTTACCCGCATCTTTCCCGCCCTTCCTTTCTTCGTGGTAACGACAATTACGCCACCGGCAGCACGGGAACCGTAAATAGCAGCGGCAGAAGCATCCTTCAAAACGGTCACGTTCTCGATATCGTTCGGATTAATCCCCCCGACTCCGTGAGTAAGAATTTCGTTTAAACTTCCGGATTTTATCTCTCCCGTCGATATCTCCGGTACATCCTGTTGCAGGGGAATCCCGTCAATAACCCACAAAGGATCGGCATCACCGCTAATCGTGCTTGTTCCCCGGATCCGGATCTTTGCTGATTCACCCGGTCGCCCGGAAACTGCCGAAACACTCACCCCGGCCAATTGTCCTTGCAACAACATATCTAAATTCGTCACGGATTTATTAGCAAAAGTCTCTCCAGTAAGAACACCGACAGATCCTGGCGATCGCCGCTTCGTGGTTTCTCCGTACCCGGTGATAACCACCTCTCCCAATTGTTCGACCTTCTCTTTCAATACAATTTTCAAATTCACCTTCGAATCTGTAATCTTCTCTTCCCTTGGCTCCATTCCGATGTAAGAAAATACCAACATCCACTCTTTCTGCTCCGGAACAGATAACTCGAAATTTCCTTTAACATCCGTTATCACTCCCCATATCGTTCCCTTCAACAAGACGGTAACCCCGGGTAAAGCAAGAGAATCTTTATCCATTACCCGTCCTTTCAAAACAACTTTTTTTTCTTCCGGATTTCCCGTTTTCAAAGAGATTCCTGTTGAAAAAACTTCCCCTAATGGGAATAGCATCAAACATACTAAATTCACGACCAACATGAACCCGCATGACCTGAACTGACCATTTCGCTTATCACATCTTTTCATACTTTATATTAATAAAATTAAATAACAGACTGGATTCGGCAAACACGGCGTCATACCATGTATTGTTTTTAAAAATTTTCATCAAAAGTAACAACAATGACAGGATATATAAATCCCCATAAATGGGGATTTATACCACACAACATCCCCTTTAGTAGGGATCGTTCTAAAAAAATAAGATATAATTCACGAAATAAAGAAGGTTAGATCTGAATCCCATTCGCAGGTAAATTTTATAACAAGTAAAGCAACAAAGACTTAATAATATAATATTCAGAACTATACAATTAAAAAATGCTACATACAAATTTAAAAATCAAATGAAGATACTCATCTTTCTCTCCTAAAAATAGCATCACGGTAGAAAGATTCACTCAGATCAAGACATTAAGCCCATTCTCTGCAAACGGACTATTTTTATATCCACAAGTATTTATATAATTTTAAGCACATAAATTAGAATGCAGCCAACAGTAAATCGATATCCCGGGAAATCAATCCGAATTTATCGGCAATGATTTTACGCGTCAACAGGCCATTATATATATATACGCCGTGCCGGAGCCCCGCATCCGTTTTTATTGCATTGCGAAAACCTCCGTTACAAGAGATCTTTTCCATCAAAGGAGTAAATATATTACTATAAGCGATAGACGCTGTCCGGGCTACCCGTGAAGCCACGTTGGGAACACAGTAATGAATGACTCCGTTATACACGTAAACCGGTTTTTCGTGTGTCGTCGGCCCGGAAGTTTCGAAACACCCCCCGTGATCAATAGACATATCCACAATAACGGCACCCCGTTTCATCAGTTTCACCTGCTCCTCGGTAACAGAAACACCTTGATCGTCATCAAAATAACGCAAAGCTCCGATAACAACGTCTGCGGACAACAAAGCTCTATCCAACACGGGTTTATGGAAAACGGAAGTAAATACCCGTTGTTCCAAACAGGCGTTTAACCGACGCAACCGTTCCAACGAATGGTCGAAAACTTTCACGACAGCACCTAATGACAAAGCCGTACGAGCTGCATATTCACCTAAGGTACCCGCCCCTAAAATAACAATTTCCGTAGGTGTGATTCCGGTAATTCCGCCTAAAAAAATTCCTTTTCCGTTCCGGGAATTACTCAGATATTCGCTGGCAATCAGGATCGCCGCACCACCACAAATTTCGCTCATGATACGTACCACCGGATAAAATCCGTCTTCGTCTTTCAGAATATCGAAGCCGATGGCCGTCACTTTCTTATGCATCATCTCAATGATCGCATCTCTCCGCAGTTCAAAGAGCTTCAAGGGAGACATAATGACCTGACGCTCCCGCATATATTCAGCATCTTTCGGACTTACAGGCGTTGATTTCATAATGATATCGGCAACATATACTTCTTCCGGCGTCTCGACAACACGAGCCCCCACATCCGCATATTCCCGATCCGTATAATTTGCCTGAAAACCCGCCCCTCTTTGCACGATAACCGCATGACCCGCATCTATCAGTATCCCGGCAGACTCCGGAGTCAAACAAATCCGATTTTCATCCCGGTCCGTTTCATTAGGCAGGCCTATCACGAATTTCTGCCGCTTCCACTCCTGAAACACCTCTTTTTCCTGAAATACGAACCACTCCCTATCAATCGTGGCCCCGGACAATTTACCAGAGTTTTCCATAGTACGTTATATTTATTTATTACATTCCTTCTACAGCCAATTCCCGGCGTCCGTCCGGCAACTCCGAAAAACGACAAATTACCGCATCTTCAGGTAAAAGCGGCTCGATCATTTCCGGCCATTCGATAAAACAAAGGTTTCCACTATAAAAATACTCTTCATAGCCAAAATCCATTGCCTCTGTCGTATTTTTAACCCGATAAAAATCGAAATGATACACCCGTTTCTCATCCGCCGTAATATATTCATTCACGATAGCAAAAGTAGGCGAAGTCACATCATCTTCCACTCCCAAACAGGCGGCAACAGCTTTTACAAAAGTCGTTTTACCTACTCCCATGGGACCATATAAGGCAAACAACGTACGGTCCCCTGCTCTCTCTAAAAATTCAGCAGCAACCCGATTTAAATCCTCCAACCCGTTTATTATCCAACGCATATATTTCATTTTTACAAGGGACATCCTACAAATAAATTTCGAATGTCCCTTATGGATAAAATTCATCCTTTCGTAACGCGGACTCTTTTAGCCGTAAGATTGACCTCTTCCACGGACTCAACTACCTGACGAGCCAAATCAAGAAATGCCTCTCCGGTAATCGTATTTTCATCTGCCGCAACCGGAACACCACTCTCTCCACCCTCCATGATACTCATCACGATAGGTATTTGTCCCAACAAACGCAACCCCTTCTTTTCAGCCAAAAATTTAGCCCCTTCCTTTCCGAAAATATAGTATTTATTATCTGGCAGTTCCGCCGGAGTAAACCAAGACATATTCTCCACGATTCCTAACACGGGAACAGCAATTCCGGGAGATTCGAACATATTGATACCTTTCACGGCATCGGCCAATGCCACTTGTTGAGGAGTACTTACTACAATGGCACCGCTTAAAGCCACCGTCTGTACCAACGTCAAGTGAATATCACTCGTTCCCGGCGGCAGGTCGATCAACATGAAATCCAACTCGTCCCAATGTCCTTCTTCTACCATCTGTTTCAATGCATTGGAGGCCATCGGACCTCGCCAAACCGTCGCCGCATCGGGATCAACAAAAAATCCGATAGACAGTAACTTAACCCCGTACTTCTCAACCGGCTCTATCAACTCTTTTCCCCCGACCTCTACCATATAAGGGCGAGCCTCCTCACATCCGAACATTTTAGGAACAGAAGGGCCGAAAATATCAGCATCCACCAAGCCCACCTTATATCCCAATTTAGCTAAAGCAACGGCCATGTTGGTAGCCACGGTCGATTTACCGACCCCTCCCTTGCCCGACGAAACGGCTATAATATGTTTAACCTTTTCCAACGAGAGCGGTTTTTCCAAATCATGTACAAAAACAGTCTCTATATCGACGGTCTTATATCCTAACTTCTCTTTCAACAACTGCACGCATTTATTTTTTATAGCATTGATAAACGGATCATTTGATTTCTGAAATACTAACCGAAAACTTACCCGATCTCCATCTGCCTTCATATTTTGTACCATATCCAGACCAACGATATTTTTCGATGTCCCGGGATATTTGATCTCTGCTAATACATCCCGTATTCCTTTTACTATCTCTTGCATATCATCATCAGTTTATATAAATTGTATTCTACAAAATTACAGGAATAAAACCATTTTCCGGCATTTTCAATCCACAAAATCACCCGTCATACGAAAAAGTCATATTAAACAATATAATTTAGAGATCATACAACAGCTTTAACCTCATATCCGGATTCCTCATTCTTATCGCTTGCCGGATACAACTCTCCATCCGGTGAAACAAACTATGACAAAAGCTTCCGGTAAAGTTCGTAATCCGAAAGGCTAAAACAAACCACGTATACTTTTTTAAAATCCGGATGCATACTTAAAAAAGCCCGGATCTCCCGAAGAGCGATCGGGGCTGCCCGTTCTATCGGATAACCGTAAGCCCCCGTACTGATAGAGGGGAATGCGATCGTCTTCAAACAGTTCTCTTCGGCGACCTTCAGACTGTTCCGGTAACAAGCGGCCAATAATTCCGGCTCCCCGTGATTTCCGTCCGCGTATATCGGTCCTACCGTATGGATAACATGACGAGCCTTCAAACGATAGCCTCCGGTTATTTTCGCTTCTCCCGTCGGACAACCGCCCAACGTCCGGCACTCTTCGAGTAACTCTTTCCCGGCAGCCCGGTGGATAGCACCATCCACCCCACCCCCTCCTAACAGGGTACGATTTGCCGCATTCACGATGGCATCCACGTTCAAAGTCGTGATATCGGCTTTAACTATTTCCAATCGCTCCATAAATTCCTATTTTAAATACAATCTATATTCTTGCGGAAGGATCTCGAATATCCGGTCCAGCTCAAAATGAGCCAAACCGTCGTCTTTTTGCTCTAATCCCCGCATCTGCATATATATTTTCAACGCCAACGACCTACACGCTTCTTCGAATACTTGCCGGTGATCGAAAGCCAGAAGCGGCATATCGTCAACCGGATACCAACGGGCCTCCGCCGCATCATCATTTCCCTCTACCCTGTATTCTTCTGGATCGACCAAAGCATAAAAGGCAATGGTGACGGTCCTTCCCCTCGGATCCCGTTCCACGGCGGAAAATGTATGGAATTGTTCTACAAAAATCCCCTTCATTCCCGTCTCCTCCTCCAATTCACGCAAAGCTCCGGTCTCCGCCGTTTCGTCCATGTTTAAAAATCCCCCGGGAAAAGCCCAGGCTCCTTTAAAGGGTTCATTGCCCCGCTGTATCAGCAATACGTTCAGTTTTTCTCCGTCAAATCCAAAAACCACACAATCCGTCGTTACTGCCGGACGAGGATATCGATAACAATATGCTTCTTCCATAACTCAACCTTTTAACTTTCTCTTGCAAAATAGCAATCAATTTTTCCAATAAACAAATTATCGAATCTCATATTAGCAAACTCTTTCCGGTAAAAAACCGCCTTCCGATACGAACACACGCGTCAGAACGATACAATTTCATATATTTTCAATTTAATTATACTCTTTTTTTCAAACATTTTATCTCCCGTTCGTATACTACTCTGTCAATCAAGGTTTAATTTTAAAATTCACATTATGAAAAAGATTGAAACACTACTGTTTTTAACCTGTTCTGTTATTGTACTATCCTTATGGTTAGCCGCTTGTAGCGATGACGATAAAAACGAACGAAAGGATTTACTCCAAGGCAGCTGGAATATAAATCAGGCCGTGGCTATTGCTACCCCGGTAGAAAATGCTACCATGACCAAGGAGCAATTAGAAACCGTATTCAACAATTATACATTCTTCGAACAGGGCTCCGAAATAACATTCGTCGATGATACCGTTAAGCTGGTCGCCACTTTCGGAGACGTGGAACTCCCGATGAAATTGCCTTATACATTCGAAAAAGACACACTGACGATTACGGCTGCCGCCTCTCCCACCGTTACCTTTGAGATCAAGGGCGCCGTCGACTTCTATACCTCCCATTTCGAACTAAATCTAACCGACAAATCATACATGAGTATTCTGCAGTTCGTAGTCCTATTGACGCAGGAACCGAATCTACAAAATGCTCTTTCCCAGACGCAACAGGCTCACGCCTCTTACAATCTGGTAAAAAAATAACCGAAAAACGACGAAAGCCTCCCGAAGTCCAACACTACTCCCGGGAGGCTTTCTTAAAGAAAGGAGTATATGCTTTTTCTCTCGTTATGTAAATACTCTTTGGAACCACATAATACGGATCACTCATCTTTTCCTGTTCGATCTCATAACGTCCCGTCTCCAAAAGGTCATTATACTCTTCCCATCTATCCGTAACATATTCGAATATATTTTGCGTCATTCTTAATTCCGCTCCCTCCTTTACTTCCCATTTAAAACGGTTATTTTCTATCCTTAGATGCCTTTCAAGCCGTAATAATGCTTTAAGGTAAATAGCTACATTGTCCCATATCGTACGACTATCCATCAAATCTCCATTAATCCTAAAAAACTGAATCTTTATACATTGCAGGATAAAACGATTTTGAATCTACCACCTCATCATTTAAAACACAACCATCGAGGAATAAAAATGCAACAAAAAAACACTTTAAAAAAACGATACATCTTCATTGCGTCTAATCTATAGATAAACATTAGACGCAATATAACAACATTTACAATGCAAAGCAATGTTTTAATCCAAAATATTACAATTTCAGAAAATCAGACCAAAATGTAGGATAAGATTTGGATACGACTTCTGCCTCGGCAATAATCACAGGTGCGGAACTTCGTAATGCTGCCGTTGCCAAAGCCATAGCCACGCGATGATCGTTTCGGGAAGATACTTCTCCCCCCTTGATTACTCCTCCGGTAACCAACATCGTATCATCGTCGACTTCGATTCGAATGCCCATTTTGGCAAATTCTTCCTGTAAACTCTCGATACGATTACTCTCTTTGTATACCAATCGATGAGCCCCTCGTATTCGACTCGTCCCCGTACATCCGGAAGCCAAGGCGACTAAAGCAGGAAATAGATCCGGACTATCCGTGGCTTCGCATTCGAAAGGCCGCAACTCTTTGTGGGAAACCGTCACGCTATCCCATTTTTCTCCGGGTTCGACGAGGACCTCCGCTCCTACCTGACGCAACACCTCCAATATTTGACGATCGGCCTGTGTCGAATTGATATTCAAATTGGTAATCTTCACCTTACCGGCTAAAGCTCCAGCCACCAAAAAACAGGAAGCACCACTCCAATCCCCTTCCACAGGAAAAATACAGGAATGATATGCTTGCCTTCCCCGTATCTTAAAACAACGGTAACCTTCCCGTTCGATCTCTATCCCGAAAGCCTCAAGCACACTTAAAGTCATATCGATATAGGGCTTGCTTTTCAAATTCTCCACGTATAAGATACTGTCTCTTTCCGCCAAAGGCAACGCCATCAAAAATCCCGTGATTATTTGGGAACTTATGCTTCCGTCCAAACGACATTCACCTCCCCGTAAAGGACCGCAAAGAGTAATCGGTAATCCGCCCGCACAAGTGCGTATATTTACCCCCAACTCCCTTAAAGGAGAAACCAACATCTGCATCGGCCGCTTCAAGACAGAACCGCTTCCCATGATTACCACCTCCCGGTCCAATAAAGCAGCTACAGGGACAATCATTCGGGTTAATAATCCGGACTCCCCGCAAAACAAAGTCAATACACCCTCCCTCTTGCCTCCTGCTCCCGGGATAATCAGGTAATCTGCCCCCATCTCCCTTACCTCTGCACCCCATGTCTTCGCCACGTCAATGGCCCTCTTCGTATCATCGCACAAGGAAACATCACAGAGATAGGTGCTCTCTTCGGCCAACATGGCAGCAATAATTGCCCGTTGCGCGATGCTCTTGGAAGCAGGCACCGCTATCTCTCCGTTTACGTCAATACACTTTACTAATTTCTCCATATATAATCTCACTTACCTCTTCTACATTCCGGTCATTTGTAGATATCAACAGGTCCGCAACCTGCGCATAATCTGACTTACGGGATTCAAACAACTCACCGGCCGCCCTTACCGGATCAGCATACCGGGCCAGCAAAGGGCGAGTCGGGACCTCAATCCTTCCGACACAAATTTCAGGCCGGGCGTAAAGCCATATAACCCAACTGAGTTCCCGTAAACGCAATCTGTTCTCCGGACACGACACCGCTCCTCCGCCACAAGAAATAACAGTAGCTTCCTCCCTTTTCAACAATTCAATCAACACTTCGGATTCTATCTCTCTAAAACGGATCTCCCCATATCGCTTTATTAATGATGGTATCGTCAAACCGCTCCGCCTCTCTATCTCTTGGTCCACGTCCACATAAGGAAGATTCAATCGACCGGAAATCAGAGGAGCTATCGTTGTTTTCCCTACTCCCATAAAACCGACCAAAGAGATATGCAGGGGTTTCTTTCTATTGCTTTCCAACGCTTTTTTCATTCCGTCAATATCCGGATCAGTACCGACAAAACGCCGATAGGCCGGAATTCCCTGATACAACAACCAAGAACGTCCGTCGATATAAGTAACCCCTCTTTTAAACGAAAGATTTTTCAAATAAGAACCCTGATAAACGGCATCCAACACGACCTGCCCCTCTTGTAACCACTCCTCCTTTATCACTTCTATTCCCGCGTATAAAGTGTTCACTATAATTTTTGCGTCCGACATTTCTCCGGATAACTCCTCTAATCCGCAATACCGGCACCCCACAATCTCTGCGACCCCCTTCGCTTTCTCCAAGGTTCGATTCGCTATAACCACGGCTCCACCCTTTACGCGTAAAGCATAAGCAGCAGCCCTTCCGGCACCTCCGGCACCTATCACCAAACACTTCTCTCCGGCAATATCCATACCCTGAGCTTCAATAGCCCCGCCCACTCCATCCACATCCGTATTTGCCAATACACATCCCTCACCCTGTCGCCACAAAGTATTTCCAGCCTGAAGTATCCTTACCGTCTCCGTTTGAGAGGCGTCTCCCCAATTTTCTACAGCTTTAAAAGGGGCGGTTATATTCATTCCCGACAATCCCAATTCCCGAAATAACCGCATAGCCTCCCCGGCAGAAGCCGCCGCCATCCGGAAATAGGCCAAATCACTTCTTCCAGCAAAAGCGGCATAAAATACTTCCGGACTTTTACTGTGTAAAATAGGACTTCCCGTTACAGCAAAATAAAACATAGTACTACAATTGAGCCATCAAACTTTCCAATTCGGCAAAAGAGACAAACTCCTCCTTGCATTGTCCTATCCCGATAGGCAGAATCAAATGGATATGCTCTTTATCCCTCTTTTTATCTTTACGCATGGCATTCAGCAATTGAGAAACCGCTATCGAAGTTCGAATTGGCAAATGAAAAAGTTCCAATAAACGCCTCACCCGCTCGGCTTCTTCTTCTGACATATACCCTTTACAAACAGACAGCCGAGACGCCATACACAATCCGATACTGACTGCCTCCCCGTGAAGAGGAATACCGTTTTTCTCCAAAGCATGTGCAAAAGTATGTCCTAAGTTCAACAGACGACGGACACCCCCTTCTTTCATATCTCGTTCGACAATCGAAGCCTTAATGTTCACCGCCGCCTTCACCAAAACTTCCAAACAAGCCCGGTCCTTTTTCCATGCCGGTTTCACATGTTCTTCCATATAGCAAAATAATCCGGCATCGGCAATCATGGCAGCTTTTACGATCTCTGAAAAACCAGCCGCATATTCCCTATCGTCCAAAGTATCCAAAACCTCCGGATCGCAGATAACAAATTCAGGCTGGTTAAAGACACCGAGTATATTTTTATAACCGTGATAATTTACCCCGTTCTTTCCTCCCACACTCGCATCCACCTGTGCAAGCAAAGTGGTGGGCACAAAACCGAAACGACATCCTCTCATGTAGATAGAGGCCACAAAACCGGTAATATCACAGACAATTCCTCCACCGAATCCCACGATAAAGGTATTTCGATCCGCTTCCAGACGTATCAACTCTCCGGTAATTCTATCTATAGTCTCCCAGCTTTTATGTACCTCTCCCCCTCTAATCCGGATCACTTCATAATCCCGTAAAATATTTTGATAAATAGAATAAACGGACTCTTCAGTAATCACAATTACCTTCTGCCCCGGAGGTAAATACTTTCGTAAATGTACTATTTGTTCTCCGATAACGATTCGGGAGTCCTGTATGAATATTATATCTGTCATACTAAATTATATTCTAGTATTGTATTTTCGTAATTGTTTTCTCGATTCGCCATAATCAGGACAGACCCGTTTTACCAACGCCCAAAACCTGTCCGAATGATTCTTCTCTATCGTATGGCATAACTCGTGCAAAATAACATAATCAATCAGCACGTCCGGTAGTTTCATCAACTTGATATTAAGACTGATATTGTCTTCTCCAGAACAGCTTCCCCAGTTCGAAATATTGTTCCGAAACGAAAGTTTACCGTATTTAAAACCGTAACGATCGGCCAATTCCCGTACCCTGCCGGGCAAATACCTACGACTTTCCAATCTATATACTTCGATTAGAAAATTTTCGATATAAGGAGCAATCCGCTCATAAGGTGTCTGAACCGGAACAAATAGATGGATCTCATCGCCATCTATCCGGTAAGAAGGCACGCTTTCGCTACAAGAACGTACTTTCAAGATATGAAACTTAGTTCTTATCTCCGTATTTATTCCTAAGCCGACTCCCGTATCCTTCTCATATACTTTCAATCTCGAAAATTGTTCTTTTATCCATTCTTGCTGGGATACGACAAAGTCCTTGGCCATCCTTTCACTCACCCCATAAGGAACATTAACCCACACCCCTCTTCCCGGAGCCATCTTTATGGATAAAATCTTAATATGCAAACCCCGTCTCACTTTGACTTTTCCGATTCCGGGTATCTCTATTTCATCTTTCATCCTCCCCCTTCATATACACGAAAACGATTCTCTGTCGCGGAGAATCCGCCATAGAGAACCGTCCACGTTTATGTATTTTTTATTGCTTACCCCTTTCGAATCGTTTCACTCAAACGGGTAAAATGTCCGTCTACCGTTTTCAACAAATCGATAGCAAGCCCTTTAAAATAGGCGTGCTTCTCTTTCTTACCCGCAAATTTCTCCCGGGTATTGATTTTATTTCTCATTTGATTCCGATAATCGATAACCGATTGTATTATATCAACAACTTCTGCCTCGTGTTCATCGGTCACGGCATTGTAATTCATACAATCTTCGATAACTGCAAAAGTCAAATAATCGACATCTTTCTTTAATCTTCTTATACTTGCCATAACAATATGTATTTAAATTTGAATCAAAAGTACGAAACGAATCCGTCTCTTACAAACTATTTTTCAAAATTAATCAACAAATGGCCTTCCAACATCAAATCCAGCACCGCCATCGCAGCCATGGCTTCAACCACAGGAATCGCCCGGGGAACTACACAAGGATCATGCCTTCCATTTGCCTCTATTACCGTATTTTCTCCCCGCGTGTTAACCGTGTCTTGCCTCATTCCAATTGTAGCCGCAGGCTTAAAAGCCACGTTAAAATAGATATCTTCTCCGTTTGAAACACCCCCTAAAATACCACCCGCATGATTTGTTTTCGTACGAACCGCACCGTCTATCTCCCGGAAAAAATCATTATGCTCGCTTCCCCTGAAAGATGCAGCCCTAAATCCCTCTCCGTATTCAAATCCTTTCGCCGCGTTTATACTCAACATATAGTAAGCCAAGCGAGCCTGCAAACGATCGAAAACCGGTTCTCCCACCCCCACCGGCACCCCGCGTACCACGCAAGATACGATACCTCCGACAGAGTCTTTTACCCGCTTCACCTCCCGGATTTGCCGAATCATCTTTTCCGACACATCAGGATCGGGACACCCTACCGCACTCTCCATCACCCGGTTCAAATCCAACTCCCGGTAATTCTGTTCCACACATACCGTACCGATCCGAGAGGTATACCCCTGTATGGAGATCCCCTGTAACGCCAGCACTTGCCGGGCAATAGCACCCCCGACCACCCGGGCTATATGCTCTCGGGCCGAAGCCCTTCCTCCTCCCCGGTAATCCCGTACACCATATTTTTTCAACCAGGTATAATCGGAGTGAGAAGGCCGGTACACCTCTCTTAACACCTCATAATCCTCACTTCTCTGATCCTCGTTACGAACTAAAAAGCCGATAGGCATCCCCGTCGTGACCCCTTCCCAAATCCCCGAAAGGATCTCTAACCGATCCCGTTCGTTCCGTCCTGTCGTCAGGTCCGATTGACCGGGCCGACGACGATCCAACTCTTGTTGTATTGCCTCGACAGACAGACGCACTCCGGCAGGACATCCGTCCACCACACCGCCTATCGCTTTTCCGTGAGACTCCCCGAAGGAAGTCAACGTGTATAATTTACCGATTGTATTCCCAGCCATACGATTTGTTTTAAGGTCTCAAATATAAAAAAAGAGAGAATCGTTTCCAATTCTCCCTCCATTTCAGATATCTTCTAAACGATCAATGACAACATCCGTCACTACAAGAGTGTCCCGAGTCGCATCCTCCCTCGGATCCGCATCCGTGACATCCCCCGCACTTGGAAGAATGCAGTTTTTCCAATTCTTCATCCGTCGCATCCCTCACGGCCAATACCTTTCCTTTAAAATAGAGATCTTTTCCGGCTAACGGATGATTAAAATCCATCTTCACGTTCTCGTCATCCACTCCGACAATAACACCTTCCAAATGGCGTCCCAAACTATCCATCATAGGTAAGGAATTCCCTACAGTCAACTCCTCCGGTGAAACTTCTGCAAATATATTTTTAGGAAGGTCTACGATCATATCCTGATTCACTTCACCATAGGCATTCGCCACCGGAATTTTGAAATCAAAAGAATTACCCGTATTCAAATCCAAGAGATTCATCTCGAAATATTCTAACGTTTGACCTTGCCCACAAATGAATTCCAATGGAGTATCAGCATCAGCCATTTCCAAAATCTCCCCATTCGGTTCTGTTCTCAACTCATAGCTTACGCTCACAAATTTATTTTTTGTAATCATCTCATAGTTTTTTAATTATTCATTCGCAAAAGTAGGATTTTTTACCTGAAGAACAATATATATTCCGTTTAATATCCTACAAAATAATAAATATCCGGAAAACATTCAGTACAAGCATTTATAGAAGCCATGTATTCAAATGTTTTCCGGATATTTCACGTTGTCCAAAGTCGTGGCCGACGAATCGTGTTATTCGACAATAGCGACACGATTCAATTGGATATCGCCATTGTACAAGCCGTCAACGCCACCCATACCGATTACTTCCAACTGATTCGGATTCACTCCGAACTTCTTAATCAAAGCATCGGCTACATTACGGGCTCTCTTTTCACTTAACTTCTGGTTGTAAGCAGGCGTTCCGGTTGCCTTATCCGCATAACCCGTTACTTTATATTTCTTATTCGGATTTTCTTTGATAATTTCCGCGTAATATTTCAAATTGATCATCTCTTTAGCCGTAATATTGGCCTTATTGATTTTAAAGAAAATAGCCAAAGGAGCGGCTTTACTCTCTTTCGCAACCTGTACGGCTTCCTGTCTTGCTTTTGCACGTTCCTGAGCTAAAGCATCCTGCAACTGTTGCGCACGTGCGGTCTGTTCTGCCAACAAAGCTTCCACGGCTGCTAAATCGGCCGGAGAGATTCCGGTAGAGATGATTTCAGCCTTTTTCTCTCTTCTGAATTTCCGTTGATTAAACTTATAGGTAAACCCGGCAGAAACGCCAAGGATTCCTTCTCCCCGGCTACCGCCGACCTCACCGTCGAACTTCTGAGGAACCAAAGAACCTTTAATCTCCACGTTGAAATCAAAAGCATCCGATAAACGGAATTTATTGATCAAACCGCCAACAAACATAAAATCGGTCGTTCCATCCGACTTACAACCATGTATCATACCGAATCCAGCAAAAGGTATGGCCTCATAAAAACGATCGGTACGATAGCCTCCTATCCAGTTAGATAGATTTAACAACCCATCCACATGAATATTGAACTGCTGCCACTTTTGTTTGTAAAGTCCTTCGCCTTTATTGGAAACTCCCTTCGCGTAAATATTATTCGGGTCATTCGTCAATCCTCTCAATGTAAATCCTCCGGCTTGTACACGGGCTCCCAAAGTGGGAACAATCCATTTTCCGATTGAAAAATCAAAAGTCGGCGTAATCCGTCTTCCGAAATCCTCTTTGGAATCAAATTCCCCGAAATAAACCTGCCCACCGGCACTTATAGAGATAAACCAATTATCCCAGAACCGATTTGTTACAAATCCACTCCATGAAGGGGCTTGTTCTTTCTCCTTCACTTTTACTTTCACTTCTTCTTCCTGTGCAGTTGCGATCAAAGGCATAACTGCAACCAATAGCATAAATAGAGTCTTTTTCATCTTCTTTCATTTATTTTAGTAACTTGTATTTTTTCAAAGTCTGACTGCCGTCATTCTTTCGAACAACAAAAATACGAAACTTCACCCTCTAAATGTTACATACCGAAGTGTCAGAAACACTTTTTTGTCTTGTTTTTAAATTAATTTAATTAATATTACCCAACAGGAAACATATTTTAACACAAGTAACCCCGAAGATTTCACGAATTAATCCAAACGATAAAACTCTTCACTCTTCCATAAATCATGTTCCTAATTTCGCCCGCTGAAATAAATAAGAGATATTCCTTCAATATGCTCTCATTTTAATTTGTTACACACAAAATAATTTAATACTTTCGCATCAATTTACATGAATCAAAATGTGTAGTTACGATTATATCATTGTCGGAAGTGGTTTAGCGGGTTTGTATACGGCTTATCGGGCCTCTCTTTACGGGAAAGTAGCCTTATTGACTAAATCCAATATAAGAGAAAGTAATTCATACTTCGCACAAGGGGGAATCGCTGCCGTAACAGACGAACACGACGCCCCGTCTTTTCATTTTCAGGATACGATTACAGCCGGAAGAGGACTTTGTGACTATCCCGCCGTTAATATTCTGGTAAACGAAGGCCCCCGGAGAATACAGGAACTTATCGACGAGGGGATGCATTTCGATACGGAGAACGGAACCTTGGCTCTCGGCTTGGAAGGAGGACATCACCAAAAACGGATTTTACACGCGGGAGGAGATGCCACGGGAAAAATGATCACGAATTTCGTCATCGACAAAGTAGAGCATTGTCAGAACGTAACCGTTTTCGACAATCATGCCGCAATCGATTTACTGATAGATGAACACGGATGCTATGGAGTACGTTGTTGGGATTTCAACGCGAACCGGGAGGAAATCTTTACCGGAGACAATATCTTTTTAACCTCCGGAGGAGCCTCTGCCATCTACAAGCGTACCACCAATCCCCACTCGACGATCGGAGACGGGTTGGCTCTCGCCTATTTCGCCGGATGTGAAATTGCCGACATGGAGTTCATTCAATTTCACCCCTCTGCCATATATACGCCCACGGGAGAAGCTTACCTCGTAAGTGAAGCCGTCCGCGGCGAGGGAGCCCATTTGCTCAATCAACAAGGAGAAAGATTTATGGTGGGTAAACATGAATTGGCCGAACTGGCTCCCCGAGATATCGTGGCCCAATCCATATTCGAGCAGATGCAGAAGCATCATCAGGAATTCGTGTACCTGTCTTTGAAACATTTAGATCCTCAAAAAATAAAAAGACGTTTTCCGAACATATTCGAAAAGTGTACCGAATTGGGGATAGACATGACCGATCGCATACCCGTAGCTCCGGCAGCCCATTACACGGTCGGAGGAGTAAGGACGGACGTGGCGGGACGTACGAATATCCCCCATCTCTACTGCTGCGGAGAATTAGCTTCATCGGGAATCATGGGAGCAAACAGATTGGCTTCCAACTCCCTGATCGAATGCCTCGTATTCGGCAAACGGGCCGTGGAAGATTCGATAATGAACAAAAGAGTACACCCCTTCCCGGTCATCACTTCTCATTTTAAATTATTGCCGGAAAAGCAGAATGCTTACCTGGAACTGAAAAACAAGATCGCCGACATCATGACCCGAAATGCAGGTATTATCCGGACCGAATCAGGATTACGACAAGGACTCGACGATTTAAACGAATGGCTGTCGGCGCAAACTTTCGAAAAGAACGAATACTATTCGACAGTGAGTAAGAATCTGATCTATGTTGCCAAATTGATCATACAATCGGCTTTATACCGCAAAGAGAGCCGCGGAGGTCACTTCAGGGCAGACTATCCCGCTCAGAACGACCACACCTACGCGTGTCACATCATTCAACAATTGAATCGCGAGATTAAAAAATCTCCCGTAAACTTAAACATGAAATAACTAAACATATGCAAAACGATAGCCTCATTGAACGATTAATCGATCTCGCCATCGAAGAAGACATCTCCACGGGAGATATCACGACCAATGCCATTATTCCGAGTCACTCCAAGGCTACTGCCGAAATGAAGGCAAAAGCAGACGGAATCGTTTCCGGGTTGGAGATAGCCCGAAGGGTATTCGAACGATTTGAAAAAGATATCGTTTGGAAGCCGTTGGTAAGCGACGGCACCCCCGTGAAAAAAGGAGACATCATCCTGCGCATTAAAGCCAGTTATCGCACCCTGCTATGCGGAGAACGTCTCTCTTTGAATATCCTGCAACGGATGTCCGGAATCGCCACCGCAACAGCACGATACATGAAGGAGTTATCCGGAACGCACACCCAATTATTAGATACCCGAAAGACGGCTCCCGGATTAAGACTATTGGATAAAATGGCCGTTCATCAAGGTGGCGGAACCAATCACCGGATGGGGCTTTACGATATGATCATGTTGAAGGACAATCACATCAAAGTAGCGGGAGGAATCCCCAACGCCGTAAAACAGGTGCGAGCCAATCTACCGCTAAGTGTCAAATTGGAAGTGGAAACGACCAACTTAGAGGAAGTACAACAGGCCATCGATTGCGAAGTCGATCTCATCATGCTCGATAATATGAGCAACGAGATGATGGCCAAAGCCGTAAAAATGATTGCCGGAAGAGCCAAAACGGAGGCCTCCGGAAACATGAGCATTCCCCGGTTGAAAGAGGTGGCTGCGACAGGTGTGGATTATATCAGTGTCGGAGCCCTGACCCATTCGGTAACGGCTTTGGATATCAGCATGAATATCATCGGCGATCAAAAATAATTTCATTATCTTTGATTCTCAAAAGGAAAAATTATGACAACGACAGAGATCATCGACAAAATAAAGCAGCTAAAAGCAGAAAAAAACGCTATTATTCTGGCACATTACTATACCCGGCCCGAAGTTCAGGATATTGCCGATTATCTGGGAGACTCCCTCGGCTTATCCCGCATGGCAGGGAATACGGACGCCGACCTTATTGTTTTCTGCGGAGTTCACTTTATGGCAGAAACAGCCTCTATCATCTCGCCGGATAAAAAGGTATTAATTCCTGCCAAAGGAGCAGGATGTTCTTTGGCTGAAAGCGTGACAGGTTATGACCTTCTACAATGGAAAAAGGCAAATCCCGACGGCTTGGTAGTCAGTTACGTGAACACGACGGCAGAGGTAAAAGCCTATACGGATTATTGCTGTACTTCATCCAACGCGTTAAAAGTCGTGCAAAGCCTCCCAAAAGATAAAAAGATTCTTTTCGTCCCGGACAAAAATTTAGGAGCTTACATTCAAAAAGTAACCGGAAGAGAGATGGAAATCTGGAACGGAGACTGCTGTGTCCACGATAAGATAGACGCGGATATGGTATTGGAAAAATTAGAACAATACCCGGAAGCCGACGTATTGATTCATCCGGAATCTTCCTGCTCGGCCGACGATCGTATTCTGGACCATCCGCGGGCATACATGTACTCCACGGCAGGTATTATCAAGCACGCAAAAGAATCGCCCAAACAGCAATTCATCATCGCTACCGAATTGGAAACCATACACAAGTTACAACAAGATAATCCGACGAAAGAATTTATCCCGATCCATCCCAAAACCATTTGCGGACAAATGAAGAAAGTGACTTTAGAAAGCGTTTGGGAAGCATTGGAAAAAGAGCAGTTCGAGGTACGGGTCCCGGATGAGTTAAGGGAAAAAGCCTGGTTACCCATCCAGCGCATGCTGGAGATTGGATAACGCAAAAGAGTTCGTGATCCCGATACGATCACTCAAGCATTTAATAACTTAAACACAAAATGGCAACATGAATATATCACTGAACTGGTTGAAAGACTATTTGAAAATCAACCGCAACACGGAGGAGATTTGTAAGATTCTGACAAGTATCGGCCTGGAAGTAGGAGGCTACGAAGAATTCGAAGCGATAAAAGGAGGTTTGAAAGGATTAGTCGTGGGACACGTACTGACGTGTGAGGCGCATCCGGATTCTGACCATCTTCACGTGACCACGGTCGATCTCGGACATGGAGAACCGGAACAAATCGTATGCGGGGCCCCAAACGTGGCGGCCGGCCAGAAAGTGGTCGTTGCAACCGTCGGTACAACCCTGTACAAGGATGACGAAGAGTTTGTCATAAAGAAATCAAAAATCAGAGGGATCTCTTCCAACGGTATGATATGCGCCGAAGATGAAATCGGCGTCGGCACGGATCACGCAGGTATTATGGTCCTTCCGGAAGATACTCCCGTAGGCATACCTGCCGCCGACTATTTTAATATTTACCGCGATACCACGATAGAAATAGACATTACGCCCAACCGAATTGACGGAGCTTCCCACCTTGGAGTCGCCCGCGACCTGGCAGCCTACCTGCAACAAACGGAAGAGATCCGTTACACCTTGCCCTCCGTAGATGCCTTTAAGGCAGACCGTACGGATTCTTCTATTTCAATACGTCTTGAACGCCCTGAAGCTTGCCGGCGTTACGCGGGAATTTGCATAGAAGGGGTAACGGTAAAGCCCTCTCCGGAGTGGTTACAGAACAGGATGAAGGCGATCGGCTTACATCCGATCAATAACATCGTAGACGTCACCAACTACATTCTCTTCGGTTTGGGACAACCACTTCACTCTTTCGACAAGGCTAAAATCAAAGGAGACGAGGTCATTGTCAAAAGCGTTGCGAAAGGCACTAAATTCATCACGTTAGACGGAGTGGAAAGAGAGTTGCATGAAGACGACCTGATGATCTGTAACCGGGAAGAGCCCATGTGCATCGCCGGAGTTTTCGGTGGTTTGGAAAGCGGTATTTCGGAATCTACTACCGGTGTATTCTTGGAAAGCGCCTGTTTTGATCCTGTTTTCGTTCGTAAAACAGCCCGTCGTCACGGTTTGAATACGGATGCCTCTTTCCGGTACGAGAGAGGAACAGATCCCAACATCGTGATTTATGCTTTAAAATTAGCCGCCTTACTGATCAAAGAGGTAGCCGGAGGGGAAATCACCTCCGAGATCATCGATATTTATCCCGAACCGGTAAAAGATTTCGAGGTAAGCATAAAATATGCCCACGTAGACCGTTTGATCGGTAAAAAGATCGAACATGAAAAAATAAAAAAGATATTGCGGGCATTAGAAATCAAAATCGTAAAAGAAGAGGAAGAAGGAGTGTTGTTAAATGTTCCTCCTTACCGGGTAGACGTGAGAAGAGAAGCCGACGTCATCGAAGATATCCTGAGGATTTACGGGTTCAATAACGTGGAAGTTCCCGCAAAGGTAAATTCCACGCTCAGCTATTCGGAAAAACCGGACGATTTCCGGTTAAAAAATCTGATATCCGATCTATTGGCAGCCAACGGATTCAACGAGGTGATGAATAACTCCCTGACTAAGGCGAGCTATTTCGAAGAAACGGAAACTTATCAACCGGAACACACCGTCATGCTGTACAATCCGCTCAGCTCAGACCTGAACGCGATGCGTCAGACTTTACTTTTCGGCGGACTGGAAAACATAAGCTACAACATCAACCGCAAAAACAACAATCTGAAATTATTCGAATTCGGCAAGTCATACACCTTCCATAAAAAAGAGGGGATCGACAATCCTTTGAAACAATACAAAGAAGAAGACCTGTTGGCTTTGTTTATTACCGGTAATAAAAATAACCTGAATTGGAACGCCAAAGAGACAAAAACGGACTTTTTCTATCTGAAAGGGTATTGCGAAATGATCCTGAATCGATTGGGGATCCACCCGGATCACCTGAAAACGGAAGAGACCGACAAAGATATCTTCAAAGAGGGATTGATTTACAAGATGGGAGACAAACCTATCGTCTCCATGGGAATACTTAGCAAACTGCCTCTGAAAAAAACCGATGTAAACCAGGAGGTCTATTATGCCGAATTCTCGTGGGAAAATATTTTAAAAGCCCTGAAAAACCATAAGATCACCTTCGTCCCCATGCCTAAATTTCCATCGGTGAAACGCGACTTGGCCTTGTTATTGGATAAACAGGTCAGTTTTAAAGAGGTTAAAGAGTTGGCTTTACGGACAGAGAAATCTTTACTGAAATCAGTCACGCTCTTCGATGTATACGAGGGTGAAAAATTAGGAAACGGCAAAAAATCATACGCTGTCAGCTTCACTTTATTAGACGAAGAGAAAACGCTCACGGATAAACAGATTGATAAAATCATGAACAAATTGATCGGTGCCTACAAACATCAGTTTAACGCTGAGATTCGATAACCTACACGGCAGGGAAATCCCTGCCGTTTTTTTCAATTATTTGATCATGGCTACATACAAATCATTGCTTCCCTCCTTTCTTTTAATCGTCGCTTATTTTATTGCAGACGAATTCTTCGGCCCTAAGATCGGATTGCTCGCGGCCATCGTATTGGGAGGAGGCGAATTTTTGTATGCTTTATTGAAGGACAAAAGGGTTGACAAACCTATTCTGTGGAATACCGTTCTATTCATAGTATTGGGAATTTTGTCCGTACTCTCTGAAGGAAGTTCCTTAGAAAAGTTGCAACCGGCCATTGTCGAGGTAGCCCTAACCCTTTTATTGGGTATATTTGCCTTTTCCAAGGCCGATCTCACGCACACCCTACCAGCCCCCTATAGACGTTCCGTACAAATTACCCCGGAACAACAAGATGCCATGCGCCGCATGATCAAATTCCTGTTTTATCTATTAGGAATACACACTTCAATTGTATTTGTCTCAGCCTTTACAGTCTCCGAATCAGTCTATTCATTCATTAACGGCCCGTTATTGTACCTGTTGATCGGATTGTTTTTCATTACCCTGTTTGTCAAAAACAGAATACTTGCCAAAGCGGCCCGTTACGAAGAGTGGCTACCCGTGGTAAATGAAAAAGGGGAGGTAACCGGCAAAGCCACTAGGCGCAGCTGCCATTCCGGTTCCAAATTACTCCATCCTGTCGTTCACCTTCATCTGATCAATTCGAAAGGAGACCTCTTTTTGCAAAAACGGAGCCGGAAAAAAGACCTTCTCCCGGGGATGTGGGATTCGGCCGTAGGAGGCCACGTGGGATTCGGCGAAAAAATAGAAGAGGCTCTAAAACGGGAAACATTCGAAGAGTTGGGAATTCGCCAGTTCAAAGCAAGATTTTTAGGTTCCTACGTGTGGGAATCCCTACAAGAACGAGAATTGGTTTTCTCCTTTCTTTCCACCTCACATGACCCGATCGACATCCATAACGATGAAGTAGAAGAGGGCCGTTATTGGAGCCGTCAAGAGATAGAAAACAACCTGCAAAACAACATTTTCACGCCGAACTTTATTCACGAATATTCCCGAATGCTAAAGAACTGTCCGGCATAATCCTGAGAATCAGTAGCCAGGACACAAAGATACCGCTTTACCCATACCAAAGGAGAAAAAGAAGTTGAAGTCGCCTTGTTGGAGGCTGAACACGGTTGGGTATCGCTCGAAACATATCAGTTTCGTGCCGAAAAGGCAAAAATCACCTTGTCCGGACAAGGTCCCGATCGCTATCAATACATGTACGCAAACGCAGTAAAATGGGTAAAAGTCGAATAATCGTAAAAACCTTACAGAATATAACATGAATAAAAAATAAACACTTCCGTTTTGTCATACGGTCATTCCCTTGAAAAATCTCTATAACAAATAATATATTCATCTAATATTTATATTATATAAATATAAATTAACTTTCATTATTATTAAATTCAAAAAAATAACACCATATTTACATAATATTTTGTATTAGTAAAATTTATACACATTAAATTGTTTAAAACAACAAAAGACAGCACAGATAATATAAAATTCGATCCGCCATAAACAGGCGTATGCCAGGCGTTTCATCTTTTAATAGATAGAAAATGAAGAGTACAATCATTCAAGTCCCAAATAAATCAATATTTACTAAACCTAAAAAATCAATTTATGAGAAAATTTCTGAAAAACTTGGTTCTTGTAACAATTCTGTTTACAGGTATGTCTTTCACTTCGTCAGAAAAATCAATAGAAAGAGCTAAATCGGTAATGATAACAGTCCTTGTTGTCGATAACCAATCGAACCCAATTGAAGGTGCCACCGTATGGATAAATGATATCCTTCATACAAGTGACACCAGCGGAGAAGTTATGGAAGAGATGAGGATAGGAGCAAATGTATCCATTGAAGTAGAAAAAGAGGGATATCACAAGGCGACCACGGGTTTTACCGTAACTGCCAATGAAAATGACAACGTCATAGTCGTCATATTAAATCAAGTATAAAAACGAGAAGTGTTCGACGAAATCTTCTGACAAAACAAAACGTCATTCTTTTTCGTCGAACCCTTGTTTAATCCAAAGATATCGAAAGTATGAAAAAGATACTATTCTTGCTGATGTTCTGGTTGGCTACCGCAAATATCTCGGCACAGCTGATTGTCTTGAAGGCAGGACCAAACTACAATATTCCCGTTACGATCCGCAGAATAGCCGTTACCGTTACGGATGCCCAACGCACATCAGACAAACGATTGCACTCACCCGCAACCGAAGTATGGTTAACCATTGACGGAGAAAAACACAAATGCAAATTCGACAAATACAATAGCAAGTATGACATCGATTATATTCCCGACAGCATGGTTATCGAAGTCAAACACCCGGGTTACAAACCCGCAAAATATAATTTCTACAAAAAACTGTATACCGATAGTTCCCAACCGTTGTTAGGCATATTTCAAATCTATATGACGAAAGAGGGAGACACTGTAAACTATATCAACACATTAAACAACAAAATAGAAATCTCCATAAACAATAAAATCACGGCTTTTAAGATGGACACCTACCGGAAACCGGGAAAATTCGATACCTCCTCAAACACGATAGCGATACTTTCCCAAATGCCTGAAATCAATATTAAACCCGGAAAAGAAGAGTGGGAATACGAGTTATATTACAACGGAGCATATATCCGCAATATTATAATTAACGGAAATTCGGGAAACTATGAATATGAAATCTACAAGTTAAGAAAAAGGAAAAGATCAAATTAACCCTGCCGCAAAATCATGAGACAACTGCTGCTATTTATCATTATATGGCTAATATCAATTTCCTCCCAAGCACAAATTATCAGTAACGGAACCGCAGCGGGAAACTTCTCTTACGCAAGAACCTTTCAAGTTAGTGGTAATGTGGTCGACACGGCAAATCACGCTTTCATACCTTTTGCCCATCTTACTTTTATTTCAGGAAAAGATACTACGCGAATGGCTGCTAATCAACGCGGCCAATTTATTTACGAAGGACGAATTACGGACGAGATGGAAATCCGGGTTACCTGTATAGGATACAAACCGGTAAACACAAAATATTATCCTAAAAAACAAGGTATCCGTATTTCGATCGTCATGGAAATCGACGTTCAAGAAATCAACACGGTAGTCGTTACCGGCAACACGATTGCAATAATCTCCAAAGGAGATACGATTCAGTATAACGCAACAGCATTCAAGACATTGGAATCCGATTGGCTCGAATCGTTAATAAAAAAAATGCCGGGATTAAAATTAGACAAAGAGGGATTAAAATTCAACGGAGAACCCGTTCGCATACGCATAGACGGTAAGGCCATATTCGGAGAGTCCGGTATCGACGCATTGACAAACATCAAAGCAGACAACGTAGAACACATCCAAGTATACGATATCGAAAACGAAGAAGATAAAAAAATCGGGATGAAAAATCCGCGAAAACACAAAGAGATGAATGTTAAGACTAAAAACAAGGCTGATATTTATCGTAATAGTGATATCACAGCAGGTTCAGGTCAAAATCTTTCCAAAGGACACTCACTTTACAAAACGAAATGGGATATCCAAGGTCGTTATCACTATTTTTACGAAAAAGAACGATTCAAATTAGACGGACTCCATAATAACCTTCCCCGGAAAATAGCCGACGCACCATCGGAGTCACAACTTAGTACCGTCTACTTTACCTATGAAAATGAAAAAAACAAAAAACTGAAGTACTATACGACAAACACATTTCATAACGACGAGAAATACAATATAAAATCCACGACTCAAGAGTATTTTCCCACTAAAGATTTTAATTCGCGTACATTCAACAATGCACAACGCGACAAACACTTCCTTTCTTCGGGAAAAACAAAACACAGGATAAACTTAACCATAGGAGATATTTCGTGTGAAGGTGAATTCGCCTATGAATTTTCGAACAGTCGCATGAGAAAATACAATAACTCAACGGTAATACTCGACGCAAATACGGTGGCAAGCACCTCTGTTAAAGATTATAACAAAATACAAGGTTCCAATTTCTCCGGTAAAATAAGGATAGCTGAAATACGTGTCGGAAAATCTAAAAGAATTTTTATTACTCCGACTTTACAATTCGACCTCTTTCCCAAAGACGCAAACGGCTGGCGAATGGATACTTTACTATCATCAACGAACCGAATTTACATCGACAATTACGGTAAAGAACGCAATACCCACGTTAACGGAAGTATTATGATTATGGGACGACTTTTCCCTCTTATAAATACACAATTGAATTATTCCATTCGTTATACCGATATCAGTGCATGCCGTACCGCAATAGATTTATTCACCGAAAATATCGATTCCACAAACACCTTTGACTACACGATACACACGCTAAAACAAAATATAGCGACATTTCTTACTTATCAAGGAAAAAAGACATCGGTTTCCTTATCGCCAGGCGTCTCATTCTTTCATCGTACACACAACGAACATTTCCCTCAAACAATTGAAACACCCCAGAATTACTGTTTTTTCGAACCCCAATTTCACTTTAGCTATCGTTTCTCCAACACGACCAACGTGAAAATAGAATATTTCTTAAACCACAATATGCCATCCATCGAAAACATACGAGGTACTATCGACAATGCAAATCCTTTAATTCTTCAGGCAGGCGATCCTAATTTGAAAACACCGACAGCCCATTCCGTTAGATTTACCTTGAATAGTATGAACATTCGGGCAGCAAGTTCGATAAGTTTACAAATAGAAAGCAATGTTACCCACAACCCCATCACATCATCGAGCCAATACTTCACGGAGAACACCTATCTCCCGAAATACGACTACACGGCTCTCAAAGGAGCTACACTTTACACCCCGACTAATGTCGGTACGGAATCACGTCTTTACCTAAGGGCTTTTTACAACAAACTTCTCAAATTACTGCAATCAAACTTAAATGTATCATTAAACTGTGAATACTTAAATATACCCCAAATAAGTCAAGAAAAACGCAATGACATAGAAACCAAATCGGGCAGACTGAACATTTCCCTAAAATCCAATTTTTCCCGACGCGTAGAAATCACAATAGGAGGCGGCGGTTCTTTAAACTTACAAGAAAATTCTACGGGCAATAATAGCAAACTGGTAGGATGGAACACTCAAAACAGCATACGGGCAGACATAACTAAAAAGTATCGTCTTACAGCCCTCTATAATTACTCCTACCAGAAAGACAAAAAAGGATACGG
Source organism: Sanguibacteroides sp. AM78-02pH3A (assembly GCF_027666085.1). Taxonomy (NCBI): domain Bacteria; kingdom Pseudomonadati; phylum Bacteroidota; class Bacteroidia; order Bacteroidales; family Porphyromonadaceae; genus Sanguibacteroides; species Sanguibacteroides sp. AM78-02pH3A. Next base: position 141,554 of record NZ_JAQEHX010000001.1, on the reverse strand, counting down.
ACAAAAAATAGATTACCAGGAACTGAATGCCACTTTAACCCGCAAGCTCGGTAAAAAAGGATCTATCGTTATAGGCGCATACAATCTTTTGGATTCCGGATCAAAACTCGGCCTGAGAATGTACAACGATTATATTTCGCGTACGGACGACTATCGTGCGGGACGCTACCTGATATTTTCATTCAAATATGTTTTTATAGAATAGGTCCTCTCCGGATTCACGAGTACAAAAGTAAGATAAACCCGTACGCCTAATTTTTTTTAACGCCAGCCCCTCCCCTTTCTCCATATCGTACTTCACGCAAACAAATTTAGAATTAAAAAATCTCCCATTTTTTCCAGCGGAAAATATTATCTGTCATATACTTACACGGACCACACCAGAAGGTATAACAGTCCATAAACACCACTTTCTTCTCCACCTTCGCTTTTGCCATAACCTCATCAAAAGTCAAATGCTCGAAGTTCACTCCCTGCCCGAAAGCAACAACTCCACCCACCAAAAAGCTAACCATAAAAATAAAATTCTTCATACTGCAATCTTCTTTTAATCTTTATCCGTAGAAAGCACGATCGTATACGTTTGATCCGGCTCCCAATAGGTCCTATAAATAAAGATGAAATTTTCATCCAATTCGATATCTCCGTCAAAATCCAACTCTTTAGCCAAACGGGGATTTTTCAACCGTTTGGGGAAGAAATAAATAAACGGTAAACGTCCGACTATTTGTTTATTAAACATACCCGGATCCTCTTGGAAACGAGCCCCCTCCATCTCCTGTCGTTTGTAATGTTCATCCGTCCGTACGGTAATAATATATCTTTTACCCTTTTTCACGGTATTCACCGTGTAGTGCACGTCTTCCGGTTTTCCATCCAGTTTGGCTTCCCATTTCGGATCCCCGTAATAGACGAAGATATCCCGTTCATTCAGGTAGCCCATCTGATCCAAACTGATTCCCTGTCCGATCTCCCGCATCACCTGCTCTTTTTGTTCCAAATAATCCTTCGTCACATTTTCCGTCAAAGGATAGTCGATCTCTACAAGTTTAGGCGTGTTATCCCGCAAACTACTCAAGATAAATTGTTGGTTCAGATAGACAGCTTCGCTAAAAGAGAATCTTCCCGGATTGGCCATCCAGAGTTTCCAAGTTCCCCAAGCAGCCTGACCGTGCCAACGGGAATAGACATAACCGGCCCAACCACTCACATCTCCGTCTTTTAAGCAAGCCAATATTACATCAGCAGCTTCAGACATCGCTCCGCTATAAGAGCCCATTCCTAAAAACACCCGACAAGCCTTTAAATCCGAAAGGCGGATATCCTTCTCTCTCTGTTTTTCAAATCCGACATAGAGACGCCCTTCACTCCCTCTCAAATAATGATAACAAAACCTCAAATCTCCGTTTTGAAAATTTGAGGTACTAACAATAAAACCCGGATTCAAATTCCGATATTTCTCCGCAAATTTACATGAAACATCCTCAAAAGGTACGGTATCAATCTTTATCGTATTCTCTCTTTGTCTATCCGTCCATGTAGAATAAAAAGTCCCTGCTTTTTCACGACCATACTCATCCTTTATCAACTTTCCCCAGAAGAAATCGTCAATATATACGCTACGTTCAAAACAGGAATACTTTTCAATTTTCGCCCCGATACTCATGGCTGTCTTAACGGTCAAAGGCTTCTCCGCATTCCGAATTAATTGCAAAGCACCTTCCGCATCATAGCCGGTAACAATCCCCCACAAAAAATCCTGAAACACATCATCATCCATCCCACGACTCAATTTATGCATTCTTTGAACATATTCCCGGGTAATCTTTTCCGGTTTCTCCACCAACGCCACGTACCGGGGAAAAATCATTTTCAATTGTTCCGCCACCTCTTCCGGATGTTCTTCGAAAATAACAACTTCCGCATGGTGTTTCTCTTTTAATTCATTAATAACATTCATCCATTCACTATCTTGTGCCAATGCACGGTTGACCACCACGGCATATTCATTCGGACTTGCCTGCTTTGTTTGAGCGATCGATAAATCATGCCCCAACGATAATATCACAAAAGAAACAATAATATACACAACTCTTTTCATATTCAATACGTTTATATCCTCTTTATTTTAACCACATTATCCATGTACTCCGATTGATATATTTCCGGAACACGGTATACTTTTCTCTTTTCATCGATAACCGAATCCACTTGTGAAGCATGACTATTCACTTTATAAATCCGGTAATCCGATAGGACACTCTCATATTCCTTTCAATGATTTTAGCGTTTTTTCCGTTTCCGGATCGGAAGGACGTGTCATATTCATATTGATAATGTGCCCTTTTTTATCCAACAGGATAAATCGGGGAATAGAAGTCACCCCGTATAATTCCAAAAAACGCTTGTTGCCATCAAAATTCAACTGTATTCCGGTCATGCCGCTCTTTTTCACGAATTCCTTCCATAATTTGAAATCCGTATCCGTGGAGATACTCACGAAAACAATTTTTTTCCCGTGCATTTTTTTCTCCAACGCCTGCAAGTGGGGAACTTCTCCCAAGCAAGGGCCGCACCAAGTCGCCCACAGATCAATATAGACATATTTTCCTTTCAGGCTCTTCAACGAGAGCGGTTTCCCATTTACATCTATTGCCCTGAACTCCGGAGAAGGATCTCCCGGTTTCAATTTTCCCGAGATCTCCGCTTTTCTATTTTCCTGTCCTGAGGACACAGTACCCTTTCCTGCCATAACGTATGCTTGTACACCCATCGTCAGACAACAAATCAACATGAATACATTTTTCATTTTCATCATATACCATTTAAATTTACATACAATACAATCAACATCATCCGGCTGATTTATAAAAAACCTTCACGGGTCTATCTGCCACATTCGGGTAACTTTTCACTACTTTTTGATTCACGATATCATATACCAGCACACTCCCTTTCAATTCTCCGATAGCCCGGGGGTTCCACACGCCGATATAGAGGTAAAGTCGGTTCGTACTTGCTTCAAGTGAAGTTATCTCTCCTTCTACAGATAACACTGCATCCGCTTCTACTGGCAACGGTTGAACTTCCGCATTCCCCTCGACGTATTTCCACCGATATAATTTCGAACCGTTATTGTAAAAACATACGCCTAAATTATTATGTGCCATAACCATTGTCGACTGCCCCGTCAGAGTCAACGGATCTGATATCTCATACGATTTTTCTTTCGGATCGTCGAAAGCGGTAAAACTCATCCCGCTTTCCATAAATTTTGTAATTCTGACCCGTGAAACATTGGTTTTATCCGTCGCAACCGTCCACAACTCAGACATACCGCCACGTTCCTCAGAAGTCCTTCCGGTCAGATTCAAGACGTGATATCCTTTGAAAATATCTCTGGAATTTGACGTAAACGTCATCATCCCAAAGAACATCGAAAATATACAATCCATTCGCTCACGCCGATTATCCATAAAGTATAAAAATGCATTCAAGTTTCCCGGAGGTAGCGCTATTGCCCATTTGTCATAAACCGCCTCGGCAGGAAAAATCTGAGAATCCTCGTAGAGAAAGTAATTCAAAGGATTAAGTCCTGCTGCATTTCCGCAATCCGGCATCACATAAAGTGTTGCAGGATCCCCCGGATAGGGCCCCTTGAATCCCGTTACAACAGCCACCGGTTTTATCCGGGGAAGTTCTTGCTTGACATCGAATATGTAAAGCAAGTCGAATGTTTTGTTGTCGAACTGGTATATCTTTTGACTTTTGCGACAAGTTAAATACAATACGGATCCGCTCCTCATATTCCCCGAAGTAGCATCAGTCGGATCGTCGAGCTCGATCTCAGGATTGACAGCCTCTACTGCTCGCGTTTTAAATTCCGATTCCACTCCTTGCCAAACATCACTCTCCTGGCTCGTACGCAAGAATGAAGTCCTTCCTTTTCCGTGCTCGTCGGCACTCAATACAAATAATCCCTCGATAAACGCAGTTCTCACGAAAACCCGATAATTATACATCTTGCTGACGTCACCGTTACTCACCCGCAGTCGAACCCGGTACTCGCCCAACTCGCGGAAAGTATATTGTAATTCGGGATCGTAAGAGATGTATTTCAGGGAATCTTCATTACTACCTTTCTGAAGAGACGCCCTCCATTCGTAGGTCAACTCTTTTTCACCCATGGTCTGTGTAATCTTGGGTGCCGGAATTACGGTTTGCGAACCGTAATCCGTGTAAAAAGAGTCCTGACCCACCTCAAAATTAATCTCCGATAAGGGAATATAAGCCCCCTCGGACTTGTCGTCGATACACCCGTTTAACAGATAAATGGACAAAACGGATAACGATAAACATTGTAATATATATTTCATACGCTTAAAATCTTTTTAATTAATATTGAGGTTCGGGTATATTTACATCGGCATCCGGATGCTCCTGATAATAATCGTACAAAGGACGGATAATATATTTGTGAATTGCAATTTTGTTATTATACCAAAACTGATAGCCACTCCATTCAAGATTTGGTCCGAATTGCGTTGTCAAACGCTCGTACATGACAGGATTCTTCTGTTTCACTTCATGAAAAAAATGCATAAACATATAAGCTGCCTGTTCCGTGTAATTTCCCAAATCACTATCGCTCCACCACCAGGGTTTCGGAGTTGCCGTGATACTGATGAAAAGCAACATTTTCGTGTAGCGTTTTTCAATGGGAACAACACTGAAATCATCCGTTTCCACCAACTTGAATGCCAACACGACCGGACGTTCCCGTAGTTCGGGATCTTTGTTTTTAAACAAAGTGATATAACGTGTACTCCTGATCTCATCCCGAGGGAATGTATCGATTTCTCTCAATCGATAGTGAATGTCAACACGGGCAGTCGTCAGACTGTCGATAACCTCTATCCGGTAAGAACGCACGTAGGGTTTCGGCATTCCCATCACCTGTAGGTAGAGCGGATAATCGTACTTCTCCTCGGGAGCCCCGGAGATAAAACTATAGTAGGCGGAATCTCCGCTATTCATGTAGATGTTGTCTTTCTTTCCCGTGTCGTATTGCAAATACTCCCGGTCGCACCCCGCACAATGCCAGAGTATCCACAGTATCCCCAACCATTTAAGCTTGCCCCATAATCTGTTTGTATTCATAATCTTTATTATTTATTATTTTTACTACTCTTCTTGCCGGTAATCAAACTCCTCGTTCGGTATCGTAAGCGTATACCGCTCGTCCGATCCTTTTACCGTTTCGGCGCTGGCAGGCAGATAAAGGTCCCGGTTCTGACGCTTCATGTTGTACCACTCGTATCCTTCGCCGAAAAACTCCCGGAACCGCTCTTCATTCAGCTCTTGAAGGGTCAATCGTTGTCCGGCCTGCAAGCCTACTCTTCCGCGATTCTCGATCACCAGATTGAAATAGGCTCTCGCTTTTTCCGGATCTTTCTCCAGCAAAGCTTCTGCGGCGATATAGTACATTTCCGGCATCCGGATCAAAGAGAATCCGGTTATTCCTCCGAATTCGGGAGCTCCTTGATTGTTGTATGCATCCTCGTCAAGAAATTTCAGAAAGTAAGTATTGGGAGTCTCCCAACTTGGCCTGTATTTTTTCTCTCGAAACCAATTTCGCCTCAAGTCCATAACACTACCGCTCGATTCGTAAAAATCCAAAGCATCCGCACGAGGCAACAAACCCGAGTTCTTGTAAAAATCCTCTCCCATACTTCCGAAAGGCATTCTTTGGTATATACCCCATATTGTCTCATCTTGCGCCACGATACTCGCCAACATGTTCTTTACATTCATTTGGGAAACTACCTTGTATTTTTTCGTTTCAATCACTTTCTCCGCGTAAAGACAAGCACTATCAAGGTCTCCCCTCATCCAGTACACGCGTGCGAGTGTCGCCCGTGCCGCATCCAAATTGAAATGCAGTTGTCTATTTTTTAAAAAAGTTGTTTTACCGTCATCCTCCAATTTCTCCGCCTTTTCTAACGAAAGTTCCGCTTTTTTCAAATCCGAAAGAACGGCTTTGTATACCTGTCCCACGGTACTGAAAGGTGTCACCCGGTTTCCCCAGGTCGTCACGTACGGTATTGCCCGTGCCTCCGGCTTCGACCCGATATGCGGGGCAAACAAACGCAATAGGTCGAAATGAAGGAAAGCGCGTATGCCTAAGGCTTCTCCCCGGTAATAATCGAAATAGCGATATTTTCCGGGAGCCGCTTTTTGCAGATTCGTCAAAATATCATTAATTTGTGCAATTGCGGCATAGGTGGATTTCCAAATAACAGCATACTCATCCCGCGCTCCTTTACCTTCGTGCATGTAGTTGTTGATTTGCCCGGAACCCGAATTCAGATCGGTTTGGTTTACTTGCCAGGCATGAGTCAATAACTCCGGGACAAAGTAACGCATCTGCCTCCCGTACATATTTTGTCCCCCGATTTCGGCATAAGAACCGTACAAGGCATCCTCGCATCCCTCGGCAGTAGAAAACAGATCGACATCTTTGATATCCGATTTGGGTTTCACGGTCAGAAAATCTTCACATCCGCAAAGGAACAGACATGTCGTCCAAAACAATACTATATATCTTTTCATGATCATCTTTTTTATTGTTACATTCATTAAAACGTCGGGCTGATCGTGAAATTGAATCCCCGCATATAAGGATAGGCGGTTCCCCGTTCATATTTCACGCTGGAAATTCGCAAAACATCGGAAAACGTTACCCCGACCAATAGTTTTTGCAACCCGACTCTTTTTACCCATTTCGGATTGATATCATACATAATTCCCAAAGAAGAGATATAAACTTCATTTTTCTTCTCCACGAACCGTTCCGAGTGTATGAACGTATTCCGGGATACATCGTCAATTCTTGCATAATCCACGATATCACCCGGCTGTTCCCACCGCAGGGTGAAAGTTCGTTTATCGACGTTTCCTCTCGGATCGATATTCTCGATTTTACCTGCCCGGGTTGTATTGTATATGTATCCGCCGAAGGTAAAATTCATCGCCATGTTCAAGGAGACCCGTTTATAGGTGAAGTAAGTACTGAGACTTCCCTCGAATTTTGGAATCGCACTTCCCAGCGCCACCTTGTCCCGCGGGTCGTATTCAAAGGTACGGGTTCCGTCCTTTTTGATAAAGATCTCCTGACCGGTTGCCGGATCTATACCCAATGAACGTACCGCATAAATAGCTTCCGACGATTCTCCCTCTTCCAATTGAATTTTAGGAGCCACGAGGCCCGTAGAATCCCTATTAACGTCGTTATTCCGTTTCAAAGCATTACTGATCTTCTTGATCTTATCCCAGGTACGACTATTGTTGACGGAAACCCGCCAGGCCACATCGTTCGTGCGGATTATTTGTGCGGAAACCGATACTTCATACCCTTGGTTTACCTTCTCTCCCAGGTTGTCCATCGTGTTTTCCATGCCGACGGAAGGGGGAAGATTGATGGAGAGCATCATGTCCTTCGTGTTCTGCCGGTACAGGTTAAGTGAGATATCCAGACGCTCGTTGAACAAAGAAATATCCGTTCCCAGGTTCCAGTCCAGCACCCGTTCCGCCTTCAGCTGGTCGTTTCCCATGGAGACCACGTGAGCTCCCATCGTTCCGTAATACGCGTACTCAATGGAGTATTTATACATATTATAAGGTCTGATATTCGCAAAATTGCCGTTCCCAAGGTAACCGAGACTTCCCCGTATCCGAAACAGATTTACCCAGGAGTCTTTCAAAAAATTCTCGTTATGCACATTCCACCCGGCTCCGACGCTCCAGTAGGGAGCGTACAAATCTTTCGCCCCGTAATTGGAATTCCCCGTAATCCGGTACAAACCGTTCACAAAATAGCGGTTTTTCACGGTAAGGGTCATGTTTCCATACAAACCGAGATTGGCATTGATCTGCTCGCCTCCCGAAGGCGCTCCGTCCGGATAGCGGGCGGCAAAATTAATGTCATTCAATGCCGGACGCAAAAATCCGATACCGACAAAAGAGAAATTATTCGTCCGGTTTTTAGAAATATTGGCTCCCAGATTCACCGTTAAAAGTGAAGAACCCTCCTCGTTCAAAGACAAATTGTAATTGACCGTCCCGTTGAAATTCCAGTTTTGCCCCCGACTTCCGCTGATTGCATAACTTCCTTTACGTAAAGGGTCGAACTCTTTATAAAACATCGATAATTCCGGAGAGTCAAATTTTTCGTTTTGCGAATCTGTCCAATCATAAGAGAAAGTCCCGTTCAAATATAATCCTTTAAATACGTCCCATCTTACACTCACGCTATTACTGAAACGTTTCGACATCTCATTGGCAAAACTATTGGTTGTCGCATCGTACAACGGATTTCGTCTATCATACGACAACAATTTATTCCATTCCCCGTACTCGTCTTTCGGTACATCGTAAGGATTTATGACAGCAAAATCGGAGAAACTCCCGTACGGGGAGGTCTTCGAATCCATTTTCGACCAGTCCGAACGGAAACTTACCGATAATTTATCATTGTAACGATACGAAAAATAAAAACCGAGGCTATAATTCTGCCGGAAATCTCCTCTCATCACCCCCCGAGTATCCCCGTAACGAAGATTCACGCTATAATCGATGCCTCCCCCGCGCCCGGTCATATTTAAAGAATGATTGAAAGACCAACTATTGCGCAGAGGTTTGGAAATCCAGTCCGTATTCACGCCCGCATTCACTCGTTTCAATCTCTCGTAATAGATTTCATCGTATTCTCCCGTCACAGATTTATATAATCCGTATCGTTTTTCCAACTCCAGTTTTTGTGCCGAATTACAGAGGTTGAAAGAAGAAACATCCGGGAATTGTACGTTCGGAACAAAATTATACCGCACCCTCAATCTACTGTCTGTTACCTTTTTCCTGTTTACCACGATTACTCCGTTGGCAGCCCTATCCCCGTACATCGCCGTGGCAGAGGCATCTTTCAAAACATCCACCCGATCAATCTCAAACATGTCCATGTCGTACAATTGCTCCAGAGAGATCTCCACTCCGTCCAACATGATCAGCGGGCGATTCAACCCTATCTGCCCACTGGCCGAAAGTGAGGAGGTTCCTCGAATAATAATCTCCGGAATATGGTTCGGATTGGCACCTTGTTCGTTATTTTCCACGATACGCATACCCGGAACCAATGTAGCCAAAGCCTGTACCAAATTGGTCTGAGACATCTTCAGAATATCTTCCGATCTGATGGTCGTCACGGCTCCCGTATAACTATTCCGACTCTGGGTAAACATACCGTTGACCACCACCTCCTCTATCAACTCCACCTTCTCTTCCATAACCACGTTCAACGGCTTTTCATCCTTCAGTGCAATTTCCTGCTTTTTCATACCTATAAACGAAAAGATCAACACGTTTCCCGGAGCTTTAGGCAACATCAATCTGAATTTTCCGTTTTTATCCGTAGTTGTCCCTATAGGGATCTCCCCTTTATTCGTTCTCAACACGACCGTTATTCCCGGTAAAACATCCCCATTTTTATCCCGGACTGTTCCCGTCTGCTCGTACAGATTAAGTACCCTTTTGTCCCGAAAAGAAATCACGTACGAATCTCCTTTCAACTCGTACTTAAACGGCTTGTCCGCCAACAAAACATCCAAACTTTCCTCCACCGTCTTATCTTTCAAGGTCACGGTTACCTTGTAGCGATTCAGATCGTCATAATTGAATATGAACTTACTGTTCGTCCGTTCGCTCAACCGGGTTAAAGCCTCTCCCAAAGGAGTATCCTTAAACACCAAGTTTTCGACTTTCACCTGTGAAATCCCGGTATGCATACCCGCAAAAAAGAATACGCAACACAGAAAACAGAAACATCCGATTTTTTTTACGATACAACAATCCCCGGGGGGAGTCGTACCGACACCTCCATAATTTGTCATCATACACTTTAAATTTAGGTCGAGTAATTAGTTACTTCTTTATCTCTGATACTATAATCTCTCGTTCTTCCATCTTTATCGCAATCTTATTCGTTGCCATTAACAGATCGACAATGGTCCGAAAATCGCAATTCCGATCGACCCATAACTCAAACCGAAAATTTTTCAATTCCTTATCCACATACACGGTCTTAAAATTATACCACCGTTGCAAGTCACTCATGATCTTCTCTAAACTTTCGTTTTTGTAATAGAAACTTCCCGATTTCCAAGCCGTAAAACGACGCACGTCTATCCGGGAAATTTTCGGTCGTTCCTTTTCGAAACAGGCATTCTCACCCGGGACCAACCCGTATTCCTCTCCCTCTTTTTCATTCGTCACCGAAATACTTCCCTTTACAAGCGTGACATTAACAGGTTCTCCGCTATAAGATCGCACGTTAAACTCCGTGCCATACACCTTTGTTCTTATTCCGGAAGAAGAGACAACAAATGGAAGCCTTGAATTTTTCACAACAGAAAAATACCCTTCGCCTTTCAATTCGACCCCACGCACACTATCCCGAAAAACTGTAGGATAACGGAATTCCGATTCGGAATTCAACCACACGACTGTTCCGTCGTCCAAGACCAATTTATACTCTCCTCCCTTAGGCACCCGTAACACGTGATAGTGTACCTCTTCCTTTCCTGACAGAGTATAATGCATACGCTGCAAACTATCGTAACCGATCTCAATACCTTCCCCCACTTGTATGTTCTTCGCCCTCTGCCGATCCAAAACGATACTTTTTCCAGACTCCGTTACGAGTACGGCACACGCTTTTCCGGGTAAGAATGAAGGCAACACGCTTACATCGTGCCCACGCACACCTCCATCCTTTTCATAAACATCCCTCCCGTATTGCCACAATCCGAACAATCCGGTAATCACAAAGACTGAAGCCGCTACCGAAAAACGCAATAAAAATCTTCGCCTGCCTTTACGTCTCATCCTCTCTTTAAATTCCCGAAACGCCACTTTCGGACCGTTAGAAAAACGATTGCCTCTTCGTATTCCGACTTCTATATACAAACGACAAGAATCGTACAATCTTCGATTTTCCTTATCTTTTAACCATTTCCGCACGGAATCATCCTGTTGTAATTCGGGATGATTCACTATTTCCAGTACGAAATCCAATCGATCTTTTACCTCCATAACTCTATTCAGCGTTTTTTGTTATAAACACGTAATAAAGCTAAAAACGGGTAGGTATTAAACAGCATTTTTTTTGAAAAGAATTAAAAGCAAAAACAATTCCGTATCCGACAATCGATTCCTCAATTCACCGAGTCCTTTGACGATATGCCATTTAACGGTATTTACAGAGATATTCAACTCTTCGCTTACTTCTCTGTACTTTTTCCGTTCAATAAAACATTTCTTAAATACCACGGATGTCTGCGGCGCCAACTGATCTATCGCCGACATCACCTTCTGTATCAACTCCTCGTATCCTCTATAATCCTCCGTTGTTTTTACCGACTCGTAAGAATACCGCAGATAACGTTCTCTACTCTTCTTCCGGCGTAAAAAATCAATACAACGATTGTATACCAAAGTATACAGAAAAGGACGGAGGGTATCGGATAGATCAATTTTGTATAAATTATTCCAAAGGTACTCGTAAGTATCCATAACGATATCTTTAGCCTCCTCCTCGTCACGAACAAAACTTAACGCATGACTATAAAGGCCAACATAATGAGCATTAAATAACGATTCAAACGTCTCTATCCTATTTTTCTTATTCACGATACAAACTTCTTTATCGCAAACAAACATACTTATTTTTTCAATAAATACACGATAACGACAGAAAAATATAACAATAATGGAACATTGAATATCGTGAACTTATAATTAGCAAATAATTTTCGCTTGCGTCATAATCATGGCAATACTTTTCGTGTTGCTTTAATACAAACACCCAAACATTCAAAACGGTATTCTATTGCTGATTACAATGTCGTCGATAGCAAAATAGCTGCTCGGCAGATTTGCAATCTGATTGAACGTCTTGCGGTTTCCGCCTACTTCAAACAAATATTTACCGTCGGCCATGAAATTACTTTGCTCGGACATTGTCAGAGTCGTAACTGCTCCAAATTGATTAACGAAGAATGTTTCACGCATCATCCCTTCCGAGATTTACGAAGAGTGTATACATCCAATCGGCATTATTCAGATAACACTTTTAGAAAAACGAATTTTATTCAAATATTCACCTTTACAGAGATGTTTCTTGTGATCTGCCACCTTTTTGAGTAACTTCCCAATATCAATAAGTTTATTATATATAATTATGGATATCAATGATATATCATTCACATCTTTACTCCTCTTTCTGACGAATCGGATAAACCTCTTTATTCCTCCTATTGTATCGCTCGCGTATTTGTCGTTATCCATGAGAATACGCCAAAATAGAGATTTTAGACAAACAAACTACACCATCAAAGACCATAAAACACCAGTGCGATAAACAATGAAAAATTGCTTATCGCACTGGTATTTAATTACTTAAATCATTATATCAACTAATACTCATCTTCGTTGAAGAAGAAATCATCTTTACTCGGATAATCCGGCCAAATATCCTCGATACTTTCGAATATCTCTTCGTCGTCTTCAATATCCTGAAGATTCTCAATAACTTCCATAGGCGCCCCTGAACGAATGGCATAGTCTATCAACTCATCTTTTGATGCAGGCCAAGGTGCATCTTCCAATTTAGAGGCAAGTTCCAGTGTCCAATACATGATATATCGTTTTAGAGTAAATTCTATATTTTGCCGCGAATATATGTTTTATTTCTAAAAATACAACTCTATTCGCGGAATAAGAAGTTATTTAGAATTAATACAAATAAAATACTCCTTATTCCTAACCAAATAGCACTAAAGTTTCTATTTTCGTTACTCATCATCCGAGAAATGGATCAACACTTTACGATAAGTATTGAATATCTTTGCCTTAGACACGAATCCCAAGTATTTATGATCCTGAATAACAGGCAGATTCCATGCACCCGACTCTTCAAATTTCTTCATCACTTTTTCCATCGAATCTTCTATATCTATAACGACGGAAGGAGCTATCATAAAATCTCGGACATAGGTTTTGGAATACATTTCCTGATTGAACATTATTTTACGGATATCATCCAACAAAACGATTCCCAATAAATGGCCGTCGTTATCCAATACGGGAAAGAGATTACGACTCGATTTGGAAACGATTTTAACCAAATCGCCCAAGGTCGAATCGATCCCGATGGTTTTGAAATCCGTTTCCACCACTTTATTCAATTTCATCAACGTCAGAACGGCCTTGTCTTTATTATGAGTCAACAGATCGCCCTGCATCGCCAACCGACGGGCATAGATCGAGTAAGGCTCCATTCCCCGGCTCGTCAGATAAGCCATAACCGATGTCAACATCAACGGCAGAAGTAACGCGTAACCGCCCGATATTTCAGCGATCAGGAACATGGCTGTCAAGGGGGCATTCATTACTCCGGACATTACCCCGGCCATGCCTGCCAAAACGAAATGACTCTCCGGCACCTCGCGAATACCGCTCAAATTGATCAACATGGCTAACAGGTAACCTGCAACCCCTCCCGTAAACAGACTCGGAGCAAAAACACCGCCGACACCGCCGCTACCATTAGTCAATGCCGTGGCTATAACTTTTATAAACACCATACCGATAACAAAAAGCGGCAGTATCCATATCTTGTCCCTAAAATCGAAGAAATAAGTATTATTCAACAACTTATCCGGCTGCCCTCCCATCATCGTATCCAAAGCTGTATATCCCTCACCGTACAAAGGAGGAAAAATAAAAATAATAACACCCAACAACGCTCCTCCGATAGCCATCTTCTTAAACGGGTGTTTGATCTTATTCAGAAAATGTTCCACCCGGAGATTCATCCGGATAAAATAGACGGAAAGAAGTCCCGTACCTACTCCCAATAACACATAATAAGGAAAATTCCCCATGGCGAACTTATCCGTAATCTGGTAAGAAAACAGAAAACCGTCACCCATAAAAAAGAAAGCGATCACGTAAGAAGTAATAGCCGTAAACATCAAGGGGACGAGCGAAGCCATCGTCAAATCCAACATCAACACCTCCATCGTGAAAACGATGCCGGCAATGGGAGCTTTAAAAATTCCCGCAATGGCTCCCGCCGCACCGCATCCGATCATCAACGTCATGACCTTGTAGTTCATACGGAAGAGACGGGCTAAGTTAGAACCGATGGAAGCTCCCGTTAAAACAATCGTGGCCTCCGTTCCCACCGAACCTCCGAAACCGATGGTGAGCGTACTGGCAATCATCGAAGAATAGTTATTATGAGGTTTAATCATACTATTCCTCCGGGATATGGCATACAAGACCTTAGTTACCCCATGACTGATATCCTCTTTGACAAAATATTTCACGAATAAGGTGGTCAACAATATACCGATAAAAGGATATACAAAAAAAAGGAGACTCCCGCTATCGACCTGCATTCTCTCCGTGAAAAACACATGCGTATAATGTACCATATTTTTCAACAAAACTCCCGCAAGTCCCGTCACAATCCCGACTAATATACTTAATATCACGATAAATTGCTTCTCCTTGATATTACGCACACGCCACATTAAAAATTTTCCAAGAAACCCCTTCTCTCCAGTTGACTCAGCCATATTTCAATTCCTTTTATCGGTTCTTCTTCACGCTTTTTAACGAACCGTACCGGGGATAAAAGTCTATACTTATTCCCTCGTTATTGATCACATCCAAAGGAAATATCTTCGTATACCCTAATTGAGGAATAATACACCGTTCCGTTATCACACTTTTATTGCCGCAAGTTAAAACCAAATCGGCAACGGCCGGAACCCGATAAGTCACCCCAATTACGGGTTTATGTGCAGAATCGTTCTCTTTCGGAGGTAAAATTACATTCTTCACTTCAATCACATAGGGTTCGGCTGATACGTTATTTTTAGCGGTAATACCGCTTGTCTTCGAAAAACGGAAGAGCGTTACCGATTCATCCTCTTTTTGCGGAACATAGACAAACTCTCGTTTCACCCGCTCTTTCACCTTTTTACCCATAAAAAGACTCAGATAATCTTTTTCCAAAGCGTCCAACTCTTTCAATGCTTCCCGAGTAGCAGGTCCGGAGCTACTTACACCGGACAATAAATCCAATCTTTTTTTACGGATATTAAAAATTTCGTCCGTGATCTCCTTTACATAATCCTTCTCCTCTTTCAACACGTACCGTTCAATCGGGTCCCATACCCGACGCATCTCCCCCTCGACCTCTATCATGGAAAAATTAGAATCCAATACCTCTTTTAAAGTAGAACGTACCCCGAAACGAACGTAATCAATCTTCTGCTCCTTATTATCTTTAGGTACGATATAGAACACCTCTTTTTCCGCATCCGCACTATTTTGGCTACCGTTCACCCCGGACAAAAAACCCTCCGGCGTCAAGTTTAAACAAATTCCGGCATACTCTCCCGTGGTTGTCACTGAATAGATATTTTTAGTATCGGGAAGAGCCTGGGGAATAATACGTATATCCTTAAGTTCCCACTCTTCCCCCGCCGCATTTATATCCGGTCCGATCCCCAACTGCTGTTCGGCATACTGACGGAAAGGACCCGGTATTAATTTCACACGCTCCATGGTTACTTCCACTTTAAAGCTTATTTTAGGGAGCATATAACTCACCGAAACCGGGGTGGACAACTCTCTCTTCTTCTGTCCTAAAACCGACAAGGAGAGACATCCGATCAATATCCATATAAAACAAATCTTTTTCATGATCTTTTTCCTAAATTATTTTAAAAAGAATCCTTACACACTCTTTTCCTACCCTTTAAACCAACGTTTCCAATTTTCTCCATGCTTTTCCAAGAAAAGCAATAATATCTCCGGATTTCATACCGCGTACTCCCATCTCCTCTCTCGCCAAATCGCCGGCCATTCCATGAACAAAAACTCCCGTTAATACCGCATCCGGTACAGGCATACCGCTTGCCAACAGTCCTGTAATAATCCCCGTCAAAACATCTCCCGCTCCGCCTTTGGCCATTCCCGGATTACCACTCATGTTAAAATAACATTTCCCCTCCGGTGTAGCTACCACAGAATGAGCACCTTTTAACACAACATATACATTGTATTTTTCTGCAAAAATGCTCAATTTATTTAATCTATCAAAATCATTTTCACTTTTTCCTGCTAATCTTTCAAATTCTTTGGGATGGGGTGTCAAAACCGCACTTTCAGGTAATAATTTCAATAAACGGGCATCAGCGGCAAGTAAATTCAAGGCATCCGCATCCAGTAACATTCTTCCTTTCCAATCTTTCAACAAACGCTCCAACCCGAAAGCTGTTTCCGTCGACGTTCCTATTCCCGGCCCGATACCCACGACCCGGTATTTTGAGCAATCGAAAATACGGGAAAAGCAATTTTCATTCACGTCTTCTTCGATCAAAACCTCCGGTACGGCAAGATGTACTATTTTTTTCAAAGAACGAGGGAGGTGAAGGGTCAGCAAACCCACTCCCGAATGCAAAGCCCCTTCGGCTGCCAGTATCGCAGCTCCCATCATCCCATAAGAGCCGGCTATCAACAAAGCATGCCCCATCTCCCCTTTATGAGTGAACTTTCCGACCTTCGGCAAACGGGCTGCAAGCACATCCGGCGTCAAATAAAAATAAGAGGAAAACAGATCCCGTAATATTTCCGGATGCAAACCTATGTCCAAAACTTCAAAATCTCCCACATAACGATAATTTTCGGGGAACATAAAAGACAATTTGGGAAACTGGAAAGTAAGCGTGTAATCGGCTTCCATTATACTTCCGGTATTTTTCGCGTTATCCTCTCCCAATAAACCGGAAGGAATATCCACCGCAACAACGGGCAAAACGGAGCGATTTATCCTATCTATCACTCCGGCACACCATCCTGTTACCGGACGACTCAATCCGGCTCCGAACAAAGCATCGATCCATATTCCCTCCACGGATTCCGCATCGAAGTCGGAAATCTCCCGAACATCAACACAACTTCCGGAACGAGCCAGATAATCTTCCCGATACTTCTTGCAGTCAGCGGACAAACACGCTCCCGTCCACACGTGATACACCACAACCTCGTACCCTTTTTCCAATAAGATTCCGGCAAGGGCAAAACCGTCTCCCCCATTATTCCCGACTCCTGAAACTATGTTAAAAATAGAATTATTCGGAAAAATTTTCAAAAGCCGACAGGCAATAGCTTCAGCCGCTCTCTTCATTAATAGAGACGAACTTATCGGCTCATGCTCAACGGTATATCTATCAATTTCTTTTAAATCAGATGTTTTAAAAATCTTATTATACTTTTTCATAGGTTCTAAGTTCAAACGTTTTCGTGTTTTAAAGATAAAAAATTATCCTATATTTGCGAGGTTGGAGTGCGAACAAAGTTAAATCATTATTAATTTATAAATATCAAAATCATGTTTAAAAAACACCCCAAAGGACTATTGGCGGCTGCCCTTGCTAATATGGGAGAACGCTTTGGTTTTTACATTATGATGGCAATTCTTACGTTGTTCATCTCT
Organism: Sanguibacteroides sp. AM78-02pH3A; assembly: GCF_027666085.1. Taxonomy (NCBI): domain Bacteria; kingdom Pseudomonadati; phylum Bacteroidota; class Bacteroidia; order Bacteroidales; family Porphyromonadaceae; genus Sanguibacteroides; species Sanguibacteroides sp. AM78-02pH3A. The sequence goes on along the minus strand of NZ_JAQEHX010000001.1, from coordinate 123,928 downwards.
GCAAAATTCGGTCTATCCGAGACCACAACCGGATATGTCTACTCGGCTTTTTATGCTTCTATTTATCTACTGGCATTAGTCGGAGGAGTCATTGCCGATAAAACAAAAAATTATAAAGGTACAATACTTATCGGGTTGGTTCTGATGGCCGTCGGCTATCTGATCATAGCCATACCGACCCCGACTCCCGTTCCAAGTATGGGACTTTATCTAACGATTACCTGCGTTGGACTTTTGGTTATTGCTTTCGGTAACGGTTTATTCAAAGGAAATTTACAGGCTTTAGTCGGTCAGATGTACGACAACAAAGAATATTCCGATAAAAGGGATTCCGGTTTCCAGATATTCTATATGTTTATCAATATCGGAGGATTCTTCGCTCCCTGGATCGCAATCGGCGTCAGAAACTGGTGGTTGAAAGTGAATAACTTCGATTACAATGCCGGCCTACCGGAATTATGCCACCAATACCTCGAACAAGGTAGTTCCATGCCCGCGGAATCTTTAACCCGTTTGACGGAGTATGCCAATACCGCTTACCTGAGCGGTTCCATGTCAGATCTACCCACTTTTGTAAACAGCTACCTGGATGTTTTCAATCGCGGTTTCCAATATGCCTTTATGGCTGCAATCGTGGCCATGTTGATCTCACTGGTGATCTACATCGTCAACAAACAAAAATTCCCGGATCCTGCCAAAAAAGCCGTATCGAACGTCAAAGGCGCTCCCCAAATAAGCAGGGAAGAGATTACCATGAATGCGCAAGAGATCAGACAACGCATATACGCCCTGTTCGCCGTATTCGGCGTCGTTATCTTTTTCTGGCTCTCGTTCCATCAAAACGGTTACTCCCTGACGTATTTCGCCCGCGATTACGTGGATTTGAGCGTCATCGATATCAACTTGGGATTCACCAGAATCAAAGGAGCCGAAATATTCCAATGCGTGAATCCTTTCTTCGTGGTAACCTTAACACCGCTGATCATGTGGTTATTCGGATATTTGAAGAGACAAAGAAGAGAACCTTCCACCCCGATGAAAATTGCTATCGGTATGGGAATCGCGGCACTTGCCTACATTTTCCTAATGATCTTCTCTTTCGTGTTACCGGCAAAAGAGACCTTAAGCACGATGACGGAAGCACAAATCAGTGCCATTCGCGTTACTCCCTGGATCATGGTGGGACTCTATTTCATCCTTACCGTTGCAGAGTTATTCATCTCTCCTCTCGGATTGTCTTTCGTTTCCAAAGTAGCACCTCCGCATTTACAAGGCTTAATGCAAGGTTGTTGGTTAGCGGCCACGGCTGTAGGAAACTCACTGTTATTCATCGGAGGACTCCTTTATACCTCCGTACCCATATGGGCTTGTTGGTTAGTATTTGTTTGTGCAACGGCGGCTTCCATGATTGTCATGCTCTCTATGGTGAAATGGCTTGAAAGAGTCGCAAAATAAATAAAGCATAATATTTCAAAAGCGAGGTGAAAGCCTCGCTTTTTTTATATCTTTGCGACAGCAAACTATAATATTAATTTTAAAATAACGTTGTATGTTAAAAGATCATCCAAGAGGATTATTTGTATTGGCATTTGCTAATATGGGAGAACGCTTCGGTTACTACACCATGTTGGCTATCTTTACATTGTATCTTCAAGCTCGCTATGGTTGGACATCTGCAGCCACAGGACAAGTTTTCGGTGGCTTCCTCGCTGCTGTTTATTTTCTACCCGTATTCGGAGGATTTATCGCCGATAAATATTTAGGCTACGGTAAAACGATTACACTCGGTACAGTCATCATGTTTTTCGGTTATGCTTTACTCGCATTCGGAAGCGGTCTGGCCAGTATGTTCGTATCGTTAGGCCTTATAGCTCTCGGTACCGGATTCTTTAAGGGGAACTTACAAGTTCTGGTGGGTAATCTCTATGATTCGCCCAAATACAGCAAAAACCGGGATTTAGCGTTCAGTATTTTTTACATGTGCATTAACATCGGTGCTTTCTTCGCTCCCAGTATGGCCGAGGCCATCACGAACTCCATCATGGGAAAATCCGGTCTGGAATATTCAGGGAAAATACCGGCATTAGCACATCAGTTAATCGACGGAACCATTAATCAGGCTTCTGCCGGATATACCGAATTGGTTAACTTCGCTGCCTCTCAGGGACAAACCATTAGCAGCTTAGACGGATTAAAGGCTTTTGCTCAAAACTACATCGACGTGCTATGCCAATCCTATAACTACGGTTTCGGTGTGGCTTGTATCAGTTTGATCGTATCATTAGCCATATTTTTAGGCTTCCGTAAATTTTATAAATCTGCTGATGCTACCGAAAAAGAAAAAGCGCAGGGTAAAGGAGCTAAAGACGCTGTTGTCATAGAACTGACCCCCAAACAAACTAAAGAACGTTTGATTGCTTTAGGATTGGTTTTCGCCGTGGTTATTTTCTTCTGGATGTCATTCCACCAGAACGGTTTGACCATGACACTTTTTGCTCGTGATTACACGGTTTCGCATGTAACCGGTTACTCCAGTCTTCTGTTCTCTCTTTACGGTTTAGTACCTATCATATTATTATTCTACGGACTATTCATGGTTATTACCGGAGAGAAAAAAGTGAAACCCATTGGAGGAATTATGTCCGTCGTGTTTATTTTAGTACTCTATTTCGTTTACCAAACCAAATTTGCCGGTGTCGAAACACCGATCACTCCGCAAATCTTCCAGCAATTTAACCCGATGTTCATCATCATATTGACACCCGTGTTCGTGGGCCTGTTCAGCTGGTTAAACAGCAAGAAAAAAGAGCCGTCCGCCCCTCGTAAAATCGGAATCGGTATGATCATCGCGGCATTAGGTTTCTTAGTACTCATGTTCGGTTCGTTCGGATTAACGGCTCCTGCCGATCTACAAGCCAACCCGATGTCGGAAAGCGATATGGTTTCTCCCTACTGGTTGATCAATACATACCTTGTTTTAACTTGTGCCGAGCTGTTTTTAAGCCCGATGGGTATCTCCTTCGTGTCGAAAGTCGCTCCTCCAAAGTACAAAGGTTTAATGCAGGGAGGATGGTTTGCCGCCACTGCTATCGGTAATTACTTAGTAGGTATCATCGGATATTTCTGGGAAAAAGTAAGCTTAGTCGCTCTTTGGGGCATCCTTATCGGTTGTTGTGCCCTCTCTGCGATCTTTATCTTCTCTATCATGGGACGTCTCGAAAAAGTAACCCGCGAATCAGAGGAACAATTAGCCGCTGCCGAGGCCGCTGCCAAACAAAAAGAAAATTAATCTTTTTCCACATAAAATAAAGCGAGGTTTTCCGACCTCGCTTTTTTATTCAAATCCGGAATCGTATTTCCCAAAATATTAACTATATTTGTAAGATATAGAAAGCGTCCGGCAATTATCCGAAAACAGTTTTTTCGATTGTACTTGGCTTTTATATTTCGAATAGAGAGATTCAATTATTATAACCATGTAAATCATTCGATGGTTTATATGGTTATTATTAAATAAAACAAGACAAATATGGCACGAAGCAACACGTTGTTCAAATGGTTACTAACTACCCCGTTTGTGTTTATGACAAGTTTTACCCATCCTCTTTTTTCACAGGATTTTTCCAAAAACAATCTGTTTTCCTACAAAGAAGTAGACGTCAAACCGTCATTAAAGACCGAGCAAAACATTTCCTTCTCCCAATGGATAGTCAATCAAATTACCCACAGAGAACTATCTTTCCAAGGTAAACCTTCAGAAGGAGCATCCCCGTACAATCTTTTCATATTTAATGATTCTTCAGGGATATATCACAAAATAGAAGTCACATTTACGGTAAAGAGCAACGGAAAAGTAGGCGATATAGATATAGAGAAAACAAATTACCCGCTCCTTGAAGAAGAAGTAGCCAGAGTATTAACCCAATCTCCGAAGTGGAACGCCGGATACCATGACAAACGCAAAGTGGACACCCGTATCAGAACTTCCCTTATCTTCGATTTAAAAGGGAGTCCCGTAAAATTAGATAAAAACCCACTATACTTCAAGAGTATTTCTCGAAACAATCCGGGGAAAGGAGCCACTATTTCCAATTACATTTACGATGTAGCCACCACCCTGCATTCACACAAAAACGACAGTACTCACGGAAAACTCGAGTTGAGTTTTGTCATCGATAAAAACGGGCATTTTACCCTTTTGGAGGAAAAACACGGTTTATCCTCCGCTCTCCGCTTCCCTAACAACGGTTTATCATCTAAAGATACCCGATGGGAACCGGGCAGGCTTGCCAATCGTCCTGTAAGCATAAAAATTATGACAACTATCGATTTCGATAAAAAAGTTTACGAATACGACTGTTATCTGATTCACGATTAAAAAACGAGACCTTCAGAAGGTCTCGTTTTTTTAATCATGAGCTATAATAAACACGCTCCCCCGTAATCAAAAACTAAATTGCAAACCGACTCCCAATACCTCCTTAAATTGCAAACGAGGGCCCGCGGTTCCGTCTTTTTGAGCAACCTTCACGTCATCGTCATACAACATATTGGTAGAAATTGTAGCTGAAATCCATTTATTGACGGTCATATTCAATTGAACCTCCCAACGTACATCCACATTTTGCGGCTTTCTTAAATAATCGGAAAACAACTCCAAACGGGAATATATTTTCATATTCTCCCAAAATTCATAAGTTACCTCAGCCCTTAAATTAGCACCGAATTCCGATAAAAGATGCTTTCCCTCCTTAACACCGAAGGCCCCTTCATCGGACAAACGGGAATCGGCAACAACAGTTCCTCTCCATGAAACCGGAGTCAGCGTGGCCGTAAAATAAGATTTGGGAGTCCACGTCAAACCGGTACCGACCACGATATAAGCAGGAGCCATAAATTTAGAAATAAAACTTGCATCCTCGTCGGAGTAATCATATCCTTTGGCAAATTGGGTGTTAAAATTCAGCAACATACTCCAATACAAAGACTTATACAACTGATAACCATAAGTTGAAGCCAAATAGATTTTATCATTGGTTTTCCTGGCACTTTTCCCATCGTTCTTGGTTAACCCGTATCCCAACTCCAACCGATTTTGCCATAAATTCCGATCTTTTTTATAATCGGCACTATACGTGAGCTGGGCATCGAAAGCTAATGCAGACTCACCTCCGGCGGCCCAATTACTTAAACTGACCTGTGTCATCTTTAGTCCAAAAAAACCGGCATTCTTCCAGGAAGAGTCACGAACAGGTCCCTCTGCTGCATGCAAAGATCCTCCTATAAGCAATAGGAAAATCAAAAATACATATCCTTTTACCATTTTCTAATTTTTTATTATTCGTAATTACAGGTATTTATTTTTTTACAAAAGTAATCATTTCCATGTGAAACGAAAAAACAGGACAAACAGTTATGGTTGATGTGGAAATTATAGAGATGAATCCCGATAAATTTCCACATCAACCATATCAATTTCAAATTTTTGTACAAAGTTCCGATATCCGAACAAGCAGATTTACCACTTTTATCATGGAGGAAACGGGAATATACTCGTAACGTCCATGCGAATTATGTGCTCCATTGGAAAGATTCGGAGTCGGCAGTCCCATGAAAGACAAGCGTGAACCGTTTGTACCTCCCCGAATAGGGACAATCAAAGGCTTTATTTCCAACTCATTCATGGCCTGTTTGGCAATATCTACAATATAGTGAAGCGGTTCCAGTTTTTCCCGCATATTCGCGTATTGATCTTTTAACTCCAATAAAATCGGTAATTCATATTTCCGGGAGAAATCTCGCACGCCATTCTCTATCACCCCTTTTCTCCACTCAAAATTTTCCCGGTCAAAGTCACGTATCAAAATCTCTACCGTCGTCTCTTCCACTGTCCCTTTTATAGAGTAAAGATGGAAAAAGCCCTCGTAGCCCGATGTCAACTCCGGAACTTCCCGTTTGGGCAAACTGGATATGAATTCATAGGCGACTTTCATTGAATTGACCATTTTATTTTTGGCATATCCAGGATGAAAATTCCTTCCTTTAAAAACCAATCTAACCATCGCGGCATTGAAATTTTCATACTCCAACTCACCGACCTCCCCTCCGTCCAAAGTATACGCGAACTTTGCCCCGAATTTCTTCAAATCGAAATGATCGGGCCCCTCGCCGATCTCCTCATCCGGAGTAAAACAGACAGCAATGGTCCCGTGTTTTACTTCCGGGTGTTGAATCAGGTATTCCATCGCCGTTAAAATCTCGGCTATACCGGCTTTATCGTCTGCCCCCAATAATGTGTTTCCATCCGTCACGATCAGATCGCTTCCCACATAATTCATAAGCTCCGGAAAATCATCCGGGGATAAAGTATACCCTTTCTCTTTGCTTAATAAGATATCCACGCCAGTATATTTCTCAATGATCTGCGGTTTCACATGTTTACCACTCATATCCGGACTCGTATCCATATGGGCAATAAATCCAATAGAAACACTCTCCCTCTCCATATTAGAAGGAACAAATCCCATCACATAGCCATTCTCATCTACCGATACATTCTCCATACCGATCTCCCTCATCTCATCACAAAGAAGATAGGCAAATTCTAATTGCCCCGGTGTGCTGGGATTCAATCCGGTTTCCCGGTCAGACTGGGTATGTATTTTTGCGTATTTAATAAAACGCTCGACAACTGGCAACATATATTCAATTTATGATTCAAAGGTTTTCGATTAAGAGATTCGGTTTTCGCGATAAAAATCGCACGATCACTCATTACCTAATCACAGAATCTTCTCTATTTAAATTAATAAGCTCTTGCAATTAATACTCTACGATGAGAAGGCTTTCCCGTCACCATACATTTTCCCTCTTCTTCTTCAGCATCGAAGGGAATACAACGTATCGTCGCTTTCGTTTCTTCCTTAATGCGGGCCTCCGTTTCTGGAGTTCCATCCCAATGACAAAGGAAAAATCCTCCCTTCTCATCCAAAAGCGTTTTGAACTCCTCGTACGAATCTACCTTCGTGATCATTTTACTCCGGAAATCCAAGGCTTTCTTATACACGTTTTCTTGAATATCATCCAATAACCTGATAATATATTGTTCTATTCCCTCCAAAGGTAGAGTCTCTTTCGTCAGTGTATCGCGACGGGCTACTTCAATGGTACCGTTTTCCAAGTCCCTCTCTCCCATTGCTAAACGCACCGGAACTCCTTTCAGCTCGTAATCGGCAAATTTCCATCCCGGTTTTTGCGTATCACGATCGTCAAATTTCACACTGATACCCAATTGTTGAAGCTTGCCTATTATTCCGTTAACTTTCTCCCTGATCTTTTCAAGGCCCTCCTTTCCCTTGTATATCGGCACAATAACCACCTGCAAAGGAGCTAATCTCGGAGGCAACACCAATCCGTTATCATCCGAATGACACATAATCAAAGCACCCATCAAGCGAGTGGAAACTCCCCACGAAGTAGCCCAAACATACTCCTGCTTACCCTCTTTCGAAGCAAATGTCACATCAAAAGCTTTCGCAAAATTTTGCCCCAGAAAATGAGATGTCCCTGCTTGCAAAGCCTTACCGTCTTGCATCAAGGCTTCGATAGTCAAGGTATCCAAAGCTCCCGCGAAACGTTCCGTTTCGCTCTTATGTCCCATAATTACGGGTACAGCCATCCATTTTTCCGCAAATTCGGCATATACCCGAACCATCTTATCCGCTTCCTCCATGGCTTCCTCTTTCGTCGCGTGGGCCGTATGACCTTCCTGCCACAAAAACTCAGCCGTACGCAAAAACATACGGGTCCTCATCTCCCAACGCATCACGTTAGCCCATTGATTACATAAAATCGGAAGATCCCTGTAGGATTGAATCCAATTCTTATAAGTATTCCATATAATGGTCTCCGAAGTGGGCCGAATAATAAATTCTTCCTCCAATTTCGCATCCGGATCAACGACAATGCCGTTCCCGTCCGGATCGTTCTTTAAACGATAATGAGTTACAACTGCACACTCTTTCGCAAACCCCTCCACATGATCAGCCTCTTTTGAAAAAAAAGACTTGGGAATCAATAATGGGAAATAAGCATTATAATGTCCCGTATCTTTAAACATCTTATCCAATTGTTGCTGCATCTTCTCCCATATGGCATAACCGTAAGGTTTGATCACCATACATCCTCGAACTGCCGAATTTTCCGCCAAACCGGCTTTTACAACCAATTCATTATACCATTGCGAATAATTCTCTTCTCTTGTTGTTAAAAACTTAGCCATCTCATTATTTTTTGATAAAACCGCAGCAAATTTAAACAAAAAAGTAGGAAATCAGATTGGTAATGGTTATTTTTATACCTAATACCGATTTATGCTTTACGAACCATGAAAAGTGTGGTATATTTTTTGATAAGATAAAAGAAACAGGTCAATCTAATAACTATGAAAACAATACTATCTATACTGACATTGGCCGCTTTAGTCAGCGCCTGTTCGACGACACGAGACTTCGCTCGTGTTTCCGAAGACGACATCTATTACGTACCCGGCAAACAATCGCTTTTGGTACAGGAGATAGAAAGAAAAACAGGGAGTACGCTCTCTTTATATCCCGCGGAAGAAAAACATAAATCCAAAGAGATAGATCCGGCCGTACTGGCAAAAGAACAAGCGGAAGCCAATAGCGGAAAAGTAAATCCGAGAGCGAAGGCTATCGGGATGGCTCGCTACGCTACACAAAAACAGGTAGAAGAAGCTCAGGCCCAAAGTACCACCCCTATTCTCATCGACGAAGAGTCCCAGGGATACTGGATAGGAGGCTTCAAAGGAAATCAACGCGATTTGGATGAATGTGTTCGGATCATGAACCGATACCCGGAAGGATTCGCTATTTTCGGCAATGCCCACGAGATCGCCATGAGGCTGTCATTCGATTCGGATTGGAATGTTTATACGGTCAATAATCGCTATTGGTGGTTTCCTTCCAATACCAACATCGAGCTATACTCTAAATTACATTTCGGAACCTACCCGGATTTCATGTGGACCGTCATGTGGAACGATCCGCGCTTCGACCGTTTTGCCATGGACCGATGGAATTCCCGTTGGAATTTCGGTTTCGGTTACTCATCCTGGGGGAACAACTGGGGATGGAACAGCTGGTATAATCCTTGGGGATGGAATCACTCCTCTTACTGGGGATACGGATATTATCCGGGATGGAGGCATGATCCATGGTATTGGCATAATCACTGGAATTACGGTTACTGGCATCCGTATTATCCGGGAGGACGCCCTCATTGGGGGCACACCACCAAACCGAATCTCAAACCGAATTACGCGACGAGAACACATTACACGAACAATCGAAATGCCCGAAGCTATAATACCTACTCCCGCAGTAATCGTTACTCTTCGTACGGCAGAAACAACAACCAGAGTTGGGGATCACGCAATCAAGGCTCTTCCTCGTCTAATTCAGGGCACGATAGCGGTTATTCAAGAAGTAACAGCAACTCCTACGGAAAGAGTTCCACGACAAGAAGCGGAGGCTACACGGGCACGAGAGAACATAAAGAAACCGGACGTAGAAAATAATTTGACAAAAAGCATTATATGAAAGCATTATATTATACCATCGTGTTATTACTCTGCACGTCGGGCCTTAGGGCTCAAACCGAGGCAGACGCTCTGCGATATTCCAGAATATTCCCTTTTGGTAGTGCCAGAGTCACCGCCATGGGAGGAGCATTCGGAGCCTTAGGAGGAGATCTCTCCGTTGCGACGATGAACCCCGGAGGAATCGGAGTTTTCCGTAATTCTGAAATCAGCTTCACCTCTGTTCTCGATTTCACTCACTCCAAATCGGGCAACAGAAATATGGAAAAAAATCCTTATCTCATCGGTAATTTAGGATTTGTTATCGCCTTTCATCCCATACATGAAAAGTGGAAAAACATAAATTTCGCCTTCAACTATACCAATCTGAATAATTTCAACCGAAACATTTACCAGGGAGGAGACATCAATGATAAAAATTCGTTATTGGACGTATGGCTGATGGAAGCAAACGGCAACGACAGAAACTCACTGAACGAATTTACCACCAGTTTAGCCTACGATGCCTATCTGATCAAATTGCAGCCGGAAAGCAAGAACCAATACGAAATTCCCATCGTAGCAGGGGACAGTATGAGGCAATCGAACTACATCCGGGAAAGGGGATTTCAAGGAGAATACGCGCTATCCGTGGGGGCTAATTACGATGACAAACTCTACCTCGGAGCAACCCTTGGTATACAAAACATCCATTACAAGCATTATTCCACCTACACGGAGATCGTCGAGGGGAAAGAGATAGATTCCAAACTCATGTGGTTCGACTTCGTACAGGATTACACGACCAGCGGAGTAGGCATAAACTTCAAAGTCGGGGCAATCTATCGGCCGATCCCCCAACTTCGGTTAGGTCTGGCCATACATACTCCCACCTATTACAGCTTGACAGACAAGGTTACGAATGGGGCTTATTCACAATTCATAGAACCACCGGCAGGAGAAAAAGAGACCCAATGGGGAAATCATGCCAACACCTCTTTCGATTATAATCTGAAAACTCCATGGCGTTTTATCGCAAGCATCGCTACCGTACTCGGCCAGCGGGCTATCCTCAGCGTGGATTACGAATTCGTGGATTACAGCTCGGCTAAATTGAGCGGCGGAGACGGAACGAATTATTACGGCACAGAAGATGTAAACGGCGATTATATACCGGGAGCTAACGATATGATCAAGGAAGTATATCGAAATACCAATAATCTCAGGGCCGGAGCGGAATTCAGAGTTTCCAGCGTATTGAGTTTGCGAGGAGGTTATTCCTACACGGCATCCCCTTATAAAAAAGGAGAATTGAATGAAAAAAATAACGTACAAACCGTTTCCGGTGGTTTGGGACTTAATTTCAACTCTTTATACGTGGATTTAGCCTACATGCGTAAATATTCAAAAGAACAAAGTCTTTTTTATGCTTACAAATCCATAGAATCCCCCGTTATACAAACAAAATACCAGGATAACCAATTCCGGTTAACCGTCGGAGTACGATTCTGAAACAGCAAATCGGTCGAAAATAAAATATCGACCGATTTTTATCAGAATAAACCCTAATTATAACGCTCTTTTTCCTCGGGACTACATCCTTTTTTATTATTTTTGCCCCTCAAACGAAAGAGTAAATGAAAGCAAAAAAATTTTATATCGAGACCTATGGGTGTCAGATGAATGTAGCGGATAGTGAAGTAGTAGCAGCCATACTGGAAAGTAAAGGTCTCCAACATACAAGTGACAGAAACGAAGCCGACGTAATATTAGTAAACACCTGTTCCGTTCGGGAAAACGCGGAACAACGAGTACGGGGTCGCGTACAAGGGTTTTCTGAAATTAAGAAAAAAAATCCGAAAGTACTGGTGGGTATCATGGGTTGTATGGCGGAACGTCTCGGTGAAGCTCTTTTTGAGCAGGAAAAAAATGTAAACATCGTTGTCGGACCGGATGCTTATATGGATCTTCCCCTTTTAATCGAGCAAGCGGAGAAAGGGGAAAAAGCCATTAATATCCATTTATCCGCGACAGAAACCTATAAAGATATCTGTCCTTCCCGGATTGACGAAACAGCCATATCAGGATTCGTATCCATCATGCGCGGATGCAACAACTTCTGTACATACTGTATCGTTCCTTATACCCGCGGCCGCGAAAGAAGCCGAAGTCCGCACAGCATTTTGAATGAAGTGCTTGATTTGCATACCAAAGGATACAAGGAAGTTACCCTATTAGGTCAAAACGTCAATTCATACCTTTGGAAAGGAGAGCGTAACGAAGTTGATTTTCCGACATTATTGGCGAAAGTCGCTACTGCGGTACCCGATATGCGTATCCGCTTCGCCACTTCTCACCCGAAAGACATGAGTGACGAAATTTTACGCGCCATCGCATCTTATGACAATATTTGCAAACACATCCATCTTCCCGTTCAATCAGGAAGCAATGCCGTCCTGAAAAATATGAACCGGAAATACACGAGAGAATGGTACCTCGATCGCATCCGGGCAATCCGTGAGATCATTCCCCAATGCGGGATATCGACGGATGTTTTCGTTGGTTTCCATGATGAAAGTGAAGAGGATTACCGCGAGACTCTTAGCCTTATGCAGGAGGTGGAATTCGATCTTGCCTACATGTTCAAATATTCAGAACGCCCCGGCACTTTGGCATCAAAACATATGCCGGACAACGTGGATGAAGCGACCAAAGGACGTCGTCTACAGGAACTTATCGATATACAGACCCATCTTTCTCTCATCAGTAACCGGAAAGATATAGGAAAAATATTCGAAGTGCTGGTCGAAGGGACTTCCAAGAAGAAGGCAGACGAATTATTCGGACGAAGCAGCCAAAACAAAGTGATCGTATTTCCCGATAACGGAGCTAAAATTGGAGATTTGGTACAGGTCAGGGTAAAAGAATGTACTTCCGCTACCCTTATGGGAGAAATTGTTGAAAACCGCTAAATACAAGCTTATGGAATACCGAAAACGATTAAATGAAGAGTTGAATCGACTCTCTCCGGAAGAATATAAAAAAGCTGAAAAACTTCCTATCGTGGTCGTTTTGGATAATGTACGCAGTTTAAACAATATAGGATCGGTATTCCGAACTTCCGATGCTTTCCGATTGGAAAAGATATATCTTTGCGGCATTACCGCCACCCCTCCCCACCGCGAGATTCATAAAACAGCCTTAGGAGCGGAAGAAAGCGTGGCATGGGAATACTTCGAGGAGACCATAGAAGCGATTCGAAAATTAAAAACGGAAGGTTTTACGATTGTTACCGTAGAGCAAACAGAAAACAGCCTCTCATTGGAAGATTATGCCATTGAAAAAACACGAAAATATGCTTTCATATTCGGGAACGAGGTAAAAGGTGTCCAACAAAATGTGGTAAACCTCTCCGACCTGTGCTTGGAAATTCCTCAATTCGGAACCAAACATTCATTCAACATCTCCGTTTCTGCCGGGATTGTATTATGGGAAGTTATTCATCCCCTATTCAAGGAGTTAAAAAAATAATATTTCACTCTTCAACTCGGGAAACCTGGAATCTTCATTTACGACAAAATACGAAAATCGATCTATTCTATTGATCGAAAATGCATTGCATCAACGATACGAATAGCCTCCACCGCTTCCCGGACATCATGGACACGTAAGATGTTCGCTCCCTTTAAAAGAGATACGGTATTTAATACAGTCGTTCCGTTCAAAGCTTCCTGGGGAGTAACGTCCAATAGGCGACATATCATAGACTTACGGGAAACACCCACCAACAAGGGATACCCCAACTCCAAAAAGATCTCCATCTTATCCATCAATTGATAGTTGTGAGCTACCGTTTTTCCGAAACCAAATCCCTGATCCACTATAATCTTGTCAAATCCCAAATCATTCAATCGCTTAATTCGCTCGGCCAGAAAATCATAAACCTCCCGAACGACATCCTCATAATGGGGATTTTTTTGCATGTCTTGAGGCGTTCCCTGAATATGCATTAAAACATAAGGTACATTCATCTCCGCTATCGTCTCAAACATACGATCATCCATCGTACCTCCGGAAATATCATTCACGATGACCGGCCCAAGGCAATGAAAGATCTCTTTAGCCACATTCGCCCGAAAAGTATCAATAGAAACAGGAAGTTCCGGATGATACTTACGAATCAGTTCTACGGCAAAACTCAATCGTGACAACTCTTCCTTCTCATCCACGAAAGCAGCTCCCGGACGAGTGGAATAAGCTCCCACATCAATAATCGACGCTCCCTCCTCCACAATCGTATTTATCCGCTCGATCATCCGTACTTCGCTAAGGTATTTTCCTCCGTCATAAAAAGAATCGGGAGTTACGTTCAAAATCCCCATTACCACAGGTTCTGCCAAATTCAACTTCCGATCGCCGATTTCAATTAATTTTTTCATACTCATGCTAATTTTCAGCTTTCCGTTTTCAACTTTCAACTATTGTCCCTATTTTTACACATCAAAATAACAATTAGTTTTTTTAATATCATAATTTAAAAAATAGAACGAAGATGTCGGATACAGCCCAACAATATGATAGAGTGATAGATACCTGTCAAGATATTTTTGTTAAAAAAATGCAAGACTATGGAACAGCCTGGAGAATTCTCAGACCGACCTCCATCACGGATCAAATATATATTAAGGCCAACCGAATTCGCAGTATCGAGCAAAAAGGAATCTCGAAAGTAAACGAGGGTATCGTTCCCGAATTCATTGGTATTATAAACTATGCTATCATGGGACTTATACAGCTGGAGTTAGGTCCGGGGAATCGTAGCTCTCAGGAAGAGATACTCCGGCTTTATCAAGCCTATTTCCAAAAGGCCAAAGCATTAATGTTAAACAAAAACCACGATTACGATGAAGCCTGGAGAGCAATGCGTATCAGTTCCTATACCGATTTGATCCTGATGAAAATAAACCGTACGAAACAAATCGAGGATCATCAAGGAAATACCATTATCTCGGAAGGAATAGATGCGAACTATTACGACATGATCAACTATGCCGTATTCGGTCTGATTCGCCTTGTTGTTGAAAAAGAGATATGAAAATTATTCGAGACTGTTGCAGAATCATCGTCGGAATTGTATTTATCTATTCCGGATTTGTAAAAGGTATCGATCCTTTAGGATCGATGTACAAATTCACGGACTATTTCAATGCTTTTGGAATCGGGTGGGCAAGCACATGCTCTCTTTTTCTCTCCTTCGTATTATCTCTCGCGGAATTTTTAGTGGGTACGGCATTACTATTCAACGCGTGCACGCGATGGGCTATAAAAGGAGCTCTTATTTTCATGGGAATATTCACCCCGCTAACTCTCGTTCTGGCCTTAACAAACCCGGTCAGCGACTGTGGTTGTTTCGGAGATGCGATCGTGTTAAGCAATTGGGCAACATTTTGGAAAAATACCATTCTCCTCCTTTTAACCCTCACGCTATTTCTAAATAGAAAACGATTTCACTCTTCGCTTCACTGGTTTAAGCAACTCTCTCTTCTTTTGCTATCAGGAGGAATGATGCTCTTTCTTTCATTGCATTGTTACCTGTATCTTCCCATATTGGATTTCCGTCCTTACGCCGTCGGAAAAAACATAACGGAAGGTATGCTGTTACCGGAAGGAGCAGAACCGGATCAATACGAAGTTATTCTGAAATACAAAAATAAGCAGACAGGCGAGATCAAACCGTTTACGGAACAAAATTATCCGTGGCAAGACACCCTTACCTGGGAATACCATAGCTCTTCCGAACGTTTGGTAAAAAAAGGATACACTCCTCCCATTCACGATCTGCCTATCGATCATCCCGATTTAGGAGAGATTACAGAAGAAATTCTGCAAGACAATAACTATACCTTTTTAGCCGTCCACTACAACATCAACCTGAGTTCCGCAAAACATCAGGAGGCAATTAACGAATTGGCCCGGTATGCCCGGGAGCAAGGCTACCGCTTTTACGGATTGACCTCCTCCTCTCAAGAAGAAGTCCGAACCTACAAGAACCGTTATAAGGTTCCCTACGACTTTTGTACGGCCGACGAGATCCAGTTAAAGACGATGATCCGTTCCAATCCGGGCCTTATTTTATTAAACAAAGGAACCATTTTAGGTAAATGGTCAAAAAATGATATTCCCCAAACCGATGAATTAAAAAATAAGGATCTGACAGCATTCTGTGTCTACAAACAACAAGAATTAAAGTCTAAATATTTGGTTTACTCCTTAATCCTTCTTTTCTTTGTAATGTATTTCCTATTTCTCGGAAAAAAAAGAAAAAAGGCAGATCATACACATTTCAAAATATTAAATTAAAGATATGAGAAAGAAAATCGTAGCAGGCAACTGGAAAATGAACAAAACCTTTGCCGAAGGTATCGAATTGGCAAGAGAGGTAAACGACTATGTACGTTTCAAAGAGGGCGCAGAAGGTGTAACTGTCATTTTAGGTACTCCTTTCATTCATCTGGCAAAGGTAGCCAATAATCTGACAGAGCCCAGTATTTCGGTTTCAGCTCAAAACTGCGCCACGGAAAAAGCCGGAGCATACACGGGTGAAATATCTGCCGACATGATTGCTTCGACAGGAGCCAAACATGTCATTTTGGGACATTCCGAAAGAAGATCTTATTACGGTGAAACCAGTCCCGTATTGGTAAAAAAAGTGGCTCAAGCCTTAGATAGCAAATTGAATATTATTTTCTGTGTCGGAGAAGTACTCGAAGAGAGAGAAAGTAACAAACATTTCGAGATCGTGAAACAGCAATTAACCGACGGGTTATTCAATCTTACCCCCGAACAATTCGCACATGTAGTTATAGCTTACGAGCCGGTATGGGCGATCGGAACCGGTAAGACGGCGTCCCCGGATCAAGCTCAGGAGATGCATGCCTTCATTCGCTCCGTTATCAAAGAGAAATACGGGGAAAGCATTGCCGACGAAACCTCTATCCTTTACGGAGGAAGCTGCAATCCTAAAAATGCAGACGAGATTTTTTCCCAACCCGATGTAGACGGAGGATTAATCGGAGGTGCTTCTCTAAAAGCTTCTGATTTTTTTGAAATTATCAAATCTCGTGCAAGACATTAATAGTAAAATATTTAAACTTTACAAATCTGTGTTTTCCAAGAAAGCACAGATTTTTTTTACAAAAAAATTCCATTTTGATGCAGCAAATTTCACTATTTGACGTCATATAGACAGAAGAGCACGATATGAGCGATTATAAAACAATATTACAACGCTGTCGAAAACGGGAAAAACGGGCCCAACTGGAATTTTATTCACTGTTCTATAAAAGTGTTTATAACAGTTGTCTTCGTATCTTGAGAAATCCTCAAGAATCGGAGGAAGTCATGCAAGAGACCTTCTTAAAGGTCCTCGACAAAATAGAAAATTACGAAGGAGAAGCAGAAAACATGGAAAGAATCCTCAAAAGAATCGCGATCAATCATGCTATCGATTTATGCCGGAAACGAAAAATCCGGTTTGTGGAGATAACGGAAACAACAGATTGTTGCGAAGAGGAAGAGGAAAACAAGGGAGAGACAGAGTTACAATTAGAGGTTATCCACCGGATGATGCAACAACTTCCCCAGGGATACCGGATGATACTTAATTTGCATCTTATCGAAGGTTTCGATTACAACGAGATTGCAAATCAATTGGAACTCTCTCCTTCCACGGTTCGCTCTCAATTTGTCAGAGCAAAACAGAAATTAATCGAATTAATTAAAAAGAATTATTACTATGAGTCATTCGCTGGATGAACAAATTAAAAAACTTAAAGAAAACTGCGACGGAGCCTTGCCTACTCCCGGGCATTTCGAACGTTTTGAACAACGTTTGGAGCTTCACCGGAAAAACAAAAGAAAACTCCGCACCAGATGGATAGCCGTAAGTACGGTTGCTGCCGGCACGATATTGTTTTTTTTAGCGCATCATTTTTATTTCCTCCAGCCTATCGATGATTCTCAGGAATCCATCGCAGAAGTTGCAGCTTATTATTGTCAACAACTGGAAGAAGAGATTGAAAAAATCGAACAACAAGCAAGCGATATGGACGAATCCGAACGCCAACGTTTGTTAGAGGACATCCAGAAAATGAAGAAAGAATCCTACAAACTGGAAAAAGAGGTCACGCTGATGTCGCACGAGGAACACATTGCACAAATCGTTCAATGCTATAACTTGCAAATAAAATCATTACAATCCATACAAGAGATTCTTGCAAAGGTCATGAACCCAATTAAATATTAACCGCTATCATTATGAAAACAAGATTCATTTTACTGACAGGCTTTATACTGCTATTCTTTATCGGCACCGTAAATGCCAGGGACAGGGTTGAAAAACGAACGATTGAAAAACGCTTCAAAACAACCGGAGAAACCCATCTGCAAATCGATAACAAATACGGCATTCTTGTCATCCAGGAATGGGATAAAGATGAGGTGGAATTTGCCATACAAATCGTCTGTAGGGGCAAGAATCAAAAAACGGCAGAAGAGATGCTCAAGCGGACCAGTGTAAAACTCGAGCAATCCGATGATAAGATCTTCGCTACAACAAATTTCGCAACCAGTCCGAACGAGAACAGCAAAGGAAGCAGCACCACCGTAAATTACCTGATCAATGTTCCCACATCGACCTACCTTCATCTAAAAAATAAATACGGGAATATACAATTGGATTATGTTTCAAAGCCCATAGAGATCGAACTTGAGCACGGGAACATATACGCCCACCGTCTGGAAGGAGATAACAATAAAATCAGTATAAACTACGGAGTTATACAGGTTCTGAAATCCGGAAGCATGGAGCTGAACATGAAAAGAGGTGAAGCTCGCATTGACCAATTACCCGATCTTAAATTAACCGGTTACTATACTTCTCTATTTTCAAATATAATTAACAATCTTCAAGTAACCTCAACGAAATACAGTCAATTAAAACTGGGAAGAGTCAACACTGTAAATTTCGGTTTCAGTACCCTATGGACGAGCATCGACATTCGACAACTCGAGCAAAAATTCGAAGGTGCCAGATTGCAGTATTGTACGGTTTCGATCGATACGATTTCTCCCAACTTCTCATCCATAGACATCGATGCGATGCATTCCAAAGTGACTCTGGGCATCAATCAAAAACACAATACAAAAATCGATCTCTCGGCACCTTACGGAGATATCGTTCTAAACGGGTTAGAAATAAATCATGCCGCTCGGAGTCATAATTCCCAAAATCCCTATCCCCTACAGACTACAGGATATATAGGAAGGACATCAAATCCGAGAGCCAAAATCAAAATATCGACTTCTTACGCAACTATTACGTTCAAAAATAAAGTTACCGATTAAACACCCAAACCTTTCAAACCTTTCTATCGAAGCGCTGTCTCTTACTTCTCAGGACAGCGCTTTTTCGTGTCCATACCGTATCTCAACATCTGTGACAGAAAATCATCCGGGTAATCAACAGTTACATCCGTTATCTTTCCCTCTTCCTCCACCAACGTGTATTCCGGATTGATAAAACCTGCATAAGGAGCCACATTCAATTTCTGATAACGCTCCAAAACCTCCCGATGCAAATCCCGGTCAATGACAACCCCGTACCTCTCCACGAGATATTTAGCCCCCTCGTAATCACCTTCCGATTTTACCCGCTGTATCTCCGCCAACAACTTCCCGAACAAAACGCGCAAAGCATCGAAATCCCGGATCACAAAATAAGTCTTCCCTTCTTTTTTTATTTTTTCAATCACGCCATCTGCTTTTCCTTGTTCATACACCCACGAAGCAATCAACTGACGATTACGCATATGCGACTCTTCCAAATTACTCCCTAACTTTACCCGGGTCAATTGTACAAGCAAGCCGTTACGAATGTAACTGCAATACTCGCTTTTAGCCACCTCCAAGGAAGGAATAATTCCCAACTCTACCAATTGGGGGTCCATAATATAATAAAGAGCGAATAAATCCGCTCGTGTCTCCTCTATCGTTGAATAGTAATTTTTCAAAGCCTCCTGTCCGACTCCCGGTAACATCTTACCGGAACCGTGTCCTAAACACTCGTGCAGGTCCGTATGCACGTTACTCCCCTGATAACCGTATTCTTTAGCCAACATTTTTTCCTCGTCGGAATAGGTAAACTCATCCACCACTCCGGATCCCAAAGAAGCCATATGATAAGCATAAGTAATATTATCCAACGTGACGGATTTACTGCCGTACCGTTCGCGAATCCACTCGGCATTCGGCAGATTAATCCCGATAGGGGTAGCCGGATGACAATCCCCTCCTAACATGGCCACCTGCATCACCCGAGCTATTATTCCCGAAACCTCTGTTTTTTTGAAACGGTCGTCAATAGGCGCATGTTGTTCAAACCAAAGGGCATGTTCGGCCAATTTACGCGTACGTTCGCAAGCCTCCTCGTCCACGATTTGCACGACAGACTCCCAGCTCGCTTTATAAGCCAACGGATCTCCATAAACCTCGATAAAACCGTTGATAAAATCTATTCGAGCCCGATGTTCTTTCAGCCATTCGATGGAATAAACGTCAAAAGTAGCCAAATCTCCCGTCCGGTAAAATTCAATCAGTTTTTCAACGACTTTATGCTGCTGCTCGTTACCGACATACGCTAAAGCTTTCTGCAAATATTCCACAATACGTCCGATAATTTCCCCGTATTTTCCATTTACATACCAAACTTCTTCTTCCAGCTCCCCCTTACTGTTTTTTACTAACGTCGAATTCAAGCCGTAACTCACCGGATGTTTCTCCGAGCCTTTCATAGCTCCGTAAAAACGTTCGACCTCCCTCTGAGACACCCCTTCGTAATAATGATTAGCCGACGCCTGAATCAAATCCTTTCCTTCGTCCAACACAACCCGTTTAGACATGTACGCGGGATCAAAAATAATTCGCTGCAATCCCTGAAATTCATTTTCCAATCCGACATCTTTCAACAATAACCGGAAATAGCATTCGGAGAAAGGAGGACTAAACTTCTCCATGGAATAGTGATGGTGAATGCCATTGGCAAAAAAAACTTTTTTGGCATAGATCACAAAAGACCGGTATTCCTCGCAAGATCGATCTCCCTTGTACTCCGTTAATATTTTCTCTAATACTTTTCGAATCCTAAGATTGTATTTATTATTCTGATCCCACAATATATCACGCCCGGCAATGGCTGCCCGACTCAAGTAATAGACAAATAATTTTTCTTTTAGAGGTAATGTCTCGAAAGCAGGAACCTCATAACGTAGTATCTTTATATCGTCAAATTGCTCGGAAAAAAACTCAAATGCTTTCATGCTACCTTTCTTAATAATGAATTACAAATATACGCTCATCTCTGTTTTTTGTTGGCATACTCCGCCATATATTATTAAGAATTAAAACGTTCCAATATTTGATCGGAAGCTTTAACAGCATGTTTATACCAAGTTAACAAAACCCTGTACCGTTCCTCTTCCGGCATATGCCATTCGATATCACTCTTTCGAAGCCTTTGCACGACACTGTACATCAGCAAAGCCGCACATACGCTAACGTTATAACTTTCGGTAAAACCGTAAATAGGTACCTTCACAAATTCATCCGCCTCAGCCAACACCTTATCAGATAAACCCGTCAATTCCGTTCCGAAGAAAAAAGCCATTTTCCCTTTATGCAGATCCATATCATCTATCAACTGATCTTTTTCATGAGGCGTCGTAGCCACGATCCGATAACCTTGCTCTCTCAATGCCCGAATAGCCGACATCGTATTATCCCTTGTATTACGGTAACGATGCAAGGTCAACCATTCCATAGCCCCCACGGATATCTCGGAGTTATCCTCAAATTTATTCTCATTTTCAATCACATGAATATTCTGAACGCCAAAACAATCACACGAACGTAAAACGGCACTACAATTATGCTGCTGATACAAATCTTCCAAAACGACCGTCAGGTAGCTCGTACGCTCCATGCTCAAACGCCGGAATAAATCGTTCCGGTAATCTGTCACAAACCGGCTTAAATACTCTACTTGTTCTTTGACCGTATGCATATATTTTCCACTCTAAAACAAAAAAAGGGTGCTGAATCCAACACCCTTCTTTTTATGGTTCTCAATAATTATAAGCTTTCTGCCAATTCTGCACCAGCTTTAAATCTTACCACTTTCTTTGCAGGAATCTGAATTGTTTTACCAGTTTGAGGATTTCTTCCACTCCGGGCACTTCTCTCCGATACAGAGAATGAACCGAAACCTACTAACGCAACCTTTTCGTCATTTTTCAAAGATTGACCAACTGTTTCAACAAAAGCTTCCAAAGCTTTTTTGGAATCTGCTTTACTTAAACCTGCTTTTACTGCAATCGCATCTATTAACTGAGCTTTGTTCATAACAAAAAATTTTAGGATTAGAATAATAATATAATCTTTATGTTTTGACAAATGTAGGTAATTTCTGCATGAATACAAATTTTCTGATAAAAAAACAAAAGACTTTTAGTGTTAACCTGTTAATATATACTAAAATCGCCCTATTTAGAGAGTAAATACATCTACACATCCCTCCCCGTCCATAGCCGCAGATACGATCCCCCCGGCATACCCCGCCCCCTCTCCGCAAGGATAAAGACCTTCAATCTCCGGATGGACCATCCGTTCAGGCAATCTGGGAATTCTGACCGGAGCCGATGTTCTGGTTTCAACACCCAAAAGAAGGGCATCTTCATGAATAAATCCCCGGGATTTTCGCCCGAACTGTTCCAAACCGGCAAGCAAACGTCGATATACCGGTGAAGGAAGCCATTCCCTGAATAGAGTTGGCCGTAATCCGGGTTTATAAGAAGATTTAGGAAACGAAACACTCTCCTTATTCACCATAAAATGAGTCAACCGCTGGGCGGGAGCTACTAATTTTCCCCCTCCCTCTTCCCAAGCACGATATTCTAAATCGCTCTGAAACTCCATACCTCCAAAAAGGCCGGTATACCGCAACTCTTTCAACTCTTCTTCCCCAATGGAAGTGACAATAGCAGAGTTCGCCCAAGCCGTATTCCGGCCCGAGGAAGACATTCCGTTCACTACCTGTTGTTCGGGTCCCGTACAAGCAGGAACAACAACACCGCCAGGACACATACAAAAAGAGTAAACACCCCGGCCGTTGATATTAGTCACGAAACTATATTCTGCGGCCGGTAAAAAATCACCGCGTCCGGCAGGATTATGATATTGAATCCGGTCTATGACCTCTTGAGGATGTTCCAAACGAAGTCCGACGGCAAATTCTTTGGTGAGCATTAAAACAGAACGAGCCTGCAACATACGATACACATCCCGAGCGGAATGTCCCGTTGCCAAAATAACCCGGTCTGCCAATACCTCACCCTCGTCAATCAAAACCCCCTTCATCTTATTCTCCTCGATCAAAATATCTTTTACACGACTATTAAAACGCACTTCTCCGCCGTATCGTTCAATGGTTTTACGAATATTAACAATTACACCGGGTAGTTTATCCGTCCCGATATGAGGATGAGCATCAATCAATATAGACTCAGAAGCACCATGATATACTAAAATCTCCAATATACGATTTACATTTCCCCGTTTCTTGGAACGAGTGAATAATTTACCATCCGAAAAGGTACCGGCTCCCCCTTCTCCAAATCCATAGTTAGAATCCATATTTACCGATCCGGTCTTATAAAGCTGATTCAAATCCTTCTTTCGTTCCTCCACACTTTTTCCTCTCTCCAACACGATCGGACGCAAACCTTTTTCAATCAACCGCAAGGCAGCAAAAAGACCGGCGGGGCCGGCTCCCACCACAACGACGGGACGAGCTTTCGACACGTCCTTGTACATCGGTATAAACTGGCGTTCACGCTGCTCCACTTCATCGATAAAGACCCCCAGCTTTAACTGCATCATCACTCGCCTCTGTCGCGCATCGATAGACTTTTTAATCACCTCGGTATGCTTAATCCGCACACGCTCCACATGCAACGTTCTTACCAACAAATAGAGTATCTTTTCCTTGTCGCAAGCCTCTTCCGGTGTTATCCTCAATTCTACCTCTTTATACATACATTATCCTATAAATGACCCAAACACTGAAGGTACGAAAATAGATATTTTATAACGAGAAACTTTCATAAAACTTTAAAAAAATCATACCTTCGCATAATTAAAACAAATATATACAATATATCATGAACAAAATAGCATTAATCACCGGAGTCACTTCCGGGATTGGAAAAGCAACCGCCGTAAAATTAGCAGAAACAGGTTTCGACCTTATTATTACCGGACGGAGAAGCGATCGTTTACACGCTTTGGAAGAAGAATTGCAAAAGAAAGGTGTTCAAGTAATATCGCTCCATTTTGATGTCCGGAATCAGATGGAAGTAAAACAAGCCATTTCCTCTTTACCGGAAGCATGGAAAAATATAGATGTACTCGTGAACAACGCCGGACTTGCCGTAGGAACCAATCCTATTCAAGACGGTTTGATAGAGGATTGGGAAAGAATGATCGATACGAATATCAAAGGGCTGCTTTACGTGACCCGTGAAATTGCACCCCTTATGATAAAGAATCAAAAAGGACATATTGTAAATTTAGCCTCTGTAGCGGGGAAAGAAGTATACCCCGGAGGTAACGTATATTGTGCTACCAAGCATGCCGTAGACGCTTTGTCTAAAGCGATGCGGACCGACATGTTAAAACACAACATCAAAGTAACCAATATAGCACCGGGAATGGTAGAAACGGAGTTTTCCATTGTACGTTACAAAGGAGACGAAAAAGCAGCCCAAAACGTATACAACGGGATGACACCTCTGACAGGAGAGGATATAGCGGATACAATCGTATTCGCGGTCACGCGTCCCGCTCATGTATGCCTAAACGACATTATGATTATGCCTACCGCCCAGGCAAATTCCAGGGATGTAAACAGGAAATAATAGAATCCCCGTAAAATAAAACGGGCCCTCTTTTTCTCGACATAGCCCGTTTTATTTTTTACAATATCATAAATTTTCGTCACCTTTTACGACATAAAAAGGTTGACGCAAAGTATTTCCAACCGCATCGACCAAATATAGGACATGATAACCGGGAGTTACACTAATTTCTATCTGGTGTTGGTTACGAGTCATTCCAACGTATTCGTCATCGATGTGCCAATACACTTTCATCGAAGGTTCCCGGTGAGCGATCTCGAAAACGACCCCTTTGGATTTTCCTCCCAAATCCTTAGGAATAAAAACCCTTAACCCTTTTTGCGGATAGATCATCTCCATCATTTCATCCTCCGACTTACAATCCCCTCGCTTGGGAGGCATCCGGAGATAATCCGCATGAGTTTGGGAGTAATACCACTCCTGAGCCGGAGAAAGCACGAACCAGGGGACCGTTTTCATTCGGTACACGGGTTCGCAATCGGCATCTACCCGAAAAGTCCCCGTCCGATCTAAATGAATCAACCGATGGTATGGACACAGAACGGTTTTCATCCCGTTTTCGTTGATCCACACGGTATCAACTTCCGGACATACATCGGATGCCCGGTAGCCGCTTTTACGACACGTAACAACCGGCATCATCTCCTCCTGCGGCTTATAAAATCGGGCCGTACTCCGCAACAAGGCTGCAACCTCGAATAACACGGGAGCTGCAGTTCGTACCCCGATCAAACCGGCGCGACCTTCTCCGTCAGCATTCCCTACCCAAACCCCGACAACATAATCCGGCGTCACGCCTACTGCCCAAGCATCGCGAAAACCGAAACTGGTACCTGTTTTCCAAGCTAATGCCATCGACGAAGCAAAATTTTTCCAACCTACCTCCATATCCGGTCTTTCCACGTGCTGTAACGCCTGAAATGTCAACCAGACAGAAGCAGCATTCAATACCTCACACCTTCCCTCTTTCTGTACCGGAGGTCTATCCGACCACAAATGCAATCGAGCGAACTCGCCGGTATAATAGCTACCGTCATCCGCATTATAATGATGCAGGATAGAAGCCATTCCCCCGTATAAATTACATATATCCCATAAAGAACACTCGGCCCCCCCCAAGATCAGACTTAAGCCGTAATGAGCCGGTTCCCGATACAATGTCGTGATACCCATTCGTTTCAGGTTATCATAAAAATGTTCGACCCCATACCTTCGAAGCAAACGCACGAAAGGTATATTCAAAGACATGGCCAAAGCCTGATCGGCGGGCACGACTCCTTGAAATTCTTTGTTAAAATTAGAGGGTACATACCCTCCAAAGCGGGAAGGAATGTCCGACAATAAAGTTTTTGGCAAAATATCACCGGAATACTGCATTAACGCATACAAAGCCGGCTTCAATATACTTCCGGAACTCCGGTTGGAAGTAACGATATCCACCTGATTACCTCCGTTTTCTCTTACCTTGGGACTATTCCCCACGTAAGCCCTGACCTCTCCCGAAGGTATATGCCCCACCAACACCGCCGCATTGTAAATATGATTGTGTTTCAAAATAGCGATATGCCGTTTAACAATCTCGTTTACCCGACCTTGCAACCCCGCATCGATTGTCGATCGACTTACTTCTCCCCTACGGTATTTATAAGCTTTTGTCAATACATGAGGAACAATACACTCCGTGTTATATATTTTTTCAGGCAAAGGTTCCGCTATCGCCAACTCCAAATCCTCCCGATCGAGGTTTCCCTTCCGGTATAATCTACGTAATAAATCGTCTCTTTTCTTCTTCAAAAGAGGCATATTCTTCCCGGGAAATATTAAAGCCGGAGCATTAGGCAGTACGGCTAACAAACAGGCCTCGGCCCAGCTTAACTCGTTTGGTTTGCGATTAAAGTATTTCAAAGCCGCAGCTTCCAATCCCACGATATTACTTCCGAAAGGTGCATGTGCCGCGTATAAATTCAATATTTCCCATTTCGTGTAACTCTGTTCTAACCGAACAGCCAACAACATCTCAATTATCTTTTCAGGAACCGTACGAGGAGGATTACGACGAGCCAAACGGACAACCTGCATGGTTAAAGTACTCCCTCCGCTCACGATAGAACCGTTCTTTATATTCAACCACAAAGCCCGAGCAATAGCAAAAGGATCGACGCCCCGATGCGACAAAAAACAGTTATCTTCAAAACTCAACAGGGCCGTTACGTATTTTTCGGAAATGCTACTCTTTCCCCGGATCCGGTATTGACCGTCGTCCGCAACGGTAATCCCCATCACCTCTCCTTCCCGATCTAAGACCACGGTGGAATAAGGAACCGTAAACAACGGATCCGGTAAAAACAAACACCAAAAGGCAACAAACGCTCCTCCTATCACTACAATAAGTATCCACGTTATTCGAAATAACTTCCGGCTTTTCATTATTCGTCTCATTGTCACACCGAACCGGTTCCATCGATCTGCTCTATAACAGATAATCGGCCATACGAAATCCCCTCAAGAATGCTTCGGTCGTCATTCGTTTCTTCCCGGAAAGCTGCAACTCTTTCACTTCGATATACCCCCCCTTCACATAGATCCGGATAAAATCTTTACCATCCGTATCGAGAGTTACCGGAAAATTATGTTCCAGTAATTTCCGTTCCGCTTTAAATAATTTTACCGATATGACCTCACCCGTAACCTTATGGCGTAATTCCGTCCATGCTGCAGGAAAAGGAGAGAGTCCCCGTATATGATTATAAATCCGCTCCACACTCCAGGACCAATTTATTTTCATATCCTCCTTAAATATCTTCGGAGCTTGTTTGGGTTCCCGTCCCTGCAACAACGTCGTCTGATCCGTTAAAGGATAATGACCTTCAGCTATGGCCTCAGCGGTCTTTAAAAGCAAATCCGCACCTACCTCCATTAGACGATCGTGTAGCTCCCCGGCCGTCATTTCCTCATCGATTTTCACTTTCTGCTGAAAAATGATATTTCCCGTATCAACCTCGTGTTTCAACAAAAAAGTAGATACCCCGCTATAATGTTCTCCGTTCATAATAGCCCAATTGATAGGAGCAGCTCCACGGTAATCCGGCAATAAGGAGGCATGCAAATTCACCGTTCCGAATGGAGGCATATTCCATACGATCTCTGGCAACATCTTAAAGGCTACGACAAACTGCAAATCGGCCCGCAAACTCCGCAGTTGCTCTAAAAAGGAGGGGTCCCGGAAACGTTCCGGTTGCAATACAGGCAAACGATGAGCCACGGCATATTTCTTTACAGCCGATTCCTGAAGTTTTTGCCCCCGTCCCGCCGGTTTATCCGGATTGGTTACGACCCCGACGATCTGATGCCCTGCTTCCATTAACCTTTGCAAGGGAAGAACCGCGAAATCAGGAGTTCCCATATACACAATTCTCAACTTATGCATTTTTCTTCTTTTTAAAAAATCCCACGATTTTCTTTACAAAATTCGCATAGGCTTCCGTGCTCATTACTGCAGAATCGGTCATGGCCGTATAAGTCAGGAACGCACCTAACGGCAAAAGCACCACGGAAGAGATCCACATCCCTTGCCAAGGCTCCAATACTCCTTCTCTGGCCGCCCTTTCACCCATCATCCAAATAATATAATAGACGATAAACAAAAAAATAGAGACTACAACCGGCATACCTAATCCTCCTTTACGGATTATTCCTCCCAAAGGAGCTCCTATGAAAAAAAAGATAAAACAGGCAAATGAAAGAGTGAATTTTCTATGCCATTCGATCTGATGTCTCCGAATCGTCTCTTCCCGGGAAGAAAGATAACTCAAATCGTTCCAATGAAATTGTTTCGCAGCACGAGCAAACCCCACAGCTTCCTCCAACATCCTTTTCTGTTCCTTCGCATCGAAAGAGGCATATAAACTATCCAAGTCCTGTATCTTACCCTCCGTTTCCTCGCGCAAAACACTGTCCCGCTTGGCATTTCTTACCCGTTGTCTTACATAATTAGTAGAC
Organism: Sanguibacteroides sp. AM78-02pH3A; assembly: GCF_027666085.1. Taxonomy (NCBI): domain Bacteria; kingdom Pseudomonadati; phylum Bacteroidota; class Bacteroidia; order Bacteroidales; family Porphyromonadaceae; genus Sanguibacteroides; species Sanguibacteroides sp. AM78-02pH3A. The sequence goes on along the minus strand of NZ_JAQEHX010000001.1, from coordinate 95,302 downwards.
AACATCCGGTCGGCATCCATCTCCTTACGGGATTTCAACCCCGTTTGCAACGAATCTATCGCCACCTCGAGTTGTTTGATACTCAACATATTGTATCCACCCCTGAAGTTATCTTCGTTTGTCCTCGAAAACTCATTCCCTGACAAAGGAATAGAAAAATACTGTTTGTCAAAGTCTACACGCCGAAAAGGAAATGTAGTCCGGTTATTCGACTTCAACCCCTCATCCGTACTTGTATTGCCATGGAAAAGCTCCACCTCCATATATCTTCCGTCGGGACTCGCCTCCATGCGTCCGGAATCGGCAATGGTCACCTCGTAATTTTTAGATAAACCGGTATGATTATAAATCATCATGTTATACATCATTCCCGTCTCCTTATCTATCTTATCCACTTTGATACTATAATTCTCGATATCGTTTATAAATACCCCCTCTTTCAACGACAATTCCGGTTTCTGGCGTTTTATATCATACAGAAGACTCCCTGCTTTCAAGTTAGCGTAAGGCAACACATTATTCGAAAAGAAAAAAGCCGCAACGGTTAAGATAACGATCAATACGATCAAAGGCTGCATGATCCGGTACAAAGAAATCCCTGCAGCTTTTAAGGCCGTCAACTCGTAATTTTCACCTAAACTCCCGAAAGTCATAATAGAGGCTAACAAAACAGCCAACGGCAATCCCATAGGTACCAACGTCATAGAAACGTAAAACAACAAGTGAGCAATAACACTCCACTCCAATCCTTTTCCCACAAGATCATCGATATACCGCCATAAAAATTGCATGATCAGTACGAACATACTGATGAAAAAGGTGGCCACAAACGGACCAATAAAACTTTTTAACACGAACAGGTGTAACTTCTTCATCTTAAGCACCTTATTTTGATTCATTTATTTTTCTATCCGATACGCCCCCTAAAGGATTCACAAAGATAAAAAAATAACCGTCCATCCCCTCTACTTTTCTATTTTTCCTTTTATCACCTGTCAAGCCCCAATCGTGCGATGGAGCATTTCAATCTGTTTATTCCATAACTCAACTTCATCCGCTTCTTCCTCATTATCCACGAAATCAGTGATAATCAAAGCCACTTCTTCTGTCAGAGGCTCCACATGAAGCGAAAACTCGAGGTATTCATCAGGCTCTTCCGCGTCCTCCCACACGAACCTTACAAATACATTTTTCTTCATGTCCACCAACTTAGCTTGTCTTTCAACACCATCCCACACAAATGTAAAGAGATCACCTTTATATTTCACATCATCAGAAAACCACTCGGATAATCCAGCAGCGGTACTGAGACGAGAGAATAAAACCTTTACCGATGATGAGAAAAGATACTCTAATTCGACTTTTTTCCTCATATCTGAATATATATTTGACCGACAATATATACAAATTTCATCACATACACAAATTCATGCTAATTTATTCGCCGAGAACTCTGCACGTATCGCTTTAGAAAACTGTTCTTTCCACTCCTGATCTTTACTCTCCTCTACCCTCGAAAGGTTCAGAATGATTTCCGCCACGGAAAGCCTGTGGAAATCAGAAGCGGGGTAGTAATAGTAATCGTCATCCTCTTTGGCTACCACAAGTATATGGCGATCCATCAACTCCTCCAGCACCAATCTCAATTTTCCGGTGTTCATCTTCATCTCTTTGTTTATCATCGTCAAACTGGGACCTCCCTCGTTGTTCACGTATACTTTCGCCACGTATTTTACGACCCGGATGGCATGTTCCATCGTCTCCATCCAACCCGTATCCCCGATCAACTCGCTCTTATACATAAAATGCCGATTCCTCAAAATATAACACAACTCCGTTCCCCACAGGACAACACACCAGCTTAACTGTAACCACACCAGCAGTAAGGGCAATGCAGCCAAACTTCCGTATATGGCATTATAAGAAGTCACTCCTATCTGAAAGCGAATGTAAAACCATTGCACTATCTGGTAAACAGTTCCGGCAACCATTCCGGCAATAAAAGCATGTTTGAATTTTACAGGTGCCGCAGGCATAAACATGTACAAAAATATAAATAACATCCATACCAACAGATAAGGTAAAAACTTGAACAAACGCAACAGGTAATCTCCTAAAACAGGAAATTCCGATTTCAAATCGGTTCCCATAAAAACATTCAAACTACTGATCAAAATAATCAGTATCGGAACAATAAAAATAATCGACAGGTAATCCGTAAACATCCGACGTATACTTCGCCCTTTACGAATTCCCCAAATCCGATTCATAGTCAGCTCGGTACTGTTCAGCACCTTGATGACGGACCAGAGAAGAATAACAATTCCAAAACCCGTAACGACCCCACCTTTGGCATTGGCAAGAGCACTGTTGGCATACTCTACGATCGTGGAAGCCAGACTCTCGTTATTGGAAAACTGTCCTCTGATCAACTCTTCTAACGAAGTCCCTACCCCGAACCCCTTGGCTATTGCAAAAGCCAGAGCAACAATCGGAATAAAAGAAAGGATAGAATAAAAAGTCAACGCGGATGCCGACACGTTACAAGCGTCCTTCAAAAAACGATTGATGGAAACGATCAATACGGATAAAGATTTTTGTAACAACTCCGCGATAATAAATCGATGTTGACGGTCTCGTCTCAACACGGCATAATGATAATCAAGATCCGATAAATTTTTAACATTACGCATGATCTCTCTCGCCTTTCTCCTCCAATCGTCAACTTGTACCCGATTCATATCTTATATTTCTACTTGTTCCTTCTGTATGTTTTACGATTTTCAAAATTATAAAAAAAAAGATATTCAAAAAAGACCTCTTTTGAATATCTTTTAATGTATTTACAGACAATATCTTATTCCTTTAAAACAGCAATTCGGATACCCTCTTTTTTACATCGGAAGCATCCGCATCAATCGGGAAAACGATATCGGGCTTTTGCAAAACAAGCGCATGCTCCTGCTTGTAACGTCCGATTCCTCCCCCCGTAATATTCAACATTATGACAGCTTCGTTCTCCACTCTCCTGTCACGCACGGCTTGAATCAAAGTTGCCGTAGCCACCGCTGCCGCAGGTTCTATATCGATTCCTTCCAATTTCTCAAAAATGGCTTTTGCCTCAAAAGCTTCTTCATTGGATGCCAACAATACATCTCCGCCCGTCGCTTTTAAAGCATCGTATAAACCACCCTTTAAAGAGTAAGGGGGTTTTCTGTTGGAAAGTACCTTAGCGCACATCTCCTCCACCTGTCCGCGAGCAACGTTTTCATCCAAAGGTAACATGTCCCGGGAGTCCGCCCTCCAAGCATCATATATGGGAGTGAACGGAATATTCTGGGAAACCATCAACTTCATCAGATTTTTTCCGAAACGACCGTCTCTTATAAATCTTTTGTTCGCTTCCCAAGCAGCGATAGCACCGGTTCCACTACCTACCGCTTGAAAATAGTAATCGGGGATCCTACCGATTTCCAACACGGCAGAGAGTACGGTAGTTCCCATACCGTCGCGACGAGCAACATTCTTAGCTCCCCCTTCCGGATAAAAATCCTCCAACTCACAAACAATATTAGAGAGACGTATTGAATCGAAATAATCACTTCCCGATTCCGTGCAGATCAATTTAACGCAACTATTCCACGGTTTATCCGCCCAAATAGCATCCAAATTATCCTCAGGTACACACAAAAGCAAAGGGATATGGTTGTCGGAACACACTCGACCGAAAGCACGAGCCGTATTTCCGGCAGAAGCCACAACCATCACCTTTCCCCCGTTCCGATTCGTTCGAGCGCAAACAGCATAAGCCTCACACTCTTTAAAAGAACCGGTATTCATCTGTGCTCCTTTTTCCGGCCAATAACCGTTAAACGTAATATAAAGATTCGATAACCCCAAGTATTCGGCCAACCCTTCGCTCCGATAGGTCACGGGAGCTCCGGAACCATCCAAAGTCCGACAAATCGGTAACCAATTAGCGTATTTATAGATACCCGGCAGATCACTCCTCACCTCCAATTGATTCTTCGCGTAATTAGCAAAAATTAAAGCAGCTCCGTCTTTATGCGGACAATCCAACTCCCATTGTTTGTCCTCGAACGTCGTTCCGCAGCATGATGATTCCAATTGATAACGTGTCATAGTTTTTTACCCATGAATTAGTATATTTCTTTCCGTGTACAAAATTAAAGCATTTCAATACTTTAAAATAGGGTATAAATACCACTTTTTTCGATTTTTTCCGGTTATAGTGACGAATAACAAAAACAGATTTGCCGAATCGTGTCAAAATTTTAGTAAAAGCAGGAACAAAATGTCTCGATTCGAGTTTTTAATGTGACGATATGGCAGGAAATATGACATGCAAAATAGAATTAAGAAAACAATTTTATGAAAAATAGTGACTTTTAGAAGATGGCACAACGTTTGATAAAAGATAGATGTTCTTTGAAACTATTCAAAGTGATGATACGATAAACCAAATACGAAATAATAACATTAATAATATTATAATTATGGGAAAGATAATTGGTATAGACTTAGGAACCACGAACTCCTGCGTTGCAGTGATGGAAGGTAACGAACCGGTGGTAATACCTAATAGTGAAGGTAGAAGAACGACTCCCTCTATTGTAGCATTTGTTGACAACGGAGAGAGAAAAGTTGGAGATCCTGCAAAACGTCAAGCAATCACAAACCCGACGAAAACGATATATTCTATCAAACGTTTTATGGGTGAAACCTATGATCAGGTAGAAAAAGAGATTCAACGTGTCACGTATAAAGTGGTAAGAGGCGATAACAACACGCCGCGTGTTGAAATCGGCGACCGCAAATACTCCCCGCAAGAGATTTCAGCCATGATTCTTCAAAAAATGAAGAAAACGGCAGAAGACTATTTAGGTCAGGAAGTAAACGAAGCCGTCATTACCGTACCGGCCTATTTTAATGACGCTCAGCGTCAAGCCACGAAAGAAGCCGGAGAGATTGCCGGATTGAACGTGAGACGTATCATTAACGAACCGACGGCTGCCGCCTTGGCTTATGGCTTGGATAAACAAGATAAGGATATGAAGATTGCCGTTTTCGACTTGGGAGGCGGTACCTTTGATATCTCTATCCTGGAATTGGGGGACGGCGTGTTTGAAGTGAAATCAACCGACGGTGACACTCACTTAGGTGGCGACGATTTCGATGATGTCATCATCAACTGGTTGGCCGATGAGTTCAAGAAAGACGAGGGCGTTGACATCCGAAAAGACCCGATGGCACACCAACGTCTAAAAGAAGCCGCAGAAAAGGCAAAAATCGAATTATCAAGTTCGACTTCAACGGAAATCAATTTGCCGTATATATTCCCGGTTGACGGAATTCCAAAGCACTTGGTAAGAACCCTAACAAGAGCTCAATTCGAACAATTGACAGATCATTTGATCCAAGCAACCATCGACCCCTGCCGTAGAGCATTGAAAAATGCCAACATGACAGCATCCGATATCAGCGAAGTGATCCTGGTAGGAGGTTCGACCCGTATACCAGCCGTACAGAAAAAAGTTGAGGAATTTTTCGGTAAAGCTCCGTCCAAAGGAGTGAATCCGGACGAGGTCGTTGCCGTAGGTGCGGCAATTCAGGGAGGTGTATTAACCGGAGAGGTTAAAGACGTGTTATTGCTGGACGTAACCCCGCTTTCATTAGGTATCGAAACCTTAGGTGGAGTAATGACTAAATTGATCGAAGCCAATACCACGATCCCGACCAAAAAATCGGAGGTATTCTCCACGGCAGCCGATAACCAACCGTCAGTAGAGATTCATGTATTGCAAGGAGAACGTGCTATGGCTAAAGACAACAAAACCATCGGCCGTTTCCACCTGGACGGACTACCACCAGCCCCGCGCGGAATACCGCAAATCGAAGTTAGTTTCGATATCGACGCCAACGGTATATTAAAGGTATCCGCCAAGGATAAAGCTACCGGAAAAGAACAATCTATCCGTATCGAAGCATCCTCCGGCCTGTCCGAAAGCGACATTAAGAAAATGAAAGATGAAGCTGCTGCCAATGCAGAAGCGGACAAAAAAGAGAAAGAACGTATCGATACCATCAATAAAGCCGATAGTATGATCTTCCAAACCGAAAAACAATTGAAAGAGTTTGGCGATAAGCTACCCGCTGATAAAAAACAACCGATCGAGGCTGCTTTACAAAAACTGAAAGATGCGCACAAAGCACAGGATATAGCTGCAATCAACTCTTCTATAGATGAATTGAACAACGTATTCCAGGCTGCATCCCAAGAGATGTACAATGCTCAGCAACAAGCCGGAGCGCAAGGACAGCAAGGTGCTCCTCACACGGAACAACAAGCCCCGAATAACGGTGGAAAAGATCAGGAAGTAACTGATGTAGACTTCGAGGAAGTAAAATAAAGCTTAAATAAAGTTTCACCATTTAAAATCCCACGGTAACTTTCATTTACCGTGGGATTTTTATTACCGGCCTATCTTTCTTCTACCTGTCCTTTTCCGTGCCCAAACGGAGATCCGCACACGGAAGCCGGACAGTTATGGTTCCGATAGAAATCGTATAGGTATTCCCGTGAAGAAAAATCTGTCGTTGCAACTCCTAACGCATCGAAAATGCTAAAGAGTTGCAACAACATAAAAAATTCATCCCGTTGCATTATAGGGTAACCCCTATAATACCTTTCGAAGATTGCTCTATAAAATCCAATATGTACTGTATTTCCGGACCGATCGTTATCATTCTTCGTATTTGATTCAAAGCATTTTCAAGACTGGTCCCGCATTGGTATATCTGACGATAAGCTTTAGCGATATCATCGATGGTAGCCTCCGACAATTTACCCTCTCTCGCCAAAAGAATGGCATTGATACCGTAATAGGTAATCGGATTATGAGCCGCTACGATAAAAGGCGGTACATCCTTATTGGCACGACATCCGTCCCGTACAAGGCTCCAGCTTCCGATATGACACCCGTGCTTTATAATAACCCCGCTACCCAATATCGCACAATCGTCTACGATACAATTTCCGGCCGTTTTCGTGCCGTTTCCTAAAATACAATTATTCCCGATATGAGTATCATGAGCCAGATGCACGCCTTCCAAAAGAAAATTGCCATCCCCGACGATCGTACAATCCGTCGGGTAAGTTCCTCTATTGATGATCACCTTTTCCCGAATCGTATTATTATTTCCTATTTTCAAAATCGTATCCTCCCCTTTAAATTTAAAATCCTGAGGGGTGGCTCCGATAATAGCTCCCTGGTACACGGTATTATTCGTCCCCATTCGGGTTCCGCTTAAAATGCTGACATAAGGCATAACGGTACAACCGTCACCGATCTCAACATCTTTATCTATGTATGCAAACGGATGTATGGTAACATCATTCCCGATTTTCGCACGCGAATCGACATAAGCTAATGGACTAATCATAGTATTGTATTTTAAGTTAGTTTGTTCTTCCTCCGCCTAAAGCATGATAAAGATTCACGACTGCCTGCATACGTTGAAACTGATCGGAAACCTCCGAAAGTTGAGCGTTCAATAACGATTGCAGAGCGGTTAACACTTCCAAATAGGTCGAAGTCCCGAACGTCAGTAATTCTTGTGTATATTCCACTGATTTTTCAAGAGATAAGATCTGCTTGCTTCGATGAACCATCTTTTGTTCAGCCGTCGCGTATAAATTAAGGGCATCGCTCACCTCACCCCCCGCGTTCAATAAGGCCTGTTCGAAACTAAGCTTCGCCTCTTCCTGTTGAGCCTTGGCTATTCTTAAACGAGCAACATTAGCTCCCCGGTAAAACAGGGGTTGTGTAAGCGAACCTATTGCAGAAGCTATCATTTTCCCCGGATTCACGATGACACTTCCCGCCTGATTCGTCCACCCCAACGTTCCGCTGACGGATAGTTGAGGATAAAAAGCGGAACGAGCTTCGTTAAGATTATAATAAGTACCCGCAAGGGCCATCTCGGCAGCTTTTACGTCAGGACGATTGGACAAAAGCTGAATAGGGACTCCGGCATTCAACAAAGCCGGTAACTGCTGATTATCTATTTTCCCCCGTTCTATACGCTGAGGAGCCTGCCGCAATAAGAGAGACAATGAATTCTCCGTTTCTCGGATTTGATTCTTTAAATCCGCAATGGAAACAAGGATCATATAATAATTAGCTTCACTTTGAACAATTCCCGCCTCATTAACAACGGCTGCCTCCTTCAAGGCTTTCATGGTCTCCGTATTCTTCCTCCATAAGACAGCAGTCTCCTCCGTGATCGCCAATTGCTTATCAAGCATAAGCAACATGTAATAATAATTAGCGACGGCTGCTATAACCTGAGTCCGTACCGCTTGTTTATAGGCTTCGCTTTGCATAAGGGCCGCCTTAGCCGCACGCTTCGTGTTTAGCATTTTTCCGAAAAGATCAATTTCCCAACTTGCTGTCACCGGTAACGACCACGTCCAATTACCGCGATTTTTATCGAAACTGCTCACTCCTCCCTGCGGAGATAAACCCAAAGAGGGAAAATAAGCCAAACGGGAAGTCATCAAGCTCGCCTCCGCCTCTTTCACTCTCAGCATGGCCGTTTGTAAATCCGTATTTCTCTCCAATCCCATACGGATAAGAGTTTGTAATTGAGGATCAATAAAAACCTGATCCCACGGTAAATTCCCCATATTCGTCGTATCGGACACCAACGTATCGTTAACCGCAACCGGATCCCGGTATAACCCTCGAGTATCCACTTCGGGACGAGTATACTTTTTATATATGTTGCAACTACTTAAAAGAGCCGCAATACATAACGGATAGATTATGATCTGTATTTTCATTTTATTTCACTATTTCGTATATTGTTCGATTTCAGATTCAATTTCCGTGTTATCCAAATCATGCCACTCTATCGGCTTAATTTTCTCCTGCAAATATTCAAAAGCCACAAATAAAGCAGGTACAATAAATACCTGGAAAATCATACCGATAAACATACCGCCGATCGCCCCCGTACCTAACGTACTGTTTCCGTTAGCTCCTACTCCATGTGCAAACATCAACGGCAACAATCCGATCACCATGGCCAAAGAGGTCATCAAAATAGGACGTAAACGAGCCGAAGCCCCGGATATCGCCGCATCCACGATACTCATTCCGGTTTTACGACGATCAAGCGCAAATTCCGTGATCAGGATGGCATTCTTAGCCAAAAGACCGATCAACATGATCAACGCAATCTGCATGTAAATATTATTTTCTACCCCCATCATATGAGCAAAAATAAAACTGCCCATCAGGCCGGACGGCACGGAAAGCAAAACGACCAAGGGCAATATATAACTCTCGTACTGTGCACTTAGCAATAGGTATACGAATACGAAACACAAGATAAAGATCATAGCCGTAGTACCGCTACTACTATTTTGTTCCTCCCGCGTCATACCGGAAAACTCGTATCCATACCCCGTGGGAAGTACCTGGGCCGCGACCTCTTCAATAGCCTTAATGGCCTGTCCTGAACTGTATCCATCAGCAGGAGCTCCGTTCACGCTCATAGAGGTAAACATATTGAACCGTTTGATATTATCCGGACCATATACCTTGTTCAAGGTCATGAACTGAGTAATCGGAGCCATCTCGTTACCGTTGCGCACCTTCACTCCCTGCAAGGATTCCGGATTGATACGGTATTTAGGGTCGGCCTGGATCATAACTCGATATAATTTTCCGAAACGATTAAAATTCGAAGCATAAATACCTCCGTAATACCCCTGTAAAGTTACTAAAATATCGTTCGGACTAATACCGGCCTGTTTACACTTGGCCGCATCTATATCTATCATGTACTGGGGAAACGTCGGATTAAAAGAGGTCTGTGCCGTAGCAATTTCAGGTCGTTCTACCAACTTAGCCAGAAAATCCTGTGCCACGGAATAGAACGTATTCAAATCTCCACCTGTCTTATCTTGCAAGTTAAACTCAAAACCGTTTGTAACACTATATCCGGGAATCATAGGAGGAGCAAATAGAAGAACCCGCGCATCCTTTACTGTCGCTTTCGCTTGCATATAAAGCGTACCGATAAGCGTATTGATATCCTGCCCTTTGGTACGCTCGTCCCAATCTTTCAATTTTATAATGAATGTCCCGTAAGAATTACCTTGTCCTGCCAAAAAGCTATAACCGGTAACCTGTGTCCGTCCTTTTACGGCTGGATTAACGGCAATCAGACTATCGACCTGTTGCATGGCATACAAAGTCCTCTCTTGTGCCGTACCTGGTGCCATATCTACAACGGCAAATATCGTACCGGTATCTTCATTCGGAACCAATCCCGTCGGAGTAATATTCATCAAAAAGATCAACAAAACGACTGACGCGATAACCGCTCCAAACGACAAGACCTTCCGATGAATGAAAAATTTCACTCCTTTTTCATACTTTTTCAAGGTCATATCATAAGCCGCATTGAAAGCTAAATGAAAACGATCCACCAAAGAGATCTTTCTCTTTTTTCCGTCCTTGTCATGCGGTTTTAAAAACATGGCACACAAAGCCGGACTCAACGTCAAGGCGTTGACGGCAGACAATCCGATCGCTATCGCCATTGTTAAACCGAATTGACGATAAAAAGTACCGGAAGTTCCCGTCATAAAGCTCACCGGAATGAACACGGACATCATAACCAAAGTAATCGATACAATAGCCCCGCCCAATTCACTCATAGCGTCGATAGAAGCTAAACGGGCGGATTTATATCCCTGATCCAATTTGGCATGCACTCCCTCTACCACCACGATGGCATCATCCACCACAATAGCGATAGCCAAAAGTAAAGCACACAAGGTCAAAAGATTAACACTGAATCCTATCAAATAAAGTCCAAAGAAAGTTCCGAGCAAGGCCACGGGAATGGCAATAGCGGGAATCAACGTCGAACGAAAATCCTGCAAGAAAACATATACCACGAGGAATACCAACACGAAAGCCTCTATCAACGTCTTGAGCACCTCACGAATGGAAGCGAACAAGAAATCATTGGCATCCAATAATACCTCCACCTTCACTCCGGGAGGAAGTGTATTATCAATCCTACCCAGATAGTCCTTTATATCGTTGATAATTGTCGTAGCATTAGAACCCGCCGTTTGGAAAATAATAGCAGTCACACCCGGATGCCCGTTTACATTATTATTAAAACCATACGTCAAACGTCCCAATTCGATATTAGCGACGTCCTTCAATCTTAAAATTTCCCCGTTGGAAGTGGCGCGTACAACAATGTCCCCGAATTCTTCCGCGGTTTGCAAACGTCCCTTGTATCTCATTACATACTGGAAGGACTGGTCTCCTTGCTCTCCGAATTGTCCGGGTGCAGCCTCTATATTTTGCTCCGCCAAAGCCGCAGAGATATCGGCAGGCATTAACTTATATTGAGCCATCACCTCCGGCTTCAACCAGATACGCATAGAGTAATCCGTACCCATCACCATGGCGTCACCCACGCCGGGAATACGCTTAATCTCCGGAATAACATTGATATTCATATAGTTCTCCAGAAATTCATTGTCGTACTTATCATCGGAACTATAAAAAGCAAAACCCAACAACATACTGGTCTGACGCTTTTGCGTGACGACACCGACCTTCGTAACCTCGGAAGGCAGGAATCCTTGAGCCTTGGTAACACGGTTCTGAACATTTACGGCAGCCATGTCCGGATTCGTTCCTTGCTTAAAATAGACCTCAATCGAAGCATCTCCGGTATTCGTTGCAGTAGAGGTCATATACATCATATCTTCCACTCCGTTGATTTGTTCTTCCAAAGGAGCAATAACACTATTCAATACGGTCTGAGCATTCGCACCGGTATAAGAGGTATTTACCCGAATGGTCGGAGGAGCAATATCCGGATACTGTGAAACCGGCAAAGATACCAAACCCAATCCTCCCAGTATAACGATTAAAATGGAAATAACCGTCGAAAGCACAGGGCGGTTTATAAATTTATCTAACTTCATCTTTTCGTTTATTACAGATTAATCTTAACGCCCTAATTTTGTTTCGGTCGAGTCATAGCTTTCAACTTCGCAGCCGATTCTTCCAAAGTAATCGGTTTGATTTGCATTCCGTCTCTCAGTGTTCCAACCCCTTCGGCTACAATCTTATCACCGGGCTTTAAACCGGAAGTTACAACAAAGTTTTTCCCATCATTCAATTTAAATACTTCTATCTCCGTATTCTTCAACTTAGCATCCTCCTGCAAAACATACACGAATCTTTTATCTTGAATTTCATAAGTTGTTTTTTGAGGAATAACAAGTGCATTCTTCAAAGTCGAAGGAATAACCACAGAACCCGTTCCTCCGCTTCTCAACAAATGCCGGGGATTACGAAAGGCCGCACGTACACTCACGGCACCTGTGGTCCGATCTATTACCCCGCTAATGGTTTCTATTCTTCCTTGCTCGGAATAAAGCGAACCGTCAGCCAAGGTCAAAGAAACCAATGGCATCCGTTCTAAAATTTCCTTAGAGGAACCGTCTTGCCGAATCAGATCTAATAACTCTTTCTCCGTCATTGAAAAATAAACATACATCTCCGAAATATCCGATACCGTCGTCAAAGGCGTAGCCGATGTGGGACTAACCAAAGCACCCACCCGAAAAGGGATACTCCCCATAACCCCATCGACAGGACTCACCACTTTCGTATATGAAAGATTTTTTTCCGCATTGACTAATTGTGCCTCTGCCTGTGTTAACGCTGCTTTTTGCGAAGCTAAGGCGTTTTCCGCCATCTGGTAATCATAGCTACTGATAATATTTTTCCTGGCCAACTCCCTTTTATTATCGGCTGTCAACTGAGCCGTAGCCACGCCCGCTTCAGCCACGCTTACGGCAGCACGAGCTACATTTACCGCTTCCTCGTATTGCACGGGATCGATAATAAACAACGTCTGCCCTTTTCGCACGTTCGCTCCCTCGTCTATACATAATTTCGTAATAAATCCGCTGACATTCGGACGAATCTCAACATCTTGCCGTCCCCGAATAGTCGCCGGATAGGAAGAGGTCAACACGACATCCTGAGGCTCTACCGTTATTACGGCGTAATCCGGTACGGCTTGCTGACCTGATTGCTGTTTATTATTACAAGCAAAAAAAGTGATTCCCAACATCATCCAAATAACTTGTCGGGAAAAAATAATCATTAATCTCTGCATTTTCATATATTATATTTTATATAATTAAATTTTCTCTTCCAAGGTACAGGGTATAGACAAACACCATACCAAACAAAACAATAAGAAAATTGTTTTTATGCCGCTCAGGTAAAAAAAATCTTAATTACAGATACAATCATCGATAAGAACCTCTGCCCCTCAGAAACTCAGGAATACTCCGATTCCTATCCCCCCATAAAACTCCCCAAAATTAACAAATTTATTCGGACATGCATATCCTGCACATGATTTTAATCTTAATTTATAAAGCAAAAAAAAATAGCAAAGTAGGGTGAGGATAGATCTATCCTCACCCTACTTTACTAAAAATTCGTAACTGAAATCAACTTGCTACCCGATTCTCTCTTTCTCCTCGGTTCTTACCTTTTCTACCGGGAGCTACGAGTCACAACCGGTCACACGGTCAAATTTCTATATATAACCGCAATACATCCCAATAAAGTCACCATGTAGATCAAAAATAGAATAAATGCCAAGATTCCTCCTATAAAAGGAATAAAAGCAAAAACAACAAGAAGTATATAAAACGCAAGTCCCAAAACAAAATGAATACCAAATATGGTCCATTTATAACCATAAGTTGCCTGATTACTACGTATCATCGCCTCTCCCGGAGCAACTCCCTTGTCTAATAAGATATAAACGGCAAGAGACCAACCGATGGAAATAACAATTCCCGGAATAACGACAAAAAAGAGAGCCGGGATGATGGCAAGCGACATCAATCCGATCAAGGTAAAGAATTCACCCATATATTTCCGGTATTTGGCCTCAAAAATAAACAGGGGAGAGATCATCTCTCCTTTGCTCAAAGCGACAGGAATGGTCATGATAGCGATGGTTGTTCCCACATTCAAATAGGGGATCCAAATGGTCAAAATCCACAAAAATACGGCAGCAATTAAGGATAACGTATTCTTCAAACCGATACCGACACCCTCTCGGAGTACGCCAAAAACAGTAATTCTTCTGATTATTTCCATCATTTCACAGATTAAGATTAATAAATAAAAACATCACACACGATTTGTATCTTTCTCTCAAATATATACAATTATTTAATTATATCACGGTTGTATGAAATAAATAATCCCGATCGTAATTCACCCCTTCATTCTTTCTCCTTTTCCATGCTCTTATTAAAGCAATGCCGACAAATAGGCTCATAAGTATCTTGTTCTCCCAACATCACCAAGCTATCATTCGGTGTCAATCGATGGGAATGATTGGCCAAATTTCCACAGCGGACACATATGGCATGTACTTTTGTTACATATTCAGCAATAGCCATCAGTTGAGGCATAGGTCCGAAGGGATTGCCTTGAAAATCCATATCCAATCCGGCAACGATCACCCTTACGCCATGATCCGCCAACTCCTTGCATACGGACACGATATTAACATCAAAAAACTGGGCTTCATCGATTCCAACCACATCCACATCTCCCGTCAACAAAAGAATATTACCGGAAGAATCTACAGGTGTTGACCGAATTGTGTTGGCATCGTGCGACACGACATCTTCTACAGAGTAACGGACATCCAGCTGGGGTTTAAAAATCTCTACCCGTTGGTTCGCGAACTTAGCCCGCTTCAATCGACGGATCAACTCCTCTGTCTTCCCCGAAAACATTGATCCGCATATTACCTCTATCCATCCTGCCCGATTAGCACTTTCCAAAAACATATTCACCACTTTTACATCTGCAAAGGTATAAAAAAAACGAAGAGGAAGTACGGTCCACGTGCTTTTACCCTATCTTCCCCATTCATCATCGTACTCTTCGCTTTTACATCTCCTTTCATTACTTTTTATTACCAAATTAACATAACCATAACATTATCAATAGATTTTTTAGCAGAAAAATTCCTTCTGTTTTTCCCGATAAACGTATCTTTGTAACAGAATATCGGAATGGAACTATGAGTCAACCTATCTCTTTTCGTCGGAATGAAGCATTAACTACTATTAGGCAAGAATGGAAAGGAAATCCCGTCGTCAAAGGAAAATTTATCAACCAGCAACACCATGTAAAACACGGAATAGGTAGTGTTTTAAAGTGGAGACTCTCTCCTAATCCACAGAGGAAAGAAAAACGAAGAGAAAAGTGGAATCCCGAAATAAGATTTCTTCACTCTTTGGAAAACATAAAAGGAGATGCTTTGGTTTGGCTGGGACACAACTCGTTTTTCATGCAGTTCGGAGGCAAAAAATTGCTCTTCGATCCCGTTTTCGGTCATATTCCTTTTGTTCGCAGACGAAGCAACCTACCGGTTAACCCCCGAATCTTCAAAGACATCGATTACCTGCTGATAAGTCACGATCACTTCGATCACTTGGATAAAAAAAGTATCGCTCTTCTGTTTTCCAATAATTCCCGGATGAAGGTTTTTTGCGGTTTGGGTGTGGGAGAGCTTCTCCGATCCTGGTTCCCTTCTATTCAGGTTATCGAAGCCGGATGGTATCAACAAATAGAAGACAACGGTCTTAAAATAACCTTTCTCCCTGCCCAACATTGGGGCAAACGCTCCTTCGCTGACGGAGGACAACGCCTATGGGGAGCTTTTATGTTAGAAAAAAACGGACTTTCACTATATTATAGCGGAGACACGGGATATGCCAAACACTTTTCCGAAATCAAGGAACTATTCGGTTCTCCGGACTATGCCTTGTTAGGAATCGGTGCCTACAAACCCCGCTGGTTTATGCAACCCAACCACATCTCTCCCCATGACTCTATCAAAGCAGCCACGGAAATGGGAGCCAAAACAACCATTCCCATGCATTACGGCACTTTTGACCTATCCGACGAACCGCTAAGCGACCCGCCTAAAGTTTTCGCAGAAGAAGCTCAAAAACACAAGGTAAACATCTATATCCCCGTCCTCGGCGAAATAGTTCCCCTAAAATAATCCACAGGGAAGGGTGCAATGTGCTATTTTCACAAACGCCGAATAATATTCAATCCTACTCCCTTAACCCGGACAAGCTACTGTTGACCGCCACCCGGATATTGCTTCATTTTTTTTCCGTTCGCGCACAGAAAACTCCATTCACTTTTTCCCTTTAATTTTTTATTCAACGATTCCCGCACTTCCCGCTCCGGCAACCTACGATTTCGATCGATACCTCAATAGGGCAGGCAAAAAATATCACGCCCGGGTTTTAGCATGTTCATTCAATGCTAAACGAAGGCGTGATATTATTTCAATCTAAGAGAGCTTTAGTTTTTCCAGTGAAATGCTTCCAAATCGATATTGAAGTTATCCTTGAAATATTGAACCAGATAAGCGTATTTTTTCTTGATCAGCGGATACTGGTCACATAAAGCCGTGGCCTCTTCTTTCGTGGTTCCGGCAAACCAGCCCACGTATTTATAAAAATCCTGCTCTTTCGAGGGTTGCAACCGACTGTTACGCCAAATATAACCCCGTTCCCACATCAATTTGTCGTTGGTTATGACTTCCGCCTCGTAAGTACTCACCGAGTAAAACTCCTCGGGCAACACCGTGGTTTTGGCAATCAAACCGCTCGCCACACATTCGTGCAATTCCTGCATGGCCGCTTTCAACTTCGTCTTTGCCGGGAAAGACTTCGATCCCGCACCTCCCCAGATGTAGCTATTAACTCCTATAAGACCGTAACGTTGCGTCTTTTTATTCTTCGTTTCCCATAAGGTGTCTGTCAAATAAATGCGGTACGGTAAAAACTCTTTCAACATCTCATCCGTGTACTTCACCAACACCTTCTCCTGTACAAAATCCAATAATTTTTCCGCGTAGTCGGCATTTTCCGGAAAAGAATAGACATAATTATAATAAGAGTCCCAGTTCCAGTTTATCTCTGCATTCGTATACGAACAAGCAATAAATGTATCGTACTTCTTGTAGAAATCGGCAATCTTTTTATCCAATGAGGTCGAACTTGAGATTTCCGGTTCCACGTTAAAATCCAATTCGGGCTTAATATCGTCTTCCGAACAGGCGTAGCACATAAAAAACGCCATCAACAGGTATATCATCTTTTTCATCGCTATTACATTTTACTTTCAACAGATTTTCTTTCAGGACGATTATTCAATTGTATCGCCGTGTTATATTCACGTTCTTTACGAGGGATCTCCAACACGTATCCGGCATCCCCCTGTTCTAAAATAAAGGTTTCCTCCAATCCGCCGTTACTGATCAAAACATGTTTCAATTCGGGCATTCCCTGACGCCTCAGATCCCACCAACGATGAGTCTCTTCAAAACATAATTCCTTCCGCCGTTCAACCCTGATATCTTCCAACAACGAAGCTGCCGTATAATCACTCTCCTGTTTATCCGTGTAATCCTGAATACGATTTTGCCTTAACTCGTTCAACAACTCTACGGCCCGTTTCAGATTCGGTTCCTGTTTATCCAACACGTATGCCTCCGCCAAATTCAAATATACCTCCGCAACTCGCCAAGCCTCTCCTTTCCCTTGAGAAGGAGTACGGGCATATTTAATCGGTTCGAACTGATATTTCGCCACATTAAAAAATGCTTTCACCCGTAAGTCCTTATCCATATCGTATAATTTTAACAAAGCGTCGTCGGCAAACTGGGATACCTGGAAGAAGGGACCTGCATTAGCCCCGGAAATAGTGTATATATACCTGTACGAAGTCGAAACGCTACCGAAATTAAACAACACTTCCGGATTCTTGGTCGGACTGATAAAAGAGAAAGAAGATTCTCCAAAAGCGATATCTCCAGCCGTCAAATCGTATAACTTGGAAGACAATTTCAACAATTCTTCTCCGTATTTCTTCACCCCGGCCCAATCCTCTTGGAACAAGGCAATCCGGGAAGCCAGAATCAAAGCCGCCTCGTACGAAACCTCAAACTTGTTATCCGGCACGGAAGCCTTACCAAATAACTCCAACGCTCTTGCCATATCATCGTTAATCAATCGGTATACCTCGGCTATCGGCTTCCGGTAAAGACGATCCAGCGAAGGCTTGGTTTCCAACCATATACAAACACCCGGATCTGTGTTTACCGTCTCTTTATTATAAGGTTTCGCGTACCAATTTACCAGGCAGAAATAATTATAGGCCCGTAAGACCAAGGCCTGGGCTACCAACAGGTTGATATCTTCCTGTCCCCCTTTCATCTTCTCCATATCGTTAATAATCAGATTACAACCCAATATATTCTTATACCGGGCCGGGTAAGCCCCGTCGGTCTTACTCATCTCTTCTTCCAAATCCCGTTGCCAGGTGAAAACACCTTTATACTTGGCAACATCGGAAGTTTGGTCCTTGCTTTTATTTCCGACCCATATCTCCATATCGTCATCCATCAGTTTTATATAATCGGCATCACCCTGAAAGTTTTCCGGATACCCCTCTCCGATTAACAATTGCCGGTACTGTTCCACCGTCTCCGGAATCACCACGTCCTTATCCGAATACTCGAGAAAACTGTCGCATCCGGACAACATATAGAGAAGCACTATTCCTGTAAATACTATTTTATTTCTCATAATTTCATCATTTTGTGATACTTCAATAAATCTAATCTTTCAAAAAGTATTTATTTTCATTATCCATTCATTACATTTTTACTACCTTCCATCCGATCTCAGGTTCCTTCGTTTCCGCATGCTATCAAAAAACGACGGTTTAAAAAGTCAGGTTTAACCCCAAACTATAACTCGGTAATATCGGAATATTCGCTGTCGGTGTTTCCGGATCCAAATTATGCCACTCCTTCGGAGCCCAAACGGCTATATTATTTGCTTGAAAACGCACCGTCATCCCACGCAGATGCATCTTCTTCACGAAGTCGGAAGGCAACGTATAGCTCAGGGCTAATAAACGGAATCTTAAAAAATCGGTTTTGGCTACCCGGATATCACTCAAGTCATAAAATTCTTGAAACGTATACCCCACATCCGACCGATAATTAAATAGGGCTGGAATATTAGTAACCGCTTCATCTCCCTGTTTCTTCCAACGATTAGCAATTTCTTTCGTCACGTTTTCCGCGGGATCAAATACAGCTTTTTTGTCCCCGTACATCTTGGGCAAACGGGATTTACCTCCCAATTGGAACGAAAATCCCAAGGACAAATTAAAACCTTTATAGGAAACATAGGTATCAAAACCTCCTGTTACGTCCGGATTGAAATTACCCGATCTCACGAAAGTGGCATTATCATAGTCCACGCTATAAGATTCATTGCCCTCTTTATCTAAAAATAACGGATACCCGTTTTCCTCGCTTAATCGCACAAAATCAATCGAATAAAATGTTCCGATAGCTGTTCCCTCCGTGGTAATATTACCTTTGATCATATCTTTTCCCATCTCTTTTTCCGTCGCCTCGGGATATTGAGACTTTATAATTTTATTTTCGTTATGAGCTGCATTGGCTCTAAAGGTCCATTGCAAACCGTTATGTTTAACGATATCCACGGATATAGCTCCCTCGAAACCTTTATTCTCCATAATTCCGGAATTAATCGTCAGATAATTACGTCCGGTTGCCATTGAGACTTCTTTATTCATCAACAGATCCTCACTTCTCTTGTTGTAATACTCCAACGTGGCCGAGAACCTTCCTCCCAATCCGAATTCCAACCCCACGTTAACCGATTTTGTTTTTTCCCATCGCAGATCGGGATTCGGTAACTGTTTTAGGGTAGCATATCTCAATTGAGTCAGATCCTGACGCCCCTGCAATTGTATAATCAAGTCCGGAGAAGAATTGTCTCCGATATTTCCCTGAACACCGTAAGAAGCCCTTAATGCCAAGTAATCCACCCATTCAACATTTTTCATAAATTGCTCCTCGTTCACGTTCCATCTTCCGGATACAGACCAGACAGGCAAAAAACGATATTTCGGGTTTGTTCCGAATTTATTAGAACCGTCGGAGCGAATGTTGGCATTAAAAATATAACGATTCTCGTAAGAGTAGTCGACAGAACCTATAAAAGAAGCAATTCGTGTTTCCCGGTCCGTAATCACGGCCGGCGCATTTCTCCCCACCAGTTCCCGAATCTTATCGTTATCCAGATTCGGCCAAGTCACCCGATCACCGCCTTCATTATCGTACCCGTACACGATAGCCGAATGTCCTTTATACTCTTTCATCGTGATTTCCTGAATAAACAATCCCCGAAGAACATGTTTATTATTAAAAACACGCTTGTATTCCAATCCGTTCTGTACCAGAATCGTATGGCCATTAGTGTAGCCATAAGACAATTCTCCCCCGTAGGGCAATTTCGATTTTTCCTCTTCCCGGCTCAAAGGAGGGAAGAAACCAAGATCATATCCACGGATATCGGCAATATAATAAGAACGCTCGGTAGCGATACTCTCCGTTCGCGCGTTCGAGGTGGCAAAAGCAAAAAGTCCCCTATACTTCAAACCCTTATATAAATCAATATCCAAATTCAATTGGAGCTTCAACTCCTCCGAATGTCCTTTCGAACCGGTTTCAGCCAACTCGTTCAGTACATTGTAGGATCTCGGTTTTTCCGTGGTTCCCCGATTATAATAGCATAAACTTCCGTCTTCGTTATACGGAGAAAGTACTCTGGAAGCATGGTAAGCATAATCTTGCGGGTTAACTTGATAAAATCCATTGTTGTCCGATACGGAACCGGACATCTTAAATGTCGTATGCAACCAAGGAGCGATATCGCTCGTGATTTTCAACATGGCCGTGTACCGTTCACTATCGGAACCAATAGCTGCCCCTTTACTATTGTTATAACCCAACGAAACATAATACCGTCCATGTTCTCCTCCTCCGGCAATACTTAAACTGTAATCCTGATACAGGGAATTACGGAACAGAATATCAAACCAATCGGTATTACGAGTTTCCAGTACTTTAGCCTGTTTTTCAAATTCCCGAGGAGTAATTTTCTTATCATACAGATCCATCACCAATCCTTCATAGCCCATCCGCCGGGGTACATTATAATACTCTAACCCGTCAGCAAGGATTTCCTGGGATAACCGTACTCTTTCTTGTGAATTCATTAAATTTAACCGACGATAAGAAGGCCTTTGATTTACAGAATAGTTCGCGTTGAAATTAACGGATGGCTTTCCGCTTTTTCCCGCCTTCGTGGTAATAGCGATCACACCATTGGCTGCCTGAACACCATAAATAGCGGTAGCCGAAGCGTCCTTCAACACGTTTATACTTTCAATATCCTGCGGATTCAATCCGGCAATCCCGTTTCCGATCAAATATTCGGCATCAGGACCGTTGATATCGGACACGTTAAAAGGCAAAGCACTTTCCTGAATAACACCGTCGACAACCCAAATCGGAGCCTTCGTTCCGTTGATTGTCGAAGTACCGCGTATACGGATCTTCGGCGTTGCACTCGGCTCTCCCGAAGTCAAGGTCACCGACATTCCCGCAACCTTCCCCTGCAACATCTGGTCGATCGTCATAGCACCGGCAACCACCACATCTTCAGCTTTCAACGTGACTATAGAACTGGCCAACTCCCGCTTACTGAACTTTTGATAACCTGTCGTGACGACCACCTCTTCCATTGTTTGAATATCTTCTTCCATCTTAATCAGATACTCTTCTTTATTTTTCTCCAATTTCACATACTGTGTCTTCATCCCGATAAAAGAAACGACGATGGTGTCCACTTTACCCGTAAATTCCAAGGTAAATAACCCCTTCGTATCCGTTGCCGTTCCCAAGGAGGTTCCTTTCAGACGGATGGTCACGCCGGGTAAGGGAAGTCCTTTCGTATCGACAACCTTCCCCTTGATAACCTCTTTGTTTTCGTCCGAGATCCAGCCTTTCTCCCCTTTACGCTGCAATACAACCACATCGTTAATGATTTTGTATTCCAAATTAAAAGAAGGCAAAACCTTATCCAACACGGCCTTTACTTCTTCGTTCGTAATATCGAGAGAAATCTTTTCTTTCCCTTTCACGACAACCGAATTATAAAGGAATTGCATACCTGTCTGACTCTTCACCGCCGAAATAAACTCCTCCAACGTCGCTTGTTCCAACTTCAAAGACACTTTAGTTTGGGAATATACCCCAGCAGAAAGATTCAAACTAAACAAGAACAGAAAGACAGCACTTAGTTTCATAGTCATCCAAGTCTTTTTTTTACACTTAATAAGGCATGTTAACCTTAACAATGGTACTTTTTCCATACTTTTGCAACATATTAGTTATTAATATACTCTAACACGGATAACAAATTTCCTACGTCTGGTATCCGTGTTTTTTATTGATACAGAATCACCGTATTTCCACTTATCCTATATTTCAACTCACCCGTACCTTCCAGTAATTGGAGAAAAGAATTTATCGTATCGTATCGTTTGAGGTTACCCGTAAAACGCACCTCTTTCAAGTGATGCGATTGATAAAAAACAGTCACATCATACCATCTCTGCAACGTTTTCATAATATCTTCCAATTTCTGATCTTTAAACACGTACAAACCGTCTTTCCACCCTACATACTCGTCTACATTCACTTTTCGACATGCCACCTCTCCCGTCGGAGAAGCCATTACCTGCTCGCCCGGTTCAATCGCGAGTGAATCCCCATATCCGATATAAGCCACTTTTCCGCGAACCAATGTCGTCATCATCTTCTCTTCCGGATAAGCAGTAATCCCGAATGCGGTACCCAAGACCCTCACATCTCCCAACTTGGAATGCACGATAAAAGGCCGTTTATCTTTCTTTATGTCAAAATAAGCCTCTCCTTCTATATATATTTCCCGTTTACCCTCTCCGAAACGAACGGGGTATTTCAGTTTGCTTTCCGCGTTAATCCAAATACAAGAACCATCTTCCAACGCCACGTAGCATTCCGCTCCCGCAGGTACGATCAATTCATCGTATTCGATTGCATCCGTAATCGTATCCAATGAAACATAAGTTAATTTCCCGGCTTCATACTGGATTTTCGTTCCTCCCCGCTCCTCTATTTTTCCCTCTTTATCCAACACGATCTCATTCGCCCGCTTCTCTCCCAATTTCAAATAGGCCTTAGCTATTCCCGGGCGGATAACCGTATTTTCAGCATACCGTAGTTGTTTTTCCTCCTGCCTATTTAACCATAGCCCTGTCCCGATTCCCAACAATATGAAGACAGTTGCAGCAACAGAACAGCGTAACAACCGTTTTCGCAACATTAATCTCTTTATCTGCCGTTGCTCGAATTTCCGGAAAGCTTTTTCTGGCGAATATAACCTATACTTTGCCAACTCCTCTTCTACATAAACATCGTCGGATATATCCGTAAATACCCGATATAAAAAAGGATTTTCCATCAACTTATCGAACTCTTCCCGTTCTTTTACAGTTAATTTTCCGGAAAACGCTTTCCGAAACAAAAAAACAATCCGTTGAAATTCATCGCCCATTTTCCTATATTCATTTTATATAGAAAATGCACGAACCGACTTTTGGTATGACAAAAAAGATGATTTTTTACTAATATTTTAGAAAAACGCCCGGTATTATCTTATACATAATAGGTTAGCAGAATAAAAAAAACGGAATCTTTCAATTTTTCCCGCAAAAATTTAAAACTCCTGTTTTTTTGAGTTTTCACCGTGTGTATCGTGATCCCCAACTGGTCAGCGATCTCCTGCCCGGAGAACCCCTTAATACTGAGTAACATAATTTTCCGTCTGTCTTCAGGCAACTCATTAATATAACGATACAATTGCCTGAGTAATTCCTCGCGTACCGTATCGGCAAAAACCTCCTCTGAAAATTCTTCCTGGCATTCCCGTAACATTTGCCGTAAATGCTGTTCTTTACACTTCAAACTTCGAATATGCATCATGGCCTGATTATAAACAGCCCGATACAGATAAAAGGTAAAATCGCCCACCTGTTCAAACTTTCTATCCGATCGCCAAACGTTACACAACACCTCCTGCACCAAATCTTCTGAAACAACTACATCTTTAATCAACCGGTTCGCATAGGCACATAAAGCCGCATAATAAGAGACATAGACACTTTTCCATGCCTTCACGTCTTTCTCATTAACACCTTGAAGAATCTGTTCCGGATTTATAGACATAACACATCATCACAGAGTAAAAACCATGATAAACAAAAGTAAATATTAAATCGGATTACTCCAAACCTTTGCTCGTATCCACCAAAAAATTCCGAACGGCCTCCTGCAGCTCCTTCGGAGTACAAGTATAATGATTAATCAGTACGGTAAAAGCCAGTTCCTGCCCGTTTCTTGTTTTCAAAAATCCGGAAAGGGTGCGCACACCGGTAAAGGAACCGGTTTTTGCTCGCAGGTTATTCCGCAAAACAGGATGATCGGCATAAATAACCAGTCCGCCATCCACTCCCCCTTCAGGCAAAGAAGCCCAGAAAGACTTTCCCAAATGCAGACGGCTCCATAACAAAAGATCGGTAAACACTTCCGCGGGAACAGCATTTTGCATAGAGAGCCCGGAAGCATCTTTTAAAATAATTCCGGCCGTATCAATCGCCATTCCCGCTAAACGCTCCTTTACCTCCTGTTCGAAACGGTCAGAACTGACCAACTTACCTAAAGCTTCCGCAAATAAATTTATGCTCCTCTTATTCGTGTAAAAAACAATCTCTTCTACGGTCGGAGAGATAAAAGTATGCAGAGGATGCACGGAATCTCCGGATACGGACGTATCGCTTATTGCTATTCCCTGTCGTCTCAACCGTCTCTTCAACTCATCACAAAAGGTTTCAGCAGGGCGATGCATGGCTCCCTTCACTTCAAAGGAAGAAGATTTCGCGGTGATATTTCCTTTTAACAATAGTTTCCCCGTGTAAGGACCGCCATAAATCCAAACCTCCTCTTTTTTCAGATCGGAAAC
Organism: Sanguibacteroides sp. AM78-02pH3A; assembly: GCF_027666085.1. Classification (NCBI taxonomy): domain Bacteria; kingdom Pseudomonadati; phylum Bacteroidota; class Bacteroidia; order Bacteroidales; family Porphyromonadaceae; genus Sanguibacteroides; species Sanguibacteroides sp. AM78-02pH3A. Next base: position 70,149 of record NZ_JAQEHX010000001.1, on the reverse strand, counting down.
CGTTACCCGATTTACAAATTCCACATTTATCGAAGGAACTACAGAAATAATTTTTGCCATTCCCGCAGTTCTTTCCGGTCTCAACGTAACAGTATATAAATTGTCCCGATAATTAAAAGAATGATAAAGCGCCCCGTAATAATTGGCTATATCTTCCCATAACCAAGACCCCGGAATTTCCACTCGAGCCTGTTCACGAATGACAACTGTCCCCACTATCCGATGGATCCCCAATATCTTTATGGCTTGAATAAGCGTATCCATAAAACGTCGGGCAGGGAAGTAACGGGAATCCAAACAAGGATCTCCTCCCGCCTCAATCACAATATTTCCTTTCAGAATCCCATTCGCTAACTCTCCCGTATAGGTGACGGGGGTAGAAAAAGTATAGGCCGGACCCACCTTTTGCAAACTCAGAGCCGTACAGAACAACTTTGTAACAGAGGCAGGTATTAAGGCTGTTTCCGAACGATATGCACTTATGATTTTTTGATCGCCCACCCGCTTTACAGATATTCCGATAGCAGCATGCTTTAAACCGGGTGTAGAGAGTAATTTTTGCAATGCACTATCGACCTGAGCCGAAAGCGGAAAAACGATCAGCCCGCAAAATAATAAAGTATATAAAATCCGTTTCGGCATCCCAAAAATTCAAACTTCCATTGATTTCAAAATATTCTCTACCTCCTCCTCCGTCTCGTGCAACTTAGCTTTACAAAAAGCAATCAGTTGGGAAACCCGCTTCACCTTCTCTCCCAATTCATCTATATCTAATTTATTATCTTCCAACTTACTGACAATACTTTCAATCTCGGCCATAGCCATTTTATAGTTCAATTTCTCTTCCATACTCTTCTTTTTTATTTTTTATTTCGCTCGTTATTTTACCATGATACAATTCCGTCTCGATCACATCTCCCGCTTGTAAACCGGTAATGTCTCTTACTGATTTTCCATTTATCCGGGTAATCGAAAACCCGCGTTCCAATACATTTTTCGGATTCATATACCTCGTTTGGGCCTCTGCCATCTCCAAACGATGGTTTTGATAAGAAAAGCAATTGCTCACTCGTTGTTCCAACTGCCTACCGTAATTCTCCAGCAACATGGTCTGACGCCCTAAACTCAACCGCACCTTTCCTTCCGCACGTGTTTTCCATTGCTCGAATCCGCCCAGTTGATTCCGGATAAACAACTTTGAACGATGTTCTGCCTTTTGTAACTGAAATACCAGGCTATTTTTCCGGTTATCCAAAAGAGCACGGGTAAACTGCCTGAAATTGGAGACCAATACGTATTGTTTATTTTTCTCCTCGGCCAACCGTCGATTTACATTCATCCTCCATCGTTCCCGCAAATCTTCTATTCCAGCTTCCCTTGCCTGAAACTGCTCAATCAAAAAGGCTGCTGCTGCTGTCGGAGTTTTCACGCTCTTAAAAGCGACCCTATCTACAATTGTCTCATCCCGTTCGTGACCGATTCCGGCAATAACAGGTAGCGGAAACTGAGCCACGTTTGCCGCCAATTCGTAAGAATCAAAACTCCCCAAATCGGTTTGAGAACCTCCTCCCCGAATAATCACGACCACATCGAACAAAGAGTCGTATTCATATACCCGTTCCAAAGCCGCAATCACAGACGCTGTCGTATTTTCTCCCTGCATCACTGCCGGGAATAACTTTGTATGGAAAGCATAACCGAAAGGATTCCGATGCAACTGATCTACGAAATCTCCATATCCGGCGGCTGTCGGAGAAGATATAACGGCAATAACTTTAGGTAAGGGAGAGAGTTCCAATTCCCGGTTCATATGGATAACTCCTTCCTGTTCCAAGCGATCCAGTATCTCTTTTCGTTTCCGCTCCACATCTCCTATGGTAAAGGTAGGATCTATATCGCGAATGTTCAAAGAATAACCATAAACTTCATGAAACACGACCTCCACACGAACCAACACTTTCATTCCCCGTTGTAAAGATTTTCCCGTGGTCGTTTCAAAATAAGGTTTTAACAAGCGATACGTGAATGCCCAAATCGTCGCCCTGGCCGTGGCAATAATCGCATCATCCTCTTCCCGTTTCTCCACCAACTCGATGTAACAATGTCCCGAACGATTCTCTTTGATATCAGCAATTTCCGCCACAATCAATATCCCCTCGGTGAAACTCTCCTTCAAAGTCTGTTTCACCAAATTATTCAGCTGATATAGCCCTATAGGTTCCATCATCTCTTTATTCCAACTCTACCGTTTTATTCAATTCTTCGATGTAATCCAAAATTTCCATGCGACCGATCCCCTTTTCCGACGAAGTCAAAAAAGCCTTAGGCAGACTCTCCCATTGTTCGGACATGATTTTTCCGTATTCCTCTATGCAAGTTTTCTGACGGGTTACGTTTAATTTATCGGCCTTCGTAAATACCATAACAAAAGGAACCCCATTCTCTCCCAACCAAGCCATAAACTCCAAATCAATCTTTTGAGGTTCATGACGACTGTCGATCAAAACAAACAGACAAACCATATTTTCCCGTTTCAGAATATAGTTTTTAATCATAGGTTCAAATTTGTTCCGTACCGATTTTGCAGCTTTCGCGTAACCGTATCCCGGTAGATCGACCAAGTACCATTCATTATTAATCAGAAAATGATTGATCAACTGTGTTTTCCCGGGAGTACCGGAAGTTTTGGCCAACTTACTATGGTTTGTAAGCATATTGATTAAAGAAGATTTTCCCACATTAGATCGACCGATAAAAGCATATTCATGCTTATCAGGAACGGGGCATTTATCCACCTCCGTATTACTCATTACAAATTTTGCGTTATATACTTCCATAATCTTTTATTTTAGACTTTCAAAAATACAAAAAAAGAGCCGTCCATAAAATAAATTTCCAGCTCTCTCTTTTTCTATATAAAACAAAAACGCTTGTTTTTATTAATTTCCCGCAGAAGAACGTCTGAAATTCCTCGGTTTCTTCGGATTACTCCCCGGTTTCCCTCTCCGTTTCCCCTCTACTTCCTTCTCACGTTTTCCGCTATCCCTACGTTCAAAACGATCTCTTCCGGATCTTCCGCTACGGCCCCCCCGGCTTCCCCCTCTATCCCTATCACCACCTCTCCCACGGCTACTTTGACCGCGATTGGATATCGCTCTGATGGTTAAAGGAATTCCATTGAATATCGCCCTACTGAAATCCGATGCGAAATCCGCAGCACTCTCCTCGTCGATTTCAAACTTCGTATCCGTATCGTAAATCCGGATTCCTCCTACTTCCACTCCTCTACGACGCGAATGCTTATTAATCAAGGCCATCAGATCTTTAGGAGTTAATCCGTCTTCCCGACCAATATTCAACGAAAAAGCACTAAAGACTGTGTCACCGCCACGTCCCCGGCGTTCGCCTCTTCCTTCCCGTCCTCCGCGTTCACTACGCTCTTTTTCCGTCAAGTTAAGATCCTCCGTATTTTTATACTTCTTCAACAATTTACCGAACTCGAAAGAGACCAAATGCTGAATCAACTCCTCCTTCGTATAATCGGCAAATTTATCAAACACGGTCTGCTCGAAATTCTCCAGGTTATCCTGTTGCTCTGCCGCAAGTATCTGATCGGCATAATAGGCTAATTGAGCTTTACAAATCTGATCTCCCCCGGGAACCTGTTGATAAACGAACGTTTTCTTCAACATGTTTTCGATACGACGCAACTTACCCTTCTCCTTGGAGTGAATGATAGCAATAGAGATACCCTCTTTTCCCGCACGCCCCGTTCTACCGCTCCGGTGAGTATAACTTTCGACATCATCGGGCAAATTGTAATTAATAACATGGGTCAGACAATCCACGTCCAATCCCCTGGCAGCCACATCCGTAGCGACTAACACTTTCAGTCTTTTGGAACGAAAAGCGGACATCACGTTATCACGTTGAGCCTGGCTCAGGTCTCCGTGCAAAGCATCGCAATCGATCCCGTCCCGCTGTAAATGTTTGGCTATCTCACTTGCATCATTTTTAGTCCGCGTGAAAATAATGGCATACATATCAGGGGCACAGTCGATTACCCGACGTAATGTTTCATAACAATCCTTCGCCCTCACCATATAATAGTGATGCGATACCGTATCAGCTCCCTGGTTTTTCTTGCCTACGGCTATCTCTTTCGGATTGATCAAATAATTTTTAGCAATCCGTTCTACCTCCTTCGGCATTGTCGCCGAAAACAGATAAGTATTCTTATCCTTAGGAGTCTCCTCCAGAATAAAATTCAGGTCTTCCTGAAAGCCCATATTCAACATCTCGTCCGCCTCATCCAAAACTACGGCAACCACGGATTCGATATCTACAACCTTCCGTTTTAACAAGTCTACCAACCTTCCCGGTGTAGCCACGATAACATGAACGCCCCGTTCAATCTCTTTGATCTGCCTGCGGATATCCGTACCCCCGTAAACGCAAGCGATTCGAATATCCTTACGATATTTGGAGTAGTTTTTTAAATCATTTCCGATCTGCACACACAATTCTCGCGTAGGACTCAAAACCAGGACCTGGGTGTTTTTCCATTCCGGCTCGATTTTTTGCAATAAAGGCAATCCGAATGCTGCTGTTTTCCCCGTTCCAGTCTGGGCTAAAACTACTAAATCATTTTCTTCGCCCAAAATTACAGGGATCGTCTTCTCTTGTACAGGACTCGGTGTTTCAAAACCTAAATCTGCAACTCCCTTAAGAATTTCCCCGTCTAAACCTAATTCTCTAAATTTTTCCATTAATGTAATTAAATTAATTCCATGATGCCACTTGTAATCCTTTGTCCATAATCTCCAATCACAAACAACAAATTACGATTATTTTTCCGCATCATATTCTATCTATTTTTATTTGTCTCCGAGTATACGCCGGAGTCGTTTCCAATTCTTTTATCTTCTCTTGCGGCAGGTCCGGTTGCAAAATCACATCCGATTCCTTCAATATGACCTGCACGTAATCCTTCACGCCATCCTTTATTTTCTTTATCCGTTCCGGATCTTCTTCCGTTTCCGACATTGTTACGGGTATCCCTCCTTTGATAGGTGCGGTAAAGGTATTTTCCACATCAGTGGTAGAAAAACCGGTGGCAATTATCGTTACGGATATGGAATCTCCCAAAGATTCATCCGTACCGACCCCCCAAATGACAGCGGCATTATCTCCTACTTCCTTAATAATATAGGATGTTATCTCGCTCATCTCATCCATTGTAATTTCATCCGTACCGGAAGTAATATTCAACAAGATATTACTGGCTCCCAAAATATCACTCTTATTCAACAAAGGGCTGTTTAAAGCATCGACAATAACCCTTTTGGCCCGGTCTTCTCCCGAAGCCTTTGCCGCCCCCATGATAGCGATACCGCTATCGGTCATAACAGTTCTCACATCGGCAAAATCCACGTTTATATACCCCGGCAAAGTGATGATTTCAGCTATACCCTTTACGGCCGTATTCAATACATCATTAGCCTTGGCAAAGGCTGTTGACAAGGTTTGCGAACCATAAATCCGCTGAATCTTTTCATTATCGATAATGATTAACGAATCCACATAGCCCTTCAGCCTCCGTACTCCTTCCCTTGCTTGCTCCAAACGTTTCGGGCCCTCAAAACGGGAAGGGATGGTAACGATCCCCACGGTAAGAATCCCCATCTCCTTGGCAACCTTGGCAATTACCGGAGCTGCTCCAGTTCCGGTTCCCCCCCCCATAGCTGCCGTAATGAACACCATTTTCGTGCTGTTTCGCAATAACTCTTCTATCTCCTTAAAACTTTCATTGGCAGCAGCCTCTCCCACTTCCGGACGGTTTCCAGCCCCACGGCCTTCCGTCAAAGCTCTGCCCAACTGAATCTTTATGGGAACCTGACTATGTTCCAATATCTGATAATCGGTATTACACAACACGAAATCTACATCGCAAATCCCTTGTTTATGCATGTATTCGACGGCATTACCGCCTCCGCCACCTACTCCGATTACCTTAATAATCGTAGGGGAAATTTCGTTCTGGTTAAAATTTATCAATCCATCTACCATGATCATCCGCTATTACAATTCAGTATCTCTACTCATATCTTCACTAAACATTGTTCCGAGTTTACGTTTAAACCAACTGTCCACATCGGGAACCTCGTTTATTCCCCGCTTCCGGTTTCGAGCCGGATGCTGTTTTTCCCGAACTTCTTCCTCGAAATCTTTCTCCTCCTCTTTTTCTATAGCTTCCATCTCTTTTCGTTGTCGCTCCCGTTGCAAACGTCGAAGCCGATTCTCCTCCTGCTTCTGCTTACGCTGTCGCTCTTCTTCCTCCAACTTCTTCGGATCTACCACCTTCAACTCAAGGTCTTCTATCTCCTCTACCTTAAAAGAGATAGGCGAACGCTTCGTATCCACAGGAACACCATTAAAACCGGTAGCTATAACCGCCACACGTAATTCGTCTCCTAACGAATCATCCTTTCCGGCTCCCCAAATTACATTAACATCGTAACCGACCAACTCTTTCAGGTAATCGGTTATCAAAGTGATCTCATCCATCGTGATCTCCTTGTCCCCGTATAACATATTCAACAATATATTGGAGGCTCCCCGTATATCATTACTATTCAATAGAGGAGATTCCAAAGCCATTTTGACGGCATCCAATGCCCGATTCTCACCTTCCGCTTCCCCGGCCCCCATCAACGCCACCCCGCTATTTCTCATGACCACTTCCACATCAGCAAAATCGACATTAACAAAACCCTTTAGCGTGATGATTTCAGCTATGCTCTTGGCCGCAATAGTCAAAACATTATCAGCCATTTCAAAAGCTTTGGACAACTTCAAATCCCCATACATATCGCGTAATTTCTCATTACAGATAATCAGTAAGGCGTCCACGTATTCTACCAATTCATCCACCCCGGCCATAGCCTGTTCTACCCTCCTTTTTCCTTCAAAATTAAAAGGTATCGTAACGATTCCAATGGTCAATATCCCTAATTCTTTGGCCTGTCTGGCAATAATGGGAGCTGCTCCCGTTCCGGTACCTCCTCCCATGCCGGCTGTAATAAAAATCATCTTTGTATTACGCTCGAGAATCGTCTTTATGTAATCCAAGCTCTCCTCTGCCGACTGGCGTCCGCGTTCCGGCAAACTTCCGGCTCCCCGGCCTTCTGTCAACTCCTTTCCGATCTGTATCCGGTTCTTGACAGGACTAATCCGCAAGGCTTGTATATCCGTGTTACAAATAACAAATTCGACACCTCGAATTCCTTGTCTGCACATGTGATTCACGGCATTACTCCCGCCTCCTCCCACTCCGAACACCTTGATGATCGACTCCTCCTGTATCGGGGCATTTAACTCCAGCAAAGTACCTTCACTAAACATAACTGAAACCATTAATTCGTTAATCATTAAAAAGTTCTCCGAACCACCTCTTCATCCGACTTCCGGACTTTTTCTGCTCTTTCCGCTCGCATCGCAGCAAACCCAATGCCGTTAAATACTCCGGTGTCTTCAATAAAGCACCTTTTTCCGACGACACATTTACGGCCCGAGCAACTCCCACGCTATGACCCGACAATTTCGATAATAAGGTATCCACACCGACAACACGGCTTCCACCTCCGGTCAATAAGACTCCTTCATCGAGATCTTCGTAACAACCGCTCTGCTGCATTTGGAATATGGCCCCTTCTAAAATCTCTTCCAAACGACACTGTTCCACGTAAGCCAAATTATGACTCTCTATACAATATTTTGTTTCGGGAATAATAACTTTTCGATTCTTGCATTCGGCCCGAAGAGCCATTCCGTATTCATGTTTTAATTTTTTAGCCTTTTCGAGATCCCGAATAGAAAAAGCCACATTCAAATCCGATTCGATCGTACGGCATCCTAACGGCAATTCCGAATAAAACAAAACCATTCCATTCTGGAATACAACGATTTTCGTACTTTCGGCTCCTAAATCGACAAGGGCAAAATTCTGATTCTCTCCTGGCTTGGTCACCAAAGCACTCGTCACGGCCCGAACGACCGAATAAATTTCCAAATGTTCGACACCTATACTCGAGAATAATATTTTCAACTCCTCTAACATCTCCTTCGATAGAATGAAAACCTGATAACGTACGTCCAAACGACGTGCCGAATATCCGACCGGATCGTTTACGACCTCCTTATCTATAAAATAAGCCATCGGAACGACATCCACAACGACCTCGTTTCCATTCTCCAAAGTATTCCTACACCTCTTCTCCAACTCAACCAAATCATGCTGGGTCACCCCCTGCGACTTGGCATATTTTAAACTTTCCCTATCCTCCAACACTTTCACCCAACTCCCCGAAAGCGCAAGGTTCAAAGAATCAATATGCACGGAATGTTCGCTTTCGAATCCATCCAACAATTGCTGTATGCAAGCTTTGGCCCTGAGTTTATCAATTATCTTTCCCCGTTTTATGCCTTGAGACGCAACACTCATGACACCTACAAGACGACAATCATCCCCGGTTTTCTCTGCCAAAGCCATCACCATGGTCTCCGACCCCATATCCAAAGAAGCTACGTATCCCATATCCTTTTATTTTATTTTCTAACACAAACTACCTGATCTTTAAATTTCAAATTTACCTCTTTATAGCGATTCCACCCTTTTTTGGCAATTCCTTGCTTTAAAAAAAGCATCAACTTGTCCATTCTCTCCTCGCAATCATCCACTTTTCCGAGGATAATCTTAAAATCACCTACTTTGGGTATCATTATAATATCTTTATTTTGAAGTACTACAATCTGTTCTATGTAAGCATCCCAAAATGAATGATCCCTCAGTTTTTTCACGAAAGGACATAATTTTTCGCAAGCAAATTTTTTAGTAATGTTACCAGTAGCAACAATAACCCTGGAAGTAAACTTAGAAGACAACGGCATCACTTTTCCGTCCGCATCAACGTAATAACCCTCACCTGTCAATACTCTTAAAACAGGTTCACGTTGTTCTATACCTACATGAAAATAACCATCTAAACTGTAGTAAACCTGAACCGATTTTATCATCGGATTTCTGACAAGTATCCTTTCCAAACTATCTTTATTTACTGTCTTAATACCCTGATTCAGAATTCCTCCATACCCATTCTTTATCATTTTCAAGATATCCTCTTCACCGACGAACACATTCATCGTGGTATCTTTGACAGTAACCCGTACCCCTCTACATGTTACCTCCCCCATTTTTGTCGCTGCAAAGGTAAACACAATTATCAGGTATGCAAGCAATATGATAAATATTATGTAAGGTACGATACGTTTCATGCTACATTTCTCTTTACAACCTAAACACTATACGTCGATTTTCTCCTATCGTTAAAGATTTTCGTAAAAATCGGTATAAAGCGATCGATATCGCCCGCCCCCATTGTCACGAATACTCCTTCTTTCACGTTCTCTTTCACGTATTCCGGAAAATCTTCTTTGGTAACCCTCTTTACGGGTACGGTTACCCGGTCCGCAATCAAAGCCGAGGTCACACCCGGAATCGGCTCTTCCCGCGCCGGATAGATATCCAACAAAATCACCTCATCGGCTAAGCTTAAGCCACGGGCAAAATCAGGATAAAAGTCATTCGTACGAGAATAAAGATGAGGCTGAAAGGCAACCGTCAATCGCTTATCCGGCCACATTTCCCGGATAGAAGAGAGAGCGGCCTCTATCTCCTTCGGATGGTGGGCATAATCATCGATATAGATCATATCCCGATTTTTCACGTGCACGTCAAAACGCCGGGCAACCCCTTTAAAAAGAGGCAAAGCCATCCGAATCTCGTCCGGGGTTACACCCGCCTGCAAAGCCACCGTAATAGCAGCTGTTGCATTTTCTACATTCACCCGTCCCGGAAAACAAAGTCTCAGCTCTTTTATCACACCTTCCGGAAACACGTAATCAAACACATAACTACCGTTTTCCACCCGCAAACGATCCGCATAATAATCCGTCTTTTCTCCTGCCGCGTAAAAACCGGTCACCGCTCGTTGCAAGGTCAGCCCTTTTCTTAAAAACAGAGGACCCTTTGTCTGGAGGGCAAAAGCCTCAAAAGCCTCCAACAGCTTCTCATGCGTTCCATATATATCCAAATGATCCGCATCCATCGCTGTAATAACGGCAACCTCCGGATGAAGGTGCAAAAACGAGCGATCAAATTCATCCGCTTCAATAACCACATAATCCGATTTTCTGTCGATCAGCAAATTCGTTCCGAAATTAGCAGATATTCCTCCTAAAAAAGCATTACACCCCACGTGAGAATGATTTAACAAAAAAGCCACCATCGTCGTCGTCGTCGTTTTCCCATGAGTTCCGGCTATGCACAACGCTTTTTTATCTTTCGATATCAAGCCCAAAACTTCTGCCCGTTTATGCAGAGAATAACCGTTGTCCCGGAAATAAGAAAATATTCGGTTCTCTTCGGGAACCGCTGGTGTATATACCACTAACGTACTCTTTTTATCTTTGAATAAAGAGGTTATTTCCCGAACATCGTCCGTATAGGTAATGGAAAATCCCTCCTCCTCACTCATTTTTCGGGTCAAGGGAGAAGGTGTCTTATCGTAACCTGCAACCGCATAGCCCATAGCCTTAAAATAACGGGCCAATGCACTCATTCCGATTCCTCCGATTCCTACAAAATAAACGTTTTTCATACGCTCGAATTAAAACAATTTTATAATTTCTTTGGCTATGATCTCGTCCGAGTCTTTCACGGCTAATTTCAATATATTGGAAGATAACTCTCTTCTCCGCTCCTCCTGATTCAACAAGTCATATAAAACATTTCCCAGGCGATCCTCGACTTCCGCATCCTTTATCATGACTGCAGCCTCTTTATTCACCAAAGCCATAGCATTCTTGGTCTGGTGATCTTCTGCTACATTAGGAGAAGGCACCAATACGACAGCCTTTCCTAACAAACACAACTCGGATATCGTTCCGGCCCCGGCACGCGCCACTACCAGATCGGCACAAGCATAAGCCAGATCCATCCGTTTCAAAAAGGGTAACAATTTTACATTGGCCGGCCATTTCTCTCCTAATTGTTGTTTCAATGTTTCGTAATAATATCCGCCGCATTGCCACAACACCTGTACGTCTTTCCAATCGGAAATCTCTTTTAAATGTTTCACCACAGCCTTATTGATACTGCCGGCACCCAAACTGCCACCGGTAACAAGAATCGTCGTCCGGCAAGTATCCAAACCATAGAACGTTATCCCCTCGTCCCGTTCTCCCGACGCTTTCAACAGATCCTTACGTACCGGATTTCCAGTGAATACAATCTTGTCTTTTTCAAAAAAACGCTCCATTCCTTCATAAGCGACACATATTTTCTTTGCCTTTTTGGCCAAAATCTTATTCGTAACTCCGGCATAGGAATTTTGCTCTTGCAATACCAAAGGGATTCCGGCATTGGCAGCGACCCGCCCGATGGGACCACTGGCATATCCCCCGACACCGACAACGACATCCGGTTCGAACTCTTTAATTATCTTTTTTGCCTTGCGCAAACTCTTCCAAAGATTCAGCAAAACCTTCACGTTTTCGAAAGTCAGCCGCCTTTGTAAGCCGCGTACCGGTAAACCTACAATTTTATATCCCGCTTCCGGGACCTTTTCCATTTCCATCTTCCCTTCTGCCCCGACAAACAGAATCTCGATCCTGTCATCCAAACGTTTCAACGCATTTGCAATAGAAAGTGCCGGAAATATATGCCCTCCCGTTCCTCCTCCGCTTACGATTACTTTTCTTACCATTTCAAAATCCAATTTAAACTTCTATTTCTATTCATCCTGATAAACAGGCTCCCGTTCCCCGTACTCCTCTTCAATATCCTCCTCTATATCTTTTGCTCTTTTTCTCAGTTTCTCACTTTTCATTCTTTGTTTCTCACGCTCTTCCCGCTCTCCCTCCTCCGAAAACGTATGGCTCACGCTTAAAATCATACCAAAAGCCGCACTCGTAAAGATAAGAGATGTTCCTCCCATACTCATTAAAGGCAAAGGTTGACCGGTAACGGGCATTAAGCCTACGCACACTCCCATATTAACAAGCGCCTGAAACACAATGCTAAGTCCCAAACCTGTTACTAAAATAGCGGGAAATGTCCGGGTACACCGGCGTACAATCACCCCGATCCGATACAGGATGATCAGGTACAAAAGCATAACGACCCCCGCTCCCAATAAACCGTATTCCTCGATAATAATAGCAAAAATGAAATCCGAATACGGATGAGGCAAGAAATTACGCTGTACGCTATTCCCCGGTCCCAAACCGACCAATCCCCCTTTTGCAACGGCAATTTTCGCTTGATCCGACTGATAAGAGTCATCGCTATTAACAGATTCCGGATTAAAAAAATTCACGATACGGCTCTTCACGGTAGCAATACGACCGATTTCTGCCACCTTGGGCACGGTGAAAGCCAATACCAACAGCACTAATATTGTCGCCACAAGAGCTCCGACCGACATCGCTATCAGTTTTAACCGCAATCTACCGACAAACAACATGGCCAAACAGACCAAGCCCATCAACAACGAGGTCGAGAAGTTGTCCAAAAAGATCAGAAAAATGACCGGTCCCGCAACAAACAAAATCTTCTTCAATGCTTCATCGTCACAGCAACGCTCATTCTGATAAAAAGCGATGACCCTGGCACAATACATGATAACCCCCAATTTCGCCATTTCCGAAGGCTGAAAGGTAAAACCTATTCCCGGAATAGTCACCCAACGACCGGCATCATTCAAAGTTGTCCCGGCAAACTTAGCCCATAACAAAAAAATGAACGACATCCCCAGAACAATCTTTGCAAAAGAAAGAAAGTACTTGTAATGAATGGATTGCAAGGTCAGAATAACCACCAAACATCCCGACATCAAAATAACCTGTTTGATCAGGAAATAACTGGTATTACCGCTACGGACACGATAAGCCAAACTACCCGTCGAAGAATAAACGACCATAACGGAAGCAAGCATCAAACCGATAATAACATACCAAAGTATCCTATCACCTTTAAAAGAGAGTTTTTTCCTTAAATCAAACCAGTTCATATCGTTTTATATCACTTTAGGGCTTTTACTTTTTCTTTAAACAATTCTCCCCTATGCTCGTAATTTTTAAACAAATCAAAACTGGCACAACAAGGAGAAAGTAAAACGACATCCCCGGCAACAGCCCTGCTGTAAGCCACGGCAATCGTCTCGTCCAACGAATGCGTATCCACGACCTCACATATACCGGAGAAACTATCTATCAATTTTCTATTATCCATCCCCATACAAATCAACAACTTCACCTTCTCTTTCACTAAATCGTTCAACACGCTGTAATCATTTCCTTTGTCCGTCCCTCCTGCAATCCAAACGACCGGAGCATGCATGCTATCCAAGGCATACCAGGCGGAATCCACATTGGTAGCCTTCGAGTCGTTAATATAAGTCACTCCACCGACTACCGCCACCGTTTCCAAACGGTGTTCCACTTGCGGGAAAGTGGTTAACCCTTTTCTTAAACTCTCGTCGCTCACTCCGGCTTTCAGCGCAGCCAATATTGCAGCCATCGCATTATACACGTTATGACGCCCCTGTATCGTAACAGCTCGTTTCTCTATTCGAAACACCCTGTTTTCCAGGCGAGCGACAATCGCATCGTCTTCTACATAAGCATTTAAACGGGAATCGGAAGAATAAGTGAATCCAACCGCCTCGGGTTCTATTTTCCCTTTTTCCACCCGTTCCCGGACAACGTCACAATCAGATCCGTATATAAACAGATCCGACGGCTTCATATTATTTACAATCCGAAATTTCGAGCCGACATAATTTTCGAATTTATAATCATACCGATCCAGATGATCCGGAGTAATATTGGTCAATATCGCCGTATCGCATTTAAAACAGTACATCCCGTCCAACTGGAAGCTCGACAGTTCGACCACGTATATTTCATGTCGATTTTCCGCTACTTGTGCAGCTAAACTGTTTCCCACGTTACCCGCCAACCCGACATCCATTCCCGCCTGTTTGAGGATATGATACAACAATAAAGTAGTCGTCGTTTTTCCGTTACTCCCCGTAATGCAATACATCTTTGCATCACTGTGACGGCCGGCAAACTCGATTTCCGAGATAATCTCGATTCCTTTCTTTCGAATATTCTGAATTATAGGAATATGATCCGGGATACCAGGACTCTTCACAATCAAATCCGCCGCAAAAATCAACTCTTCCGTATGACGCCCCTCCTCAAAAGGGATCGCTTCTTTTTCCAATATATCTTTATACCTATCCGCCAATTTTCCTTTGTCGGAAAGAAAAACCCTATATCCCAACTTTTTCCCTAACAAGGCAGCACCGACACCGCTCTCTCCTCCTCCCAATACGATTAATTTTGTTTCCATAACTTCCACATTATCTTATTTTCAACGTCACAATAGTTAACACGGCCAAAGCAATCCCCACGATCCAGAATCGGGTAACGATTTTAGGTTCCGGGATGCCTTTCTTCTGAAAATGATGATGTAACGGAGACATCAAAAATACGCGACGTCCCTCTCCGTATTTCTTTTTCGTGTATTTAAAATAACTTACCTGCATAACGACAGAAAGATTCTCCATCAAGAAAATCCCACATAGAATAGGGATCAATAACTCCTTATGGATAATAATGGCAAACACGGCAATGATTCCACCTAATGATAAACTACCCGTATCCCCCATAAACACTTGGGCGGGAAAAGAGTTGTACCATAAAAAACCGATCGTAGCACCAATAAATGCAGCGATGAAAACCACCAGCTCGCCGGAATGCGGTATATACATAATATTCAAATAATCAGCATACACCATATTACCCGACACGTAAGCCAATATTCCCAAGGTGGCCCCGACAATAGCCGATGTGCCCGTCGCCAGACCGTCCAATCCATCGGTCAGATTAGCGCCGTTCGACACGGCCGTCACTATTAAAATGGTAATGACAATAAAAACAATCCATCCCACCTCCTCTGCATATTTGCCCGCGAATACTCCGAACCAGGCGTAATCGAACTCGTTATTTTTAAAAAACGGAATAGTCGTTTTAGTCGATTTAACATCTTTTGCCAATGCTTTAGCCGAATCTTTCGTAGAAAAACCTTCGTCTACCGTACTTACCAACTCGCCGACTTCCGAAAAAGAGACCTTTTCACGAATCACGACACCGTCATTCAGATAAAGGGTTAATCCCACGATTAATCCCAATCCTACCTGACCAATTACCTTAAAACGCCCTTTCAGCCCCTCCTTATGTTTCCGGAAAACTTTGATATAATCATCCAAGAAACCGATTAACCCCAACCAGATCGTTGAAATAATCATCAATTGAATATAAACATTATCCAAGCGGGCAAAAAGAATAACCGGAAGCAAAATAGCCAGCAGAATAATAACCCCTCCCATTGTCGGAGTGCCTTTTTTCTGCATCTGTCCCTCTAATCCCAAATCCCGGATCTCTTCTCCGACTTGTTGACGCTGCAACATACGTATGATACGTTTTCCGACTACCGTGGCTATAAGCAACGATAAAATAATCGCACAGGCAGAACGAAAAGTAATGTAATGAAACATGCCCGCTCCCGGAAAATTTAACTGCTCCAAATAATCAAAAATGTGATAAAACATGGTTATCGATTAAATATTTCTTGTATAACTTCTTTATCGTCAAAATGGTATTTCACCCCTTTTATCTCCTGATAATTCTCGTGTCCCTTTCCGGCTACCAGCACCAGATCTCCTTTTCGGGCCAACATCAAAGCCGTACGGATAGCTTCTTTCCGATCCGAAATAGCCAAGACCTTTACCTCTTCATGCCGGGGTATTCCGGCACGCATCTCTTCAATAATAGCCGAAGGCTCCTCGCTCCTCGGGTTATCCGAAGTCAATATCACCTTATCGCTCAACCGGCAAGCGACCTCAGCCATTTCCGGCCGTTTGGTGCGATCCCGGTCTCCCCCTGCCCCGACAACAGTAATAACCTGATTATTCTTCCCCTTCAGATCCTGTATCGTTGACAACACATTCTCTAACGCATCCGGCGTATGAGCGTAATCCACTATCGCCATGATCCCCGTCGAAGACAACACGGTCTCAAAACGCCCCGATACCGGAACCAACAAACTCATTGCTTGCAAAACCTCCTCATTTTCCAATCCCAACAGACAAGCAGAAGAATAGACTGCCAACAAATTATACGCATTAAAATCCCCCGTGAATTTAGTCCATACCTCCCGGCCGTTCAATGTCAGCAAAGTCCCGTCCAAATGTCGTTCGATGACCTTTGCATTAAAATCAGCCATTCTTTTACACGAATAGGTATATTTCCGGGCAACGGTATTCTGCAACATGACTGTCCCGTTCTTATCGTCTAAATTAGTCAAAGCGAAAGCCCGGGCTGACAATCCGTCGAAAAAGGCCTTTTTAGCTTCTATATATGCTTTGAACATTTTATGGTAATCCAAATGATCGTGCGTTATATTTGAAAAAATTGCCCCGTCAAAATCCAAACCGCTGATTCGTTTCTGATCAATAGCATGCGAACTCACTTCCATAAAACAATACTCACATCCGGCATCCACCATCCTCCGCATCAAGGCATTAATCTCCAGAGCATCGGGCGTCGTATGCGTAGCCGCCACTTTTTCCTCCCCGATGTAATTACAGACGGTAGACAAAAGCCCGGCCTTTCCTCCTAAAAGGCGGATCAATTCATACAACAAGGTAGCCGTCGTCGTTTTTCCGTTGGTACCGGTCACTCCTACCAGCTTCATCTTTTCCGAAGGATTACCGTAATAATTAGCAGCCATCCGTCCTAAAGCATCAGAAGAATCCTCCGTTACGACATAAGTCACATGCCTTGACAAATTCTCCGGTAATTGCTCGCAAACAACTGCCCCGGCACCAGCGGCAACAGCTTTATCTATAAATACATGCCCATCGATATTCACTCCTCGCTGAGCCACAAAAAGATCATTCCTATCCACCTTTCTGGAGTCGAAATGAATAGCATGAACATCTACGTTCAAATCCCCTTCCACGGACAAACAAGCTACTCCATCCAATAGATCTCCTAATTTCATCTCTTTTATTTTAGTTCTATACTGACATAACTACCCCGTTGTACCCGATTACCCGGTTGTAACGATTGTTTGTTTACGGTTCCCGAACCGATTACCCCCACTTTCAAACCGCTATTCTCCAAAATATATAAAGCATCCCTTAACCCCATACCTTTCACGTTAGGTACCAAAGTTTCGGAAATACTTCTGGGTTTCAGTACAAAACCCTCATCATTCCGGGTCGTCATGACCCATTTCGACTCTTCGGCAGGTTCGTCGTCCACGTGAAATCCGAACTCATCATATATACTCAAAAAATCCGATTTCAATCCGTTTTTACTGATGGGCAGTACAAACTCCTCCGGAACATCTTCCGACTCCTCAAACTCCAAAGAAGCCTTAGCGTATACCTTATCCGCTATTTCGCGAAACACATTTCCGGAAACAACATTCCCGTAATATCCTTTGGATAACGACGGATTTTCCACCACCACGATACAGGAATAGAGAGGATTATCTGCCGGAAAGTATCCGACGAAACTGGCTCGATATTTTCTTACTCCATATCCTTTTGAACGATCGGCGACTCTTGCCGTCCCGGTTTTTCCCGCAATTTTATACGGGGCATGGCTTAAGTTTTTCGCCGTCCCGTTTTCCACGACCCCCTCCATCATGTCCCGTAAAGCAGCCAGCGTTTTATCGCTGCAAATATGTCGATCCATCACCTCCGTACCAAACCGTTTAACAACATCTCCCCGGTTTCGTATCTCCTTGACCAATCGAGGCTTCATTCTTTTCCCATTATTCGCGATGGCATTATAAAACGCCAATACTTGCAAAGGGGTCAATTTCACCTCGTAACCAATACTCATCCACGGCAAAGAGATACCACTCCAATCTTTATCAGTCGGATACTTTATATAAGGTTCTCCCTCTCCTAATAACTCAATCCCTACCTTTTTATTCAATTGCATCGCATACAGGCGATTAATAAATTTTTCTGGTTGATTCTTATAATTTTCATACACCAACCTCGAAATTCCATTTGAGGAACGTTCGAATATCTGCTTCACGGTTATCTTACCTACCGGTTTACCATTCGACTCCCGTAATGTCTTTCCATAATAAGTATAAGTACCGTCACCCAAATCGACTGTATCCTCCGGGTGTACGTAACCGTCTTCCAACATCGCCATCATAACCGCCGCCTTGAACACGGAGCCCGGTTCCGCGGCATCTCCGATCGCGTTATTCAACATCTCCCGATAGCCTTTAGGTGTTTTGGTCAGATTAGCAATCGCCTTAATATCTCCCGTTTTCACTTCCATCAGAACGGCAGTCCCCGCGTCCGCATCGTAAATCTCCATCTGTCTATCCAGCGCATTCTGCACAATATCCTGAAAATCGACATCTATCGTGGTAATTACATCATTTCCATCCACAGGATCTTCAACGGTTACCGACACCCAACGTCCGGACATCATTTGTCGTATACTCCGTCCCAATTCACCCTTCAACTCGTTCTCGTAAGCCTTTTCCAAGCCCACGCGTCCCTCGAACGTTCCATCATTGCTCTCGTTTAAATAACCAATCGTCCGGACGGCTAAATCCCCATGAGGTTGCAATCGAACATTTTCCCGTTCCAGAATCAACCCACTCCTACTCCCCTTTTCCCGAAAAATAGGAAAGGTCTTTAACTCTTTCAACTCGTTATAAGAGACCTTTCGCCGGTTGATCAACAGATACTGGTTCGGCTTAGCTCCGTATTTTCCCTTCCACAACTTGCTTCTATATTCCACGGCAGGCGCATCCTTAAAAAAACGAGATAATTTGAAAGCCAAACTGTCTATCTTCTTTTTAAAAATATCATCCGGAACAGCCTTACAATCGAAACGTAATGAATAATAGGGAATCGAACTGGCCAACACCCTTCCGTCCGCCGCACAAATATCTCCCCGGTTGGGAGCGACAACAAAATCTTTCACGGAAACATCTCGGGACTTACTCCGCCATTTCTCTCCCTCCCAAATCTGGACATGCAAAGCCTTTACCACAATCAATGCGGCTATTCCCATCACGCAGATGTACACAAACCCCAAACGTCCGGCTAACTCATGTTTTATTGACATATCCCTATCGACACCCGTTAATTTTCGTATATCTTTGTCGGCGGCTCCTTACTTTCCACCAAATTCAATCCCTCTTTACGAATCTGTTTTATCACCTCCGATTGCGTACTGATCTTCATCAGTTCCGAAGCCGTTGTTATCGACTCAAACCGCAATTCGCTCAACTCCTTTTCCAACTTCACTTTCTTCATATACAATTTCTCCGTATTATACCCGTTAGCGATATACAATATTCCCAAAGCCGTCAAAAAAAGAATAAACAGAATATTTTTCCGCAACACGGTGTCTGCCAAGATACGTCCATCCAAAAGTTCCTTCATGGACTCTCCCAACACCTCCTTCTTCTCTTCCGAAGGCGAAACAAAATCTTTATATTTCTTTTTCTTAAACCACCTCATATTATAACTTCTCCGCAATCCTTAACTTCGCACTCCGAGCCCTCGGATTACGATCAACTTCTTCCTCCGTCGGCACGATCACTTTCCGATTCACCAACTCAAAACTCTTTTTAACCCGACCATAAAAATCCTTTTCAACTTTTCCCTCAAAATTTCCGGATTTCAAAAAATTCTTTACGATACGATCTTCCAACGAATGATAAGTAATAATTACCAAACGTCCCCCGGGACGCAACGCCATCTCGGCCTGTTGCAACATATCTTCCAAAGCTTCCAATTCTCCATTGACCTCGATACGCAAAGCCTGGAAAACCTGAGCCAAATATTTTTTCTCTTTCAATTTAGGAACGCATGGAGCTATAACCTGCAAAAATTCATCCGAACGAGCGATCTCCCTTTCCTCACGCCCTTTTACGATCAAACTTACCAAGCGCCGAGCGTTCTCCACTTCACCGTAATCCCGGAAGAGGTGTATCAAAGACTCTTCGGTATAAGTATTCAACACATCGGTAGCTTTCAATCGGTTTCTTCTATTCATACGCATATCCAACGCCGCATCAAAACGAAAAGAAAATCCCCGCTCCGCTTCGTCAAATTCATGCGAAGAAACACCCAAATCCGCCAGTATGCCGTCAGCGTGTTCAAAACCGCAATAACGCAAGAAATTGCGTAAATAACGGAAGTTATGATTTACGAAAATAAACCGATCATCTTTCGGCACATTTTCCAATGTATCAGAATCCTGATCAAACCCGATCAAACACCCCTCGGATAGACGTTTCAGGATCTCTCTCGCATGACCTCCCCCTCCAAAAGTCAAATCCAGATAAACGCCGTCAGGATCAATATTCAATCCCGCCACAGACTCTTCCAATAATACAGGTACATGATATTCCATAACTTCTAATTTATGATCCACAATCACTTCCACGCCCGGAAATCACAGCCATGCGGCACGTTTATTTTTCCTGCTTTCCAAAAACCCGGGTCGTCAAATTTACAAAATCCTCCGTATCCATAGCACTTTCTTCATAGTTTATTTTATCCCATATCTCTATTTTTGAATCCTGCCCTACCATCACGATATCCCCCACTACTTCAATACTATCCAACATCTTCCTGGGAATTAAAATTCGACCGTTTCCATCCAACTCGACCTCCAAAACTCCCCGGAAAAATTCCCTTTTAAAACGAGACTCCTCTTGATCAAACGAACTAATCCGATTTCGTAAATCATCAATCAAATTCAACCATTCCCCCTTCGGATAAAGATCAATACATTTTTCGAAAATATTACGACGCAAAACAAAAAAACTCTCCCCCACGGCAGCCGCCCCTTTGCGAAACGCCGACGGTACGACAACCCGTCCCTTGTTGTCCAATTTGCATGTATAATCCCCTATAAATGACAACATATAGTTTTTCTAATTTATGATGTAAAGTTATGAAAATATTTCCCACTTTAAACCACTTTGAACCACTTTTTTCAATATTTTTATTCAAACTGCCAAAATCCACTTGTAATCAACGCATTTTATATAATCGACAAATCGAAAAGTGCATTTTTTAATCGAAAAGTATAAATTTTAAACGTAGAAAGCTTCTCGACTACCGCATAATAAATAATAAAGTTATAATTCCAATTGTTCGGGATGCCGTTATATAAAAAATCCGCAAGTATTTCTTGCGGATTCTATTTTCCACGCTCTAAGCGTCATTATTTTATAAAACAACGGATCGTTGTGTTAACAACGTCAAAATCGAGTATGTCAAATGATTTGATTTTTTCTTTCTCCAATGTATTTCATCCTCCTTTTCTCCGGGTTCAAAACATTACTTCGAACTGTGGCGAACCACGGGTAATTAACCGATATTACATGTTAAAACAATCCTCATAGGCACTCCTTTCCGCTATGGGTTCGTAACTGAAAGAACTGTACGTCGACGACTTTCCGTTTTTTATCAAAACATCGATGAATGCACCGATCACATATCATCAACGGACACTATAAAATTACGATTTTCTCCCCACAAAAACAAGTACCCGAGCCTCACTTTGATCTTCTGCTATGCTTCCGTCTCTCTAACAACCCTTTTCCCTGTTCTCCTCTTACGTATCCGACGCAAATAGGTCGGAAGCATACATACGATCAGATAAGGTTTCGGCCATTTATAGCATTTCAGAAAGAGTAACATGGCAACAGTTATAAACAAAGCTGCCCCCAAAGCCACCTGTAAAGGAAACCACCACAAATCTTCCGGTGGAATAATCATCGGAATCAATGCAACCGCTCCGACGGGGGCAAAAAATTTACCGGACCACTCGAACAGGAAAAACAAACAAAGAAAAAGGATACAAGCCACAATACACTCCGGCCACCCCCAATAAAGGTGTCCGACAAGCTGAAATACAGTTCCCAGAGTGGCAGCAATGACCAGTAATAAAAAAATTTGAACCGGACGATTCCTGAAACCGGCCTTTGAATTGGCAAACTCCACGTAGGTCACAACCAAAGGCGGTAATATACAATATATACGCGAAGTATATACCGGTATAACGGCAATCATCAGCAAAGTACATAACAGCAACCCCCACCTAAACACCTCTTTTTTACGATCTCTCATGGGAGGCACATAAACAATTTTCCGCCGAAGTCCACACTTTTCCATCATAATCTGTCCCAATACAAGGGTTAACGACATCATAAAAACCGCCACGGGATAGATCCAACTTTCCGTTTTCAACAACACGGGTAACATACAAGCAGAAATCAGCGGGATTAAACTGGAACGTGTTACCATTAAACCGATGGCGGCAAACGTGAAGGCAAAAGCAAGGTTAACCAGAAAAGGCAAGACGGAGTAACGCACGAGACATACACCCCAAACAGCACCTAAAGTCATCAATAAAACCATGCCTACCCGACTTACCCGCCATACCCTTTTATCAACAATCCACATACCAATGGCAAGTGCCGCCAGTTCCGGGAAAATGATCTCTTTTTCACCCCAAAACTCAGAGATTCCAACCATCGCCAAAATTAATAGTAAGGCTGCCAAATAACGCTTTCGAGCAGAAACATCGGAGAACATTCCTCTTCTTCTTTTCTCTGAAGATGTCGGTTTATTTTGACGCATGTCTCATTTTTATTAAAAACAAGTCGTAAAAGTAATACTTTCCATCCAAAAATGATCCGAGGTATAAGAATTATAACCCTAATTCTCAATCCGTATTCAAAAATTCATATATTTACAAAAAATTGATCAAGCATCATGGAATATCATTTCAGTACCCGTTTAAACGGAAATATGAGTTTAACTCATGCTTTCCATGCCGATTCTTCCCTTCAAAAAAACAACAGTCTCTATAAATTTATCTGGATCCAAAACGGAACGTTAACACTGGAAATCGACCATATTACCGTCACCCTGCAATCGAACGAGATCATCTCTTTGACTCCATTACATCATATAGAAATAAAGGAGGTCGACGGAGAGTATTTAACTTTACTGTTCAACAGTAATTTTTATTGCATACACGGACACGACAATGAAGTTTCGTGTAACGGCTTTTTGTTCAACGGGACTTCCAACATCATGAAATTACAGTTAACCAAAGAACAATCCTCCGTTTTACGGGATATTACCGAAAAGTTTGCCGGAGAATACGGGATACACGATAATCTTCAGGAGGAGATGTTGCGCATTCTCCTGAAACGCTTCATCATCACCTGCACGCGGATAGCAAAGAATAAATACGAGATAAGTTCGGAAAAAGAGAAAAATTTTAATCTGATTCGGCAATTTTATGTATTGGTGGACCAACATTTTAAAGAAAAGAAACGAGTACAGGATTACGCGGAACTTTTATTCCGCTCACCCAAAACCCTCTCCAATCTTTTTGCAGTATATCATATGCCTACCCCCCTGCGTATTATTCACGAAAGAATAGAAGCCGAAGCAAAACGCCTGTTACTATACACCTCTAAAAGTGCAAAGGAGATCGCCGATATTCTGGGATTTGAAGATCTTTCCGCTTTTAGTCGTTTCTTTAAACACATGACAGGAGAGAGTATATCTACCTACCGACAAAGAGAGATCGGGAAAAATTGACAATATATCCGGCAAAATAGCCATTTATTTCCGTGATAAAACATCCGACTTTTGTATCGTAAGTTTAACTATCAAAATCGGAAATAACATGACAACAAAATTAAACAACCTATTTTACACCTTTCTTCAAATTGCTTCCTCGATTCAACAACTTGGAATCAACCTAACACGTATAGCTATTCTGATTATTTTTGTTTGGATAGGAGGATTAAAATTCTGGAATTACGAAGCGGAAGGGATCGTACCCTTTGTGGCCAATAGTCCTTTCATGAGTTTCTTCTATAACAAACAGGCTCCGGAATATAAAAACTACAAGATGAAAGAAGGAGAGCGAAACGAATTAAAACAAAATTGGCATAAGGAAAATAACACTTATGGATTTTCTCACGGGTTAGGAATCCTGATCATGAGTATCGGCATATTGGTATTTTTAGGCATGTTTTTTCCGAAAATAGGAATTATCGGAGCTCTATTGGCCATTGTCATGACCCTTGGGACCCTCTCTTTCCTCGTCACCACTCCCGAAGTATGGGTTCCCGACTTAGGAAGTGGGGAATATGGATTTCCCTTACTTAGTGGGGCCGGACGTTTAGTAATTAAGGACACGGCCATTCTTGCCGGAGCCGTTGTATTGCTTTCAGAATCTGCACAAAGAGTATTAAAAAATCAACGAAGAAATAATTCATTATGAAACAGTACGATGCCATCATTATCGGTTTCGGCAAAGGAGGTAAAACACTTGCCACAGGATTAGCCAAACGCAACTGGACGGTAGCCATGATCGAGCGTTCAGCACAGATGTACGGGGGAACCTGTATCAATATCGGATGTATTCCGACCAAAACATTAGTACATCAGGCTAAAATCGCTGAATACAAAGATTTCGCTTCTTTTGAAGAAAAACGAGCATTTTATCGTCAGGCCGTCCAAAAGAAAAATGAGGTAACCGCTTTACTTCGGAAAAAAAATTACCATAACCTCGCGGATGAAAAGAATATTACCGTTTATACCGGTACGGGTTCGTTCGTATCCCCCGAAGTGGTTTCCGTGCAAATGCCGGAAGGTAATGTTCAACTGAAAGCAAAATATATCTTCATTAACACGGGAGCCGAAACAATAGTACCTTCTATCGATGGCATTGAAGAGAGTAAACGAGTGTATACAAGTACTTCCATCATGGAACTCGCGGATCTTCCCCGTCATCTGGTTATCGTGGGAGGTGGTTATATCGGGTTGGAATTCGCCTCCATGTACGCCTCTTTCGGTTCCGAAGTAACTGTTCTCGAAGGATTCAACGAATTGATTCCCAAAGAAGACAGGGATATTGCGGCAAATGTAAAAGAGGTCTTGGAAAAGAAAGGCATACGATTCTACATGGGAGTAAAAGTAACCTCGATCCAAGACAAAGGAGAGACAGCTATCGTCAGCTATCAAACCACAGAAAACACCTCCCGGACCGAGATAAAAGCAGATGCAGTTCTCTTAGCCACAGGTCGTAAACCCAATACGGCCGGATTAAATCTGGAAAGTACCGGAATAAAAACCAATGAACGAGGAGCTATTGTAACGGATGAACATTTAAGAACCAATATTCCGCATATATATGCCATGGGAGATGCGACCGGAGGTCTACAGTTCACTTATATCTCATTGGATGACTCGCGGATCGTTAGTGATGATCTATTTGGAGATCAAAAACGAAACACGTCAGACCGGAATCCGGTGAGCTACTCCGTATTCATTGATCCTCCCCTTTCCCGGGTAGGCATAAGTGAAGAGGAAGCCCGAAAGAACAAAATCGAAATAGTGGTAAAAAAATTAGCTGTTGCCAGCATTCCTCGTACCCTGACTGTAGGGGAAACAGAGGGAGTACTAAAAGCTATCATAGACGCCAAAACAAATCAGATTCTCGGATGTACCCTTTTCTGTACAGATTCCCACGAGATGATCAACACGATTGCTTTGGCTATTAAAACCGGACAAGACTACAGGGTGCTCCGGGATTTCATATACACGCATCCCAGCATGACAGAATCTTTTAACGTACTGTTATCCTGATGAATAAAAGCGAGAAAAATTTCTCGCTTTTATTCATTTCTCACCACGCTCGAATTGATTCGATGATTACACTTCGTTTTTCAAATGAAAAGTATTTATAATATAAAAATTATATGCATATTTGTCACGATATCTTAACGAATAGGACAATACGTGAATCAAGATTATAATATAATACTAAATAATGGCTCTCGAATAAACTTTCAAAAGGTATTCGATCAATATTTCAAGTCATTGGTTCTTTTTGCAGAACGCCATCTGAATAATTCGGAAGAGAGTGAATCCGTCACTCAAGATGCCTTTATGGCTTTATGGGAAAATCGATCCATTTTTCCAGATGAAATATCTATCAAGGCTTATTTGTATTCTACCGTAAGAAACAAAGCCCTGAATATTCTAAAGCATCAAAGAATCGTAAACGAATACAATTCGGAATCATTACAAGAAATAGATACCGAGCACTACTATATGAGATCGGTTATTGGAGAAGAGACCCGAAGAATGATCTTTACAGCTATAGACTCTCTACCCGAACAATGTCGTAATATTTGTTTGCTTCATTTAGATGGATTGGACAATTCGGAAATCGCTTATCAATTAAACATCTCCCTGAATACCGTAAAATTCCATAAAAAAAATGCCTACAAACTCCTTCGGGAAAAATTACAAGACTACTTTTACCTTCTCTTCTTTGTTTAAAATAATTCCCTGCATCCCCTGAAACGACACAATTATCATCAGAGACACCACCATCGATCTATAACTTATCTCATTAAAAAAAATTGAATTTTGACTACCCGTTTTTCCTTTTCAGTTGTTTTAATAAAACAATAAAAGAAAAAATGACTCGGGAATACATTAAAATAGCAGAATTGATCTACAAACAAAAGATCGGTATCATTTCCGATCAAGAACAAAAAGAGTTGGACAAATGGGAAAAAGAAAAGACCTTTCATCAAACCATTTCCGACAGATTATTAAAAGAATCCGGGTGGGAACAAAGATATAAACAATACAAACAGATTTCTTCGACAAACATATGGCACAATTTGAAACGACAGATAAAACCCCGAAAACGATTCATCAGATTAAAGCAAATCGGTTATGCAGCTGGCATTATTTTATTATTGGGGGCGGGATTCTACTTTCAACAATTTATATCAACGCGGGAAAACAGAAATAACACGTACTCAATTTCTGAATTTATACCGGGTTCCCGGCAAGCTATTCTTCGGCGGGCGAACGGTGAAAATGTTTTGTTAACGAATGCCGATAGTATCATTGCCTGCGACGGCAGGTTCGGAGATATCAAAAAAATAAAAAACAAACTGATTTACGCGGCAGCTAAAAACGATTCGAAAGAGGTTTGGGATACCCTTGAAACCCCGAACAGTTGTGAATTTCAGGTAACCTTATCCGACGGCACCAACGTGTGGCTAAATGCCCGATCCCGTCTTATCTATCCTGTAGCCTTTGTCGGAGAGACAAGATCGGTTCGGCTGGAGGGCGAGGGGTACTTCGAAGTCCGGCGGGACGAGAAACATCCTTTTATCGCGGAAATAAACGGCATGACGATTAAAGTACTGGGAACCTCGTTCAATCTGAAATCCTTTTCCGAAGAAGCACGCACGACCGTCACCTTAATAAGCGGGAAAGTGGAAGTAAATGTAGGAAACCGGAATCTTGTATTAACTCCTGACATGCAAGCCGATTTAGTCGGAGAAGAGTTGACCGTGAAACAGGTAGATGCAGAAGCCTATCGGGCATGGACCAAAGGCAATTTTGTATTCAGAAGAGAGCGGCTGGAATCCATCATGAACGATCTGGCCCGGTGGTATAACGTGGAGATCAGGTATGAAGAGGGGACAAAAGAGATCCTGTTCTCCGGTATCATGAATCGTTACGAAACCATAAGCGAAACCTTATGGATGATAGAAAAAACGGGAAAAGTAAAATTCGACATTACCGGATCCATTGTCACGGTAAAAAAGCAATAAAAACGGGGAGATGCTCCAACACCTCCCCGATCAAAATTCAATCGTTGTTC
This sequence comes from Sanguibacteroides sp. AM78-02pH3A, assembly GCF_027666085.1. Taxonomy (NCBI): domain Bacteria; kingdom Pseudomonadati; phylum Bacteroidota; class Bacteroidia; order Bacteroidales; family Porphyromonadaceae; genus Sanguibacteroides; species Sanguibacteroides sp. AM78-02pH3A. The sequence goes on along the minus strand of NZ_JAQEHX010000001.1, from coordinate 42,231 downwards.
GTTTGCTCCAACAACAGGACAACCATGTGTAACTTTTAATACTGCAAATCTATGAAAAAAAAACGAGAACCCGGCCCGCGCTCCAAAGGAGAAGAGTCCGCTAATTTTGTAAAAATGAAACTAACGATCCTACTCTTTCTAATCAGTATACTTCAAAGCTTCGGAGGAGTATATTCCCAGTCCGTGAAATACGATATCTCGTTAGAGAAAGGGACATTGGAAGAAGTTTTTAAAATCATCGAACAAAAAGGAGAATATACCTTTCTCTACTCTATCGAAGACATCGACAAAATAGCCCCGATTAAAATCGATGTAAAACAGGCTGAGTTAAAAGAGATTCTAACCATTTGTTTGGCTAAAACCGATTTGACATACGAAATAAATCACCAGCTCGTCATCATCAAAAGCAGGGAAGAGAAGAAAGAAAAAATAACCATGATCACGGTAAAGGGCATCGTAAAAGACGAAGCCGGAGAACCTTTGCCGGGCGTATCGGTTATTTTGAAAGGAAGCCACACGGGGAGTACGACCAATATAAAAGGAGAATTTCAGCTGAACGTCCCTGAACAGGATACGATCGTATTGACTTTTTCTTTCGTGGGAATGAAAAGCCAGGAGGTTATGTATAAGGGAAAACCGATGAGCGTCGTTCTAAAGGAAGATATACAAAGCGTGGAGGAAGTAGTGATAACCGGATATCAAAAAATCGACCGCAAACTCTTCACGGGAGCCGCTTCGAAAGTAGACATGAAGGATATCTATCTACCCGGAGAACCGGATATCACCAAAGCCCTGGAAGGCCAGGTAGCGGGAGTCTCCATTCAAAACGTATCGAGTACTTTCGGTAGTGCTCCCAAATTACGGATTCGCGGGGCCTCTTCCATTTACGGGAACCAAAAACCCTTATGGGTAATCGATGGCGTAGTACTGGAAGATGCCGTGAATGTATCCATGGATGAGCTGAATTCCGGAAATATAGCGACCATCATCAGCTCCGGCGTGGCAGGATTGAACACGGACGACATCGCTTCCCTGCAAATATTGAAAGACGTATCGGCAACGGCCCTATACGGAGCAAGAGCCATGAACGGAGTCATTGTAATCACCACCAAGAAGGGACGACAAGGAAAGATGTCCGTGAACTATTCGACCAATATCAGCATCAAACCCATACCCTCATACGACGACTACAACATACTGAACTCCGGAGAACAGATGTCCGTGAACCGGGAACTCTATGAAAAAGGTTGGATCAACATAGCCCAGACCCCATCCGCTATCGATCACGGTCCTTACGGAAAAATGTTCGACCTCATCGCCAAAAACGAAATCGCGTGGGTAGATAACAACAACGGAATCAATACTTTCTTACGGAAATACGAGACCGCAAATACGAACTGGTTCAAGGAACTTTTTCGTACGGGAATACAACAGCAACACACGCTCAGCATTGCGGGAGGAGGAACCAAAAATACCTTCTACGCTTCCATCAGTTATCTGCACGACGACGGATGGACGATAGCCGATAAAGTAGATCGCTACACGGCTTTATTAAAAGGAACATTCGATATCACGAAGCAATTGACGGTAACGGCCTCCACCAATATGTCTTTCCGGAAGCAACGCCTGTCAGGCGCCTCGCAAAGTACGGATGACGTGAACGGCGTGGATCGTTACACGGGACGAATCGAACGAAACTTCGACAACAACCCGTTCCTGTATGCCCTGCAAACCAGCCGGGCTATTCGTTGCCGGGATGAAAACGGCAACCTGGAATTCTTCCGGAAAAATTATACGGACTACAATATCGTGGATGAATTGTCCAAAAACAGGATTGAAGCGACGGTCCGGGATATGTCTTTTACGGCAGATATCAATTACAACATCACGAGTAGTTTTTCCCTTTCCGGAAAAGTATCCGCCCGGTATTACCTATCCAAACTGGATCGAAAAGTACACGAAAATTCCAATGAAGCCAAAGCTTACCGGGCTGGAACCGGACCGGACGATTCCGGCCTGATCCAAGAAAACAACGGATTGCTATTCCAGAAACCGGGCGATAATTCGGGGATCAAATACAGTATCCTGCCGGAAGGGGGCATTTACGAAACCTATTGTGACGAGATGCTCAATTATTACCTGAATGCAAATGCCAACTGGAATCCCCGGATAGGATCAAACCATATGTTTACCTTCCTGTTGGGAACAGAAATCCGTTACATCAACCGGGATAAGGATTGGAATTATGGTTTCGGCCATTTTTTCGACGCGGGAAATGTATCCAAGCCTTCGGCCAATTACATGGAGTATTTGGAATCGGTAGGCGGCTCCTATTTCGGAAAAGCCAAAGGTTTCGACCGTTTTGCCGCCTTTTTCCTGAATTACGGCTATTCATTCCAGGGAAAATACACCTTTAACGGAACAATTCGCTATGACGGCTCCAACCGCCTGGGACATGCCCGCTCCGCCCGTTGGTTGCCCACCTGGAACATCAGTGGCAAATGGGCCGTAAAGGAGGAAGATTTTATGAATCGTATCGAATGGTTAAGCCAGCTGAACCTGCGTCTGACCTACGGGCTGAACGCTTCCCTCGGTAACGCGACCAACTCCACCCTATTAGCCCGTACCCGGGTGAACAACCACCCCTTCCATCCCTCCTTTTCCGAATTGGAGATCGACATTGTCAGCTTGGGAAACCGGGATCTCACCTGGGAAAAGCAACATGAATTCAACGCCGGAATAGATGCGGGATTATGGGAAAATCGGTTAAACCTGATCATCGACTATTACAACAGAAAGGCCTTCGACTTGATAGGAGCCTACCCATCGTCGGGAGTGGGCGGCGAACGTCTTAAACTGGGAAATATTGCAGATATGCATTCGCACGGTATAGAATTAACCTTAACCTGCACTCCGGCACAAACACAAAAATTCCGATGGAACTTTAACATCAACTATGCCTATCACCACAGCAAGATTGTAAAACTGATCAGCCAGGACTGGGTGGGAAGAGCGGTAAGCACATACGGCGTTCCGGTACTGGACGGCCCGGTAAGAGGCATTTATTCCTCCCGCTTTGCCGGATTGGACGACCACGGGGTTCCCATGTTTTTCAATAAAAACGATGAACAGGTATACTACCTGAAATTACAAAGCTACGATTGGAGCGATTTCGTCTATAGCGGGAATTTGGAACCCACCTCGAATGCCGGCATGCAACATACTTTTACCTTCGGCAATCTCTCGCTCTCGGCCTTGTTCACCGGACAATTCGGTCACAAAAAACGGGTAATGCAAAATTACAGCTACGGATATTACGATTCGGAAGCTTTACCTTCCAAATTAAAAAACCGCTGGCGGGTAAAGGGAGATGAAAAAATCACTTCTATCCCGGCTATTTTGGATAAGGATTACTATAACCGTTCCAATGAAACGGATATCTCTACGGCCTACAATCTATACGGTATGTCGGATTTATGGTTAGCCGATGCTTCCTTTATCCGGTTAAAGAACTTGTCCCTATCCTATTCCCTGCCTAAAAAATGGATGCAAAAGCTATCGATAGATCATGTAAACCTGGGCTTTTCAGCCACGAACGTGGGCTTATTGTGGTTGGCGGATAAAGAGAAATTAGGCGGTGAAGACCCTGAATTTTCCTGGTCGGGAGGCACCATCATGCCCATCAGCCGCCAATATGTATTCACCTTAAATATAGGATTCTAAGTTTACGACAAACGTAGTAAGAAAAGAATAAACGGAACTAAAATTCAAAACGATGAAAAAATATTATTTACCGCTATATGCCATGCTCTTCTCTGCCGTTCTTTGCTTCACGGGATGCAACGACTTTTTAGACGTATCTCCGGACGAGCGCATGGAAATCGATAACCTCGACAAGGTCTATCAAACGGTCACCGGAGCTTACCAGAACAAGTACGGTTTCAGGTTTACACACATGTCTTCCGACGATGTCACTGCCGTAAAGGGGGTAAACCGCACGCAGGAAACAATCGAAGACCTGTATACATGGAATCGCGATTTCCGGAACCAGACGCATCAGGATGCTCCGGCATCTTACTGGACGATCACGTACAGCTCCATTGCCAACATCAACCATGCCCTCGAGGCTATGGATAAATTGAAAATCCTTCCGGAAGAATCGGCCAAAGCGGAAGTTATACGGGGAGAGGCCCTGATTGTCCGTTCCTACTGCCATTTCATGCTGGTCAACCTATTCGCAAAACATTTTGACAAATCCACGGCCTCGACAGATCCGGGCATTCCTTACGTTGTCAAACCCGAAGACCGATTGGTGGTTCATTACAAAAGAGCTTCCGTGGAAGAGGTATACCGACTGGCAGAAGAAGATTTGCAGGAAGGAATCCGCTTGTTGGAAAAACACCCCAAACTATTCAATCCGAGTAAATACCATTTTACGTTTCCGACGGTATACCTGTATGCCTCCCGTTTTTACACCTTCCGAAATCAGGATAAAAAAGATGTAGAGCTGGCTATCCGATATGCCCATAAAGCAATCCAACAATTCGGAGGCTTACTGGTGATGCGCTCCTGGACCGAATACGGGAAAGACCAGGAAGGTCCTGTCGATGTTACCCAAGGCGAAGTGGGATTGGTGCAGGTTTCGGCTACCATGGTCAATTATGCCTTTATTTATCAACTGACAGACGGAATTAAGGACACGGAATTAAAAAATCCGTTCAAACAAAACGACCTCCGTTTAAAAGGCAAATACCTTACCTCAGGAAACATATTTACGCCCATGTACTTTTTTGTCCCGGAAAAAGAGAACACCCTCTATTCGGCATACGATCTGTTTCCCATGTCGGAAGCCTTACTCAATGCCGCCGAAGGATACGCCCGGGAAGAAGATTTCGATCAGGCTTTGGAGATGTTACATGCTTTGGGCAAAAAAGTCTATTACAACTACAACAACTCCAAAGTAAGCAGAGCCGCCATACAAAAAGCCTATCCGGCCGACACGGAACAGGAATCCATGATCCGGTATATCCTTTTCGAAAGACGGGTACAATTTCTGATGAAAGGTATGAGATGGTTCGACATTAAACGCTATAACCTGGATGTGGAGCATCTGCTGCAGGACGGTACCACTATTCGTTTATCCGAAATCGCACCGAACAAAGATTATCAAATTCCCGGTTACGCGATCGAAGCCGGACTTGAACCCAATAAATAAATGAACATATGAAAACAAAGATATTTTTTGCCTTACTCTTTGTCGTCTCGGTCCTAACCGGATGTTCCGACAACGATTCGTTACTCCCCTCCGAAGAAGAACTTTTTCCGACAAAAACAAACACGGAGCTGGATAAGCAATTAAACGAACTTTTCCGACCCTATAACACGATTGTCGAATACCGGTATATTAAAAACCTGATTCCGGACGACTGGTATTATATTTATCCGGTCGAAGAAGAGTTAGTAGTACCGATGGCCGAATTTTTAAAAGCGTATTGGATCGGCCCCCTGGAAGCCGGATCTTCCCGCGAGTTCGTGGTAAAAAACTTCCCGCGCATGATCCTCCTTATCGGGTCATCGGCCTACAACATGGACGGCACGCGGGTCACCGGACAGGCCGAGGGAGGAACTCTTATCCGCTTCACGGAGGTAAATGACTATAACATCGAAAAAGAGAAATGGATATCGGGACAATTGGAAACCGCTTTCCACGAATACGCCCATATTCTCCACCAAACGTTCGGTTTTCCGGACGACTATCGCGACATCACCCCTGACAGTTACACGAAAGGAGGATGGAAATCGTTGAAACTCAAAGACGCCATTAAACTGGGTATGGTCTCCAATTACGCCTGCTCTGCCCCGGAAGAGGATTTTGCGGAACTTTTTTATTTCTGGATCGTCAGCCCGTATGCAGATTTGGAATACGTGTTCAACGAACAACCGACCGGCGGACTTAAACCCTCCCAGGTACAAGACGTGGTAGAAATGAACGCGGGAAGAAGAATTATCCAGAAAAAATTATTGACAATGGAAAAGTACCTGCAACGGATCGGTGTCGATCTGCAAAACATTCGAAATGACTTACAACACCGTTTGGGACATGAAGAATAAGACCATTGTCAAATCCAAAAATAGAAACGATATGAAAACGACTACCTTTTTACTATTAATATGCACAACGTTCATTGTCTCTTGCCAGGACAATAAAGTAGACGACCTCTTTGAACTCTCCCCGGAGGCAAGAGTCGCCCAAAGCGTCAGCGAAATTCAAAACGAATTAATCGCCGCCAAAGAGGGATGGATCGCACACTATATTTACAACGAATCGGCCGACGATATCTACCTTAAAATTATTTTTAAAGAGAATAACCGGGCTGAAATCACCTATTCCAAGAAAGGAAAGATCATAACGGAAGAGAGCAGTTATGCCCTTCGCTATTCCCAGCAAGTAGATTTGATTTTCGACACCTACTCCGTTTTTGCCACATTAGTAAATAGTCTGAACAAAGGTGATTTCCGCTTCGAACTCGAGCGGAAAGAAAACGGATTACTCTATTTCAAAAGCCGCGGCAGTACTTTTGAGCCGGAGAGTCATATCGAGTTCGAACCCGATACGGGTACTCTTACTTATGAAAAACTATTAGCCATGTACAACCGATTGCTTCCCGATCCGAATAAACCCTTTTATCGTGTGATGAATATTCAGGGAGCGAATACGAAGTTTTGCCTTTGGAGGGGATGCGGAATCAATTTAGAATGGGAAGAAAACAATGTTTTCTACACCCAGCATTTACCGATAAAAATAACCGACGACGGATTTGAGTTCAGGAAACCTTTTCAAATTAATAATACTAATATCACCCGCTTGGTTTATAATGAAACCGATGATAATTTTGAAATCTGGAGCGAACAGACAAAAGTCGGTTCCCTGGATTACACGGAGCAGAAACCATGTCGATTCGGAAATTCCACGGAAGAATTTTTAAAGGAAGTAGGCGGATTCGTCGTTATCGAATACAGCGGGGAAATGCAGAATATTATCGATCTGGTGTATGAAAATGATCCCGATTTCTACGATATTGAATTCTACGTGAACTACGGAAAAGACGAAGATATGAACGAATTGAATTTCTATAGCGAAGAGTGGGGATACCTGGTATGGGATATGGACTTCCGGTACGACAAAGATGTCATGACGATGAATGTCATTGAAGCGCAATCGGATGAAGCCGAAGAATACGCTGCCGATATCGCTCCCGATCTGTATCAGGTCTTCGCGGACCGGGCGTTCACGTTAGTTTTGCGAAACGGCAAATACTGGTTTATTCAAAACGACGATCCCTATATCTACATGCTCGTAGAGCCCTTATAAGCCCTCAAAGAGGTTGTCTTTCCGTCTCAGGCTCGATAAACCGGCAAGAACGAGATCGAAGACAACCTCTTTTCCTTATATCAGATTACCTCGTAAGTGAATTTATCGGTCGTTTTCTCCTCGCTGAGGGCAATCATTTGGGGGACCAAACGGATAAAATGTTCCGTATTGCGATGGGTTTCCAGCACATCGGCATTTGCCCACGTCTCGATAATCTCCAACCGATCCGGTTCCATCATATTTGAAAAAATATCGTACCCTATACATCCGTTCTCTTGCCGCGATTTAACAGCAAGTTCCCGCAAAACTTCTATCAATTTCTCCTTGTTCTCTAATTTTACCCGGAGAGCCACATTAATTCTAATCATCTGTTTTACTTTTTAACCTTTATTCATAATACACAAAATTCCACCCCATCATTTTAATTGCATCATTTTTAATAATTGAGAACCTAAGCCCACCCTATACCCTTGGGATATAAATACGACCTCTCCCTTTCGATTCACCACAATAACACATGGCAATTGTTTCGTTTTTAATTCCAAGGCCTTTTCCCATGCACGCCACACCTCCTCCTCGACATCATAACCAAAACTCAAAACGGTCGGGAAGGGTCGAAAAGCCGATCGATCAAATTTTTTCCACTGTTCTTTATTCCGAAAAATAAATGTCATCGGTATTCCTAACTCTTCAAAATCACTTTTCATGCTACTAACATCCCGTAACAGATGATTAGTAGGCTCCTTATCCGCTTCTATCAAAGCCAAGGCCGTATAACCCGCCAAAGGCCATTCTAAAAATTCCCGGTTACCATTCTCCTCCAAACCACAAGCCAAATCAGGATCAATATGTCCTAATATTCGGTTCACTTCTTTACATGGAGCGATATGCATGTCCAAAACAATTGTTTCATCAGGATCTATCCGAAATGAGGTCATATTCGACAATACGGTACCGTCACTCCTACGATTACCCGCGATCAAAAGATAGCTTCCCTCCTCTAAAGTTACCGGCTTTGCAAATATGCTTTTTAAAGAAGCTCCGGCTCCCATATCCACCGCGGCATTACTTCCCAAATCTATGGTACGGACCGTTTGATCTCTCAATTGAGCTATCGTGAAATTCAAAAAATAATTCGGGTCCTTTACCTCATCTCCCTCGTAACGTATCATCAGCCTCCCTTTCGGCCCGACGAAATCTGATACGGCAACCGAAAGTGATCTCCAACTTCCATTATCATAATATTCCGGTTTCCCCGAAACAGGCTCGATCCGAGCCGGAATCCCCAAAGAGCGGCAAGCCGCAACGAAAAAAACATCTCTCGAACGGGAATCCGTAAAACCTGTCCGCAAAACTCCTTCCGGAGGAGTAATGATTTTTGCCGGATAAATAGAATCTACCAAACAGATGCGATCTATCTCCTCCGTCAAATCGGACACGGAAGAGATCCGCTTTTTCGACAAATAATCGGTCAATAACGAACGATAAGCCGTCAGAAATTCATTCCTGATTCGGGGGTTCAAAACATACTCTTTAAACATCGGGGTTTCCCTGTACTTCCATGCCGAATTCAAATGATCCGTCCATACCCGAGCCGGGGTATCCTGCAAATCTTTCTCCGGAACCACGCTCAACAACGCCATAGCCATCCCTCTCCTCTCCGGGGATATCTCCCGGATAAAACGGACCGTCTCCTCGTAGTTTCCCCGGCTTATTTTTACGAACCGAACGAATTGTTCCGGATCAACGCCCAACTCTTTCGCTATCTCTTCAGCCTCCTTTTCCTGCATAAAGGAAGCGACATAAGCATTTCGGATAGAATCTTCCCGCGTAAATCTCTTGTCATTCAAGGCTCGCTCTTCACTGTTGGCAATAGCGGCGACAGGTTCGGCGACCGGTGGCACCAGAATATACTCTTCCGCATATCGACTATCCGAATCCTTATTCAAGACAATCCGAAGGGTATCCCCCTCCCTTACATCATACTTGCCAAAGCCGTATTTTTCTCCCTTGGAAACCCAAACGATCAGATCACCCAATCCCAAAGTCAAACGGGAGTTTCCATCTTTATCCGAATATAAAGTCGCTATCGGATAATACTCTCCGTAATTAAACAACCGATATTCCACTTTTGCTCCGGCAACAGGTTGTTGAAGAGAATCAATAACTTGCACGACCGTCGGTCTGGTCTTCGTATAATGAGCCGTCACGTTAATGCCGGTACTGTTCCGAGTGGCATATACCACCTCTTCATCTCCTTTATAACGTCCGAAAACATCCGCCTCCACGTAAACAGCCCGCTGTACCGGAACGGTGAACCAGGCCATATTCAACCGGGGTTCGGGTTCACAAGCTCCCAAATATTTCCATTCTCCATCCACCCATACCTCTATCCAGGCGTGGTTATCGTCACAATGTGCCCAACGGGGTGTATAAATCTGCCGGGCAGGAATAGCCACAGCCCGCAAAGCCGCTAATGTAAACACCGACTCTTCCCCGCAACGTCCGTAAGCCGTGCTCACGGTTGCCAAAGGAGAAAAAGTACGCGCATCCGTCGGTCTGTAAACAACCTTCTCATGGCACCAGTGATTGACCTCTAAAGCCGCTTCTTCCATAGATCTACAACCTCCTACCCTATCCTTTAACTCCCTGTAAAAAACAACGCGGGAAGAATCCAATGCCTCCTTTCCCCCTCTAACCGGAAGAACAAAATGACGAAAAATCACCTCCGGAATCTCTTTTCCCCAGGGCATCTTCTCTTTAGCCCGAAGCGAAGCCCTGACATTTTTTAGAAAGAACGTACCGCTTTGCATGGAGATATCCACCAACGGAGAATAGGCATACAAAAACTCCATCGCTTCCCGTTCTTCCCAATTCATGGGGGTATCGAAAATTTCCAATACATTTTCCGAAGATTTTATCAACATCTCTCTTTTACGGTCGAAATCATGCCGGACCTCCACTCGATAATCCCGATCCGAAATAAAATGCGGATGCTTACAACAAGTAAAAAACAGGGACATAACCAGTCCGATAATAAGTAATTTCATCTCAATAGGAGTTTATAGAGCAAATATAACGGATATTTTCCGATTTTTTTTTACTATTTCACCAATTCAGAGGTATTTTTCAAAATAATATAACTATTTTCCTCTATTATTGAACGGACAGGATGAATGCTTGTTTCTGTAAGAGCAAGTTTACAGAGTTAAAAAAAGGCAAAATAACAGTTTCAGGTACTTGGTAAATAGCCTATATTCGAGATATAAATATAACAATCAAACAATAACACATTTAGCTTCCTTTATTTTCAAATTATCAAATTTCGATGCGACTGAATATTTATTTATTATAAATTTATTTTAGTTAATAATATATAATTTATAAAAATACACTCATCCTTTTATATTTTCACGGTGTCTTCTATACATACATAATAAAAAAGCGAATATGAACATTGTTGCCCATTATGAATCCATTTTATTGAGACGAAGTTGGGGATTCCGTGTATTTGCCGTAATTTCTTTGTTATCAATCACTTTACTACAATATATTTTACAAGGAGGAGCAGGAACAGCATGGCATCGTATAGCCCTTCCCTCTTCCATCCCCTGGCTAAATACTTATCTGTTCACTATTGCACAATCCATCATGGTTGTTCTGGTGGTTGCGGAGATCACAACGAGAGACAAGCGTTCGGATACCCTTTCCGTATTTCACGTGCGCCCCTTGTCTAATTTGAAATATATTATCGGCAGAGCACGAGGAATCGCAAAGGTATTCATCGAATTAAACCTGATCGCTCTTTTATTGGCCTTAGGTATTAATCTTTGGGGAAGTCCCTCGCCATTAGATCCTTGGTTATACCTATTCTATCTGATAACTTATTCCTTACCTTCTTTACTATTCATGATTGGACTCTCGTTACTGGTTGCCCGCTGGATAAAACATCAATCTCTAATTTTATTTGTATTATTGACATACGTGGGAATCAGCTATTCCTATTTGCCTGAAATCTACCGCGGTACTTTCGATTTTTTAGGTATAGGGATCCCGAACTTATTTTCTTCCGTCACGGGACATCCGAACTTACTTGTCTATCTGTTACAGCGCTCGGCATTTTTGTCGATGGGATTAGGATGCCTTGGCGTTACCGTCTGGCTATTTCATCGTTTGTCAGACCGCAACGAATTAGATAGAGCAAAAACAGGAGCATTTGTATTATTACTGTTTGGCGTACTCTGTTGTTTAGGATACTTCTATATTTTTCAAAAAGACTGCATCGCCAGCAAGAGATACACGAACACCTTTCTAAAATATGCCGGAAGCCAAGATTTGAGCATGAAACAGCAAGATATTATTTATAAACAACAAGGAAATAGAATAGAGGTTCAAGCCAAATTATGGATCAAAAATAAGACTAAACGGGAATTACCGAAAATGATTCTGTATTTAAACCCCGCTCTAAAGGTACAAGAAATCACTTCAAAAGGAGAAAAAATCTCTTTTCTCCGGGAGAATCAAGTAATTATCATAAACCAAGCGATAAAACCGGATAAAGAAACTATACTGCAGGTAAAATACGAGGGCTACATCGATGAACGGATATGTTATCTGGATATTCCTGACAAGGTACGTGAGGAAACCCGTTGGCTGGACCCGCTGTGGCGATACGGAAAAAGATATGCTTTCCTGAAATCAGATTACACTCTTCTGACTCCGGAATGTTTATGGTATCCCGTAGTCATCCCTCCGGTTAATCTTGGATCCAATTATGCAACGGGAAAAGATTTTTCCACATACATGCTCCAAGTCATTCACCCGAAGGATCGTACCGTCATCTCACAGGGCGAATGTTTGGAAAGGGAAGACACGACTTATTTCCGGCCCACAGAGAGATTAACAGGAATTAGTCTGTGCATAGGATCGTATAAAAAAGAGGTAGTAAAAATGAAGAGTTTTTCCATAGAGGCTTATTATATCGATAATGCTCACTGGAAAATGTTTCCTTTTAAAGAGTTGCAAAATATTTTTCCAGTAATCTGTGAAACGACTCTAAAAGATTATCCATTCCGGGAATTACGGGTAGTCGAAATACCGGCAACATTTACTTCTTATGCAAGAAACTGGAAGGGAGGAAGCGATTGGATACAACCAGCTCTTGTTTTCATTCCGGAAAGAGCGATCACATTACCAGATATAAACTTTTTCAGAAAGGATCAAAACCTTTCAATAATAGGTGCAGAAGAAGCCGATGAGATAGAAAACCAAATTGCAGAAACGGAATCATTGTTTAACGATCTGTTTTGGAGTGATCAAATATCAATATCCAATGCCTCTTTTTGGACATCCATTCCTTTCATGAACACGGAAGAACGCCGGGGAAATGCCGTCGAAATGAGTTATGCTCCAAATTTATATTGCATAAAGCCAATGTATTCGGACCACGTGAATTACATCTATTCTGAAAATTATCCGGGAATAGATCCAATACTTGCCCGGATTCCTCAATGGAAAATTAACGATGTAAGATGGCAAATGACGACAGGAAACTATAACGGAACGGATAAAATACAACAGGCACGCTCTTATTTAGCCAATCATAGTTTACGAGAAGCTTCCGTCAATAAAAAATTGGACATGGAAGTGACCTCTGCCATATTCGATCAGATGAGTTTATTTTTGAAAAATAAAATTGCAACAAAGGTCTCCTGCCCTGAGTTCGACCGATTCTTCCAAGAATTCAGACAGGCTCATATGTTTCAAGAAGTTTCTCTGGAACAATTCTCACAAGCTTTTTATGACCGATTCGACTGGGACCTTATGCCATGGTTATCTTACTGGTATAATGAAAACAAACGTCCCAGACTGATCATAAAAGATATCCAGACTGATGCTTTACAACACGAAGAGCTGAAAGGCTATACAAGCCATTTCCGAATCTATAATCCCACAGAAGAAGATGCAATCATATCCGTTAGTGCAAGGAGTCGTCCCGTTTACGCAAATAACTTTGAAATCGGAGCGGGAAAAGCAAAAGAGATCCGGTTCATTACTCAAACTCGTCCGGTTCAAATACTCATTAACACGGGATTGTCTGAAAATATTCCCATGACGATCAACTGGACTGCCAAACCGGGAAAGACAATAGTCTCTTCGGACACTTCTCAGGGCATCTTTGATATGGATCCTGACTATTTTCAACTTGCTGCCGGAGAAATTATCGTAGACAACGAAGATCCCGGCTTCACGATAGATGAAGTAACAAAGTACCAAAACATCACTACAAACTTCTCTCCGCAACAAAAAAAATACGGAAAATTTCTGGAGGTCAACTCGAATAAATGGACACCTATTGTTGAAGACAATTGTTACGGGAGTCACATTTTAAGTGCTTATGCAAGATTACGGGAGAGAGAAGGAGATAGTGTTTCATGGACAACCTCTGTCCCCAAAGCCGGTCGCTATGAGCTGTGGGTTTACATTCCATGGATAACAAGCGTTCTCCACGAAAAAGGAACTATTCTGCAACAATACTATACCATAGAGGAAAACGGAGCAGAACGGGAGATCGAGATTGATATTTTAAAAGATACGGGATGGGTATTATTAGGTGAATTCGAACTTCTGGAAGGAGAAAATAAGGTGACCCTTTTGGATAAAGGAGTAAAAGGACAACGTCTCATTGCCGATGCGGTGAAATGGAAGCGTATCAAAAATTAATCCGATGAAAATCGGAGCTCTCTATGAATTAAAAACAAGTGTACAATCGAAAGGAGGTTTATACAAGTACACGTTACTTTTATTTTTTGTGTATCATTAAAATTAAAATCAAATGAAAAAAATAATAACAAAAAGAGGATTCATGCTCTTTATTTTTATAATAGGCTTGAATATAAGTGTTTTTGCTCAATTAAAAACTGTAACGGGACAAGTAAAAGATGATTTCGGTCCCCTACCCGGAGTATCTGTTCAAATAAAAGGGACTGCACGGGGGGTAATTACGGATAAAAAAGGAAAATATAATATTCAAGTTCTCGAAAATGACATTTTGGTTTTTTCTTATACAGGATATACGCCTCAAGAAGTCAGGGTTGCAGGAAAATCAATCATAAATGTCATCATGCACGAAGAAATAGAACAATTATTAGCCTATCACCCGACTCTTTCTCTCGAAAAAAAGACGTTCTATATAAAAAAGGAAGAGAACGAATGGCTCCCCAAGGAGTACAATTGTGTTTAGCGTGATAAAAAAATACCATTAACTGCTGACAAATAAAAGGACTGAGAGCCCAACTATACAGGGCCCAGTCCTCATTCATTTTATAAAAGACCTTTTTTCACGAATAATAGAAATCGATTCTAATACGATCTATCGACTCAAACAATTCATTTTAAATTTAAAAATCATAATTTTGGCCGTATGGAAGATACGTCTAAAATCATACGATCGTTGGTCACACAGGCGGCCTATATATCCCCGGCCTCACAGGCAGCATTAGCCGATATTCTGGTCCGTTTCGAATTGGACAAGGAGGAGGTTTTTTACGGGAAGGAGAGGTATGTCTGTATTACAGCCTGGTTGAGAAAGGGATGATCCGTCTTTACTATATCAAGGGAGGACGGGATTTGACCGAACACTTCGTCTACGAAAACGGACTATTTGTTTCACTCGAGAGTTTTTTCAGACAAACACCAAGCCGACTAATCATAGAAGCGTTAGAACCTACGGTTATCTACTCCATGCCTTACGATAAATTACACTCCCTGATGAAAGAGAATCATGAGATTGAACACTTTTACGGCAAATTATTAGAGAACTCGCTTATCGAATCACAACAAAAAGCAGATGTCTGCCGTTTTGAAACCGCCAGGGAGCGTTACCATCGGCTGGCAAACGAACACCCGGAGACCATAAAAAGAGCCCCTCTCGTCCATATTGCTTCCCGTCTCGGTATGCCCCCGGAAAGCCTTAGCCGGGTACGGGCAGGTCTCCTATAAAGCATTAAGCTGCATGGGAACAAGAGTCTTTGGGCAGAGATTTTACCCGGGCAAAACTCTTCCCGACCCATTTTCGGCTATTCCAACGACGTACAAAAACAATAGCCCGGATACCCTCATCCAGGGTAAAGGCAATCCACATGCCGGCTAATCCCCATCCCAAGCTAATACCGAAAACATAGCTTAAAGCAGTAGCCACACCCCACATCACGATAACACCGGTCGCAAAAGGATAAGTCACATCCCCTACCGCATTCAAAACATTCACGGAAAGAATAATTACGGCACACCCCACCTCCAACACGACATCGATACACAGTATCACTATTCCCATCCCAACGATTTCCGGATTACGGGTCAACAGGCTGAATATCGTCTTACTAAATAATGCCGTAACAGAGGTAACCCGAACTTTCCGAAAATCAAGGCATAGTTACCTAATATATTCAGTACATTCATCAGCAGGGTCACACGCATCGGATAAAAAACCTTGTTATGGCTTCTCAACACGGCAGATAGAGTTAAAGCAATCGCTTGAAAAAAAAGCAAAACCTCCCACGATTCGCATATAAACCAAACCGTCGGCAACCAAGCCCGGATCAAGATTCATCATCTTCAACAAGGATTCTGCCCGAAAGAACAAAACGGCACTGATAGACAAACCGATCAACGTGTTAAAAAGCGAGGAAACGCCCACAACCTGTATGACATTCTTATGCCGCTTTGCCCCCAAATATTGTGAACAAAGTACCGAAGTCCCGACAGTACTCACGCCGAATACCAAAAAGACCAGATTCAACAATTGATTGACCACCCCCACGGCCGCAACCGTATCATCGGAATAACGACTCAACATAAAGGTATCCATCGCACCCAACAACATGATCAACAAGGTCTCGATAAAAATAGGCCCTGTCAATTTAAACAATCGCACCCGTAAGCTCTTCTGATCTTCCATCGTCATTCATTTTAACGATGCAAAAATAAGAGTCAGTCTCTCAGGTTGACTTGATATAAATCAAAAAAAACGTGTTGAGTCTCCCCAACACGTTTTTATAAAACATTCGATTATCTTATTTTTTCACAGCTTCCAAAGACAAAAGAATTGATTGGTAATGAGCTTTGTCGGCAGCATTAGCTGACGGGATCCGACTCTTAAGCAAAGAGATCATCTTTTCCATCAAAGCCGTATTGTAAGCCCCGGTCTCATCGATATTGTCGATGCGAACCTCACGTTGCCATCCGTATCCGTATACATCGCCGAATTGATTTTTCTGCATCTGAGCGGCAACACATCCGGCGCCGTACTCGCTTTCGATATGACGTAAACGTTTTTGGAAACGGGCAACAGCTCCCGACTCATCCAATCCGTAAGCAACAATCTCGTCTACGGAAGGAGCATAGGCATCGAGTTCGAGGTTTTCACCCTGCAATCCGAACAATCCGCCACTCTTCTTCCCTACTACTTTGTTAACAGAGGCTACAACTTCTGCGGCCAAATTTCTCTGCAACAATTTATCGCCTTCGGTTAATTTACGACCTTGGATCGTCGGTTCCCAAATTCCGGCATACAAATCGTCATAGAACTCTTTCAAAGAATAAGCTTTGTCAGCCACATGAGAAGATACCATCACGTTCTTATTCAATCCGAATAATTTCTTAGCGACAGCAGCTCTCAAAGTGATAGACATATTCAAAGCCAAGGGGAATTTGGAAGTCAACTCCTTGTCATTCAACCAATCGCTGTTGCGAACTTGTTTGATAGCCCAATTCATGGCTTTCTTTTGAACCTCTTTCGGTACGGCCTGATAACGTTTTCCGGGAGTTCCGTCTTTCACGTCAGACAAGTAGATACCGCCGACATTCACCAATGCATTGTTCAAATAACGGAAATATTGATTCACAATACTCATGTACAAATCCTGCCGATGAGCGGTTGAAGGATCATCCGTAATCCAGTTATTCAAGTTCTTCAAAATATATTTCAAGTTCTTGATACCGTAATCACCGGCTTTCATAGCATCGTCACCTAAATCTTCTTCCAACGCACTCGGATCGTAACGGCTGAAAATTTGTTGTCTTCCGTAACGATACATCGGATCGCCGGCTTTTTCGTCTACCCAGCTTTCCAATACTTTAGCTTCTTCTTTTACCGATTTATTTCCGGGGATCGGAGAATACAGCCATTTGATAGCATACAAATCGTAAATACCCATATCAGGAGGAGTCAATCTAACTCCCTTGTCATTCGGTTGAGCAACATAGTTGAAACGGGCATAATCCATGATAGAGGGAGTGGTTCCGTATTTCTGAGTGAAAGAAGCAGAACGCAAAGAGTCTACCGGGAAGGCGTTAGAAGCGGCCATATTATGCATCAAACCTAACGTATGTCCGATTTCATGAGCAAACACATAGGTAAGAGACTCATCCATAATCTCTTTCGGCATTTTTTTCGTCCGAACAGAAGGATCGATCTGAGCTGTCTGAACAAAACGCCAGTTATTGATCAATTTAACAACATCATTGTACACCAGTACGGTAGCGTTGATAATTTCACCTGTTCTCGGATCAACCCAAGAGGGCCCCATAGCATTGGCAACCTCTATCGGCACGTAACGGATACAAGAATACTTCAAGTTGTCCGGATCAAAGTTAGGATCGTCTTTCGGGAAATCGTATACCTGCATGGCATTTTTGAAACCGATTTTTTCAAAAGCCTGATTCCAAACCAACACGGATTTTTTCAAAGGTTCTTTCCACTCTTCCGGGAAAGCATCGTCCACGTACCACACGATAGGCTTAACGGGTTCTACCAGTTCTCCGCGTTCCCAAGCCTGCATATCTTTGGGTTCCAAACGCCAACGATTAGCTAACGTATAATTCTGAATACCGTCTTCTGCCATCGTGATGTTTTGTTTACCGGTCAGGAAGATTCCGACACGGCTATCAGCGATACGCGGTTTCATTTGTTCTTCCGGTAACAAAAGGATGGTCCGGTTAACTTTAGCAGTCACCTCTCCGCTTCCGAAAATAAACATCCAAAACTGCAATTTATAGGAATAAGTCATATAAGACTCGATGGAAACATTATCCTCAAAAGCTTTGATCTTACCTAAAATAGACAGATCCGGCTTCAATGTGGAAACCACGTTCAAAAAGCCGTAATAACTGGACATCGGGCTAAGAGCCGGTTCACTCGCGGTAAACATGGTCGTCATATCGATCATCACCGCCGTGCTATCCGCATTGTAAGCCTCGATTTTGTATTTCTTCATGAAAGGATCCATATAGTTCCTTTCCAAAGCCAATTTCAACTGAGGATCACCTTCGGTTATGGCATTCACTTCTTGAAGAACGATCGTACTGTCGATCTTATTGAATTTAACATGTAACGGATCGTTCGGCTTATAACCGACGGTAGCGATCTCAGAATTACTGGATTCTGCCGTGGTAGAAGCAATCAACATATCGCGTCCAATGTACTTCAACGGTAATTCTACATACAATTTACCATCGATTTTGTGTAAAGTCAAGAATTTACCCTCGGCAGTCTCGCGTCCCGGTTTTTTCATCAACTTTTCATAGGGAGTCTCCTTCTTTTTCGGAGCTACCTCTTCGGTTTTGTTCTTGTTTTTTTTCTTTTTGCGTGATGCAGCATAGCTGTCATTGGCAAAGGGCACAACAAACAATGCAGCCACAAATAATACAATCCATTTTTTCATACAAACAAATTTTAATAAATATGCGATAAAATTACATTAAGATTCCACATTACGATACTCTTCTCCCTACTTTAACGATAAATTAACAAGAAAAAAACGCCTCTTATTCATGCATATTCCAATAACCATATGATAATCTGAAACATACACAACACACTCATCTCTTTTCTACTATTTTAACATACTTTTCTCTCCAAAAATCAAAACTTTTCGATTCTCATATCTTTGTAGCTTTATTACTGAATATTCATAATATATGCATAATAAACATCACCGTACGCTTTATCATCCGTTACGCCCCCCTTTATTACCCGAAAAGTATCATCTACGGGTGAATGACCTTTCAACCCGTATTCTTTTTTTACCCTTTTGCATTTCAATACCCAAATACTTTTATCCCCCTCCGTATGGTGCGCTTCTTTTAGGAATAATCTCCCCTTTCGTCTGTTTCATACATTGGAATCCTGCCGTAAAAGAGTTAAGAAGTACCCGCCCAGCCATTACCTTTATTTAACTTCCCTCAACACGTTGACGGCCTTTTCTTTACATCCTTAATGAACCGGTGCCCGCAAGGACCGCCGTGGGTTTCGTTTTGATTATCGGCGGAGCCTACCTGACAGGAAAAGGAAGATCAAACTTCATAAATAAACATAAATATTTCTACATAGATATATTTACAATACATTTATTTGTTTAGTTATAAATAATATCATACCTTTACCGCAAACCAGAAACATAAAACATCACACCAATGAAACGAATCACCTTATTCTCTTTCTTGTTACTGGGCATGACTTTTTTCTACTCATGCGTAAAAGAAAGTTCCCCGAGCACTAATACGCCGGAGAAAGTTACGAAATTAAACATACCATCCAATTTCGATTGGAAAACTTCTGCCAACATAGTCTGTAACTTTACAGCCCAACACGATACGAAAGTGGAAGTATCGCTCGCGAAAGAAGAGGCATCTTTTGCCACTTTTATCGTCGGTCGCGAAACCGATAACGTATATCTAAACCTTCCGACCTCCACGAAAAAAGTGTATGTAAAATACGAAACGAAGGACGGGAATTTTAAAACAGTGGAATTAGTTCCGGCGGGGACAACCTTGTCCTGCACGATCCCCGGGGACAGCAAGGAGTATGTTGCACCCCAAACCGAAATCTTCAACATTCAAAGAGCAATAGCACGTACTCCCCAACAAAACGTGGGGACAATATATTATCCCGCCCAAAATAACGGTTGGGGCACATTAATGTTCGAGGATTTATGGCCTGGCTACGGAGACTATGATTTTAACGATCTGGTTGCCAATTACAAAATACAACTTTACATGCAAAACAAAAATAAAGTGAACAGCATGCTGATCGGTATCCGGGTGAAAGCCGTAGGTGGCTCTATTCCTAATGATTTTTATCTCACGTTAACGGGGGTAAAAGGAGGAGAGATCGATGAAATCACCCCTTACAGCAGTCATAACGCCGTCGCAACCGCTGAAATGGTACAACTCAATCCCGGAAATAGTGTTCATACTCCTGCCACCTTTATTTTTAAAGACATCAAAAAGAATGACAAAAAACCTAAGGGAGCAATATATCTAAATACGGAACGGGGTTACGAAATGCCGGAAAACGACTGGGTTACAGTTGCCTATTTCGTCCAATTCAGAAATTCGATTGCTATCGAAGACGTGACATTCGATAAATTCGATTTCTTTATTGCCAACACGGAAAGAGAAATACACTTGGGAGGATTCGCCCCCTCGCTGTTAGGACAATCCGTCTATGACAACTTAGTGGCCAACAGCAATAATATCAATCCGAATAAATACTATTATTCCAAAACCAATCTGATATGGGGTTTAAGCATTCCGGCAGACATCCCACATGCCTATGAAAACACAGATTTTTTAAAAGCTTACCCCAACTTTGCCAAATGGGCCCAATCGGGAGGCTCCGCAAACACAGACTGGTATGAAGACAAAGGCGACAATCGGATAAATGCCAATTTAGTTAAATAACCCCATAAAGGTAAGAGTAATATTAAGAAATAACTTCTTCGTTTTTTACGAAGAAGTTATTTTTTTACAAACAACGAAACGAATAAAAAACATCGAATGGCAATCTGCAGGAAAACATAACTCCATTTTATTTCATTTTATAACCATATTATTAGCAATATATCAATTTTATTACTAATTTTGCATATATTGGAAATAAATGCATGCTTCTTTCATTTTAAGATATGCCGAGGTGGAAATACACGTAGATAATGGATTTAACAAGAGCATTGAAAATAAATTGGATCATATCTAAAACGAAATACGACAGAAACTTCTACCGACGATGGAAAAATTATACGAAAACCCCGAAACGACAACCATAGAGCAGGAACTTGAGCTATATCGTTCAATGATCGGTTCCTTACCACAAACCATTATTCTGTTGGATAAAAACAAATACGTCATTCGCATCTACAACGTCCCTTCTCAAAAAACAATAGCCGATCATCTATACAAAATTACAGGCAAATCTCTTCATTATTACTGTAAAGATCCGACCTTTCCCTATCAAAAACTTTGTTGTCAAATCGACACTATTTTCGATTCCGTCCTTAAAACAGGTAAAACGATTCATTTCGAAGACAATCTTCATGACAGAGACATAGAAATAATAGTCTCCAGAATCCCGAATAAACGAATAACGATCCAGATTCGCGACATCTCAAATCTCATTAACATAGAAAAAGAGAGAGAAACACAAGCGCACAACCAAGAATTACACGGAGCATTAATCGCCGGAGGTTTATCTTCATGGAGCTATGACGTGGAAAAAAAAATCATATCATCCGTCCACAACAATACGGTTATCGGTAAACAGATGAGACTCGAAGAGTTACTTCTGCGCATTGAGCCAGGGTATCGTCATTTACTTATCGATGCTTTCGAACAGATCATCCATCACGGAAGTAAATTTCAAAAATTCATAGTGGAAATCCGTGATCTATTTAACCAAAAAATAGATCTGGACATACACGCCATACCTTACCGATACACTCCAAACGGTAAAGTATCTATCATCATCGGTTCTCAAAAAGACGCTACTAAAAAACTTTTTTACGAAACCAATCGCACCACCCTGATCAAACAAAATAAACTAATCCTGGACAACGCAAATTCCGGATTCGTTTATATGACTTCCAACTACCAAATTCTTTGGGAAAACGTATCGAAAGTATTCTCCGATACACAGATCGTCAATCATTTCCGGGTAGGATCCCACTGTTACAGATCATTCGGCAAAAAAAAAGCTCCATTTTGCATGGAATGCCCGACACTCCAAGCCATAGCTTCCCGCAAAGTACAATGCCATACTTTCACCACTCCCAAAGGGTTATCGGTTGAAATAACGGCCAACCCAATCATCAATGAAGAAGAACAAGTAGAAGGAGTCGTACTTCGTATAGACGATATCACGAAACGGGAAGCAACCTATAACAAATTGAAACAATCCGAAGCAAAAAATGCCGCAACAAATCAATTACTATTGGCCATCCTTGAATATATGCCTTGTGCATTCTTTATCAAAGATGCCAATGACGAGTATAAATACGTAATAGCTAATAAAGAGTTTTGTAACTCTATCGTACATACAAAAAAGATTATAGGGAAAACAGATTATGAAATTTTCCCACCGGAAAAGGCAAACTATTACCGTATGCAAGACACGAATGTCATCGGGTGTAACGATATACTGACGATAGATGAAGAGATAGGGACAAACAATCAAGATAACTTCATGTGGCATATCACCAAATTTCCATTAATCGATAAAAAGAATAATAGAAAATTAGTCATAGGGATAGCACTTAACATCACAGAACACGTAAGAGCACAACAGGAAATCGAGTACAGCAAAACTTTGCTTGAATTCTCTTTTGTCGTCGGAAAAATCATCCCTTGGATCTGGGACTTATCCACCGGCATGATTCACTCGAACAGCAAAGAAGCTCTCTTTTTTGACCAGGAATCCACCTTCGAGGAATACATCGACACCTTTGTACATCCAGATCACAGGGCTAGAATCAAACAAGAAGCCAATGACTTAATCCACGGAAGAACGAAAGAACTGAATAGCCAAATATTAACACTCCGATCCGGCAAATACGAGTGGAATCATATCATCGGACAAAAAATAAAAGACCCCCAAAGCGGGCAACTGAAAGTTTTAGGGATTAATCGAATCATTACCGAAGAGGTCAAACAAAAAGAGGAGTTAGCCCGAGCAAAAAAGAAAGCAGAACAATCGGATGCACTTAAATCTGCTTTTTTAGCCAATATGAGTCACGAAATACGTACTCCGTTAAACGCCATCGTAGGCTTCTCTCAACTCATACACACGGCCGAATCTTTGGAAGAACGACAAGAGTATCAACGAATCATCGACTCGAGTTGCGAGTATCTGCTCAACTTAATCAATGATATTCTCGACCTGTCAAAAATCGAAGCAGGCTATATCAGTCGTACCGATTGCGAATTCGATTTGACCGAACTCTTCTCGGAACAAGAGATCATGATCCGGCCTAAACTTAAACATAGCGTACAGCTGATCTGGACCAAACCGACATCAAAGTGCATCGTTTGCTTAGATCGACTGCGGGTTGCACAAATCATAACGAATTTTCTTACCAATGCAGCAAAATTCACGGAGAGAGGATGTATAGAAATGGGATTTACATCCCGTGACGGAGGCGTCAAATTATTCGTTAAAGATACCGGTTGCGGCATAGCAGAGAACAATATCGACAAAGTATTCGAACGATTCGAAAAATTCAACAAATTCGCCCAAGGCACAGGACTCGGAATGGCTATCTGTAAGGCTATTATCAACGCATACAATGGAAAAATCGGTGTTACGTCCAGAATAAACGAGGGAAGTCTATTTTGGGCATGGATTCCATGTCATATCCACTCGGAGAAAAACGACAACAGTCAAACAAATACGACACTACCCTAAATACTTTACCCAACGACAAACGCAACAAAATCACACGACCTGTTTCGATTTCGTTACAATAATACTTGAACACTTCCGTAACATTTAAAGTTATTTCAATAACTGTTCTATTTTTTCGATCAACGCTTTGAAAGAGGCTTCATCATAACCGATTTCCAGGTAAACAATTTTCCCATCTTTCCCGACTATATAATTACGGGGAATGGAAGAAGTGGCAAATTTCTCAAAAATCTTCCGGTCGGTATCCATACCCATAGGAAACGTATAACCGTTCTTTTCCCGAAATTTTTTTATCTGTTCATAGCTATCTTCCCTGGATATCGGAAGAAAAACAAAATCTTTTCCCTTGAAGCGGTCGATAATCTCTTTTTGAACCCGTTTCAATTCAGCCTGACAGGGAGGGCACCAGGTAGCCCAAAAATTGATCAAAACCACTTTGCCTTTCAGATCATCGATTTTTATTTCCGTTCCATCAAACATCTTTACCTCGAAAGAGGGAACCCTATCCCCGACTTTTACCAAAGTCTCTTTTTCTTGCGCGAACACCCAGCTGATTCCCCCCATTAACAAGAGCATTACACCTATAATCCATAATCGTTTCATAATTGATAATTTAGTTGTTCCTACACAAAGATAAGATAATTATAGCACAATTCAACATTTATTACCAATTCTCTTCCTCCCCCGTTCGCATCAGCAAAATAAATCGAAGATTTTAAACATTCGGTTTGCGATTCCCGTTTAATCAATAAAACACTTATGCAAACAAAAGCAATACAACAAATTTTACCTCCACCTCCATCTCACATGGTCGGGGATGGTTTCCGGGTACACAACTTTTTTCCTCACGGTTACGATATGGCCCCCAATAGAATGAGTCCGTTCTATTTATTGGATTATAACGCCAAAATCGAATTTCCTCCCAAGGATACTCCCAGAGGAGTAGGCGTACACCCGCATCGGGGATTCGAAACCGTAACGATAGTTTATCACGGCAAGGTAGCACATCATGATAGTAAAGGTAACCACGGGGTTATCGGAGAAGGAGATATTCAATGGATGACGGCAGCATCCGGCATATTGCATAAAGAATACCACGAAGCAGGGTTCAGCCGAAAAGGAGGAGCCTTTCAAGTAGTTCAGCTCTGGATCAATCTTCCGGCCAAAGACAAAATGAGTACTCCCGGCTACCAATCCATTACCAACAAAGAAATACCCAAATATCCGTTACCACAAAATAAAGGAGTGGTAGAGGTCATTGCAGGAACTTACGAAGGGATAAAAGGCATCGCCCGTACTTTCACCCCCATCGAAATGTACAATATCCGTTTAAAGGCGGAAACAACAATAAATGTAGTATTACCGGAATACTATAACACCGGTATACTCGTTATCGAAGGAACAGTTCGAGTAAATGAAAAAGAGACGGCGCCGACGGATCATTTCATCTTATTCCGGAATGAAGGAGAAAAAATTACCTTAAAAGCACAGGAAGATTCGATACTATTGGTGTTAAGCGGCGAACCCATCAAAGAACCCATTGTCTCTTACGGTCCTTTCCTGATGAACACCAAAGAAGAAATCATGGATGCATACAAAGACCTAAACGCCGGCAAATTCGGTCGTTTGGAAGATTAGACAAAAAGAATTCCCCCAAAGATTTTACCTTTCTTGCTAATAACCCAGGAAATAACTATCTATAAAATATAACTATATTTTGTAAATATCTAAATTTTAATATATTATACACTATATCAACAAAAAAATCATTATATTTGTATGAAATTCAATCAAAAATAAGAAATAATGGAATATAATTCTTTTACTCTCCATAATTACAAAGCGATTCCTCAACTCTCAAAATTAACGCCGGCACAAATAGAAGCCATTGAAGTTGTCGGGCGAGTGTTGCCATTTAAGACCAATAATTACGTCATCGATGAACTGATCAACTGGGGCAATATTCCTGACGATCCCATATTCACTCTTACTTTTCCCCGTAGCGAGATGCTACCCGCCACCGCTTACAATAAGGTCAAATTTCTATTGGAAAACAAGGCAGATGAAGAGATATTAAAGAGAGAGATCGAAAAAATCCGTATAAGATTGAATCCGAATCCGGCCGGACAAGAGTACAATATCCCCATGCTGGGAGAGGTAAAACTCAAAGGAGTACAACACAAATACCGAGAAACCGTCCTGTTTTTTCCGGCACAAGGACAAACCTGCCACGCCTATTGCACCTTCTGTTTCCGCTGGCCGCAATTTTCGGGAATGAGTTCTTTAAAATTTCACATGAAAGAGGCTGACCTGCTTTATCAATACCTGGACAGTCACAAAAAGGTCAGCGATATACTGTTTACCGGAGGCGATCCCATGACTATGTCAGCCTCTATATTAACATCCTATATTCTTCCCCTGTTATCCGAACGATTCTCCCATATCCGTACCATTCGTATCGGTACAAAGTCCTTAGCTTATTGGCCGTATCGTTACCTGTCTGACAAGGATGCTCCCGAACTGTTAGCGTTATTCCGGCAAGTGGTCGCCTCGGGACGCAATTTAGCCATCCAGGCCCACTTCAACCATCCGGCGGAACTATCTACCTCCGCGGTAAAAGAGGCCGTACAACGGATACGCAATACCGGGGCGCAGATAAGGACGCAATCTCCCCTGCTTAAACATATAAACGACAAATCCGAAATTTGGAGTGAAATGTGGAGAAAACAAGTAGATATGAACATGATCCCCTATTATATGTTTGTAGCCCGGGACACCGGATCAAAAACATTTTTTGAACTTCCGTTGGAACGCTGTTGGCGTATATTCCGCGATGCATACAGTCACGTTAGCGGTGTGTGTCGTACGGTGCGAGGACCAAGCATGAGTACGGAACCGGGAAAAATCCAAATAGTGGGCATGAGCGAAGTAAAAGGAGAAAAAATATTCGTATTACGCTTTTTGCAAGGAAAAAAATCCCGGTGGGTGGATGTTCCTTTTTTCGCCCGATATGATCCCTATGCCACCTGGTTTGATCAACTTCACCCGGCATTCGGCGAAGAAAAATTCTTTTTTGAAAAATAATCCCTTCAAAAAAATACGGCACATGTTGAAATCAAAAAAACAAAAAGGCAAGAACAGGATACAAATGCTTTAAACGTTCCCGTAAAAATTTTTTAGCTCGTCGACGTTGCGTTTTAACGGTTGTTTCGGCTATATGCAACTGCTTGCAGATTGTCTTTATATCCAAAAATTCAATATAACTCATTTTGAAGATCCGCTTACATTCGGCAGGCAGTTCTTCTATTATAACAAATATCTCTTTAAAAACATCCGCTTCTACCTGCATACAAAATACTTTTTCCTCCTCATACGCGGGTTCTCCTAATTTCCGATTAGCCTTTTCCCGATTATTTCGTTTTTCCAAATAATTTAAAGCTCTGTTTTGTACACAACTATATAAAAATGATTTTAACGCTATCAGATTGCCAAACTTATTACTCGACTCCCACAAACTGATAAATACGTCCTGCACGACATCTTTTGCCACTTCCTGATCATGTACAAATTTATTGGCAAAATAACAAAGCGAAGCGTAATATTCATGAAACACGTTCTCGAATACCTTCGGACATTCGACATCCAATATTTCAGGATCCATGTACTCATCTGTATAACGCACGTTATTCGACATTCACATCAATTTACACATCCAAAAATACATGTTTTTATACGATATGCAATAAAATTTGGAATAATAAATATTTTCCATACCTATCGGGGGAAATTGATATCCTCGAATAGACATAGAGCAATCATACTCCAATCGTAGCATTCGATTCATATCAATAAAATATAGGTTCTTAAACGGATCTATCGAGAATATAATAAAATTCGAGAGGGAAATTCCCTCTCGAACAAATTATTTAAAAACCCTCACGCGTTCCTCTATCGGATTGAATTCTTTTTGTCCGGGTTCCTGAAGAGGTACGCCAAACGGCATTTGTGCCACTAATTCCCAATTTTCAGGAAGTTTCCACTCCGCCATGACTGCTTTATCTACCAGTGGATTATAATGTTGGAGGGAAGCTCCGAAACCGGCATCTTCCAACATTGCCCATACAGCTAACTGATGCATGGCAGATGTATGTTGAGACCAAATCGGAAATTTTTCATGATAAAGTGGAAATGCTTTTTGCAATCCCTCCACGATCGTCCGGTCTTCAAAAAACAATACCGTACCGTATCCGGCCTTAAACGAGGTATCGACCTTTGTCTCCGTCGCCTTAAATGCCTCGGCTGAAACAATCTTTCTCAGGGTTTCTTTCACGATGTCCCAAAATTTCCGATGCTGTTCTCCCAACAAAAGTACCAAACGGGTAGATTGTGAATTAAAAGCAGAAGGAACATGCTTTACGGCAAATTTTACTATATTTTCAATCTCTTCGTCCGAGATGAGCGATTTATTACTGACGGCGTAATAGCTTCTTCTAAGCTTTAACGCCTCTTTCAAACTTCTTTCCATAATCTCTTAATTTCATTTTTTACAATATACGAAATTTTTCTAAAAAAGATTACTTAATTATACCGCAAATCGAAAAGAGCCGTCTAAACACCGACGGCTCCTTTCAAGAAACTGACTCGCTTCTAATGGAACGAAGAAATATCCATAATTTATTTCCTATAAATTATTTGAAAGTATAACAAATATCCACGACCTTTCCAAATCCTTTATATTCAAACGTGTTATTTAAATTCCGGTCCACGTCTCCCGCGGTATTCAATTGCATCTCTACAATTCCTCCCGAGTTGGTTCCGTAATCCAACACGGCGGCCAACACACGAGCATACGGGATCTCCGACTCACTCTCCCAATCGTACAAATTATAATAATACTTGAATTTCATATTTGTTATTGTCACCCCTGCATGTTCATGCTCGTATACTATCGTCATTGTAGGCGTGGATCGATTTAAATCTACCTTGTAGATTTTATTTCCGGAAGCCATAAAGAATATACGATCAAAACCTCGAGAAGTAATAAAACATAACTCTTCTCCCGTTGAACCTTCCGGAAAAGGAATTTCAAATTTACCGGAACAACGGGCATGACTCTTATCTCCGGAAATCCAACCAGCCAAAGAGAATTCAAATACATGAATTTTCCGCTCGGCAACATCTGTACTAAAAGCCAGCAATTTTTCTCCACCTGACATTTCACTCATAGCAACCATTTTGAAAGCCGGGTCTATCTTATCCGGATCAAAAAGATTTTTTGTATCCTCATTTTCCTTGTTTTCTCCGATAAACTCTAATGAAATCGGAGCATCCACAAATTTACGATCTGATGTTCTGATATATTTATTTATATTCCTTTCCAAATTATCACTCCACTCTTTTGCAAAATTTAGAAACCGATGATTTTCTTCGTCGTACACGAAAAATCTACTTTTTGCATTTCCCCCGACTTCAACACGATAAGAAGTTCCATCTTCTACTTTCGTCGAGTTATAAACAGAATATCCGTCCATATTAGCATAGTATACTTTCCCGGCATTTATTAACATCTCTCCCCCGCTACTTCCATCCCGCGAAATCAAATACCGGGGAGAGAAGATTATTCCCTCCTGCATCAACATTTCATCCAACGACCAGACCGTTTCAAAAGTTGAAGCATCCATCACTTCCATATTCTCGTCTGTTAAAGCCATGACAGTCCGTTGCACGATCGGGTTAAACCCCATAAACGGAGGAAGAAAATTCATCGGACTTCCGTAAATTCTATTGCCCGTTAAACATTGCGGAACTCCCTTTACGGTCCATTCTTTTCCGGTATCCTCTTTGTAGGCATCCCGAATGACGACCGCAGATAAACCCTCCCCGTCAACGACGCCTAACACAGCTTTACCACCATCGTCCTGCAAAACGAACCAGGTACTACTATAAGGTTGAATTATCTTTAAAACCATCTCTTTATACCAGGTTGTTCCTTCGGTATTATCTTTTAAGTTCAAACGCAAACGAATATCTTCGGTATCTTCCGGTTTAATATAAATTCGACACGTTTTTTCATGTCCACAAATTTCCCAATTATTCATCATATCTTTTTCCAATTTCTTCTCCCAAAGAAATACCAGATCCGACTCGTTTTCCACCAGAGTCTGTTTCAAATCCGGTGTAATTTCAACGAGTACGGAATCCACTTTAGGCAAACGCACGCCTTGCGAAGTAGGAAGAGTAATAGCGACCTCGTTTATATCGTGATAATCATATGACCCTTTGTCGTCGTAACACGCGGAAAACAGTAAAAGGCCAATTACCCATAAAATCATATTTTTCATTCTCTTTTTCATAACGTCTTCTTTTAAATTAATTCGGGAATGTGATTTCTTCTCCTTCGTCATCGAGGATCGGAGCATGAGCCTGTTTATACTCTTCATAAGCCTGCTTTAACTCAGCCAATCTTCCCCGATCCATATCTTTGTATATCGTTTTGAAATAATCCATCATAAAGAAGTATTTGCCGGTACTATATTCTCCCCACCAGGTTGCGTTCCATATTGCGCCAGTCGGTGTAATATCATAATATACTTCAATACGGCAGGAATCGATATCCACCCGTCCGGAAGCAAACTGATGAGCCGGATCGGTCTGATCGAATTTCAGGATAGCCCCCTCCGGCTCGTTTGTCGGAGTCGGTTTTTCCGGGCGTTTCACGCTAAGAACGATCCATTGCGTATTGGTATCCAAAGCGGTATAAGTATATTTCTGGGGCAACACGATCTCCGCCATAGTCTCGTAAGCCTTCCCTGCCTGAGCTTTAATCACGAAGTCCAAGGGCTTTTGTAACAAATACCCTTGTAACTGCACTTCTATTTTCAACTCGTGGTATTCATGACCTTTCACGTAATCCGTATCCCGAAAGGTATAATTTCGTGCATTCCACAGAAAATTGATCCGGGGCGATTCGTCATAAAGTGCTATTTCGTTTTTTTCGCATCCGATATAACCTAAACTCAATATCAGCATCCCTATTAAAAACTTATATTTTTTCATCACCTGTCGTATTAATTATTATTACCAAATATGATTTCATCGTCCGGTAACGGCCACCGGTATTTGTCCCTCACGTCTTTTAAAGGAGCCCCCTCGTAAGTCACGTAATTATGCAGCTTATAAAAATAGAAAAGCTTTCCTTCGGCATAAAACTCCTTCCTGTACTCCTTCATGATCTCGTTTACTCTATAAGTCTGTGAATTGTCGTACTCCGGACGGGTATCCAACCGATCGTAATGCGCACCTGCAATAATCTCGTCATCATAAGAAATCCCCCGAGCCCATCTCACCGTATTCAATGCTTCCGCACTCGTGGCGGCATCCGCACACTCCGCCACGATATAATACATTTCAGGCAAACGAATCAAAGCCAGCATATCCTTCCCATTATAATCGGTCAAGCCGTCCTGTTCGTACTTCCGGCAATATTTATATCCTCCGCCTTCGTTTTTATCTTTAAAACATTGAGATTGAGAACGCCAATCCGAATTCCCCCCTTCTCCCCATTCGTATATTTTCTGAAACCTGCTTTGTAGGATATTAAAATGTTGCTCGGCAGAAGTATAGTCGATCGCCGTATTAAAATGTTCGGTAACAATCTTATCGAATTCGTAAATATTCAAGCCGAAAATTTGTTCGTTGTATAAGAAAGACCTTGCATTTTTATACAATTCGAAATAGGGTGCCTCGATCACCTCATTAGCATATTCTACCGCCTTCACTTTGCTTTCGTCATCCCCTTTATAACAATACACCCTTGCCAACATCGCTTTTACAGCATATACATTCATACGGGTCTGACGCTGGTCTAAAAACAGCTCATAGCCCGGTTCGTCTTCTCTCTCGTAACTCTTCCAGAAGAAACGGGTATCATGTTTCTCCAGTAAAGAATCCGCCGTTTGCAAATCTTTCAACAACAAGTCCACCACTTGATTCGCGGGCAAGGCGGGAGTGGCCTGCCGATCGAAAGTCGTTCGATAAGAGATCGCTTTCGCCGCCGGGTTGACCTTGTAAACAGGACCGAATAACCGTAACAGGTCAAAATGTAAAAACGCCCGTAATCCCAAAGCCTCTGCTTTCATGACTTCATAATAATGTTCGGTCTTAATAACGGAACGATTTTTCTCCAAATAGCCCAAAAAATTATTGATATTGACAATGATATTGTACATCTTCAAATAGATACCGTCCTTTTTGGATAAAAAAAGATTGTCGTATTCGTATATCCTCGGTTTCCATGACAAACCTCCGAATTCGGGATAACCGTCATAATTACAGGCCAAAGCCTCAATATAACCATAACTCAACTCTTTGCCATACAATCCGATATCAGTCATTTTCAAATAGAATCCGGTCAAAGCATCCTTAAAACCCGACTCCGTTTCGAATAGCTTATCGGCGGGAATAGCCGTCTTCGGTTGAACATCCAACCAATCGGAACAAGAAGAGATGCTCCACGCGATCAGTATTATAACAACTATATTTTTCATATGCTTAGATTTTTAATTAAAATGCCACATTTAACGAGAAGGAGAATTGACGGGCAAAAGGATAACTCAATCCTCTCTCCTGTTTTACCGTGGAGAGATAGAATAAATCCTCCATATTAAAAGTCATTCCCACGGAACTCAATCCCCAGCGATCGATATACTTCGCGTTGGTTTTATCCATGCGGTAACTCAGGGAGAGCGATCCCATTTGGAAAGTATTCTCATCCATAATAAACCGGGAACTCGCTTTGGTCGCCGCCCCATTTACTCCTCTGGAAAGTCCTTTATAACGGGCAGCCAGACCGACCTCATCCCATCTTAGATTCAAAACCCGTTTATCGGCATTATACATCAGGTCGGCATTTTCAACTTTATCCACCAACGTCTGATTATATATTTGGCCTCCGAATTTATAACGAAAACTCACGTTGACCCCGAATCCTTTATAGGTAAAGGAGGAGTTGATATTTCCCTGCCATTTGGGTTCCGTATTTCCACAAGGAACCAAATCCACGGCCTCCCATTTACCGGTCATCTCTCCGTTTCGTTTCATAAAAATTTCGGCTCCGGTCGACGGATCTATCCCCAAAGAACGAACCACCCAAATCCGGTTGATGGATTCCCCCTCTTCGTAATGCGGAAGCGGTTTATAGCCGTTCTTTTTGGCAATCTCTATATCACTCATCTGGTCGGAATTCACCCGGTTCATATTACGCATGGCCTCGGATATTTTCTTTAGCTTATCCGTATTGTGGGAACCATTTAGCGAAATAACCCAATAAGCCGCTTTGGCCGGATTCTGGTAAGGAATAAAAGAGATATTCAATTCGACTCCCTTATTTTCCAAAGTCCCCATATTTTCCGGATAAGAAGCAAAACCGAGTGAAGGAGCGAGCGTGATCTGGGTCAAAGAGTTTTTAGTCAACTTCTGAAAATATTCGGCACGGGCCGTGATTCGTCCTTTTAAAATGCCTAACTCCAAAGCCAGATTCCACGTATCAGTCTGTTGCCACTTTAATTTTTCGTTCGGCATAGCCACCAACTCTACCCCCGTCCCGTCGGAAGATACATAAGGCTTCAGTAATTCCCCGTACGAATACAATTCTCTGGATTGATAAGGTGCAAAGCCCTGTGTCCCGGTCACCCCGTAAGACCCCCTGATAACAAAATCGGAAACAAAACCGATCCGGGACATAAACTGTTCTTTTTTCACATCCCAACGTAAACCGGCCGACCAGAAAGGAGCAAACCGATTGTCCTTACCGAACTGGGAAGAGCCGTCCAACCGAATATTGAAATCAACGGAATACTTGTAGTTATAAGAATAACCGAAACTCCCGACCCAACCGATCAAACGACTCGTATTCTCCGTTCCTGTCATCTTTTCGTTATATTTCTTACCGAAAAGGATATCGTCCATATTTTCGTTCGGGAAACCGGTAACGTAAGCCCCGTAACTCTCGTTACGACTTTCCTGAACAGACATTCTGGCATTTGCGGTCACGTAATGTACCTGTCCGAACAGTTTGTTGTAACTGGCCGTCAAATCCAATGAATAGGAGAGATTTTCTCTCTGCGTACGACGGAAATCCCCTTTTTTAGTCGGATCTTTCTCTTTATCGAAAGCCGTATGCTGTGCCGGCCGGAATACATCGGTTTTCCCATTATCCTTGGAAAGAGAAAAGGCTCCCGTCAAGCGGACATCATCCGTGGGATTATACTCCACACTAAATTGTTCCCGTACCCCGAAATTAGTCGTCCGGTTTTTCGTGTGGAGCGTGGCATCATACATAGGATTCGGATAGCTCGTGCTTTCGTAACCTCGAAATTGATTATCAAAGGAGTCCAAACGCTTTACTATTTCGCCATTAGATCCATACGGGCGCAAGTAAGGATTCAACTTCGTGTATTCGCTAAAATCCCCCCAAGGCGATTCGTCCCCGAGCGAATTATCAACGGTAATACTATTCTTTAACAGCACCTTTTTGAAACGATATTGCAAATCTAAAGATCCGGTCATGGTATTTCGTTTAGAACCTTTCATCACTCCCGGTGTAAAATTGGCACCGAAATAGAGTTTATAACGTAAAGCCCTATCCCCTCCCTCCAGCGTCAGCGCATGGCGATGCTGAACTGCTGTTCTCAAAGGCTTATCCAACCAATAGGTATTCACACCCCGCCTCACCTCTCTCAACTTCGCTTGATAACGTTCCAACTCCTCTAACGAAGCAGTATTATCGTATACACCTGCTTTCAATTCCACAGCCAACTTTTCGGCCGCATTCATCAAATTATAATCGGAAAGATCGGGAGTTTCGATACGCACATTACCACCGTAAGTCACCCACAAACGTCCCTCTTTCGGAGTTTTGGATTCTATAACAATCACCCCGTTTGCAGCACGCGATCCGTAAATCGCTGTTGCAGCCGCATCTTTTAATAAGGTAATGGACTCCACCCGATCCGGATCCATATCCACCATAGTCTGCAAACCGATTTCAAAACCATCTAAAATCAACAGGGGCTTATTCGGATAGGTATCGTATTCTCCTTGCAGGGTGACCATATCCGCCGACGTTCCGGCATTGCTGCCGCCGGGTAAGGTGGCTTGTCCCCGCATACGCAGATCCGGCAGACGATTCGGATTGGAACCGTTCACAATATCGTCCATAATCCGGAAACTGGGATCAATAGCAGACAGAGCTTTAGCTATATTGGTCGTGCTGAATTTTTTTATGTCTTCCCCTTTGACCGTTACGGCCGATCCGGTAAATCCCTCCTTCCTGCGATTAAACATACCGGTCACCACCACCTCGGTCAACTCTTTTTCATCTTCCTCCATTACCACATGCAACGGTTTTATCTCTTTTCCCGTATCTTTTACCACAACCGTTTTTTTCTTCATCCCCACAAAAGAAAACTCTAACACGACACTATCCATTTTCGGAACCTCAAGCGAAAAAAGGCCGTTCTTATCGGCCGCCGTCCCTATCCGGGTTCCCCGCAATAAGACGGTAACCCCCGGTACAGCAAGGCCGTCCTTATCCACCACCTTTCCCATTATTTTCAAGGACTCCTTTACCTGGCGAGCCAATTGATCCGCTTTCGTCAAAATAACAATCACTTCATCCTGGATATAATATCCCAAGGAAGTTCCTTCCAGACACCTGTCCATGATCAATTTCACATCATCGGAGGTAATATTCACGGAAATTTTTCCTGCCTTGTTTACCACACGTTCATTAAAAATGAAGGTGTATCCCATTTTCTGCTTAATCTCCTTAAATACCTCTTTTAAATCGACGTTTTCAACCTTGATGGTTGTCTTTTGCGCCAAAATAGATCCGGAAACAGACAGAAAAGTCGCCAACAAAAGTACCGTTGTTAACTTCATAATCAACAAAAATTTTTTTCGGGTCTGTCGATACAGCCCCTTTTGTCCACTTTTTTTCATAAATTTGTAACATTAAAGTTTCACAATGTGCCTAACGGCACTTTCACGGGGGATGCTGGTAACATCCCTCGTTTTTATCTCACAAATACAGTATGTTCCTTAATGGTTATTTTCACGGAACCGGTACGTTCAATCAAATCCAGCACATCTTTAAAATCATCATGCCGACGAAGTTCCACGGAGAAACGTTCATCTTTCACTTGCTGGTTTTCAAAAAATACCTGCACATCATACCACCGACTCAATTCGTGCATAATATCTTCCAAGCGTTCGTTATCGAACAGAAAATAACCCTTACGCCAGGCAATATAAGATTCAACATTCACCTCCTTTACCTGAATTATTTCACCGCCGACCGGACTCACCGCCTGCTGACCGGGCCTCAAAACAACCCGCTTCTCTCCCTTTTCGATTAAAACTTTTCCTTTTACCAAGGTTGTCGCCCAAGGTAACCCTTTATATGCCCTCATGTTAAACTCCGTTCCCAACACTTCAATCACATACCCGTCCTCGACCTCTACCTTAAAAGGTCTTTTTTCATCATGAGCCACTTCAAAGTAAAGTTCTCCTTTAGCATATACCTTACGACTTTTTTCCGCAAAAACCTCGGGGAAACGTAAATAAGACTCCGCATTCATCCAAACTACCGTGCCGTCAGGTAGCACGAGTTTGAACTCTCCTGCCCTCGGGGTCGTCATTACATTGTACTTGGAGTCATTACCGAGAACGGTATCGGAAAAGTAAGAAAACGCACCTCTATCATTTTTAATAACTCCACCATTTGTTAGAGCAAGCGATGTTATTGTATCTTTTCCCAAATGGAGAACCTCTCCGTTAGCCAATTCCAGACGGGCACATACCATACCCGGTACAATCTCTTTCTTTATTACCGCAAAAGAAGATTTATCATTCTCATGCATATATAACCATCCGACGAAAAGAAGCGGTAGCATCAAAGAAGCTGCAACACCCCACCTCCTCCAATAGCTTTTTCGCCCCACTTGCATCTTTTTCTCCAACTGTTTCCAACTCTTTTCTTTATCATATCGATCGAAACGAAACGATTTTTTTAAAATCTGCTCTTTATCACAAATCCGATCGAACAACTCCCGATTACCCGGCTCCTCCAACCACCTGTTCAACTCCTTTTGTTTCTCTTCGACAAGAGTCCCTCGCAAAAAACAGTAGATCAGATTCGATATTTCTGTATCCTTATGTCCCATTTTATAAAAATTTCCCTTAGAACGAATATACATTGAAACAGGGTGACACCTCTACCTGTTTTTTTGGAAAAAAATGATAAAACAAAACGATCCTTAACGAAATATCAAAAAGGGAAATAATTAGAAAGGGGGATAAAGCAATAAAAATATAAGCCATTGCACACCGGACAGACGTTCCCTCAATACCCGATATGCACGCAGTTTTAAGGTCTTAACGGTATTGGGTGATATTTGCAATTTTTCGGCAATTTCCGGATTCGAGTACCCCTCCATCGTCATCAGTACGACACGCCGCGATTGTCCGGATAATCCTTTTATCGCTTCATAGATCAAAGCATGTACTTCCTCTTCCAATTTAAACTTTTCTTCATTGCTCTCCGAAAAAAGAGCAGTTAAATCAGATTCGTGCCGCAATTGCATCTGTTTATGCCGCAGATAATCGAAACAAGCATTTTTTACACTCGCGTACAGATAATTTCTTAAGCTTGCCAGTAAAATAAAATCCGATTTTTTCTCCCATACCTTTATAAAAGCATCTTGGACGAAATCTTCCGTAACCTCATCATTCTCTATATAACGAGAGGCAAAAGAACGCAAGGGGAAATAATACCGATTAAATATCTCCCTAAATACGAATTGATTACCTGTACGAAGCTGTTTTATAAGAACCTCATCCGTTAACACTTGTACTTTTTTAAATATTACACTCTCTTGCAAAAACGACTTTGAATATTCAAAAATAAAAAAATATATATAGAAACAAAAGATTATATATTATAAAACAATCGATACTCTAAAATAACAAATCTATTATTCCGTACTACATACACGGATTATGCCCGGCAAATAATAATCCAGTTCTACCTCTATTCCATTATTTATTTAATTTTTCAGTTTGGATTTTATTTTTTAATTTTAGTCATTACCTTTGAAATCGTTCGATACACGTGTGCATTGTAATAAACAGTTATGTTCCAATTATATTAAAACAAAATGAAACCAAACAAAAATGCTTATGGGACGGGGATTTTCATTATAGGCATCCTCTTTTTTATTTTCGGATTCGTTACCTGGTTGAACGCAACCCTGATTCCCTATTTAAATATAGCCTGCGAATTAACAGAGGAGTGGCAAGGTTATCTTGTAACCTTTGCTTTCTATATTGCCTACTTCGTCATGGCATTACCCTCCTCTTGGGTTTTAAAGAAAACCGGATATAAAAACGGTATGATGTTAGGGCTTCTGATTATGGCTTTCGGAGCTTTAGCCTTTATTCCCGCCGCTTTAACCCGGACCTACGGGTTATTCCTGTTAGGATTATTTATCATGGGAACCGGCTTATCCATACTTCAAACAGCTTCTAATCCTTACGTCATAGAGTTAGGTCCGCCGGAAAGCGCTGCCCAGAGAGTCAGCATCATGGGTATTTGCAATAAGGTAGCAGGAGCCATCAGTCCATTGATTTTAGGTTCCATCATGTTAAAAAATATCGATCAACTGGAAGATAGCCTACAACACATGACAGTCATCGAACGAGCTGCTGCCTTAGATATTTTAGCCTCTAAGGCGATCATCCCATACATTATTATCATGATCTCTTTTGTCATTTTAGGGTTATTTGTCAAATTCTCCCCCCTTCCTTATATCGACGACCCCGAAGGTGATTGTGATTCCCTGTTACCGGAAGACAAATGTACGATTTTTTCATTTCCTCATTTATGGATCGGCGTATTAGCCCTCTTCCTATATGTAGGGGTAGAGGTAATTGCAGTGGATTCCATCATTCGTTACGGGACGGCTCAAGGCATGTCCATGGATGTTGCCCGGGTATTTCCGACCTATTCCATGTTGGCCATGATTGTAGGTTATATTATCGGCATCATCTGTATTCCTAAATACATCAGTCAAGAAAAAGCCCTCTCCTATTGCGCTGTATTAGGACTGATTTTAGGTTGCGGGGTTATTTTCTTGCCTCTGGAGATTTCAATCTGGTGTCTCTCTTTATTAAGTCTGGCAAATTCCCTCATGTGGCCGGCCATTTTCCCGTTAGCCATATACGGGTTAGGACGACATACCAAAACAGGATCGGCCTTATTGATTATGGCCATCGCGGGAGGAGCTCTACTCCCCATGCTCTATGGCTCTTTAACAAGCATTTGTGGCTACCAGCAAGCTTACTGGCTCGTCATTCCCTGCTACGCGGTAATTCTCTATTTTGCTCTTATAGGATACAGAATAGGACGGGTTGCAATCGCTTAATTATATGATTATATGATTCTATGATCAAATGATTAAATTAAAATCACAGAATCACTTAATCTTCGAATCTATAATTTACAATTAAACAACACTTTTGCCCCGTCCCCGGGTGTTAATTAAAAATTTACGATTTCGGATTTTAGATTTACGATTTAAAGATATCAAGATCAGAATTTAATCATAAATTAATTTTCAATCTACATTTTAAAATCAAATCACCTTTTCAACCATAAAAAACCGGAGTTTCAATCCTGTAAATCGATGAAACTCCGGTAATCTTTAAAATTTATATTCTATCTATTATCTGCCTCTTCTTCTAATCCATATGAATATAGCTATGAAAAGTAAAATAGCAGGCAATACTCCCATAAATCCAATCTTCGTAATATACATTCCGGTCTCACCTACATAAACCTTGTCATCAGTCAAACGGGGACGACGAACATCAATAGGCACTTCTTCATCGGATAACCAGAAGAAAGCTCCTTGTATGATCGAATAGTTGGATGCAGGAATATCCTTCCGGCTCCGGCTGAATTCACCGTTACTTACACAGTCAGCGTCTCCGAAGATCATGATTTTTTGCTCTTTCTCTCCCACTTTCCGCGACAACGCCAATCCGGTCACGAACGTTTTCTGGATCTCTCCGGTAGAAGGGTCGAAACGGGCCGTGTCATCCACGAAGTTTGTCGTCTGCAACTCGTTCCAACAATTGATGGTGTCGCTCACGAACAACGGAGTAACCTCGAAACCTTTATCTGTCGTGTAATCCAATCCGGTAGCACTCGGCATCGTAATCACCAATTCTCTACGTCTCATAGTATTATAGATATAAGAGAAATCGGCTGCCTCTTTAGTCGGGCGGGCTACGATCAGATCTGCTTGGAAATTCTCCGTCGGACGAACAAGAACACCCGGCATAAACTGAACACCAAACTGTTCGATCACAGGATTCATGATTTCCTGACGTTTCGGTTCTCCCACGATAAACAAGTTTCCGCCTCGGGCAATATAATTATCCAAATTCGCTTGTTCTTCAGCCGTTAACGGTTGACGCATCTCGGCAATCACAAGAATATTCACATCCTCCGGAATCGTTTTGTCCAACGTTACATTCTCGAAATCGAATCCCTGGTTAATCAATGAATAGCGGAAAGGTTTATCCTGCGTGAAACTACTGTAATCCCGGTCTCCCTGACGTTCCGTGTTACGTTCTCCATGTCCGGTTAAGAACCCAACTTTCGGTAATTTCATCACTAAACGTTTGAAAGCTGCAGAGATCTCCGTCTCTCCCGGGAAAACCATCATGTCATCGAACACCCGCAAGAAGGTCTTTTGACCGTTCTCCCTCTCCAACAAACGAACGAAACGGTTCATTTCCGGCTTCAGGTCGATCTGTTCGCGAATCTGTTCCGGTTTCAATATTTTATTCGAATCCAATTTGATGATCTCGATCGTCTTTTTTACCATTTCCTCGAAGGTCATATCGGGATATCTCTTTTCGAGACTCTTCATATCCTTTATCGAATCATAGTAATAAACATATTTCATCGTGATATCCGGTTTGAAACGAACATATTGTTTAAAACGTTCCAAATCCCAATTCCGACTGGAAGGAGAACCATACCAATAAAAACGATCCATAATATTCACGTAGGTCGTGATCGTCAATTTACCGTCCATGCGGGCAACGATATCCTGACTATTTTGCGTCAACGTATTATGTTTCGTACGCGTCGCATCGTAAAAAGACATCAACGACGGACGGGAAGAGAGGTAACCGATAAACAGCGCCACCGCCCAA
Organism: Sanguibacteroides sp. AM78-02pH3A; assembly: GCF_027666085.1. NCBI lineage: Bacteria > Pseudomonadati > Bacteroidota > Bacteroidia > Bacteroidales > Porphyromonadaceae > Sanguibacteroides > Sanguibacteroides sp. AM78-02pH3A. The sequence goes on along the minus strand of NZ_JAQEHX010000001.1, from coordinate 835 downwards.
ACTCCAACGTATTTGCCCCAGTTTACCATCCAAGAACTCTTCTGCCTGCGAGCTTGTAAACGAATCACAGCCATAGACAGGAACAAAAGGATTACGATCAAAAAGTAAATGACATCTTCCGAGCAGATCAAACCGTCAACGAATTCTCCGGCTCGACCGTCTATGGCCAACCAGAAGGTCAAATCCCGGACAAAATCGATCTCCTGCCACAATCCCTTCACGTAAGATAAGGCCGCAAGAACCGCTAAAGTTCCTACAGCGGCAACGATCTGGTAAGAGGTCAGGCTCGACATGAACAAACCGATCGCCGCGTAAGCGCAGATCAGTAAGTATAATCCCAATAAGCCGGAAAGGATATAGGGAATATCGATATTTTTGGCGGCACAAATTGCATATATAGCATAAAGCATCAAAACTCCGATCAAAACGAGA
>NZ_JAQEHX010000001.1:0-393 GCF_027666085.1 Sanguibacteroides sp. AM78-02pH3A | reverse complement strand
AACGAGAGCGTAAACCATCATCGAGGCGTATTTACCGAGAATGATCTGCCAGTTCGTCACCGGCGACGAGTATAGTAATTTAATGGAACCGCTACCGAACTCCCGGCTCATCAAGCTCATCGTCAACAAAGGGATGTAAAGGTAAAGGTAAGATTGAACGGTTACAAACAAACCTCTCCAACCGTCAAAAAGCCCCCCGGTAACATTGTAGTTTCCGTAGCCTAAAGAATTGGAGCGTACCATCCCTCCCATTAAATCGGAGAAGGCCATGCTGCATTGAAAGGTAAAAATGATCAGGATCAACCACGCGATCGGGGAATAGAACAGAGTTTGCAACTCCGTTTTCGCTATCTTGAATATTGTCTTCATTGTAAACGTGTTTTAAAATTATTT